>CAYXNX010000019.1:0-1853 GCA_964467035.1 Candidatus Woesearchaeota archaeon | reverse complement strand
AATAATTTTAATCTAGGTCTTTTTAGTAATTCTAAGAGAAAATCCCTTTAATTCCTTTGGGGGTTCAACACCTACTCCCACTAATGCACTTGGAAACCTACTTCCTGGACCATCCATTCCTTCATAAGAAATTCTCCCTCTTGGAATAAAAACCCACTCTGAATTAGGAAGTATAATTTCTTGCCAAATCTTAGTTTCCATATTATCACATCGGTAGATTGCAACACCCTTATTAACTACTTTGAAAAAGTGCCTAAACATTTCTAATGCTTTACTAAAAGGAGGGTTCATCCAATGGACTTCATCAATAAAGGCATCATCATAATCTAAAAAATCTTGTTCTGACCAATTGTCACATTTTGAGTTATTTGATGATGCACAACAATCAAAATTAAATTCATATTGCTTATGAAGTATATCAAATAGCCATTGAGGAGTTTCCCATTCATCTCTTTCAATCCTATTTCCTGATCCGTTATTTGCTTTCATTTATCACCTCAAATAATTCGTAAAATAATTTTGGAGGTCTTGCAACCTTACTAAATGATTGTGTTCCGCTAAAGAGTTCAACTGTGTTCATTTTAAATCCTCTTCTGTTAAATTGAATAACAATTTTAAAATTACTTTCCCCATCTTGATTTCCTCCAATTTTTAATATGTTCTTTAGATTTCTTTTTTCCTTTTAGATTTTTTCCTAATCCTTCTATTTTATCAAGTTCCAAAGCTTCTGTCATATATTTTTCTAGTTCTATAATCTCTTTCATTTCAAGCCCTCTCTTTAGGTCAAAGAATTTCTGAACTTTTGGAACTTCCATCAAAAACTCACAATTACATTCTTTTTCTGGAAAAGATAATGCTCTAGTATTACAATCGGGACAAGTTCCCTGAACACCATCATGAGGACAATGTAGGCTCTGCCACACCCTACCACATTTATGACAACACCTATAATAATATACTTCGTCTTCAATTAACTCTATAGCTTCCGCTTTTAGTTCTTTTTCAGATAAAAATATTTTTTCTTTTAACCATTCCCTATTTGGAATACTTAACTCAAAATGTTCCAAATCCTTTAGCGTTTTAATTTCCTCCATTTAAATCTCTCTCCTTTTTTTTAAAAAATATTCAATTCTTCTTGATAATCCATTATATCTCTTTTTATCTAAAACAAACTCAAATTTTGAACATTCCAGGTTTAAGCAAATTTCCTTTAATACTAAGTCCCAAATTTCATGTTCTTTAACTTTTATAATATTTTGATGTTTCATTTCAAATCCTCTTCAATTTGTTTAATTCTTTCCAAAATATTATTTACTAAAGCTTTATTATCTTCTTTCCAATCTTCATCAATTTTATTAGTAAAGAAATCTCTAACAAAAAAGTGAGAGGCTTTATTTTTCAAAAATTCTAATTCTTCTTTATCTCTTTCTTTAAGAGATTGATTTACTCTTCTATTAATCATTGAATTTAACATTGTTGTATTCTTTCCCATTAGCATTTGCTCAAATTCTTTCATCATTTCCTCACAGGCTTCTTTTTTTGCTTGACATCTTTCAAAATGTAATTTTTGATTTTCACTTGGGAATTCATAATATTCAAAATCTTCTCCACAAGCATAACCTTTTTTCTTAGTTCCGATTTTTTCAATTTCTTTATACATTTTCAATATTTTTTTATAATAAGTGTCCACAGAGAAAGCTGGGCTTAAACTATCACATAAACCGTGACTTTTCTCCCCATTTTTACTTGGTTGTGGACTCTTGTTTTTATTCATTTTTTATCCTGCATTGAATGATGCACAAACAACTCCTTTTTTACTTCCTTTCTTTGCTTCTCCAATATATTCAACTTTA
>CAYXNX010000018.1:0-1865 GCA_964467035.1 Candidatus Woesearchaeota archaeon | reverse complement strand
AGTGTAAACTATGTCCCTTTAAAAGTGTAAACTATGTCCCTTGATCGTACCTTATGTTGCACAACGGTTGCGTGTATGAAACGTTTGGCATTTCGAAGCGATTCCCTGTCAAGTTACAACTACTTTTGATACGAGCTGAAACGCTTGATAAACCACTGACTGCCAAATGTTTTATACACGATGTTGTGCTTCGTATTTCTTTCATACTGGAAATCCTTCTGTCCTTAATTCATCTAATTCCTCTTTGGTGAATTTGTCAATAACTAAATCCATTTTCCTTTTATCGTTTCGTTTATGGTAAACCCAATTATAAAGTTTTCCCATTGTTGATTCGCCAGTAATCCATTTACCTTCAGGATTTATAGATTTATTATATCTAAAATCTTTCCATTCTTCAGTACGGTCTTTTGCTCTTGGAATATTTTCCCAACTTCTTTTTTCGTTGAATTGAAGTTCCCATGCTGCATTAATTTCTTCTCTTAATTCATCAGAAATTTTTGCTTTTCTCTTCAACATTTGTCGGTTGAATGTCTTTTGATATTCAACTTTTATAGGATTTTTATCATTTAGTAATTGTTCTAAAAATCTTTCAACAGTATGCTCTGGTTTTCTGCTGGTTTTTGTGAAGTCAAACCCCATTTCCTCAATTCTTTTTCTAAGCTCAATTTTTCGTTTCTTAGGTATTTCACCTTTTGTAGCCTGACTTACTCCAACAAGCCATGTTCCTAAACGATAACCATTGAATTTGTATCTATGGTCAACTCTAATTTTATCTTTTTCTTTCTCGTCATTTAATGCGTCTGAAAGAATACTTAACCATTCTTCTTCAATATTCTGCTGCAATAACTCATGTGCATCATCAAAATAAAAATCTTCATCCAATAATTTTCCAATATGCTCATACTTTAATTCATATTCGGCATCAATTGAGTCGTCATGAAAAAATATCTTTTGTAGCTGATACCATCTATATAATGACTTGATTGGATAATCTCTAGGTATTGTAACATTCCCATTATTCTTATTCTTAAAATCCTTAAATAATTCAAAATTTTCATCCCAAGTGTCAAGATATTTTGATGTTATGTTAATTTTAGAATCTACTCCTTTTTTGCCTTTATTTTGTTGCTTAATTTTTTCTTTCAGTTCCTCAATCTCTTGCTTAGTGCGTCCTTTCTTCTCAGTTCCTTTGTTTTTCGAGTTTTCATTTTCAAAAGTTAAAAACTCTTCAACAACGATTCCTTCTTCTAAAAATCTTTTAAGCAATTCAGGAGTTAATAATTCAACATTATTATTTTGGTTGTTAAATATTTCTTCAAAATATTCAAAGTATTGTCTTTGCAATTTTAAACCACTACTATCTGATTTAGAATAATCCAGAAGAACAGAAGCTTCAATATTTCCATTTATTGTCAAACCTGCTTTTGTAAGATTTGAAGAACCAATTATCATTCTTTTTTCAAATTCACCTTCAAAAAAGAAAATTTTCGGATGAAATATATAGTTACTGTCAGAACGATAACAAAATGTTTTAATGTCATTAGCAATTAAAAATTCCAAGGCTTCTTTTGATGTTCCTCTATATGCAATCCCAAGATACAGAGTGAGGCTTTTGTACCTAGCTTTTGCTTCAAATAATTCTTTAGAAATCAAATCAAGTCCGCCCTTTTTTGTATATGCAGAAAAACCAATAAAAGAATCGTAATTATCATCTAAGAAAGATTCTCTCAAATAATAATGAACTGTTTTAGATTTATTATTTAATCCGTGTCCTATAAATTCAGCTTTCATGGTCGTTTCTGGGTCTTTTTAAATATGTTCGTTAAGGGACATGCTTTACAAAGTTAAAGTCACATGCTTTACAC
>CAYXNX010000017.1:177-1874 GCA_964467035.1 Candidatus Woesearchaeota archaeon | reverse complement strand
CAAGGTAGGTTAAGTCGTCACAAGGTACCTGTAGGGGAACCTGCAGATGGATCACCTCCTAATAATCTTTTTAAAAAGATTAAGATAGTCAAAATTTACTTATGACATCTCTAAAAGATTAACAAAATTTGTTTGTCTTATTGAGTGAGATTAGAGTTTGTTTATTGATATTGACGTTTACATACATCATTTATTTTTTTGAAAAATGGAAAGAAGAAAAGAAACTGTTTATGTTATAAGCTCACATAGAAATGGGAATGGAATAAAGCATGAATATTTTTTAGGAAAAGATAAAACAATAATTATCGGTTTATCAAATGGACCAAATATTTTAAAAAAAATTTCTTTATCCAATGAAAAATATTTATCTGAAAATCCGGAGTTAGAAGAGGTGGAAGAGGTTTTGAGATTTATTAAATGAAAAGATTTTAAAAATTAAAATAAAAAGCGTCTATCAAAAACAAGGTTTAATTTAGTGTGTAAGGAAGAAAGATTTACAAGTTTTATTATTCTTTTTGTGATTTCTTTAATTTTTGCTAGTTATTTAATTATTTTCAAAACAACTACAAAATTCAATAATTAATTCTCCTTGAATTGAAAAGGGAAAGTCAAATTGGGGTTTTTGATAAGTATGTTGAAAAAACTTTTTAAGAAAAATTCTTAGGATTATAAAGTAAGCAGAGTTGAATCAAGAAACATAGTTAAAAAAAATAATCTTGTTTTCTTACATTGTTTGAATTCAAACAATTGCGCATTTTATTTCTTGCCCTATGGCCTTGGGTTTTAACAGAACCCTTTGAGGTATTTGTTATTCTTGCAATATCTGCTAAAGTATAATTTTGTAAAGAAAGAAAAATTACTTGTTTTTGGTTAGAAGAAAGATCTGATGAAAGAGATTGAATCAAACTATCCAAGTCCTGTTTTTCAAGTTTTTTCATAATTGAAGGGTGATTAGAATGTAAATTAAAGTCAATTGGTAAGTGATGTCTTCTTTTTTCGTATAAGTAATGGTCTTTCATTCTATTAACTCCCACAATATATGCAAATGATTCAAAATTTGATGTTGGCTTATATCTTTGAATAGCCTCTGCAAGTTTAATACATGCTACTTGAAAATAATCAAGAGGATCCCCAATGTTTGAACCAAAAGATCTTGCAGGAGATAAATAGATATGTTCGTAGCTTTTTATAAGTTGATTTGTTGCCTGAGAATCCCCATCCTGAGCTTTAAGAACCAATTCTAGAGTTTGCTCTTCAGATAAGGGTTTTTGATTCAGGGCTTCATCTGCAATTCTATTAAATAAATCTTTCATAAAATTAATGGTTGGAAACTGGATTTTTAAGTATTTTGATTAAGAGATTTGGGAAACAATTTAAGAAAAGAGAAATTATAAAAAGGATAAGTTTGATTATGAAAAAGTTTAAAACTAAAAATTCCATGTTTTATTATATCAAGGGCCCATAGTCCAATGGTAGAATACGTCGTTTGCAACGATGAGATCTGGGTTCGATTCCCAGTGGGTCCAGTTTATTTCATAAACTTTTCCCTGTACGCACCAAGATGGTGCTTTGGTGGGTCCATCCTTCGGACAAAAATTTTTTTGGAAAATTTTAGCTGCTTCGCCCAAGCGTGGTCGAATCAGTGGGTCCATCCTTCGGACAAAAATTTTTTTGGAAAATTTTAGCTGCTTCGCCCA
>CAYXNX010000017.1:0-77 GCA_964467035.1 Candidatus Woesearchaeota archaeon | reverse complement strand
AGCGTGGTCGAATCAGTGGGTCCATTGTAAAAAGAACCTAAGGTTCTCTTTACGAACTCTCCTCAGATAGGACAGCA
>CAYXNX010000016.1:0-3274 GCA_964467035.1 Candidatus Woesearchaeota archaeon | reverse complement strand
CAAAACAATCCATTGTCTCTCTAACAAAACTAACAGCTTCTAAATACAAAATAGGATTTTCTAATTCCATAAAATCTTCTGCACCCCCAAATACAAATTTTAAAGCTTCTTTATGCAACCTATATTCTTTTTGAAGTCCAGAATTTAATTCAAATTTACACTCACAATTCTTACCAACATAATACTTAGTATCTCTCAAATATTTTCTTAAATAATCTCTAACTTCTGCAGAAAATTCTTTCAAATGTTCTTCATAATCTCCTTCAATCATTCTACCCAATCTCCTTTTTCATCAATAATAAAATCTTTATTTTTTTTCGGCGCATTCTCAAAAATCAACTCCCTAAATTCAGAATCTTTTTCACATCCCCCAGTTTCCTCCCTCACTTCTCCCCCTCTTTCTACAAAAACCTCTTCCCTCTCTTTCAAACCCTCAACCCGCTCCCCAAACTCAAGAATTAATTTTTTAGCATCTTTTTGAATCTGCTCTTTCTCATCTTCTGAAAGCTTTCTCCAAACATAACTCATAAAATTTACAATAATTTAGGGTTTTTAAGATTATAGTTCAACAAATTTATATCCTGCAACACCCAAATTATAAACTTCACTTTTTCCTACCTTCTTCATTCCCTCCCCCTCATGAATATGTCCACAAAAAACATATTTTGGTTTTTTTGATTTTATATAATTTAAAATTACTTTGCTCCCCGCATCCTTCCCCCTCCAATGTTTCGGAGCCATTCCCCCAACTTTATCTAAAACCCCATAAGGTGGTTGATGACAAACAAGAACATCCAACCCATCAAACCATTTCAAAACATCTTTAGCTTTTTGAGTATCTTTTTTTGCACTCAACAATCGCTCTTCATAATCAGAAGGTTTAAAATCCCTAACCCAATTTGTATCAACAAAATATTCTAATCCCCCAATTCTAATTCCTTCAAAATTAGCCACACGATTATTCAAAACCCTTACATTCTTCATTTCTCTTAAATCATTTGACAAAAAAGGCAATTTCTTATCAATTTCCCTAGATAATTTTCTAGTCTCATAATTAGAAGATTCAACATTCCCAAAAATAGTATAAACAGGAGCAAATCCTTTCAAATAATTAACAATTTTCATAGTAGAATCATAAGCTTCCATAAATGCTTTCTTTCTTTTTGCAGAAGAAAATTCCTTTTCCTCTAATCCTTTTTTCTCTCTTTCAATATTTTCAAACGCCATCTCCCTCATCAAACTAGCACTCCCCAAATCCCCAGTTAATAAAATCAAATCTACATCTTTAATAGGAATTTTCTTAATTTTTTCCAACTCTCCGTGAGGGTCACCAATAGCTAAAATTTTTACCATATTTTTTCTAAGTAAAAAAGTTTTAAAAACTTAACCAAAAACACAAATTTATTGAAAAAATCCAAAAATTTATTTTTAGTTATAATTTCCAAATTTCAAAATAAAACCAATAAAAGAATTAATTATAAATTTCAAGATTTTACAAATAAGTGTCCTGCAATAAAAATTCTTTTTGCATAAAATAAAAAGCCCTTTTTCAAAAATTAGTTCCAAAACAAAATCACCCAATTAATTTAAATTCCCAAATATCAAAATATCTGTCCACCTTTTTTAAAAAATAAATTAAAACAAATCGCAAACTTCTTCGTCTTCTTCAAGCTCTTTATTGAGCTCTTCTTTTTTCAAAGGTTCTTCGGAATTTTCTTCCATTTTACTTGAAAATTATTTCTTCGTCTTTTTCAAAGAATCTTTTTTTGAAAGGTCCAACTTTATATGAACATCTTTCAATTGTTGAGAATCCACCCCTGCCGGAGCCCCAACCAAAACATCTTTTGCATCTTTATTTTTAGGAAATGCAATTACTTCTCTAATATTTGGCTCCCCCATTAAAATCATCAAAAATCTATCAATTCCTGGAGCAATCCCTCCGTGAGGAGGAACCCCATATTTAAATGATGTTAAAATATGTTCAAAATATTGCTTTTGTTCTTTTGTAAAACCTATCAAATCAAAAATCTTTTTCTGAATCTCAGGAAGGTGAATCCTTATACTTCCTCCCCCAATTTCAAAACCATTTAAAACCAAATCATGCTGGTATGCTTTTGCTTTTCCAGCATCTTTTTCATTCAAATACTTAAAATCATCCTCTTTAGGCATTGTAAACATATGATGTGAAGGAGCCCATTTTTTACCAGCTCCATGAAAAAAATCTTCCTCAGTTTGTTTTGTAAAAAGAGGAAAATCCACAACCCAGCAAAAAGCCAACTCATTAAGATTATTTTTATCCTTTCTCAAATCAGGACTATCAGTCCCATATTTTTCCATAACTTCATCATAAGATAATCTCGGAAATTTATCAAAAGTCAACTTCCTATCAGGAAACAATTCTTTAACCAAAGCAATAAACATTCTTTCAACAATATCCAAAATATCTTCTTGCCTAACAAAACTCATTTCCATATCTAACTGATAAAATTCTCCAGGAGACCTATGAGCCCGAGCATCTTCATCCCTAAAACAAGGAGCAATTTGAAAATATTTATCAACTCCAGAAACCATCAAAATCTGTTTATATTGTTGAGGACTTTGAGGTAATGCATAAAAATTGCCTGGACTAATTCTAGAAGGAACAAGATAATCTCTAGCACCTTCAGGAGTTGACTTTGTTAAAATAGGAGTGTTTATTTCAATAAATTCCTCCTTATCTAAAAAATCCCTAATAAAATTCAAAACCTTATGCCTCATAACCAAATTATTTTTCATCCTTTCCCTCCTTAAATCCAGATACCTATATTTTAATCTCGCCTCTTCTCCAACATTTTCATTATCTAATTCAAAAGGCAAAGTTTCACTTTCGCTTAAAACCTCGACATTTTCAGCAAATACCTCAATTTCCCCAGTTTCTAATTCTTTATTTTCAGTCCCTTTTTTTCGTGCTTTAACCTCTCCATCTATTTTTAAAACAAATTCTGGCTTCAAAGAAATCTTGTCCTTAATAACAATTTGAGTTTTACCATACCTATCCCTTAAATCAATAAAAGTAATCTTCCCATGAGCCCTAATAGTATCTACCCAACCACAAAGAGTCACCTTATTTCCAATATTTTCATTCTTCAATTCCCCACAAGTATGCGTCCTTAACATAAAATATCCAGAGAATCTATATTTATAAAATTACCTTTAATAAAAAATAACAATCAATTCAACAAATATCTTACTTCAAAACTTTCTTAATCACTTCCATAACCTCTTTCCCCGATAC
>CAYXNX010000015.1:0-3699 GCA_964467035.1 Candidatus Woesearchaeota archaeon | reverse complement strand
TTAGCATGAAAATCCCTAATTTTAGCACTGAAAACCAAAGTTCTTAATCATGGGGTACCATTTGAAAACATTTATACTTAATTACAAACACTTGCAATCAGCTTTTCCCTTGCTGGATGGTGGCTTGGGGGAGGTGATTGTATACACTAGTTGGGCTTCATACTAAACAGACCTTGAATAGAACAAGACTAATATGATTGAAAAAAACAAAATTGAAGAACGAAGAAAGGAATTTGCAGAAGAACTACATGCAGGAAGTGTTTATAGAGATATTCAAGCAAGAGAAAAAGAGAGAAAAGATTTTGAAAAACGATGGTTTTGGGAGTTGCTTCAAAATGCAAAAGATTCAGTAAGTGAAACTGAAACTGAAACTGTAAATGTGAAAATTGAAATCAAAGAAAAAGAGATAGCATTTTCCCATTCTGGAAACCCCTTTGAGTTAGATGAAATTTTAAGTTTAATTATTCAAGGATCTTCAAAAACTGATGATGATAGCAAAACAGGTAGATTTGGTACAGGTTTTATGACCACATATTTGTTGTCAAAAAAAGTAAAAATTACAGGAAAACTTACTGATAATAATGGATATTTTAATTTTTGGCTGAATAGGGATGCTTCAGATATAAAAGAGTTTTACAAATTGCAAACTACATCAAATGATGATTTTATAAATTCAATTCAGAATGCCAGTTACTCAAAAGATGATGAATATCAGACAAGATTTGTATACAATCTAAATGAGAAAGGAGAAATTACGGCACGTAAAGGTCTGCATAGTTTAAATGAACTAATTCCTTTTACACAACTTTTTAATAATCAGATTGGTTCTATTACAGTAGATGATTCGGGCAAAATTACAACTTTCGAAAAAGAAAGAATCGAAGAATATGAAATAGCAAATCACAAAATTGAAGAATGGGAACTTAAATCATCAAACTCTCAAAGTCCTGTTAAGGCATATATAATCAGAGATAAAAATTTTGACATAGTACTTGTAACTGAAGTTGATGGAGAAGAAGAGAGACTGATTAAAATTGATAGCAAATATCCAAAGTTATTTTTTACATTTCCTTTAATTGGTACTGAAGAAATAGGTATTCCTTTTATTATTAATTCTACATCATTTGACCCCAAAATAGAAAGAGATGGAGTATATCTAAATTCGAACGGAGACAGCAGTAATGGAATTACTGAGAATAAAGAAATAATTTCTAAATCATTAGAAGCTGCAATCTCAGTTTTTCCGGAAATTATAAAGAAAAATGAAATAAAGGATGTTTATAATATTTATGATTTTACTGTTTCAAAGGATTACGGTTGGATTGATGATGCCTGGTTTAACGATTTGAAAAACCATCAAATATCAAAATTAGCTGAAACAGAATGCATATTATATAATGGAGAATTTAAAAAGTTATCAGAATTACATATACCATTTTCTCGCAAGAAAGGATTAATCAACGATTTATGGAAATTGTTGAATGATTCAAATTCATTTAATGCAATTTCCAATTCAGAAATAGATAGTTGGATGTTAATTGCTAATCATCATGCCGAATTAAAAGAAATTGATATATTCGAAATTGATAATGTTATAGGTAGTAAACTTCTGATAAGATATGTTTCAACTAAATCGAGTTTGGATATATTGAGAGAAGATTTGATAATTGATAAACATGAATGGCTAAATAATTTATACAAGTTAATTGATAATGATTTAGAAGAATTCCCATTAAACAAAAATCTATTGTTAAATCAAGATGGATATTTTGTTGAAGGAGAGAAGTTACGATGGGATTTAATCAACGATGATGATTTAATTTCTATTTCCAAGAAACTAAGCTTGAATTTTCATCAGAAATTAATATCTAATAAGATACAAACATTTGAAATTTCAGGTGTCGATGGTTTTAAGAAAGAATTTGCTATTGAAGATTTAAAGAACAAAATTAACCTATTAAACCCAGAAGATTACACATCCAATGAAAAAATTGAAGCCAATGCCTCTTTTATTAATTGGCTTATTAAGCACGAAAAGAAGGAAATCATTAAAGATTTAAAAATTCTCACCCTTGAAAAAAGCACAGAGAGTTCAAAAGTTATTTCACAAGTTTTTCCAAGTAGTAAACATCTTTTATTAGCACCAAAGAACTATTTCAAAAATGATTATCCATTATATTCAGAAATAATTCGTGAAAAAGATTGCATGCATCCTTCTTATAATGAAATATTAGAAGGGACAGATTTTGAATGGTTGGAAAAACATGGTTTTATCCATTCTTCACCTTTAGTTAAACGAAAAGAAAAACTTGACCCTAAAACAATTGAATTGTTAATTCAAAATCCTGATGAATTGGCAATCATCAAAGATGATGAAGGAAAAATAACTATTGATATCGAAATTGAATATAGTGATTTTGCGTATTTAACTTCTTCTGAAAATCATATCTTTGATAGAAATTCTACTACTTCATCAAGTCTTAAAATATTTAATTTCTTATTGAATGAAGCAACTTTAAAAGATGCTTTTTTCAATGACGGTATTGAATCTGTTTCAATTAATGATAATAAAACTATTTTATTCGATAAATCTTTATGGTTAAAAAGGTCAAAAAGTATTCAATGGGTCAATGTAAAGAATATTGAAAATGAAAGTGCTAATAAATTTTCAAAAGAAGTACCTTCATCAAAAAATCTTTCTGAACTGATAAAAAATTACTCTGATTTAATAAACACGATAAGGGGTGAAAAACAAATTTCATTTCTGTCAAAAATAAACGTAGGGGTATCTGATTTAATACGCAATACATTAGCTTCTGATGAAATTAGAATAAAATGGGATAAAGCATTAACAAATATGATTACGAGTAACGTGGACCCCGAATTAGTTCAAGAAATTTTTGATGACCCTGGAATACAAAATGAATATCAAAAACGGTTAAATGAAAGGAAACTAATTAA
The DNA here is from genome assembly GCA_964467035.1 of Candidatus Woesearchaeota archaeon. Taxonomy (GTDB): domain Archaea; phylum Nanobdellota; class Nanobdellia; order Pacearchaeales; family GW2011-AR1; genus JACPLR01. The sequence continues at coordinate 738 of CAYXNX010000015.1, read as the reverse complement.
TCGGAATCAAAAGATTGGAGCACTAATAGAAGAATTATTTAAAAAATTAGTCCAAAAGCTTAAAGAAAAAGGTGTAAGTATAAATATAAAACGAGAACCGTTTGGCAGCGACTTTATTCTAACAGACGAGAGTTCCGATTTGGTAAATAAAGATAGAAAAGAAGAAGTATTTAAAATAAACGATTGGTTAATTGAACTTAAAGCAACAGGTAAAGATTATGCGGCAATGACATCTTTACAAGCGGAGACTGCAACAGAGAAGAAGGACAATTATGCACTTATTGTTGTGCCACTGGATGGTTCTGAACCAGATATTGAGTATGTGCAAAATAATGCAAAGGTCGTTGGGAAAATAGGTTATAAGGTATCACATATAATTAAAGATTTTAATGATATTGAAACCAAGAAGAATCAATTGAAGACTGAAAAGGATGGGGTTTCAGTTGATATTGAAGACCAAAATGTAAGATTTAGAGTAAATTCATCAGTTTGGGATTCACCAGATGGAATTTCAATTACTGAATTTATAGACAATTATTTTGATGAATAAAAAGTACGAAAGCCCAACACATGGTATAGTGCATGCGGGTTTCAGAGGTTTTCGAGCGTTTGTGGCTCGTATAAAAGGTCGGTGTAAACTGATAGGAAATTGCTTCGTACTCCCGCACGACACCATACCATCAACCGTTACAGCTTGTGTAAAAGATACTGCTTTGGATTGACTGGCTTTCAGCAAGA
>CAYXNX010000014.1:0-4713 GCA_964467035.1 Candidatus Woesearchaeota archaeon | reverse complement strand
GATTCGATCCCTTTTGAAATTTCCCAAAGAAATTTTATACCACTGGGTTCGAATACCGAAGAAAAATGGCCCCTGAGGGATTCGATCCCTTTTGAAATTTCCCAAAGAAATTTTATACCACTGGGTTCGAATACCGAAGAAAAATGGCCCCTGAGGGATTCGAACCCTCGACACCTGGCTTAAAAGGCCAGTGCTCTAACCAGGCTGAGCTAAGGAGCCATTATAAAGAAAAATAAAATCTATCCTTTAAAAAATCTTCTAATCTGCACCAGAACTGCCAAAACCCCGTTCTCCCCGAACCGAACTCATTAACACCTCAGATTCAACAAAATCAGCAATTTCAACTTTATTCAAAACACCTTGCGCAATCCTATCTCCCCTATTAACTTCGAAATTCTCTTCCCCATGATTAATCAAAACCACCCCAATTTCCCCCCTATAACCTGAATCAATAGTCCCTGGAGAATTCACAACACTAATTCCTCTCTTCAAAGCCAACCCACTCCTAGGACGAATTTGAACCTCATAACCCAAAGGTATCTCAAAAGCCAAACCTGTTTTCACCAACTCCCTTTTTCCAGGAGAAATCACATAATCATCAGCAGAATACAAATCAAAACCTGCATCTCCTTCTTTTGCATAGCTAGGAACAATTACTCCATCATATAATTTTTTAACTTTCAATTTCATTTATTCCCCCACCTTTTTTTTCAAGACCAGAAGTTTCAGCTTTTATTTCACAAATCTCATTACTACATCCCAACACTTTTTCAGTATCCCCTTCCAAGTTTATACTATTCCAATCAACAGGAGTAATATTACTAACTAAATCATAATACTCTTTTTCTGAGATTCCTTCATAAGGAGGTTGAGAAAATTTATGGTCTTCTTTTGGCAAAAAACTAATTCCTTTTAATTTTGAATCAAAATGTTCCAAAGCATGTTTAATTTGGGGTCCTTCAGTTTCCCTATCAAATTTAATTGTAGAACTTACCTGATTATCTGCCCAATACTCTTGCAACAAAGCTGTTAAAGACAATTGCTCCCACATAGAAACTTCTGATTCACTTCGAACTCCTTTCCCAGTATGTATTGGAAATGAAACTTTAACAGAATATTTATCTCCAACAGCATCTTCAACAGGATATCCTGCTTCTCTCAAATGAGGAAGTAAAGAGTCGTTTTTTGCAAAAGTAATCCTTCTAATTTGATATTCTCCTGCAACTGGCCAATGCACCCCCGGTGTTGCTCCTGCAACCAAACTCACGCTCCCACTAGGTTTAATAGATGTTTTTTTAATAGACTCTGGAACTGCAAACCAATCCTCACTATATTTTTTATCAAGTTCTTCAATAAATTTATAACCCTCATCAGCCCATTGTCTTAAAGTATCAACACCTCTTTCTGCAACAAGTTGAGCAATACCACTCATAGAATTTCCAATTCTCCTATTTCTCATCATAATTTGATTTGTTTCCTTCCAATGAGTAGGTGCAAGCGAAACTGTTTTAGCATACATATAAGCAAACTTCAAAGACCTCTTAAAATCATCTAAACTCTCATGATTATTTGGAAATGTTTCAACCAAATTACAAAGTTCATAACTTTCCAAGCTTTGTTCAACACAAGGATTAACTCCTGCAACCCTCCAATCCCTATTATTCTCCGGATCTCCCATTCTTCCAAACTTTCTTGCATTTTCTATCCAAAATAAACCCGGCTCCCCATTTTGCATAATTCTTTTTGATATTTCCTCATAATCCATCCCCACCTCTGCAAAAATAGAATTATTACTCGCCCACCTCCAAGGATGCTCCCAATTTCCATTTCCATTATTATATTCTGGATGTCTTGAAGGATTTTTCAAATCCAAAAACTCTTCATCATCAAAATTACCTAATGCAATTTCTGCAGTCCTTCTTACATTTCCTGCTACTACCCCTCTTCCAATAATATTCATCATATCAACAATATCTGTTGAAGCAATTGGCCAACCCTTCCTATCTTCCAAAATTTTTTCTAAACTTTCATGCAAATCTTTAAGTGGTTCTGCACCTGCAGATTTTCCTCCAAATCCCCTAATCATTTCCCCACTATCTCTCAAATTATCATAATTAAACTTAATCGGAGAAACTCCTAAAAGATAACTTTCTATCAATCTTCCAGTAGACTCAATCCAACCTTCTCTTGTATCAGGAACAACAAAATTCTCAGCTGATCTTTTTTCATCAGGACCTCTAACAATCACTTCTTTTTCAGCTCCAAGAGTATCAAAACCAACACCTACTCCAAGCATAGACATATCCATCAAAAACTTAAACGGCTTACCAAAACCATAATCTAAAGTATTCAATTTATCTGTAGAAACAAAAGCACAATTATTCAAAGCAGCATATAACCCTCTTTCTTCAGTAATGGGAGTCCCCATTGCCCAAAGCCCTCTTCCAGGAGGAGTAAATTTAAAACTAAAAATTCGGTCATACATTTCTTCAGCATGTTTCTTCGCCTTATAATCGCTCCAAGGCCTTGCATTATCTTGAGCATATCTTTTTTGTAAATTAAAAGTTCCTTCAACAACTCTTGCCACAGTTTCATGCCATCTTTCCCTCCTACCCTCATCAGGCCTCTCTCTTGCGTAAGTCCTCAAATAAGTAACTTCTCCAACCCCTCCAAAACCAAAGTTCGGTCTTTTTTTAGCATATTTTCCCAAAAATCCTGGCTCTAATCTAAATGGTTTATAAGAAGAATCATGAAGTTTCTCAATAATATTTCTCTGAACATCACTCATATACTCATTTGTTTCTATTTCTTTTTTCCAATCCCATTCCTGGTGAATTGTTTCTACCATTATTTAACCTCTTCCATAATTTTATTAAAATCTTCAACATCATGAAAATCTTTATACACTGATGCAAACCGAATATATGCAACCTTATCAAGTTTCTTCAATTTTTTCATAATTTCCTCACCAATTTTTTTTGATTGGATTTCCTTTTTCTTTATAAATTTTGATTTAACAGCATCAACAATTTTTTCTACATCATCTTGAGACACTGGCCTTTTTTCACAAGCACTTTCAACACCTTTTCTAACCTTATTTTCATCAAACCTTTCTCTTTCATTGTTTTTCTTTATAACAAATCTTTCAATTGGCTCAACTTTTTCATAAGTTGTAAATCTCTTACCACATTTCAAACATTCCCTCCTCCTTCTTATAACTTCGCCAGCATCTCTCTTGTTAGTTACTTTTGTTTCTTCATATTTACAAAATGGACATCTCATTTTATTAATACAAGATATTGTATCACCATTTTTTAAAAGTCCTCTTTATTGTATCTTGTAATCAACAAAAAAAGAATCACTATTTAAATATTTCTATAACAAAGTTGCTATTTTTTATAAAAGAACTTGCTTAAAATCCAATTTGTTAAAAAAATAATTGCAAAAACAACAACAAACCAAATAACAGGATACAAAAAATTAGTTTGAATATCTCCGCAAAATTTGAAAACACAATTTATATTATTTTCAACAGGAACAAATAAATAGATAACCAAATAAAAAACAATTGCCTGAATTAAACTTAATTTCCAATAATCATTTCTTTTCATTTTAATAAATCCCAAAACTAATAAAGAAAAAGGCAAAGTAAAAAGATGTTGCAAACTTATAAAATTTGAAATCGAAGATTGTTCAAAAAAATAATTAGTAATCCCAAACAAACTACCTCCAAAAATTAAAACATACAAAAAATCACTAGTCCATATTATCATCGGAATTGCCAAAATATTCAACTGACTCACGATTAAATAATCCTTCTTAAACAAAATTCCCAACCCAATTAATAACATTCCCAAATAACAAAACCACAAAACAAAATAAATATTAAATTCTTGAAAAGCATTAATTACTGCTATAAAAAATAAAAAAATATAAAATAATCCCAAAATATCAAAAAACAAATTTTTCATATCAATCTTCATAAAATAAGATAGTTATTAAACTTTAAATAGCTTTTTTAATTGATTTCAACAAGCCCCTATAGTTCAGTCAGGATAGAACGCAACCTTGCGGAGGTTGAAACCTAGGTTCAAATCCTAGTTGGGGCATAAAAATAAGATTTGAACCCAGGGGTTTGTGTTTCGAAATCTTTGATTTCGGAATACAGCGAGGATTTTAAATCCGAAGCCAAATCCTAGTTGGGGCATAAAAATAAGATTTGAACCCAGGGGTTTGTGTTTCGAAATCTTTGATTTCGGAATACAGCGAGGATTTTAAATCCGAAGCCAAATCCTAGTTGGGGCATAAAAATAAGATTTGAACCCAGGGGTTTGTGTCAAACTTGTTTTGACGCAGGTTAGAACTTGGTTCTAGCCCAAATCCTAGTTGGGGCATAAAAAATTTCAGAATTTTAAACATTAAATCCCAGATATTTAATAAAAAATTAACAAAAACTATTTTCAAAATTTAAATAAAAAACAAAAAGAAAAAATTAAAAGACCAATTATTCGTCGTCTTCAAATTCTTCGTCATCTTCATCAAGCTCTTCATCTTGATCTTCTTCAAATTCTTCATTCATTTCTTCAAAAGACATTTTTCCTCCTTTTTAAATACCATTACTAAAACCCCAAGTTTTTAAATTATTCTATAATAATGGTTTGTTACCTTAAAGGTTGGTAAGATACTATATTTTAAATTTTATTTAATTTTTCT
>CAYXNX010000013.1:0-17759 GCA_964467035.1 Candidatus Woesearchaeota archaeon | reverse complement strand
GTGTTTTCTTTTCCATTCTTAATCTATTTTTAGATTTTCTTATATTTTAACTATTATTTGTTTTTAATTAATTAACTAACTTCTCTTAAAACCTCTTAACCCAAAGTCCCACAAACCACCAAACCCCCAAATCCCTCCAAACCACCAAACCCCTTAAACAATTTTTACAAATAAACCACTTAACTTCTTTTATTTCTAATATTTAATAATAGAAAACTTTAAATAATTCTTAAATTTTTAAATCCTATGTCAATAGAAAAAACTTCTCTCAATGATATTGTTGGAAAAATGGTTGTCACAAAAGAAGGTAAAAGATTAGGCCATGTTTCAGATATAACTTTTGAAACACGTTCTGGAGAATTAATTCAAATTGTTATAAAAGATCCTACATCTTATACCCAAAACCTTAATTTAGAAAGAACAAGTGTTGGTGAACTTTTAGTTCCACATAACTCTATTATGGCAATAGGTGACTTTGTTGTTGTTTCTGAAGAAGATTTAATGTAGTTAAAACACCTAATTATTTCCCTTAATTATCCAAATATTTATAAATCTATTTTTTTAATTAGATTTATGGCAATAAGATTTGTTGGTTTTAATTTTAATAAAATTTCAATAGAAAAACATAAAGAAATTACTAAAGAAGTAAGTTTAAATACAAATGTAGAAATTAAAGATATTAAAAATCAAAAATCTAATTTATTTCCTGATAAAAATTTATTATATTTTGAATACGAATATAAAATAGAATATTCTCCTGATTTTGCAACTATTTTATTTTCTGGAGGCATTTTGTCAATTGTCGAAGATGATGAACTTTTAAAACAAATTCAAGACCAATGGACAAATAAAAAAGTTCCTGAAAATGTTAGAGTAAATATTATGAATGCAATTTTTTCTAAATGTAACTTAAAAGCTCTTGAATTAGAAGAAGATTTAAACTTACCTCACCATATTCCCTTTCCAAAAGTTACTAATTCTAAAAAACAAAAAGAATAAATTATAAATATTCTCTTTTTATTTTTATTTTATGTCAAAATTATCACTTAAGAAAAAACAATTAATATCAGAACAAATTTTATCTGTTTTATATAATTCCTTTCCAAAATCTTTGTTTACTGCAGAAATAGCTAGAGCAATTGTAAGAGATGAAGAATTTACAAAATCTCTTTTAAAAGAACTTGAAGAAAAAAAAGCAATTATTTCTATAAATAAAAATTCAAAAGGAACTATTTACTCAAAAAGAAATCGTTGGAGATTATCTAATAAATCCTATGAGTTTTTTTCAAAAAATAGTGTTTAGTCCATCAAAATTTTTATATAACTATTAATTATCTATTATTATGGATCCTATTAAACAAGCATTTGGAAAAGTAAAAGATGATATTGCTTTTTTAAAAAATCAAATTTATGAATTAAAAAATGAGTTATCACAAATTCAATCCTCTTTATCATATTTAACCAATAATTCTAACTCTTTTTCCAAAATTAACAAACCAAATTTTTCTAATATTGGTTTCGACAAACAGACAGACACTTCGACAGACATTTCGACACACAATTCGACACAAAACATACAAAATTCAACATTTCGACACATAAATTCGACACAATATCCTGTTTCGACAGATAATTATTCTTTTAAAGCCCCTAAAAGCCAAAATTTTAACACTTCCACAAGAAATCAAGGGGTTTCGACAGACAGACAGACAGACAGACAGACAGACACTTCGACAGGAAATAAAGGGGTTTTAGACAAAAAAAGTTCGCACAATGTAGGAAATACCTCTTTAGTTTTAAATCAATTAGATTCAATAAAAAAAGATTTAAGATTTAAAATAAAACGCCTAACTTCTCAAGAAATGGTTGTGTTTTCTTTTATTTATCAACATGAAGATCAAGGTTTTGTTGTTGATTATTCTTCTGTTTCTCAAAATTTGAAGATTTCTCAAAGTTCTATAAGAGATTATGTTCAAAGGATTATTAATAAAGGCATTCCTTTATCCAAGGAAAAAATCAATAACAAGAAAGTAATTCTTCATGTTCCTGAGGAATTAAGAAGATTAGCTTCTTTAGATACCCTAATTTCTTTAAGAGAAATATAGTTTTCGGTATACAGAATAACTTGATTCTTCTTTAAATTTATTCAACTTTCTCAAAATCTTTGTTTATTTCTTCTTTTTCTTTTTCTTTTTAGTAACTACATTCTCCTTTTGTTTTTAAATTTAATTATTTTTAATAACTACTTTTTTTTCTTTTATTTTTCTCTTCTTTTTTAATTTCTCACTATTACCTCTTTTTACTATTTTTTAATTTCTCACTTTTACTTAATCTTGTTTTGAATTCTCACTTTCCTTCTTATTTTTAGATTTTTTTTCATCTTTAACTCTCACTTTCGCCTTTTTTGTTAGTTTTTCCTTTATTTCATCAGGTATATACACCCTCTTTTTACCATTATTCTCAATTTGTTCTTTTATCAAACTCTCACTTTTCTGTTTTATATTGTTTATTTGCCCTCTTATTGTTGAAACTCTCTTTCCCAACATAGATGCTAAATCTTCATAACTTAATTTTAACTCATTATTCATCAAAATCCAAATAATTGCTTTTTCTGTTACTGATAAATTTGAAATTCCCCCAAAATTCCCTGTTTGAACAGCTGTTTGAACAGCTGTTTGAACACCCTCAACAGCTGTTTGCTGTTTGGACAGATGGCTGTTTGTTTTGGACATCTGTTTGGACACCCCTTCATTAAACATCGAGATGACTTCTTTTAACTGCTCAATTTCGTCTTTTATCGTCGAAACATCTTCAGATAAGCTGTCCAAACGGCTGTTTAGCTGTTTATCAGAACTGTTTAAATGGTTGATCCACTGTCCAACATTTGAAATATCTTTTTTTACATTTGTAAAAGAATTTTGAACTTCACTTTTGATTTCTTCAATCTCTTTTTTTCTGTTAAATAATTTGAAAAACATAGTTTTATAGAGGAGAAATACTATTTAAATGTTTCTCTTTTTTTTGCAAAATTATCTGTCGAAACAGGCTGTTTGAACACCAAACACCTGTTTAAACACCCTAAATTTTGGACAAACAGCTGTCCAAACACCTTTAAACAGCTGTCCAAACACCTTTAAACGTCGAGGGTAAAATCAAATCTTTTTAAAAATTATAAAATTCTTGTTAGAATCAACCCAAATCACAAATAAACATCTGTTTAAACTAAAAACTAAATTATTTTTTATATAAGTATTTAAAAAATCTAAATTTGTTAATAATTTATGTCAGAAAAAACACTTGCAGATTATCTTGTTGAATCAGGAAAAGAGGGAATTATTGGAAAATATTTTTCCCTTTCCCAAACTAAATCTTTTAAAGTTTTAGAATTTGATAAACAAGGATCCCAATATTTAGTTAGAGTTGATTTTGCTAATGAAGGTTCTCAACCCCAACAAAGAGAATCTTATACTTTATCTCACTTACTAAACTCTATAGAAGTACTTCCTGATTCTGAACAATAATAAATTAATTTTTTTAATTCTAAATTAAAAACTTCCTATCAAAAACAAAAACTTTTAACATAAACTAAAAGTTCGCACAATCCCAGAAATTAAAAAATAAACCTCAAAATACTTAAAATCTAATCTCTTTAACTTAATATGGCTACAATAACTTTAACCATTGGTGCAATTCTTGCCCTATTAGCAGGAATTTTAGTCCTTGCAGTTCCAAAGTTTTTAAGATATGCAGTGGGAATTTACTTATTAGCTATAGGTGCTCTAGAACTTTTGAATATTTATGGAATTTAATATCTAAATTCTTAAATATTCTATTTTTTCTTTATTTTTATGAAATCTCTAAGAGATTCAAACAATACACCTCTTGAAGAAGGATTTTATATTCATAAATTTGCTTTAAGAATCTCTTATTTCACTGGAGATTATAGCCAAACTAATTGGCCTATTTTTGAAGATAGTTATGGAAGACATTGTCCCTCTCCTTCATCTATTTCTGATTATTGGGTTAGAATAAATGACCCAAATAAATTAATTCAAGATATAGCCTGGATGGAAAAAAAATTAAAATAATTTTAATTTACATATCTTTCTTAAAGAAATGAAGATGCTAGCGAACTAGAGTTAAGTATTATAAATTCTTTTTAATACAAAATATTTTTTAATAAGATTAAAGAAATAACTCGATTTTGAATGTTTTATAAACCAAAACTTCCTATCAAAAACAAAAACTTTCTGCATAAGTAAAAGTAGTTAATAATAGTCAAAAAATAGTTACTAAAAATCCTCTAAAACTCTTAAAAAGTTCGCACAAGATATATTGTGCGAACCACTTAAATTAATAAACAGAAGGTAATTTATCAGATATTTCTTGACAATATTGAATCCATCTTGGAAAATTATTTGTTGTTTGGTAATATGTTCTCAAAATCAATGTTCCTGCGCCCAACAATCCAACTCCTGCACCCAAAATTATTGAACCAATTCTATCTTTATTCTCTTCTTCAATAAAATTTCTTTTACTTTTCATTTTATTCCCAATTTTTTAAATTTTTTAAACATTTCTTTGTTGTAAAAACTTCCTATCAAAAACAAAAACTTTTAACATAAACTAAAAGTTCGCACAATCATCCCCTTTTATAAAATTCAAAAACATAAACCGCTCCAATTCGTCCATATCTTCTTGTTTTAACTTCTTCTACACCCACTACATATGCTTCAGCTCTTTCAGGAATCCCTTCAATTTCATCTAAAAATTCTTTATCTTTTCCTCGTGTAAAAAACGATGAAACTACTAAAGGTGATCTCAAAACATTATAACCCTTTTCTTCTGCCTCATCTTTAGAATCAAATTTTATTAATCTCTTACTTTCCATATTCTTAATTATTTTTTAATTTTTTAAGAATTTATATAATTCTTTATATCTAAAAATTTACTATTAACAACAAAAACTTTTAACATAAACTAAAAGTTCGCACATCAACAAAGATTAATAATATCTATTCTTTTTTCTATTTTATTTTCAATTAAATGTCTTATTCCTTTTGAGTAAACTCTTTTTTCTAATAGTCCTGCTACAATATATCCGCAACTTTCGTAAGGGTAAATTCCAAGAATAAGATTAGCAATTTCCTTACCAATTAATGCAATCCTATAAAATCTGGATCAATATTCATTTGATCCGTTTTTTTTTGAGCAACAGTTCTTATGTGATTTTTCATAATTCATTAAATTTAGAATCTTTTGTAAACTTTTTGACAATAATTCAATTTGTTCTTAAAATTTTTTATAAAACTTAAAACCTCTCAAATGGTTTCAATTTCTTCATTTTCACAGTTATAATTTTTAAAGAAATATTTATAAGGTTTGTTTATTCAAAAATTTTATGGAATTTATAGAGAACGAAACATTATTTCCCCAAATTATTCCATGGTATTTTTTGGGAGCTTGTTTACAAAGAGAGACCTCTCCCTCTCCCGATTCTTCTAGAAAATATACCTTAGATGATTTAAAAGGATTTGAAATCCTTGCAGGAACCTTTTATCATTTAATTGAAAGAGAACAGGATCTTTCAAGAACAAATTATGATTTAAAAAGTATGGGCTGTATTCTGGATTCAATGAATCTTATTCTTACTCACTCATCTCACTATTTCCCTGATTTGGATATAACTGATTCTAAATCAGCCATAAAACATCATTTTTTAAAAAAAAGGTAAAATTTCATTTTCTTTTCTCCTTTTTCTCAACTTTATCAACTTCTTTCACAATTTGATTAGCCCAAGTTCTACCTTCATCTCCTCCCCACAACAACCAAGCAATATATCCTCTTGAAGGATTATCTTTATTATCCCACCCCTGTCTTTTATCTTTATGATGTCTTGAAAAATAAGCTTTCATTCTTTTAACAGTTCTATAAGAAACTCCCTTTCCCAAAGCCAAGTTTGTCGCTCTTACCACCCCACTCCCTATTCCTAATTTTCCAGCAATTTTTGAACTTAATCCTCCTTTTCCCAATTCCTTCCTAAGTTCCAATCCCTTTTTTGCATTCTCTCTTACTTTTTTTGGAGGTAAAAAACTTTTATTTTTCATTTTTAAAAATCCAGTTTATTTAAATTTCAATAAATTTATCACAATTTCTCTAACTGACCAATACTTTTTTATTTATTTCTTAAATTATCTAACTCTTTTTATTTCAATACAAGTATCTTTTATTTAATAAATTTTTCTAGAATAAACATCTGTTTAAACACTCATCAGTCCATCCAAAGGGCTTTTAATTTTTTTTAGTTCTTCAACAGAAATGTGTGTGTAAATCTGTGTTGTAGAAAGGTCAGAGTGTCCCAATAATTCCTGGATTTTTCGAATATCTGTTCCTTTTTCCAATAAATGTGTTGCAAAACTATGCCTTAATGTATGTGGATGAACTTCCTTTTCAATCTCAGCCTTTTTTGCAACATTGGAAACAATCTTTTGTAAATTTCTCACACCAATGGCGCCATTCACACCAGTAAATAAGTGTTCTTTTTGCATATTTTTTTGTTTTTCAATTTGGGTTTTTAGATCTTCCTTTAAAAATTCAGGAATATTAAAAATTCTGTCTTTTCTTCCTTTTGCCTGTCTCACAAAACCAATATTTTCATCAAATTTTAAATCATTTGTTTTTAAATTTGCTAATTCACTAACTCTTAATCCACAAGCATACAACAAAGAAATCATTAATTTACTTTTTTTATTTGAACAAACATCTAACATTTTCTTAACCTCTTTTTGTGTTAAAACACTTGGCAATTTCCTCTCTCTTTTTGGACGCTTAATGTTTAAAGTAATATCTTTTCCAAATATTGTTGTAAAAGCATATTTAATAGCAGACAAAAACAAAATTATAGACATCGCAGATTTTTCAGAAATTTTTTCAGACATAAATAATTTAATATCATTCTCATCTATTTTTTCTGGATTTTTATTTAAAAAATCAATCAATTCTTTATTTGATTTATAATAATTTCTAATAGTGTAGGGAGAATTTTTTGCAATTTTTAATTCAACTTCTAATTTTTTTAAAAATTCTTGTTTATTCATTTTAACTGTTCAAACAGCTGTTTGAACATCTGTTTATTGTTTTTAAATATAATACCTTTTATTCCTAACTTTTTTCCAGCTTCAATATTCCAGGGCTGATTATCAATAAACAGCACTTCTTCCCCTTTTAATTTCAATCTTTTCAAAATTATCTTGTAAATTTCTAAATCAGGTTTTCTTACACCAACATCACAAGAAAGAACAACTTCATCAAATTTTTTGCTGTTTTTTTTAGAAAGCAATGCTTCCTTAGACAAATGCCACTGATCTGATAGAATTGCAATTTTATATCCTTGTTTTTTTAACTCAAACGCCTGTTCAAACAGCTGTTTATTATCTTTGAGATAGTGTTTATATAAATTATAATATGTTTTTTCAATTTTGCTTTTTGAAAATCCTAAATGTTTTGAAAAAGTATCTAAAACTTCTTTTTTATCAACTCTTCCCTCCATTGATTTCACATAAATAGAATCAATTGCATCAAAGTATTGGTCCAAACCCAAACCAAATTCTTTCGCAGCATCATGGTGAATTCCGTTTCCTAATTTTTTCAACTTTTTTCTAACAGCTAAAACTCCCCCAATATCTAAAACAATTGCCTTAATCCTCTTTTCCATACATTATATTGTGCGAACTTCTTTAAAAATATTTCTCAACAATTATTTTTTATCTCATTAATATTTTTAAAATAAATTTCTTAATCCCAATAATGCAAAGAACTGATTTTCACCAATATGCCCGAGAAGTTTTAAGACAAACTCCCTTACCTTCAAAATATTCAGGAGAAGAACTTGCTTCTGACATAAATTCTCTTTTTGACAAATATGTTTCTCTTGATTTCGACGAAAATACTAAAACCCCTAATTTGGAAAAACTTTTTGAAGATTATGTCTCTAAAAAAACTCTTCCTTGATTAGTCACCCCATTTACATCCAATATTGTTTCTAATCGCTCTTTCCTCAGCACGAATAATTTTATTTTTGTATTTTGAATCCTCATCTTCAAATCTTGCAACACAGTATCCTTTCTCCACTAATTCTAAATTAACATTTTTTCCATCTAAAAAAACATATCTTAAACTTCTACCATAAAATCCTTTGTCTTCTTTTCCCTTTTCCAAATAAACTTTTTTATTTAGTAAATCTTCTTCGAGAAATTGTTTTGCTTCACCATAACATTCTTTTCCTCTTTCATCACAATCAATTCCCAAAAATCTAACTCTTTCGCCCCCCTGTACAATTATTGTATCTCCATCAATTATTTTTGTTACAATTTTTTCTTCTTTTTTTGTTCCATTTTCAACTAATAAAGAGAGAATTACAATTAAACATAAAACAAAAATGACTATAAAAAATGTTTTAATTTCTTTTTCATTTAATTTTCCCATCTTAAATATTGAACAACAAACTTTAAATATTTTATAAATTAACTAACTTTATGAAAAAGAAAAAAGAGGAAAAATCAAGTTCTCAAAATTCCAAAAAGATTGTTGAACCATCTTATTATAGGTCTTTAATTTTTTCAAAATCCCATCTAACTGCTGGGCAAAAAGCAGCAGATATCTTAACAAAATGGGTTGGAAGTTGGTTGTTTATTATTCTTGTATGTGTTTTTATTTTTATTTGGATTTTTTTAAATTTAACAGCCTTCGTAAATAATTGGGATCCTTGGCCATTCATAATCTTAAATTTATGTTTATCTTGCTTAGCTGCAATTCAAGCTCCAATAATCTTGATGAGTCAAAATAGAGATACTGAAAGAGATAGATTAAGATCAGAATATGATTATTCAGTAAATAGAAAAGCTGAAAGAGAGATTAGAGAAATTAAAAAAGATGTTCAAGCAGTTTTAAGACATTGGAAAATTAAAACAAGGAAAAATAAAAATTCTTAAACTAAAAAATAGTTATCTCTTTGAAGATTGCCTCTTTGCTCTTGCTTTACTGTCTCCTGGTTTGTATGTTTCTTTTCTTCTTGTATCAGCAACAAGTAAATGCCTATCATAATCCAAAAATTTTTCTTTAAGTTTTTTTGATTTTGTTTTTTCTACTAATGCTTTTGCAATTGCTAATCTTGCAGCCTCGATTTGGCTTTCCCTTCCCCCACCTTTAATAGAAACTTCTATATCATAATGAACATTTTTTAAAACTTCTTTTGTTAATCTTAATGGCTCTTCAATTAATAACTTGTGCATAAAATTCAAATTTTCATAAGGTATTTTATTAACTAATATTTTTCCATTTCCTTCTTTTACTTTTGCCTTTGCAACACTTGATTTTCTTTTTCCACTTACTAATTGTTCTTTCATTTTAATCCTCCTGCAATTTCTTTCAAGGAAACATATTTTCCTTTTTTTGGTTTTCCTGCAATTATTTTTTTTTCTTCAGAATATTTTTCAGGCATTTTATTATAACAAATAATTCTTTTCAAAGCTTCTTTACCTCTTTCCTGTTTATGAGATAACATTCCTCTAATCACTCTCTTCAAAATTCTTTCAGGGCTTCTAATAATTCTAGGTCCTTTTAAACTACTCCCGCCCATATCAAATCTTTTTTTCCATTTTGCTAAATTATCTTCTTTGTTTCCACTAATCAAAACATCATTGGAATTAATAATTGTAACTTTTTTACCCAACATTGCTTGTTTAGCCACATAACTAGCTAATCTCCCCATAGTGGCATTTTTTCCATCAATAATTATCTTATTCATTTTCTTTTCCTGTCAAAATTTTAATATCTTTTGCTTCTGGATTTTTTTCAATATGTTCTGAAATAATTGAATAATTTATTTTTTCTTTTTTTAATTTTTCTTCAGCTGTTTTTGAAAAATCTAAAGCAATAATTTCAATTTTTTTTCTTATCTCTCCATTTCCCAATACTTTCCCAGGAACAACTATCTTTTCTCCTTCTTTGCTCTGAGAATCAATGTCTTCTAAATTTAAATTAATTCTTTTCTTAACAGGATTTGAAATCAAATCAATAACTTTTATCCATTGATTCTTTTTTCCTTTTATTATGGTTTCAACTAATTTTTTATTTGTTTTTTTCTTAAGTTTTTTTTCAATTTTGCTTTTCATTTTATGTTTATGCGGGAGGAAGGATTCGAACCCTCGCAGGCACTAAGCCAACGCGACCTTAACGCGCCCCGTTTGACCGCTCCGGCACTCCCGCGTTTGAAGCGTCTAGCCACCCCTCCCAAAATTTCAGTTTTGAATTGTTAAAATCTCAAAGAGATTTATTTTTGGCTCCTGCTAAAATTTACTTGAGTATTTTGCTTACTTCTTTGAGTTCTTTATTTAACATATTCACACTTTCTGAAAAAATCTCTTTTGGTTTTATTTGCCCCCAAGATTCAATAAAGAACACCAAACTATCTAATTTTTTTATTTCAATTTTTTCTCCAAAAATTGATTCAATATAATCTTCATCTTCATAACAAATGTACTTTTCTCCTTTTTTCAATTTTTTAGGTTCTCCTTCAATTTTTCCTTTTAATTTTTCTTCAATCTCTTCTATTTTGTCATCATTTTTTATTGAAATTTCAACAACATTTCTATAAAAAGCCAAACCAGGGGAGAATTTTGCATGGTTTTCTCCTTTTCCTAATTGTGCGAAACCTACTAATTTTAATTCTTGCCCTTTATCTAAAATCACTAATGGAATTTTGTCATAAATCATTTCAACATCTCCTTCAACATCTCCAGAATAAACTGTTTTTGGCCCCTTTGCTTGAAGACTAATTTGGATTTGGTTTTTTGTATTTGCTTCATCGCCTTGTTTTCTTTCTTCAATTTCTCTATTTGATTTCAAAGGAATTAATCCCATTCTATGGGCCAAATTTTCATCATACAAAGCAGAATCATTTTTATGAATTTCCACTTCATCAATTGCTAAAATCGGGATTTTGTTAACAGACCTTCGAATAGCATTAGCTAAGGTTTCGTTTGTTTTCAAAATTGTTCGCATTTTGTTTTCATCCATTTTATTATCAATTTTATCCTATTTTTAAACTCTTCTCCCTCTTCTCCCACCCTTCTTTTTAGGCCCTCCTCTAGGAATTTTAGTTATATCTGAAATATTTAATATTTTATAACCATCTTTTGATAGTGTTTTAATTATCACATTTGCTCCTGGCCCTGCATTATTATTTCCTGTTTTTCCCTTTGGACGAATATATAGGTTTTTGATTCCTGTATCCCCAATTTCTTCTTCTATTTTTTTTGCAATAAACATTGCAGTTGTAGGGTTAGCCTTTAATCTATCTTGCTTTGTAACCATTCCTCCACTAATTCTTGAAATAGTGTTTCCCCCTAGATCTGTTACATGTGCAATAGTGTTGTTGTATGATGCAAAAATATGCAAAACTCCTACATGTTCTTTTTCTTTACTCGCCATTTTTATTTATTTCTTGTTTAGGTTCTTCAGTTTTTTCTTTTTGTTCTTCTTTATTTTCGCTTTCAGGTTTTTTAACTTTTTTTGATTTTATAATTTGGATTTTATCTTCTTCATATTTTGGGACTTGGTAAGAAGGTTTGTTGATAATTTCTCCATTCACTTTTATTTTTTTGTGGGTTATTAATTGTCTTGCTTCTTTCAATGTATGTGCTAATCCTTTTTTTAAAACAACTGTTTGTAATCTTCTTCCCAAAATATCTTCTTCAGTTAAAGCCAAAACATCTATAAGATTATCAATTTTAAAACCTAGCTTTTCCAACTTCAAAGCAAATTCCTTTTTTTCTTCTTCAGATCCGTCGATTAAATTTTTTGCCTGGTTTCTAAATTTGTCCAAATTTGTCTTTGCTTTCCAAATTTCTCTTTTGTTTTTTAAACCAAATCTTAAAACAATTTCTTTCTCATTTTTAATTCTTTCAGTATCAAAAAGTTGTTTCGGTTTGTTGAATTTTTTGTGTTTTCTTATCATTTTTTCTTTCCTTTAACTCCGACAACTTTATTTTTTGATTTTTTTCTAAAATGACTTTTTGTTCTTTGTCCCCTTACACTTAATCCTCTTGAATGCCTATTCCCTTTATAGGATTTTATTTTTTTCATTCTTTTCAAATCAAATTCTTTTTGCAAATCTAAATTTGTGATAGAAAGATGTTTTGATTCTCCACTCTCAAAATCTTTTCTTCTATTTTTCATAAATTCTGGAACTGGAGGATTTTTGATTGTTTCACTTATTTTATCAATTTCTTCTTGAGAAAGCTCTTCTATTTTTTTATTTTTTTCAATCCCCAAAATATAACTTACCGCATTTGACATTCCAAAACCAACTCCTTTGATTTTTGTTAAACCAACATAAACACATTTATTTCCCGAGATATCAGTTTGCATAATTCTAATTAAGTTTTCAGTTTTATCCTCTTTCTTTTGAGGATTTTCTTCACTTTTTTCATCAACATTTTTTGCAAAATCTTTGATTTTTTGTGTTTTTGCCATTATATAACAAATATTTTATTTCTTTCTTTTCCAGTTATTTCTTGAATTATTCTTTTTTGGATAGCCATTTTTGGGTCAGGAATGCTGGGGATTTTTTCTTTAAGTTCTTTAAAACTTTCAAATTCCTTTTCTTCTCTTGTAGCAGTTATTTCTTTCATATGTTTTTTTCCATATCCTGGAAGTAGTTCAATTTGGTGAACTCTAGTATTTATAGCTTCTGCTTTATTGAAAAAATCAACAAATTCCTTTTCTCTTTTTTCAACAATGCCTTTTATAAATTCTTCTAATTGGATTTTGGCATTTTCTGTTAATTTTTGAGGAGGCAATCTTCCTAAAATATAATATATTTTATCTCTTTTTCCTTCTCCAATATAAACTCTTTCATCAAGTTCTAAAGAAATACCCTTTCTCGGAATTAGTTGAAGAAGTGTAAACCCTTTTTCACCTATAGCTTGAGCTAGGGGTTTCATTTTTCCTTCCAAAGGGTATCCATAAGGCAAATAGTCTAGGACTATTGCATATTCTTCTTTTTGTGCCATTTTTACTTGTATTTTTTAACAATATCTGTGATTTGTTTAATTTCATTTTCATCCAAACTTATGTCAGTAAATATTTTATTAACATCTGATGCATCTTCAGGAAGCAATTCAACCACTTTTACAATATCCTCTACCTTTATCTTGTGGTTATTTAGTTCTTCTAATTCCTTTTTCATTTCTTTTGCATCCTTTTCCTTAAGCTTCATAAATTTTTTAAAATATTTTTCCAATTCTTCGCTTCCTCCCTCGTTTTCTTTTATCATTTTTTCAGCCTCAGGCATTGTTAGTGGTTTCATATCTTTTATCATTTTGCTTCTATTTGTTTTAATTTTTTAAGATGAATTGAATGAATAATAAATAATTTTTCACTTTTTCCAGTTCCTATCTTTATTTCATAAGATTTGCCCCTCTTATTCACAACAATTCCTGTTTTTCCTTGAATATTTGAAGGAAAGCTACTTCTTATACTTTGCTCTTTTTTTACAGCAACTTTTTCCCCAATTTTCAAAGATTTAAAGTATTCACTAAACCTTATTTTTCCCCTCTCCTTCATTGGTTTTCTTTTTCCCATTATTATTTTAAAAATAATGGCTTTAAAAGACTTTCCTCTAAGAAAAAATATTAAATATCTCCTTTCTCACGCGCTTTTTCCATGTTAGTAACAATTGCTTTAAACATTTTTGGCCCCCAAACACCGACGCCACATTCTTCACAAAAGTCTATAACAGAGTCATCTGAAATTTCTTTTTTACAATAAATACACTTTTTTGCCATCTCTTTTTAATCCTGATTAAGAGTTAAATTGGTTTTTAAATTTATTCATACCTTAGTGCTTCTGTCGGGTTAATTTTACTTGCTTCTCTAGCAGGCCAAGCCCCAGAAATAGCCCCAGTAATTACAGCAAACCCTACGCAACCAAAAAATAAACTATAAGAAAAATAAGGGCTTAAAAATCCATAACCCAAATTTTCTAAAATATCTTTAATTAACAAACTTAATCCAGCTCCAAAAATAACTCCCAAAACCCCGCCTATCAATCCCAAAATTGATGATTCCAATAAAAATATCTGAAATACCTCGCTATTTTTCGCACCAATAGCCTTCATAACTCCTATTTCTCTAATTCTTTCTAAAACAGATGTTACCATTGTGTTTGAAGTATTGATAGCTGAAACTACTACTGAAACCAAAGCAATTAAAATTACAAATCCAATTATCACATCAATAGCACCTGAATAAGACTCCACCATTTCATCAAAAGATTGGACAAAAAAATCTTCTTTTCCTTTTTCAATATCTCTAATATCTCTTAATTCTTTTTCAATTCTCTCAATTACTAAATCCATTTTTTCAACATCAACCTTTCCAACAATCATTCCATAAGATAAATTTTCCCCAGAATAAAGCTCTTCCATATAGCTGTTTGTAAGATAAACATTTGAATCATCTTGAGGATTTCCAACAGATTCAAAAAATCCTTTAATTTTTAATTTTTCATCTTTAACTTTTATTCTATCTCCCGCCTCCAAACCCTTAGAAAATATTTTGTCGTCTAATTTATAATTATATCCTAAAACAACTTTTTTATTATCTCTACTCTCCAAATTTTCTCCATTTTCAATATCTATCCCAAAAATATCCATAACCATTGGTTCGTCCGGGTCATATCCTGTAACAAAACCATAAATTCGCTCTTCGTCGCTTTTAATTTCTTCAATCTCTAAATAAACTCCTGTTGCATCAAAAACCCCTTGCACACCTCTAACAGCGTCTAAATCTTTTTCAGTTAACTTAAAAGTGTTATCCAATCCAGGGATTCCTTTTCCCTGAATAAGTATTTTGTCAGCCGAAGAACTCGAGGTTAATTCGTTTGTGTAATTGTAAAGACCCCATCCAAAACTTACAAAAATAAAAATTGTTGTAATACCTACAAATATCGAGAGTATTGTTAAAAAGCTTCTCAATTTTCTATTCCAAATGTTTTTTAAGGAATACTTGAATAATTCTTTTCCTATCATTTAACCTCTTAAAGCCTCTACAGGATTTTGATTTGCAGCTTGTAATGCTGGTGCAACTCCCGAAATTGAGCCAATTAAAAAACTCCCCAACAAAACTAAACTAATCAAAATTAAATCTATTTGTGGTTTTATCGAAGAGCCAACAAAATTATTTATCACCACATTTCCAAAATAACCAATAACCCCTCCAAAAATCACTCCCAAAATCCCCCCGACCAATCCCATTAAACCAGATTCTATAAAAAATAAATTAAATATTTGGGAATTTTTTGCCCCTGTAGATTTCATAACTCCTATTTCTTTCCTTCTTTCAGTTACTGCAGTAGTCATTGTATTAACAATTCCAATACTCCCCACAATTATTGAAACAAATGCGACCAATAAAATAAATATCTGGACTCCTGTTAAAATTTGATTGACATTTTCTAATTGGGCTTCTGGAGTTGAAACCTCAAAATTTTCTTCTCCTTCATCAACATCTCTAATGTCTCTTAATTTTTCCTCAATTTCTAATTTGACTTCCTCAATAAGCTCTTTATCTTTTACTTTAACACTTATTGTGTCAACTTCTTCCCCATAATTTCCTATTTCGTCCAAATCTTCTTCGTTCATATAAATTATATTATCATAAATAAAACTCCCCTTTTTTTCCAAGATTCCCGAAACCTCATACTTTTTTCCCTCGATAATCAATTTGTCTTTTGAATTTACTTTTTTTCCAAAACCAACTTTATCAACATAAAAATTATAACCAATTAAAAGCCCATTCTTTTCATCTTTTTCTAAAAGATTTCCACTTTCAGTTTCTGCTTCAATATCTTCATAGAAAAAATCTCTTTTTTCTTTTTCTTGAGGAATGTTTGTAATATACCCTATTATCTGTTTTTTATTAAATTCCACTTTTGCTGAAACTAAATTTGTTCCAATAGCCACTTCAACTTCCCTAATTTCTTCAATCTCTTCTACTTCCTTATCAGTTAAAGGTTCAACAGCCCCACTTCCTGGAGGCCCATAAGAATTTAGTCCTCCTGATTGCACAGTTATGACTTCTGTATTACTAATTCCAAATTGAGAATTAATTGTTGCCTTTAATCCATTACCTAACATAATTAATGCAACTACTGCTGTTATTCCTATAAAAATTCCTAAAACTGTTAACCAACTTCTTATCCCTCTATGTTTTAAGTTTTTCAAAGCTAAAGAAAAATAATCTTGTATCATAAAATCTCTTGTTTATTTTTTTGTTGTTTGCCACTTCTTATTTTCTCTTTTAGTAACTTTTTCTATCTTTCCATCTTTTAACCAATAAATTGTTTTGGAATGATTTTTTGCAAGTTCTTCCTCATGAGTAACCATAATAATTGTTTTTCCTTCTTTGTGTAATTTTTCTAAAAAAGCCATTACTTTTTCACCTGTCTCACTATCCAAATTTCCTGTTGGTTCGTCAGCCAAAATTACTTCAGGATCATTGGATAAAGCCCTTGCAATAGCAACTCTTTGTTGTTGCCCTCCAGAAAGTTGATTAGGGTAATGATCCATCCTATCTCCCAAATCAACAAGTTTCATCAATTCTTCAGCACGTTTTTCTCTTTTTTCTTTTTCATATCCTTGAAAAATCATTGGAAGCATTACATTTTCTTTTGCAGTAAGGTTTTGAATTAAATTAAAACTCTGAAAAATAAAACCTATTTTTCTTCCCCTTATTTGAGCTAGTTCTGATTCTCCCAAAAGTTCAATATTTTCTCCACCAAGATAAATTTCTCCTTTTGTTGCTAAATCTAAACTGCCTATTAAATTCATTCCTGTTGATTTTCCACTTCCAGAAGGCCCCATTATTGAAACAAAATCACCCTCTTCAATTTTAATATTAACTCCATCCAAAGCCTTTACAATACTATCTCCCATCTGATAATGTTTCGCAACATTTTTTAATTCAATTAAACTCTTTTTCATATATTTTATTAGGGAATTCTAATTATAAATTTTGCCATCAAAACCTTTTTAAATACATTAAGAGTTGGTTTTTTATGATAATTCCAGTAAGATGTTTTTCATGCGGAAAACCCCTTGCTCACTTGTGGGAAGATTTCAAACAACAAGTTGAAAATGGGGAAGATTCAGGAGATGTTCTTGATAGTTTGGGCCTTGAAAGATACTGTTGCAGATCTGTTTTCTTAGGACAAATTGATTTATTGGAATTAACTATGAAATTTAAAAAAGCTTAATTTTAATTCTTGTTTCAGGAATATTTCAGATTAATAAATATAACTCATTCTACCCCATATTTTTTAATATATTTGCTCAAATTTTTTAAGGCATAAATTTAAAAATACTTTATTCTCTTGAATAATGAAGACAACCATAGTAATTGGGAAACACCTGTTCCCTTTCCGAACACAGAAGTTAAGCCAATTACGTCTTAAATTAGTCTCGAACAGAGGCAAAACTGAGATGTTGTCTTCTTCTCTTTTATCAAAATCTTTAATAACTTATTTTTTCTAAAATTTCTATGCAGGAGTGCCAGAGAGGTCAAATGGGCTGCGTTTAGGCCGCAGTGGTTTAGTACCTACCTAGGTTCGAATCCTAGCTCCTGCATTTCTAGATTATATATTCGATTCGAACCGGTGGTTTGTGTCAAACTTGTTTTGACGCAGGTTAGAGTTTTTAA
>CAYXNX010000012.1:0-18744 GCA_964467035.1 Candidatus Woesearchaeota archaeon | reverse complement strand
TTGAACCGCACGCGTCACCGGTTGTAGTGTCTCCCCGCCAATTCCTTTAAGTTTCGGCCTTGCGACTATACTTCCCAGGTAGCACACTCTCCGGCTTCCCTACAGCACCGACGCCTCCCGAGGAGGAACCGATGTTTAGTGTGCAGTGTTTACTGCTAGGACTACATGGGTATCTAATCCATTTCGCGACCCTAGCCTTCATCTCTGACTGTCAGATCCGTACTCGTAAGGTGCCTTCGCTAATTGTTAGTCCATACAGGATCAACTCATTCTACCGATACCCCATATGTTCTCCTTACGCCTTCCGGTCTCTAGTTTTGCAGTATCTCCTGCTCGCCCCATACTTAAGATATGGGATTTCACAAAAGACTTACAAAACAAGCTACAGATGTTTTAGACCCAATAAATGTGGCTGCGACTCGGACTGCCGGTATTACCGCGGCGGCTGGCACCGGTCTTTCCCACTCCTTATTCGCCAAACTTTTTACATTTGGCAAAAGCAGTTCCAAATGGAACTACACTCTGGCTCGCTTTATCACACTTGCGTGCATTGTAAAAGATTCTTAACTGCTGCACCCCGTAAGGCTGGGAATAGTGTCTCAGATTCCCTCTCAGGGCTCCTCCGCTAAGAGCCCTTACGGATCGTTGGCTTGGTGGGCCTTTATCCCGCCAACAACCTAATCCGCCGCAGCCCCATCTTAAGGCACGAGTTTCAAAGATTTCACATTCCAGTAAAAATCTTCTATCAGGTATTATCCTCAGTTTCCCGAGGTTATCCCTGACCTTAAGTTAGGTTAGCTACGTGTTACTGAGCAGTTTGCCCTCTCACGAGAGACTTGCATGTCTTAGTACAAGCCAGATAGCCGCAGCCGCCAGCAGGATAAACTGGAATTAACCAATATCTGCTTTGGTGCAATACGTTTTAACGCAGTTATCATTCAAGGAAAATGATAACGACCTAATCCTCCGACTATATATTTTTTATAAATAGTCAAATTCTGGCGGTTTATTGACTACAACTGACGCCTACATACATCATCCCATAATAAAATTATGGAACTCATAAAAAATAACTCGGAAAAATTCCGAAGATATGATAATAAAACTATGAAAGAATTAGTTTATAAAGTTTTTCATTAAGATTTATAGAGAATACTCTAAATCTTATGGACTTTTTTCAAATCTTTTTCAAAATCCTTTAAACTATTAGGTATTTTAATTCCTTCAATGGGATTACTCAAAGAAACTCCTGAATCTTTTTTCTTTTTCCAAACTCCTGAATTAAACTCTATAATTTCATCAATTTTCTCCAAATCACTTTTTCTTTTCTTTTCTTTAGGCCATTTAGCTTCCAATAAATAAATATTTTTTTCTTTAGAAATTGTTGTAGTAACTTGAGGTATCACTGGATAAAGCAACAACAACAACCTTTCCAAAATATAATGCAATGAATACCTTGCTGATTCACTTTCTTCTTTACTAAACTCTTGGTTTTGATTATATGCTCTTGGTTTAACCATTTCAATATAATGTGATGCAAAAATATCCCAGATAAATCTTCTTAATTTTTTAACACAATTAAAAAAATCATAATCATTATATTTTTTATCAGCTTCTTTTGTTAGCTCTTCAATATAATCAATAAATAATTCATCCAATTTCTCCAATTTTTTCAGCTTTGTTTTTGGCTTTTCAAATTGCATAATAAATTTTGAAACATTCAATAATTTTCTTATAGTTTTTAATTCAGCTTTAATTCTTTCTTCAGAACATTTTAAATCTTGCTTAGACAAATCTCCTTCTGTAGCAGCCCAAAATCTTATTGCTTCTCCTCCATAATTCCTTAATAAATCTTGAGGATCAATAATATTTCCTTTTGATTTAGACATTTTATATCCTTTTCCATCTAAAATATGTTGATGTATCCAGACATCTCTAAAAGGAATTTTTTCAGTTTCATGCCTTGCTCTTAAAAGAGTATAATATAACCAAGTTCTAATTATTTCTTTTCCTTGTGGTCTCAAAGTTACAGGATATGCTTTTTTGAAAAATTTATCATCTTTTCCATAATTTGCAATATACAATTCAGAAATTGAAGAATCAAACCAAGTATCAAAAACTCTTGTATCTCCTTCCCACTTTTTTTTGGGAAAATCTTTAACTTTTCCAATAATTTTTCGACTTTTATCTAATACTTCAGCATCTTTGGGAGGATTTTCTTTCCAAGGTTGGACATATGTATTTTCCGGAGGGATAGCAATTTCACCCTCTTCTGAATACCAAACCGGAACAGGTGTTGCATAATATCTTCTCCTTGAAATAGGCCAATCAATTGTTATAGAATCTATCCAATCATCAAGAAGTTTTTTTGCTTCAGGAGGATAAAAATTCAAATCTTCTGAGAATTTTTTCATATCTTTTTTAAAATCTAATTGCTCAACATACCATTCATCCATTTCTATAAACTCAATTTCTGCTTTAGTTCTATCAGAAACAGGTGCCCTATGAAAAATTTGTTCTTGTTTTTCTAAAAGGCCTTTTTCTTTTATTGTTTCAATTATTTTTTTTCTTGCTTCTTTAACTTTTAAACCCTTTAAAGGACCTGCATACTCATTCATTGTTCCATCCTTTTCAATTGCAATCACTGGCTTTAATCCCTCATTTCTAAAAAACTGAACATCACTTAAATCCCCCGCAGAACACATCATTACAATTCCTGTCCCCTTATCAGCTTCTGCAGATTTATGTGCTTTTATTGGAATCTCTTTTTCAAAAATAGGACTTATTGCAGTTTTACCTTCTAAATGTTTATATCTTTCATCTTCTGGATTAAAAATCACCATACCGCAGGTGCAAATTAATTCAGGTCTTGTAGTTGCAATAATAATCTCTTCATTTGTTTCTTTAACTTTCCATTTAACATAATTAAAACTACTATTGACTTCTTTATATTCTATTTCAGAATCTGCTATCGTTGTTTGCAAAACAGGGTCCCAATTATTTATTCTTGTATCTTGATATACAAGTCCTTTTTTGTAAAGCCTTGAAAATGTTGTCTGAGTTAATGCCCTATAATCAGAAGAATCATTCCAATAAACAGCTCCAATATGTTTTCCTTTTTTATATGAAGTAAAAGAAATACCCAATTTTTTAAAAGTGTCTGTAGATTCTGTTGAGGTTTCGTCCAATAACTTTTCACAATATTTTAAAAATTCTTCTCTTGAAACATTTTGAGGATTAACTCCATATTTTTTTTCTACCCCCATTTCTATAGGAAGACCATTTCTGTCTAATCCTAATGGGAAAAGAACCTCAAACTCTTTCATTCTTTTATATCTTGCAAAAAAATCCATATAGCAATAAGTAATTGCTTGCCCTATATGTATTGGAGCATTAATATATGGGGGAGGTGTGTCAATGGAAAAAATTTGTTTTTTTGTTTTACTATCAAAATTGAATTTTTCCGAATTTTTCCATTCTTCTATAATCTTTTTCTCAACTTCAGGTCCCCAGCCTTTAATATCTTTCAATGCCATATTCCTTAAAAATCCAAACAAAACACTCTTATAAAGTTTATTCTGTTTTATAAATAGAATTAAACTTCTTGCTCTTCAATTCCTGTAAAAGAACTCATTGGAGGAATTTCTTTATCTAACTTGTTTTTTTCAGTATATCCTTTTGCTAAAAGATAAAACACCAATCCTAAGCTTTTGGAAGATTTGTTATTTGCAGGAATTAAAACATCTGCTCTTTTAACATAATTATTTGTATCAGCCAACATAATAATCTTTTTATTTGTAAAAATTGCATCTTTCAAAGCATTTTTATCAACCCAAGAATCACAAATAATCACAAGTTCTGGCTCATTAAAATCTTCAATTTCTATATTTGTCATAGTTCCCGCAGGATATTTTTTTCTATAAGTTTTTATTCCTGTTATTTCCTCAAATAGTTTCGCAGCTTCCCAACCTGCTTCTCTTTTGCAAGCTACAACTATCTCTTCTGGCTTAAACTTTGACATAAAATTAATTGCCTTTTTAATTTGCTCATCAATTAACCCTGTATTAAGAACACCAATACTATCAGCTCTTCTTCTATAAACATAAGGTGCTAAATCAGGAGTTATAACTTTTGTTCCCAAGTGAATCCCTGTCTTAACATAATCATCCAAAGACACAAGTAATTCTCTTTTTTTCTCAAACTCTTCTTTTAATTCTTCACTCTCAACTCCTAAAATCTTTTTCTTCATCTCTTCAGCTTTTTTCTTCAACTCTTTCATTAAAACACTTCTATCAGAGGTTCTTTTCTTCAAATCCTTCTCACTATTTTCTCCAGCACTTTCAGAGTTTGTATCTTCTTTTTCAGCTTTCTTGTCTTCTTCAGCACTTTCTTCTACAGGTTTTTGGATTTCTCCAGTTTCCTCTACTTTTTTCATTTCAGCTTCTTCAGATTTGTGTTTATTAACTGCCATTTTCTAAATGTAATATAATTCAATAGAATTTGTATTTTTAAATTTAACTTTTAAATCACTTGCTTAATTTTGCATTCAACTTGCTTCCATTGTGCTTGATATAACTCTTCCTGAGGTTTACTTTCCCTTATATCGTCTATGACATCCAAAGATAAATTTCCAATTCCTCGTCCAATTCCTTGAACGGCTTCTTCTGCTTCAGGATCAACAGCTCTGAGTAATTCTCCTATAAATAATAAAGCATCTCTCAACAAATTCCCCCCTTCCTCCCAATTTGAATCTATAAAAACTCCATATTTATTGACTGGACAAATAGTTTCAGAATATTCTAATTCATAATCATCTACTATTTTATACTCAATTTCAATAACAGTATGTGTATCAACACCCTCACTATCTGGGAAGGCGATAATAGGTTGGACAGAGCCATCCTCTCCATCTTCCTCCTCTTCCTCATCCTTTTCTACTTGATAAATATCGCTTTTAATTATCTCTATTTCTTTACCCCTTTCAGTTATCCTTTCGAATTCCTCCTCTATATCTTGGAGTTTATCTTTTATATCCAATAATGCCTTCCCCTCACCCTCATCATCTTTATCCCCTTTATCCAATCCAGAATATACATTTTGAACAATCATTATTAATGTTTCCGGATTTTCACTCCCCCTTAACCCCATTTTTATATTATTACTTATTTTCTCTTTTAATCCTTTTGCATACTTTTTCACTTCTTTCTCATCTTCTTCAGTTCCTTCAATGCCTCCTCCAACATCTCCAGAATATACCACTCTTGATTTTAAATTCCCATTTTTTAATGCAATTTCATAATCAAAACTGTCCATTATATTCTCCCAATAGGTTGTGTTGTCACCCTTTTTAACCCAAATCCTATCATATTTTTCAGTATCAGAATAAATTATTTTAAATTCTTCAGAAAGGTTTATTGTTTTTTCCATCTTGCTATCTGATTTTCCTTGTTTTTGACAGATGAACTTGTATCTTTTATTCTCTTCCAAGTCATCAATTTCAATATCTTCTTTAAGTTCAGCATAATCTTTTCCACAATCATTTTCATCTTCGAATTCACTACCTCTCTTCGGTTCTATTCCATATTTATACAACAAGCTATCTACTTCCGGAATTTCATTAATATCTTCTTCAATAGCTTGAGGTATTGTAAATTCTCTTTCCCAAGATTCTAATTCTTCTCGTCTTTCTGTTCTTTCAAATATTATATCAATATAATCTTGTAGGGAAATATTTTCTCCATCAAAATTAACTTTTATGTCACTGGCTTTATGCCAAACATCTTTTGAACTCCATTCTTCATCTTTTCCATCAATTAAATCTTGTAAAGAAATATCTATTTCCCCATATTCTACCCTAATTTCATCAGCAGTGTGAAATCTTTCTTTTCCTCCCCAATTTCCATTTCCATCAATCCAGTTTTGTAAAGAAATATTTCCGTCATCTGTTTTAATTTTTATTTCACTTCCTTTATGATATGTCAAATGGTCACTATTATCCCAATTTCCACTTACAAATAATATAGAAACAATTATCAATAATAAAATTACCTCTCCTTTTTTCATATTTTTAATAAGCTTGTTGCTCTTATAAACTTTTTTACTTTAAGCTTTTCTCAATCTTGCACATCCGATTCAACTTCTCTTTTCTCCCTTTTCCCAAAATTCCTGTTTTAATAAAATCACTCTGAAAACCAAAAGCCAAATCAGATAAAATATCTTCTTTAGTTTCTCCACTCCGATGAGAAAAAATCATTTTAATATTATTTCTCTTACAATATTCAACAATTTTTTTCACTTCCATTAACGAGCCACATTGGTTGGGTTTTATAATCACCCCATTAACTCCAGACTTTTTTATTCGAGACAAGTTTGTCACAGTAATATCATCCCCAACAATCAAATTTTTCTTTTTGATTTTTTTTATCCCTGAAAAATCTTTTTCTTCCAAAGGATCCTCAATATAATAAAAAGCTTTTGAGAGCTCTGAAATAAATTCTAATTGCTGTTTTTTGCTCAAAGAATTTTTTTTATTTTTATAAAAATAACACTCTTTTTTATAAAACTCCGAAGCTGCAATATCCATCCCAATTTCCAATTTTTCAAATTTGTTTTTTGTTATTTCCATAATTCTCATTACCTCCAAATTTCCTAAAGAAGTTTTCCATCCATTTTCATCTCCCCTTTTTCCTTTAAACTCTGAATCTTCTCTTTTCAGAATTTTTTTGCATTGATAATAAGCTTTTTTATTTAACTTAACTCCTTCTGAAAATTTTTTTGTTTTAGGAATAAATAAAAACTCCTGAATATCTGGCCCTTTAGAACTATGCACTCCTCCTTCAATCGCATTTCCAACAGGCATCGGCAATTTCTTCGTTTTAGGATTTATCAACTCCCAAATTTCCTTATTCTCTTTTTTTGCAAGCGCTCTTAAAAAAACATATTCCAATGCTATCATAGTATTTGCTCCAACCTTTTTTCTAAATAATCTTTCAATTTTTCCCAAATCATCAAATTTACTAAAATCAATTTCTTTCAAATTAAATTTATTCACAAACCCAATATCTTTTTTCAAACTTCCTTTCCAAGGTTCTGCTTCATATTTCCCCCTAGATTTTCCATTAGGTGCACTTGCTTTAAATTTCCCAAAATCAGTTTTCAAAATCACTTCAATAGTTCCATCACCCCGAGTATCTTTTATTTCTTTTGCAGAAATCCTCTTTATTTTCATAAATTAATATAGAATCCTTAATTTATTAATCTTATTATCCAAAAAATTATAAACTTATTCTTTCTTTTTAAAAATGACAAAAAATTATACAATAAATGATTTTTTAGATAAACTTTGGAAAACTAATTAAGAATTATTGCTCTTCTTTATTCTCTTCCTCACCCTCTCTCTCATCATCAGGATTTGCTAACTCCATAATTTCGCCCTCTTTTGCAATTTCTTTTTCTTCTTTTTCAGCATCAGTTTCTTTAACTTCTTCTTTTTCTCTTTTAATCTGAACTGCTCTTTTTTTTGGAAGAGGTTGTTTTACAGTAATGGGTAAAGCACCCTTATCAAGCTCAATTTGAGCAATTTTCATAGGGTCATAATTCATTTCTTCTAATTTTTCTTTTTTAATACTTTTTAATAAAGGAGCGTTCATTGCAATTTGTAAAGACCTAGCTCCTAGAACTCTTGCTTTTTCATATTGTGTAAAATTTTCTTTTTTTACTTGTGCCATATTACTACTCAATTTTAGTGGTTTTTAAATTTATTTATTTTCCCAAGATTTTACTGCATCGTCAATTTTTTTAGTAATTTCTTTTGAAAAAGTTTTATATTTCTTTTCAATCAAATCCAACATTTTTGCAAATTTTTCTTCACTCAAAGCCATATCTTTACTTTTTTGCATACTACAAATTCTAATTGGTTTATCTGGTATAATTCCCACAGTTAATCTTCCTTCGCTTGCATCTTCCTCCTCAATCGTAGGGTCTAAAAAAATACTTTCTCCAATTTTATAAACATTAAAATTCAACGGAAGCTCTTTTGTGAGCGGAAGTTTTTCTTCACTTTTTTTATCATAATCAATTTTGTCTTCTTTTTCATCATAAAAAGGCATTTTTGCACTTTTCAAAGCTGTCAAAGCTCCTAAAAATGCTGCGTCCAAAATATTCCCCGCGTCATTTATTGAATAAATATCAATCATAACTCCCCAAACCTTTTCCCCCTCTTTAATGCAAAGTTTTTCTAAATCAATAATTCCTGATTCTCTAATTCCTCTATCAACCAATCTTCCAAGTTCAATAGCATTAAATTTTGGAGGTCCTAATTCATATTTCTCACTGCTTAAAGGAGTTAGCTCTGCAGTCACCATTAAATTTCCTTTATTTTGAGAATCTGGATAGGGTTCAACAACATTCATTTTAACTCCTACCCACACTTCGGTTTCCCCAATTTTAACTTTTGCACTTCCTTCAGCTTTTTTAGAAACACCACACTCAATTTTAACATCTCTAAATTCATCTAGTGCTCTTTTATCAAACCTTTTTCCTTTTGCTAAATACTCTGCAATTCTTTTTCCCGTTAAATTTGAACCATTAATCATTTTCTCCTCCAATTTTTTTTAGTGCATTTTTTTGAGTTTCATAAACTTTATCAGTTGCTTTTTTACCTAATTTAATTGCTTCCTTTAATTCTTCAACATTTATTTTGCCATCCATCTGGATATGGGTTAATTCCTTAGAATTATTCAAGAAAGTCATTGCAATATCAGTAGCTCCCTCTCCTTCTTCCCAATCTTCTTCATCTTTATCAACATCTACAACTAATTGTTTATCTAATTTTCCTATAGAAATACTAGTAACTAAATCTTTCATAGGTATTCCTGCATGAGCTAATGCTAAAGAAGCTGCATTAATTCCAGCACATCGAGTTGAAGCATCTGCTTGAGGGATATAAATATGAACATCAACTACCATATTTGGATAATCATCTATCATAACAGCTTTATCTAAAGCCCATCCGCTAATTTTTGAAATTTCAGTAGATCTTTTACTTGGTCCAGGTCTAATTCTGTCTGTAACTGAAAAACTCATCATATTATAAGTGCATCTTAAAAGTCCTTTTTCAGGATCTTGCATATGTTGAGGATGTAATTGCTTTGGCCCATAAACTGCTGCAATTGCAACAGTATCTCCAAAAGAAAACATAGCACTACCGTCAGCATTTGGCACAATTCCTACTTTTGCTTTCAATTCTCGAGTTTCTTCAAACTTTCTTCCATCTGGTCTTTTTATTTCTGTCATTTTATTTTCCCTTTTCTTCCTTTAAAAACTTTTGAACCTTATCAGTAAGTCCACTTTCTAAACTTTTTTCTGTAATGAATAAAAGTGCTTTTTTTGTAAGTATCTCATCTTCAACTTCTTCTCCTTTAATCCAAATAATCCCATTTTGCCCAACTGTAATTCTGCAATTAGTTTCATCTTTTATAATCTTTATCATACTTCCCTCCTTTCCAATAACTCTCGGAACTTTGTGAGGGTTTATTTTCATAATCATTCCTCCTTCTAATTTTCCAAGCCCTCTTCCATCTAATGTTAAATCAACCCCTTTTGTTTTAACTGATTTAATTTTTGCAGTATAAAATTCCCCAATATCTAAAAATTCTGTAAGTTGCGTTTTATCAAGATATTTTGGAACTTCTGCAACTGGCAAAAATGAACTATGGGCTGTGTCAATATCAGATATCCATCCATTAAAACTTATATCTACAACTTGGGCAATAACTACATTTCCTCTTCGAGGAACAAAAACTCCTGAAACAGGAATGACTTTTACTAATTTGCCAGAACTCTCAACTATTCCGTATCTGTTTGACAATATTTTTTCTCCTTCTTTAAAAGTATTTTCTCCCGGAAGTTTTCCAGATTCTTCGCTAACAACTTCTCCAGGTATTATAAGTTCTCTTTTCTCTTCATTCATTTTTCCTTAATTTCCTCACTCACAGCACTACCATGTGTAGCTTTATTTAATTTGTCATAAAATTCCATTAATAAACCATTTGGTACAATAACAGTTATTTTAAGGTCACCATTCTCAAGCCAGTCTTCATTTTCTTTATAGTTTTGAACAATCCCATAAGCTACTCCTGTGTGTTGGGCTGGAATTGTTATCTGAACTTTTTTAGACTCAATTTTCAAGGGAATTATTGGTGTTAATTTTTCCATTATTTCTTTTAATTGAGCTTCTACCGGTTTATTGCTTATATTAATTCCTGCCTCATCTAAAGCATTTTTAATTTTTTCAGGAGTGTAAGGCCTGTCACTTCTGGGGTCAACAGCATTTTTCACAAGAAATTCAATAATTTGTTTTCCTCTTTCTCCAAGTTCTTGTCTTTTATATTCTAAAGGAACATTTATGTCTCCTTTTCTAATTATTTGTTTAGCAACTTCATTTGCCTCAGAAGTTCCAAATGCTTCTTCTAAATCTTGTTCAGAAGCTCTTTCTCCCTTTTTTGAATCTGTAAAAATTTCTTCAATCCCTAAGAACTCATTTACATCTCCTTCACCAGTTTTTTTAAACTTAATAGCTGCATCTACATCCTCAATTACAATTTCAAAATGTTTTCCACCAATTCTAATTTTTGCTACTGTATTATTTTCCATTTCCCATTATTTTTTTCAGATAATCCTCATCAATTTTTTCAAGTTTTTTTGACTCTTTTTTTATCATTGCTGCATCAAAACGAGATAAATCAAAATTCTTTCCAAGAATTTCTTTGAAAATTTCCAAAACTAATTTAATTCCATTGTCTATTGTAAGTTTATCATTATACTTGATTTTTAATATTTCATTTATTTTTTCATCATGTTCTCCGATAGCAATTGCTTTATAACTAAAATAATTCCCCGTAACATCTGAAGAATATAGTTGAGAGTCATTTTCATTAATCCCTGCAATAACTGTTGAAACAGCAAAAGGTCTTGCACCCCCATATTGAGTAAACATTTGTTTTATATTTGCAACCTCTCGAATAATTGATTCAACATCTATTGGAGAATCATAGGTAACTCTATGTTGTTGCGCAATAAGTCTTATTTTGTCAATCAAAACTCTTGCATCAGAAGTAATACCTGCTGTGCTTGCAATTATATGTTCATCTACTTCATGGATTCTATTTGCAGATTTTTTTTCAATTAACTTATTATTAATTCTTTTATCAGCAATAATAAAAACCCCGTCAGTACATTTCACTCCAACACTTGCAACCCCTAATCTAACTGTTTTTTCAGCATATTCAACCTGCAAAAGATGTCCATCTGGAGAAAACATAGTCGCAGTTCTATCATAACCCATTGCTTGATGTTGAATTTCACTTGGCATATCCATTTTATCTTATGAAGAATTTAGTATAATCTTAAATTCATTTATTTTTTCTTCTACCCTTAAAAATAAATTCTCTTTTTAAATTTTTCTATCTTAATGATTTTTTAAAACAAACCAACAAATTAATTTGCTTTTTTACAAAAGCTACTTAATTCAAAACTATTTTAATTAAAAAAAGGAATAGCTAAAGGATATTCCCAATATTCCCCCTCATTTGCTTTTGAAGCAGCGATTATTGAAAATACTAAATTTAAAACCCCTAAAGCAAGTATTAATAAAATTCCAACTATGATAAAAACCAAAACAACTGAAACAATCCAATAAATTACTAAACTCAACTGCCAATTAAGGGCATTTCTTGCATGTTTCTTAGTTTTTTATCTTCTGCTACAAGATAGATTATTAAAGCTCCAATAAACCCTGTAAAAATTCCCAAAACATGGGTCAAAATTCCTAAAGTTTTATCCTCTTTTACCATACCTATTTTAA
Organism: Candidatus Woesearchaeota archaeon; assembly: GCA_964467035.1. Lineage (GTDB taxonomy): Archaea > Nanobdellota > Nanobdellia > Pacearchaeales > GW2011-AR1 > JACPLR01. The sequence continues at coordinate 6,881 of CAYXNX010000012.1, read as the reverse complement.
GAATTCTTATTTTATAAATCTATTCCCTCAATTTTTTCAAAGTTCCAGAAATTTTTTTTATATTTGCCTTTGGCAAAAAAATAAAACTCGCTCTAATTTCATTTATTGATTCCCTATTAATTGCTAAAATATTTTTTCCAATCCACCTTGGAGAAGCTTTACTATAACCCAAAATTCCTATATATTTCATAATTGCTTTTTCAACTTCTTTTTTTGAAAAACTCCCTTCTAAAAAAAGATATCTTTTTCTTTCTCTTATTGATGGTTTTAAAAGTTTCATAGTCTAAATAAAGAGAATTATTAATTAAATGTTTTGTTACCATTTAGGATCATCTGATTCACAATCTTCATCTATTCTTCCGTCACAATTATCATCTACATTATTGTCGCAAACTTCTTCAGCAGAAGGATTGATGTTTGGATCACTATCATCGCAATCATCTTGATTTGTTACATAACCTGATGGTTTACTGCAAGCCTGAATTGATTTTGAACTTCCATAACCATCTCCGTCAGAATCTTCATAATAAGTATTGGTAACTCCTTCGTCCACTTCCCCATCACAATCATTATCTTTTTCATCACAAACTTCTTCACTAGGGTTTATATCTCCTTCACAATCTCCCCAATCTCCCCAAGTGCTATTTTCACCACAAACTCTTGTTTTAGTTCCATATTCGCAAACCCCTTCATCTGTCTCACCGCATTTTTTTTGTTCTTCTTCACCCGGGGTGCATTCCCCAGAACCAAAAGTTAAACTAAATTCAAAAGCTCCAATATCCACTCCCTCAAACTTTGGAACATCAATTCCCCAGTAATCTCTATTTAAACCAACATCAGCTCCGGCATCAATTGCAGGACTTTGATAGTCTAAACTAAAATTCTTCTCTTCTTCATCGATAAATTTTGGGTCTTCTTTAATAGAATTACTATCATAACCACTTTGAGATTTCCAACTCTCAAAATCTATTTTATCATTATAATAATTAAAATCTCCACTTCCATAATACAAATTATTGTTTATGGAGTTTTCAGTAGAATGAATAGTGTAGACAAAGTGTTCATCAGGGTTGTGGAAAATATTGTTTTTTACTTTATTATTCTTTATTATATTTTCTTGCCCATCTGGAGTAAATCCTGCTAAAAGTAAACCATATTTTGAACCCCCATAAACTACATTGTTATAAACTTCTGTATTTTCAAAATTAAAAATTTGAATTCCATTGTATTCACTATAAATTATATTATAATATATCTGATTTCCTTTGGAGCTTTTCAAATAATGTCCCTCCCAATTTCCTCCATCCAATCTAATTCCTCCAGTTCCAAATAAAATTTCAGAAGGATTTCCAGGATTTGGAATTGCTTGATTATTTGGGTCTTCAATAGTGTCATACTGGTCATGAACTTTATTGTATCTTACCTTATTATTTTTTCCAACTCTCAATAAATCAATTCCAAAAGTATCATCAATTCTTTGTGAATTTTCATAAACTTCATTATTTTCAACCACATTTTCTGAAGCTAAATCCATTCCAATATGAATCCCTGCAGCATCATTCCCATAAACCTCATTTTCCTTGATTAAATTACCTGATCCTTCAAAAATTGTAATCCCTTCATAATTATTATTATAAACTTCGTTCCCAATTATTTCATTGTTTTCCCCATATTGCCCATAAATAAAAATTCCTTGTCCTTCTTCGTATTTTTCTTTTCCAGAATTTGAAACTTTATTATTTTTTATTATATTCTCTTTAGACAAACTTTCTGGAGCATAAATATAAATTCCTTGTCTTGCTGAATTTTTTACAATGTTATTTTCAATAATATTCCCATTTCCTGATGCAATAATTCCTGTGCCTGTTAAAGTGTCTGTTCCTGTAGCCTCAACTTCAAAACCTTTAAGTTTAATATAATTAACTTTCTTGCCTTGTTGTAGATCATAAAGTGTAAATCCTCTTGTTTTAACATCTCCTTCAGCTTCTAAAATTATTCTATTCTCAGCTTCTCCAGAATTTTCTACATAAATTCTTCCCTGATCACTATAATCTCCTTCTGTTACAATGATTTTATCTCCAGGATTAACATTGTTAATAGCTGTTTGAATAGTCTTCCAAGGATTTTCCAAATTTCCAGAATTTGAATCATTTCCACTTATAGAAACATAATATGTTTGAGAATCACTTACAGCATTTCCAGAAAATTCAAGAGGGAAAATTACAAGAGAAATAAAGATAACTACTAAAACAAATAGGGGCAATAAAAACTTTAAGTAATTTCTTTTTTCATTTATCTCTCTTTTTTGCATTATTAATTATATCTTCCGTTGTTTTTAAGATTTATGGTGATTCTAACTTTAAGCAAACTTATTTAAATGCTAACATTTTATGAGGAATATGGTTAAAATACATACTCTTGGAGGATATAATGAGGTTGGAAAAAATATGACTGCTATTGAATCCCAAGACGACATAATTGTTTTTGATTGTGGTTTTTACATTCCAGCTCTTGTAGATCTTCAAGACGAGGCCAAACAACCCACTCCTGAAATGTATGCTTCCTCTGGGGCTCTTCCTAACGACGATTTTTTACAAATGAATAAAAAGAAAGTTCGTGCATTTTTAATTACCCATGCACATTTAGACCATGTAGGTGCAGTTGCATTTATTGCAACAAAGTATCCTGACGCTGATATTTATGCAACACCTTTCACAATGGAAATTCTTAAATCAATAATAAAAGATTCAAAGATTCCCTTTAAAAATAATCTTCATACTATAAAACCAGACAATTCTTTTATAATCAAAGGGCGTTCAAGTTCTTACAAAGTTGATTTCATAAATATAACTCACTCAACAATTCAATCAGTGATTATAGCTCTTCATACTCCTCGAGGAATTATTGTTTACACAAATGATTTCAAATTTGATAATTCTCCTATTTTGGGAAATCCTCCTAATTATAAAAAGCTAAAGCAAATTGGAAAAAAAGGAGTTAAAATGCTAATTACTGATTCACTTTATTCAAAAGATGAAAGAAAAACCCACAGCGAAAAAATTGCAAGAGCAATGGTTGAAGAAGCAATGTTAACAGTAGAACATAAAAATAAAGGAATTATTGTTTCAACTTTTTCATCCCATATTGCAAGATTAAAAAGTATAGTTGATTTTGCTAAAAAGTTAAACAGAAAACCTGTTTTTGTTGGACGCTCCCTTGCTAAATATGTTTCAGCTGCTGAAAAAGTGAATAAATGTCCTTTCAAAAAAGATATAGAAATTGCTTCTTATTCTAAACAAGTGGAATCTAAATTAAGAAAAATTGATAAAAATAGGGAAAAATATGTCTTGGTTTGCACAGGTCATCAAGCTGAACCTGGGAGTGTTTTGGACAGAATTGTTTCAGGCAAACTCCCTTTTAAATTTAAATCCCAAGATAGTATGATTTTTTCTTCAAAAGTAATTCCTGCTCCAGTCAATGTTGCAAACCGTGCAAATTTGGATAAAAAACTAAAAAATAAAGATGTTCGGATTTTTGATAATGTTCATGTTTCAGGACACGGAGGTAGAGAAGATATTAGAGATTTGGTAAATATTTTAAAACCAGCACATATAATTCCTGCCCACGGAGGACTTGACAAAACAACTCCTGCAATGGAACTTTTCAAAGAAATGGGTTACCAATATGGAAAAAATACTCATCTTTGCCAAAATGGACAAGTTGTTGAGATTAAGTAGTAATTCAGCAAACTTTATAATATCTTTTTTCTTTTTTTTAATATGGTAAGACAAGATATTGTTGCATCTTTAAGAAATGCTTTAGAAAGAGGTCAAGATATAAATAGAGCTCGTCAATCTTTGATAAATGCAGGTTATTCTCCTAAAGAAGTTCAACAAGCAGAAGCTTATCTTACTGGGGGAATGGTAGACGTTCAGTATCCTCAACCCCGAGAACAACCCCAACCTCAAACCCAACCCCAAGAACAACCTCAAGAACAACCTCAAACCCAAACCCAACCCCAAGAACATCCCCAACCCCAACCCCAAGAACAACCCCTACCTCAAACCCAACCTCAACCTCGGCCCCTACCTCAACCCCAAGAACCAAAATCATCTTCAAGAAATTCATCAACTGCTGGTTTGATAATTCTCATAATTATTTTATTTTTGTTAATTGGAACAACTATTGTTGCTTTTCTTGCAAGAGAACAATTGCTTGAGTTTATTGAATCACTTATTAGATAATTTTAAATAAATAATTGTTTAAATAAACTTATGAGAATTGCACTAATTGGTCCAGGAGATATAGAATTTCATTATCAAAAGATTTTGGGAATTAATTCAAAAAAACTTTTTTCTGAACTAGAAAAAATAGCCCAAACTCTCGTTGAATCTAATGTCGAACTTGAATTGCTTCCAGATAGAGGAGTAAGTTTAGAGATAGCCAAATTTTATAAAGAAAAAAAAGGGAAAAAAGTAATTGGAACTCTTCCCAAATCAGACAAAACATTTGGTATTGCTCATTTAGAACCTTATAGAGATATTCAAATTAATAATAAATCTTTATTTGATGAGGAAATCGATACAGGAGATTGGTTTAAACACGACTTAATCAAGGGCTTAATGGGACAAAAATTGTTTTATTTAGGCTCTTCTCCCGGAACCAATGGCGAGCTAAATTATGCAATTTATTTGTACAAATTAATTAAAGGATTTAAAGAAGATATTTCCACCTCTGCCAAAAAAATACACTCTTCAATTCAAGCTGATGAAAATTTTGAAATAATTGTTTATTCTCCTTTTTTATTAAATAAAAAAATTTCAAGAGAAAACGAAGCTTATCTAGAAAAATTTGGCATAAAATTATCATATGTCAATAATTGCGATGAGTTAAAATCTCGATTAAATCAATGAAATCTTATCAACCTGCTGAAGATTCTTATTTCCTTGCAGATATTGTAAAAAAAGAATTAAAAAATAAGAATATAAAAATTTGTGATATGGGGACTGGCTCTGGATTTCAATCACAAAATCTTATTTCATTAGGTGTTCCAAACCAAAATATTTTGGCAGTAGATTTAAATCCTAAAGCAATTGAAAAAGCTAAATCTCTCAAAGTAAAAACAAAACTCTCAGATTTATTTTCTAATGTAAAACAAAAATTTGATTTGATTTTATTTAATCCTCCTTATCTTCCCGAAGACAAGTATGATTCTCTTCCAGATACAACAGGAGGAAAAACAGGAGATGAAATAATCTCAAAATTCATTTCCCAACTTCCATCTCATTTAACACCCTCAGGAAAAGCACTTTTACTAACCTCTTCTTTCACCCCCGACTCTTGGAAAACTGTTACAAAGAGAAAAAATTTATCTCTAAAAAAATTCGCAACAAAAAATCTTTTCTTTGAAAAACTTTTTGTTTGGGAGATAACTCAATCGCAATAATTCTTATAAAAATATATTCTCTAAAATAAATTAGAATGAAATTTGCACACATGGGTGATTGTCACTTGGGGGGCTGGCGTTTTCCAGAGCTCCAAAAACTTTCTATGGAAAGTTTTTCCAAGGCAATTGACATTTCCATAAAAGAAAAAGTAGACTTTGTATTAATAGCTGGAGATTTGTTTGATTCTGCTTATCCTCAAATTGATATTTTAAAACAAGCTTTCAAACAATTTCGAAAATTAAATGATGCAAAAATCCCTTGCTTCCTAATTCCCGGAAGCCATGATTACTCGGTTTCAGGGAAAACTTTTTTAGATGTTTTAGAACACGCAGGATTTTGCAAATCTCTTAACAATTTTGAAGAAAAGGAAAATAAGTTAATACTTCAACCCACAATTTTTGGAAACTATGCCTTATATGGCTATCACGGAAAAAAATCAGGTTTAGAGGTTCAAGAACTTAAAAAAACTCATTTGCAGGATTCTCCAGGGTATTTTAAAATTTTAACCCTTCACACAACTCTTACTGAAGCAGTTAATTCTCTTCCGATAGAAACTCTTTCAATTTCTCAACTCCCTCAAGCAGATTATTATGCCTTGGGGCATCTCCATGTTGATTTTTGCAAAAGAAATATTGTTTATTCCGGTCCTTTATTTCCCAATAATTTTGAAGAACTTGAAGAACTTAAACACGGCCAGTTTTATATTGTTAAAGTAGGGGATTATCTTAAAACAGAAAAAGTTCCAATCAAATTAAAAGAGACTTTATCTTTAAAATTACAAATTGAGAATACTCTAACAGCAACTGAAAAGATTATATCCGAACTTGAAAAATATAATTTGGATAATAAAATAATTTTGTTAAGATTGTATGGGTATCTTTCTCAAGGAAAAATTTCAGAAATAAACTTCAACAAAATTGAAAAATTTGCAAAAGAAAAAAAAGCTTATTTTTTAATTAAAAATACTTCAAAACTAAAAATTCAAGATTCAGATATTTTGCTTGAGGTAGATGATATGCAAAACATAGAAGAAACTTTATTAGAAAAGTATTTTTCAGAAGATAAATCAAAATTCAAATCTTTAGTTCCTTTAATTTTAAAATCTCTTGATAAAGAAAAATACGAAGAAGAAACTAATCAACATTTTCAGAACCGTGTTTTAGATGATATGCAAAAAATTTTGGAGTTTTAGATGATTTTCAAAAAATTAAAAATTAAAAATATTAGAAGCTACGAAGATGCAGAAATTGAATTCCCCAAAGGAAGTGTTTTACTTTCAGGAGATATTGGCTCTGGAAAAACAACTTTGCTTTTAGCAATTGAATTTGCGCTTTTTGGATTGCAACCTGGTCAAAAAGGAACTTCAATTTTAAGAAATAATTCTAATGAAGGAGAAATTGAATCTACAACTAAATATAAATATAATAAGATGAT
>CAYXNX010000011.1:0-22074 GCA_964467035.1 Candidatus Woesearchaeota archaeon | reverse complement strand
TTTTAATCCTCCGCTCCTTAGGAATATAATTTTTTATTGTCTCTCCAGAAATTTGCCCCATCCCCAAAAAATCCCCTTTATTTTCCATAATAACATAATTCCCTGGAAACTTAAAATTCTCATTAAAAATATTCCCTCCACCCATCCAGTGAGCAACATCTTCATCAGGAAGAAAAAAAACAGCATAAGATTTTATCTGTTTTTTTATATTGGGCAAATTCAAAATATCAAAATTTAACCTAATTCTCTCCTTATCTAATTTTAAGAACTGCATTCCCAAAAGTTCAATATTTAAATTCTTACCCAGTTCATTAAGTTCTTCCCTTGACAAACTTCCAGAATAAATTCTTAATTTCTCTTTACCTGTCTGAACTAAAAGTTCTTTCATTTCAGAAATCCCATATTCCTTTTCAATTTTATGTAAAATTTTTTTCTTTTTTGATTTATCTAAAATTTCAACTTTCATTCTGTCTTCCTCAATTTAGCTATAAAAAATCCTTCCAAATTTTCATCTTGAGGATAAACTCTAACACACTTTTCAACATCCTTACAATACCTTTTCCCCCTCCATTCCAAAACTCCGCTCCGAGTTTTAACAGGAAGTTTAATCTCTTCAATTTCTAAAGGAAAATTTTCTAACAGATAATCAATTACCTCTTCATTTTCTTCAGGTCCATGAGTGCAAGTTGAATAAACTAAAACACCTCCCTTTTTCAAAATTTTAACAGTATTACTAACTATTTGTTTTTGTTTATTTGCAAATTTTTTAATTAACTTTTCGTTAAACATTTTACAAGTATTTAAGTTAGTTCTTAAATTACCTTCCCCAGTACAAGGTGCATCAACTAAAATCTTGTCAAAATAATAATTTAATTTATTCAATTTAGAACAAAGATTAACCCCATCATGTTGAGCAACCAAAACATTACTAACTCCGCATCTTTGTAAATTCGCAGCCAAAATTTTAACTCTCCCAAAAGAAACATCGTTCGCAATTAAATTTCCAGAATTATTCATCATAGCAGCCATCTGTGTAGTTTTACTCCCCGGCGCAGCTGCAATATCTAAAACATTTTCATTTTCATTAGGGCTCAAAACCAAAGGAGGCAACATACTTGAAAATTCCTGAACATAAAAGTAACCCAATTGATGCTCCAATGCTTTTCCAACTTCTCCAGGAACAATCTCTTGGTCAATTATCATAATCTCTGGAAATTCTTTAAAGGGCTGTTTAATTTTCCATTTTTTCTCTAAACGCACTTTTAATTCCGAAGGAGAAATTTTCAAAGTATTACATCTAATAGAATTAATATATTTTTTATCTAAAACTTTTTCATACTCCCCATACTCCTCTCCCAAAAGCTCTTTCATCCTCGCAACAAATTCAGATTTCAACTTCATAATTATTTTAGAAAAAAACATTTTATTAATCTATTGCCAACACATCTAGGGATACAACTTAACTCCAAAGTAGTTAATCATAAAAATATTTATAAACTCCTATAATCAAAATAAAACATGGCTGTCCAATATAAACAAATGAAAGTAGAAGAATTAGTAAATGAAATTCTATCAGGAGAAATAAATTTTCGAGGAATTGAATTACCTCAAGGAGCTAATTTAAGAAATTATGAAGGTTTTCATGAAATGCAAAATTATCTAATGAATCAAAATCCTGAAAGAAATCCAATAGATTTAAGCAATTCTAACTTAATAGGACTTTCTGCGCCTACAATCTATTTACCTTATTCCAAACTTGAGGGAGCAAACCTTGAGGGAGCAAACCTTATGGGAGCAAACCTTTGGAGAGCAGACCTTTGGAGAGCAGACCTTATGAGAGCAAACCTTGAGGGAGCAAACCTTATGGGAGCAGACCTTGTGGAAGCAGACCTTAGGGAAGCAAACCTTTTGGGAACATACCTTAGGAAAGCAAAACTTATAGGGGCAGACATTAGGGGGGTTAAAAATTTAGAAAAAGCTTTAAATTTACCAACTGCAAACTTCTATCATGCCCAAGTAACTCAAAAAGAAGAAGCAACTTTAAGGAGAGCACAACCTTTAATAAAAAAATTTACAAGGTGTTTAATGTAGTTAAACTTTAAAATAAAATTTTAATAAAACAAACCAAATACAAATACTATAATTCTCAAAACATAAAAACTTATAAAACATTTAATTTTTGAGTAAAAATGGAACCAAAAAATCCTATAAGAAATAATGATGATTTATTTTCCTTTTATGAAAAATGTAAGGCATACAACCTACCAAGAATGACTTATGATTCTTTTGGTTCTACATATGACTGGTTAAAATTTAAAGAAATATGGTGGGATTTAGACAAAACAGTGCAAGAAGAATTTTATCATTTTATTAAAACTCATTCTCAAAGAAAATTAAAAGAAACAGGAGATTTACAACAAAAATTATATGAATCTTTTAAAGGAGATGATTCTCAGACAATAAAAATTAAATCAAGAAAAAGTCCAGTTATAGATTTTTTTGAAAGATTAGATAGAGCTAGAAAAAAAACCTTAGAAAATTCATGCCCTCCAAAATTCTCAAAATCCTACCTTAATTAATTCACTAACTGTTTTCCAAAGCCCCTTCAACACTTGTTAGTTTATCTTTAACTTCCCCAAGATTATCCAAAATATATCTATAAAGATTTTCGATAATTAATCCCTGAAGTTCTTCTTTCAAAACACCATGACACAAATTAGGATCAGATTCAGGAGAAATTAAAATTGTTTTTCCTTCACTATCTAAAGGCAAATAACAATCCATACTCTTACCTTCCAAAGCCCGAGTTTTCACAAGTCCCCTGACAACTTGAACAGCTTCAACTTCAACTTCACAAACTCCTCCCTTGCGCCCATTAATTTTATAGTTCCAAGTAACATCTACAGCATTATTAGTATATTCAGCTCTTCTGCAATTTTGTAATTTTGATTCCCAACAAGAAACATCCTCGCATTTAGGATGATAAAAAAATACAAAATAACTAACTACTCCAAAAGCAATTAAAACAATCAAAAAAATTCCAGTTAAAACACGCAATTTACTTTTCATTTTCCTCTTTTATTAAGAAACAAAATGAATTTTATAAATGTTTAGTTAAAAACTAATCATTTCTATTTCCTCAGAACTTGCTGCAAAATTCTTACCAGCAATAAATTGAACACCTACTTTTTCACAAGCTTTCACAATAGTAGAGGTAATTTTTCCATCAACAATAACAACTTTTACATCCTTACTTCTAGAAACTGATTTAGCAGTTTGAGTTGCTGAAACTTTTTTCAATATTTTCCCGTCACTATCTAACAAATAAGCTTTTTTTGTCCCATCAACTTCTCCCATTACCTCATTGATTTTTTCTCTATCAATTTTCTTATGCTCCTTAACTTTGGCCTCTTTTGAATATGAAGCAGAGGAATTAAATTCCTCCGCTGGAATCTTTTTCCTTAAAGCAGCTAAAATTTCCTTGCCAGAAAGTTCTTCAACTTCTTTTCCATCAGGCGCAAAAGCAACATATTTCACCTTTGCATTATCAATTACATTCTGCGCAATTAATTTTCCCCCTCTATCTCCATCAACAAAAAGAGTCAAGACCTTTTCCTTACCAAGTTTTGCAATTTCTTTAGGAAGTTTAGTTCCATTCATACCAATAACATTGTTAACCCTATTTTCCAAAAGATTAACAACATCAGCTCTCCCCTCTACTACAATAACTTCGTCTTCATCTGAAAAATTTCCACAAGGAAGTTTTTCTTCACCATATTCCTGAATCTTGGATGTTCGTGATGCTAATTTTAAACCAGAAGCAATTTCTTTTGAAGTTTGAGAACCTTCAAAATTCCCCATTAAACTTTTTGCTCTGTCCAAAATATAGTCTCTTTTATTTTCCCTAACATCTTCAATCCTCTCTATTTCTATTTTTGCTTCTGTTGGTCCAACCCTATCAATAGTTTCAATAGCTGCAGCAATCAAACTTGTCTCACTTTGATCAAGAGCTGTTGGAACCCTGATAGTTCCTTTGGTTTCTCCGTTTTCAGTTTTTGTATCAACTTCAATTCTTCCTATCTTCCCTTCTTTTTGCAAATCTCTAAGCTCCAAATCACTCCCAAGCAAACCTTCTGTCTGCCCAAACAAAGCTCCAACTACATCAGGTCTTTGAACTGGTCCAACAGCTTCAAATTTTGCATACACCATATATTTTATCGATACCGGACTTATTTTTGCCATTTTTTCTCCATTTATTTAATTGTTATTAGAAATAGCAAACAAAATACCTTAAATGATAATGATAATGATAATGATAATTTGCTATTCTAACAATATTTAACAAGTTCAATTATTTAAAAGGTTTTCTATTAGTATTTATTTGTGCAAGCAATAGACATAGGTCGTAAGACCCAAAAATTAGTTTGATTGTAAATCTAACCCATTTTATAAAAAACAAAAATTCTAAAGGGATTAAATCAAAATTTGGAAATGTAAATCAAAACAAAAATTATATAGGCAAAAAAATTCAAAAGTAAATTTGGGAAAAGTAAAAATTTGTTGAATAAAGTATTTTTTAGACATATTCCAAAAACAAGAACATTTTTATAAAAATAAAAACTAAAAATAAAATGTACAACATAGATTTTGAAGAACAATTAAAAAAAGGAAGAAAAAATTTATTTGGGCCTGACTGTCAACAATGTTTAAACACAAGAGAAGCTTCTGAAAAATTATTCAGGGAATCTCATCCATCTCGACCACCCTACACCCAAATACTTAATTGTTATGAAGATGAAAGTGGAGAATATGTTCCATTCCCAAAAAAACAATAAGCAAGAATTATTCTCCAAAATCAAACATCGGCTTAAAAATTCTCGAACTTTCAAATCTCTCACCAATGTAAATCAAAATAATTTTCTCATTCATATTCTTAATTAAAAATTCTGCCTTCTCAAAATCATTCAAATTCCCGTTCAATTCTTTAATCCTTGAAACAAACCAACTCCTCTTTATTTCATAAACTTCTGCCAAAGAATCATCTTCTCCTTGATAAATAACTTGTCCAGAAATTAAATCAATCTTAAAACTCCAAAAAATTCATAATACTCAGAGGATTTTTATAATCATAAACTTCTTTCAAATCATGCAAAATACTTTTTATTTGTTTTTTCCTCATCGTAAACTCAATTTTTCCTTTAATCTATTAACTTCTGTAAAATCTCCTTTTTTTTCATAAAGCCCAATAAGAGATTTAATAATTTCTTCTTCTTTATCTTTTTCAAACCTCATACTAAGAGCTTTTTCATAAATATCTATAGCTTGTTGAATCTTACCAGAACTCTCAATTAACCGCCCAATAGTTCTATAAAGATTTTTATATTTCTGCTTCAATTCTTCTCTTTCCTCATGATTTGCATAAAAAAAAGCTTTCTTAAATGCCTGTTCAGCCATTTCAAAATCCCTAAGCCTAATCCATAACTCAGTTTCTTTCATAAAATACTCTCTCTTTTCCTTATAAATAATTGAAACCCTTGCTGCAGATGAAAACCTTTCAGCAGCCTCTTTATACAAATTCCTTTTTTCAGAAATCTCAGCTAAATTCAGCAAAATATATTTTTTAATCTCAAAATTATTTGCCTTCTCAAGAAACCGATTCAAATAGTCAATTTTAACAAAATCATCTTGATCTTTTATAGCAGAATCAATTTCAGATTTAGTTAAGTTATTAATCACCATTAAAAAAAACAAAAATACAGCATATTTAAGAATTATTGTAATAATTAATTACCCCCATACATCTTCAAAATCCTTTGTCCCCTTTCTGCAGGAGTTTCTATACCTGTCTCTGTATTATAAACAGAATCTTTAACACAAGAACTCAACACTTTTTTCATTAAAGGGTTCATATCTCTAGAAGAACAATAACCTCTATCTAAAATCTTAATAGTATCTGTGCCCATACCATCTTCTATTTCATAAAAAATTGTTTTATTTGCCATTTTAATTAAAAACAAAGAAATTAAACTTTTTTAGGAGTTACATCAGTGCATACACCTGCAGCAACAGTTTGTCCAGCATCTCTTACTGCAAATCTTGACATATGAGGATTCTTTTCTTGTTTTTCAATTACTAAGTTCCCCATTGGTTTTACTTTTACTTTTGCAACATCTCCATTCTTCAAAAAGTCAGGATTTTCTTCTGCTACAGCTCCTGTCTTTGGATCATACTTTTCTATAATTTCTGTTATTTGGCAGGGAACCTGTCCAGTGTGAACATGAAATACAGGAGTATAACCTTTTGCAACAACAGTTGGATGATCAATTACTGCCAATTTTGCAACAAATTCTTCTGCAATTGTAGCAGGATCATTAGCATCACAAACAACATCTCCTCTTGCCATATCTTTTTTACCTAATCCTCTAATATTAATCCCTACATTATCTCCTGATTCAGCTTGTTGCATTTGCTCATGATGCATTTCAATACTTCTTACTTCTCCATTAACACCTTTCCCAGATCTTCCTGGAAGAACAACAACTTTTTGCCCAATTTTCATTACACCAGTTTCAATTTTTCCTACTGGAACAGTTCCAATTCCGGTAATTTCATAAACATCTTGTAAAGGCATTCTCAAAGGAAGATTAACTGGTTTTTCTGGAGCATCAAATTTATCAAATTGTTCCATAACAGTTGGTCCAGAATACCAAGACATATTTTCTGATTTATTGAAAATATTATCACCTTTCAAAGCACTTGCTGCAAGAAAAGTTACTTTATCAGCTGGATAACCCACACTGTTCAATAATTCAGAAACATCCTTTTTAACCTCATTAAACCTTTCTTCTTTATAATCAATATCATCCATTTTATTAATCAAAACACAAATTTGACCTACACCCATAGTTTTCAATAACCACAAGTGTTCTTTTGTTTGAGGTTGAACTCCTGATTTAGCTGCAACAACCAAGAAAGCTGCATCAGCTTGTGAAGCACCAGTAACCATATTTTTAACAAAATCTTTGTGACCTGGAGCATCAATAATTGTAACTTCAAAATTCTTAGTTAAAAATTTTTGATAAGACAAATCAATAGTAACTCCTCTTTCTCTTTCCTCTTTAATCTTATCCATTGTATAAGCAAATTCAAAACCTACTTTCCCTTGCTTTTCAGCTTCTTCCCTAAGTTTTTTCATTTGTTGCTCAGGAAGGTTCCCACTATCAAACATCAATCTTCCAATAGTAGTTGATTTACCAGCATCAACATGCCCAACAAATGCAACATTTATAAGCGGTTTTTCTCTTGCCATTTTAAATTAATCATATTTTTGTATAACTTTATAAAAAAAAGGGTTTATAAATTTTTTGTTTTTGAAAAATATAATTTAATTTATCGAAGACAAAATTAATTATTATCCAAACCCCAATCTCTCCTTAATTCAGCATAACAAGGAGGACAATAAGTATGACTAGGAAGTTTGTCTTGGACAAATTCTGAATACTTTGCATCTTCTTTCCCAATCCAATTGCCATCATAATCTCTAGCTGATTGACAAATTGAACAAATAGCAACTAAACTTTTTTTTCCTACACTTTCTTGTTCCATAAAGTTACTCCTTAAAAGGAGTATTTAAACTTTTGGGTTAATCAAAAACATCTAATTTAAAACATACATTTATTATCCACAATAATTGGATAAATATTATTTAATTTTTAGACATTTAAACCAATTTTCAAATATTGCAGCACAAGTATATCACAAACCAAATAGGAATATAATTAAAAATCAACCTTTTCAAAATCTTCTAAAGTAAATAACTCTTCTTGTAAATTATCAATTTTTTTATTATTCTTATCAATTTGTTCAATAACTCTTAAAGCCTTTTCCTCATCACTTAACGTTTGTTTTCCAGGCAAAATAGGCTCAACAATTTTCTCAATAAAAGAATTATAAAAATAACCCACAGATCGAACAGTAGGCGAAATAGGATAATCTTTAGCTCCTCGAAGATACTGGTTTTCTTCCCTTAATTTTTCTATTTCATTTTCCAAATTGATTTTACTAGACTCTTCATAAACAATTTCTTCATTATTTGAATTTCCCCCATAAATTTTTTCCCCAAAACTAAAAAATCCTAACACAACCCCTACAGAAACATAAGCCAGATTCCTAACTCTTTTTTTCATTTTAATTAAAAAAATAATTAAAGATAATTTAAAAAACTATTTATGAAAATTTTTTCATACAAATAATTCTCAATCCCTTATCTCAAAATATTTATTTGGTGCTCGCACGCTTGCGGGTGATAAATAGAACTATTGGTTTTCAGCCAAACCTTTTCTATCCCTAATTTGCTTCACAACCCCTCCTTGCAAATCTTTTGGCATTGGTGCAAAATGTTGGTCTTTTAAACTTGAAACTCCACGCCCCTCTGTAGAACTTCTTAAATCAGAACTCCAACCCATCATTTCTGAAACAGGAATTTCTGCAGTAACAGTAACTCCGGATTCATCTTGGTCCACATTAATCAATTGTCCTCTTTTGGTTGAAACTAATTTTGTAACAGAACTCATAAAGTCATTTGGCGCTTCAATCAAATGAGTTTGCAACGGCTCTAACAAAGAAATTCCTGAATCTCTCATTGCCTCACTAATCGCATCCCTTACAGCAGGATAAACTTGCGCAGGACCTCTGTGAATAGCATCCTCGTGCAATTTAATATCAACTAATGAAAACATCATTTTAGTTCCTGGTTCTCTTGCTAAAGGACCAGAAACCATTACATTTTCAAAAGAATCCAAAATCATTTCAATAACCTCTCCAATATGAACTTCTCCCCTTGTTTCATCTAAAAAAATATTCCCATTGTAAATATCTCTTACATTTCTAATTGTATCTCCACTCCATCCAAGATTTCTCAAAGCATTTGCTAATTCTTCATTTTTCTTTTTAACCCTTCCTTCATGAATATCTCCTTTTTGAATTGCCTTAAAAACTTCCTCCTCCAAAGGCTCTACTTTAATAAAAAAACTATTGTGTTTGTTTGGAGATCTCCCTTCCATAGGTCTCGACTCTTTTGTAACAGTTTCCCTATAAACAATAATCGGAGGAGATGTTTTAACATCCAATCCCTTTTCACTTTTAATTCTATCTTCAACAATTTCCAAATGCAACTCGCCCATACCTGAAATTAAACTCTCCCCTGTTTGCTCATTAATTTCAACTTTCAAAGAAGGATCTTCTTTACCAATTTGCCTCAAAATTTCAACAAGTTTAGGAAGGTCTGCTGTCCTTGCAGGTTCAATAGATTTAGTAACAACTGGTTCAAACAAATGAGTAATTGCTTCAAAAGGAGTCATTTCATGTGTTGAAACTGTTTCACCTGCAACAACATTCCTAAGCCCTACAATTCCAGCAATATTCCCTGCAGTTACTTCATCAACAATAATTCTTTGAGCTCCTTTATAAACCGAAACTTGTTGCACTCTTGTTTTAGTTTTAGCTAAATTAAGATAAACTTCATCTCCTTGTTTAATACTACCTGCAAAAATTCGCCCAGCTGCAACTTCTCCCGCATGTTTATCCACAACAATTTTAGTAGGAACAAACGCCAACTCTCCTTGAGAATTGCATTTAATCAAATCTTGTCCAAGTTTGCTTTCTTTATCACCATGCCAAATTTTTGGAATCCTATAAGCTTGAGCATCAACAGGGTTTGGATGATGTTTAATACTCATATTCAAAACAACTTCATGAATCGGGGCTTTTTTTGCAAGTTCTTTATAATTATCATTTTCATATGCTTCTATAATATCTTTAAAACTAATTCCTTTCTTTTTCATATAAGGAACTGAAAGACCCCAATTATGATAAGCACTTCCAAATGCCACGCTACCATCAACAACATTAACTTGCCATTTTTCTTTATAACCTTCGGGCGCAATTTCTTTAATCAGTTTATTAACATGAGTAATTATTTTAGTAAATCTTTCTTGCATTGCTTCAGGAGTAAGCTTAACTTCCTTAATTAATCTATCAACTTTATTAATAAATAATACTGGTTTAACAAGTTCTTTCAAAGCTTGTCGCAAAACAGTCTCTGTTTGAGGCATAACTCCCTCAACAGCACAAGATAACACTACGCACCCATCAACAGCCCTCATAGCTCTTGTAACATCCCCTCCAAAATCAACATGACCTGGAGTGTCAATCAAATTAATCAAATGATCAACATTATCCAATTTATGAACCATTGAAACAGAAGCACTATCAATAGTAATTCCCCGAGAAGTTTCATCTTCATGAAAATCCAGAGCTCTTTGTTTTCCAGCAACATCTTCGGATAACATTCCAGCCCCAGCCAAAAGATTATCAGAAAAAGTTGTCTTTCCGTGATCAATATGCGCTGCTATAGCAATATTCCTTATCTTCTCTTGATCTCTCATAAATTTTGAAATATTTACTTCAGCCATCTTATATAATTTATCTTAATAAATTTGGTTTAAAAATCCTTCGGCGAACTTTTTTTAATAAACTCTTCAAAAACAAACCAAACTCCTCCCTACAATAAATTTATACAATATTCCATTATAAGAAATCACATCATTCCAAATTTTCCCAAAACCCCCTCAAGAAATCCCTCCCCCCTAGTATTAAATACTAAATGTAATTAATCTAAATCTTGATGTTAAATGAAATTGCTCAGACTGTCTTTTCAAGATATTTTTAAAATTTGCTTTCAATCCCTCAAAACATCAACATCTCTGTAAAGATTTTGAGCATTTCCAAAATAATGAAACATAGCTCTTATTTCATTTTGTTGACAACTTTCATCAAAACCATCAGAATCACATCTACACCCACAAACTCTTTGAGTCTCACAATCACTACACCCATAATCTTGATTTTTCATTTTAATTTTACAAAAAACTACTTTTTAAATTATTCTAATTTCTAAAATCATAAGTATTTACAAATTCTCTAACTTGATTTTCAAATCCTTCTTTAATATAAACTTCCATTGGAACAATAAATCCCCTCCCTTTGCTTTCAATTTTTAAATTATGTTCACTTTCACAATAATTTTTAACTCTTGCACATAACCCTCCACCACCCCCCTTTGCCCTAAACCAAGCACCCAATTTAATTGTCTTAACCCCTTCTAAAAAAAACAAATCATCATATAATTTATTAAAAGGTTTTGGAATAGTATGTGCTCTGGAAATTTTTGTAGTTCCACTATGTTTTGACATCTTACCTCGCAGAATCAGCTTGTTTCTCAAGTTCTGTTTTCTTATTAATTGCCAAAGTTATCGGCTCATTTCTTGAAGTTGAAATAATTTCTTCAGCCAAAGCATTAGCCAATTTTTTCTTATTTCTAAAAGATTTATCATAAGCTCCGTGAACAATATTTCTCAAAGAAATTGAAATCCTTCTCAAAGGAGCACAATCAACAGCTTGAGGATAACGAGCACCACCATACTGAATCATTGTAACTTCATCCCTCGGCGCCCCATTTTCAACAGCCCTTATAAAAACTTGAATTGGGTTTTCTCCTGTTTTTTTCTCAATAACTGAAAAAGCATCTAGAACAACTTTCATATTTTTATTATATTTTCCAGTTGCCCAACTTGTTATAATTTTATGTTTTTTCCCTCGATGTCCTGGCACACAAAGAAAATTAACCAATCTTTCAACAATATTCACATTCGGTTTTTCATAAGGAGTCGAATTTCTTCCTCGAGATTTAACAACCAACTTATAATCCAAATTAATCACACTTTTCAAACCCTCATCACTTACTTCAACCGAAGAAATATCATAAAGGTCAAAAATTTTTGCTTCTTTAATTTCTTTCTTCTCTTCTTTTGCAACTTGTTCTATTTCTTGTTCTTCCATCATTCACCCACACTAACTTTTAATTTATAATCTTCACATGTAAAACCTTCATCTCTTGTAATTTTATAAATCTCTTTCTTTCCAGAATATAAGGGCTCTTTATCCTCAATAGCAAACCTTTCAACTTTTGATAAATTTTGCACATGTTTTGTTATCATTATCTTCTTCCCTTCTCTATTTTACCTTTTACTAACATTTTTAATGGTTGATCATTAACTTTAATAACTTGAAATTTAACACCCGGAATATCTCCTTTTGTTCTTCCCTGTTTTCCTCCAATTCTTTCAATCATTACCTCATCATGCTCATCAATAAATTTTTGAGCCAAATTCCCAGGAATAAACGCTGTAACAACTTTTGAATTTTTAGTTAATTGAACCTTACAACATTTTCTCATCGCAGAGTTTGGCTGTTTAGCTTCTTTTTGAACCTTTTCTGTAACAAGCCCTTTTGCCTGACTTGCTCCTTTCAAAGGATCTGACTTCTCATACAACCCCAAAGTTCTAACTTTGTATTTTTGAGAGTTCCATCTAAATTTTTTACGATTCTTTTTTAGTTTATTCGCATTCATTAATCCCATAATTAAAACTCAGAGAAATTGGTTTATAAAGTTTACGAAGATAATTTTTTACAAAATCTCTACAAAATATTAAAATAAACCAGGCATTTTTAATTAATAAAAATTTGGTTTACCTTCTCGTCGGCAAATAAATCAAGATACATTTATTCAAGCAATTTTTAATTCCTTACCAAAATAATTTTTAACAATATTTTTCATCTCTTCAAATCTTCTCCTATTCCTCCCAATCAGAAGTGCTTTATTTTGGGGAGCTGAATTAACAATTAAGGTATTTCCATCAACCTCAACATTTTTAATTTCAGCAGGAGAAATAATTGTTGCAATAAATTTTTCAGCATCTTTAATTCCTTGAGGAGCTGCAACCACTTTGATTTTTTTCCCAATTATTTCACTCATTTTTTTCAAATTAGAACTTTCTAAACCAATTGCTTTCTGCACTTTTTGTTTTGGAACAACAAAAACAATAACAGAATTATACACAAAACAATGCTTAGGAGAAACTTTACTAGTTCTAGCAAATAGATTAATGTACCTCATAACTTTCATATCAATTGTTTTTATCATTGTATGTCAACCATAGACAAAGCGTTAATTTTTTAATTAGAAATTACTTTATAAAATTTTCCATTATTTTTTATTTTTCTCCTCGGATTTTTGTTCATTTGACAAAGGTCCAGTAATTTGCACCATCAATCCCGGCAAACCAGTTCCAATTGGAACAGGTTGATTCAAAATAATATTCTCAATAACACTCCTTAATTCATCCCTTCCACCCTTAATTGTTGACTGAACAAAATGTCTAATAGGAGTTTCAAAACTCGCTCTTGCCAAAATACTTGATTTAGTAGAAATAATTCCCATCCGAGTAATTCCTTTAACTTCTCCATCTGTAGTCATAGCATCAGCAACTAAACTAATATGTTTATCCGAAATATCCAACCCTTGAGATTCAAGAACTTTTTTAACTTCATTAACAATCAATTGTCTCGCTGCCTCAATTCCAAAAACATCTGCAACTTCATAAAGATTATTTGAAATTGATTTATCTTTATTAACTCCCTTAAAATCAAGTATATCCTTCAAATTTGAACCAGCTGTCAATATAACAAAATCTTGTCCTCTTTTAATAACAAGAACTTGAGAAATTCCCTTAATACCTGAAATAATTGTCTCTTTCAATTTTTCCTTTAATTTGTAAATCTCCTTAAAATCAGATTCAGAAGATTTAACAATAAGAGAATTATTTTTAATATCAATTTTATAATTATTTGATTTCAGTTTATCAGCAACTGTGTTTATCCCCATATGAGTTCTTTTCAAAGCTTTTGGACTTACAACAAGTTCAATTTTTTTATCAGAAAAATTAACTTTAGTTTCAGATAAAATTTCATTTAATTTAATCTCTTTAATTTTTTCAGCAATTACTTTTGAATCTTTTTCATTATTGTGTTCCTTATCCAAATAAATTTCCATAGCTGGTGTCGAAGGTTGTTTCCTTGCATCAAAAATTTCAATTAATCTTGGCAAACCTGAAGTCACTTGTAGTTCCTGAACCCCTGCAGCATGGAAAGTTCTTAAAACCATTTGTGTAGACGGTTCTCCAAAACTTTGAGCAGTCACAATACCAATTGCTTCCCCTGGAGAAACTGGTTTATCAAAATGTTCCCCTGCAACATCTTTACCATCTTCACCATACTTAAATTGAACAATTTGCCCAATAGCTCCCCTAATAGTTCCATCATATTCAACTCTTAAGTCTTGAAGAGCATTAGCCAATCTTCTATACAAATATCCTGATTTAGGAGTTCTCAATGCAGTATCCATAAGCCCATCACGCCCAGTAATAGCATTAAAGAAAAACTCTTGAGGGTCAAGCCCATCCATATAAGAAGAATAAATAAATCCTTTTGATTTTGGAGATAAATCCTCTTCCTTAAAATGAGAAGTTGTCCTATTACTAAAACCAATACCAATTCTTTCACCCCATAAAGACTGCTGTCCAACTGAACAAGCAATCTGAGTTACATTAAGAATATTTCCCCCAGCCCCGGATGAAATCATATTATTAACTGTTTTTTCTTTTGGGAATTGTTCCCTTACAACAGTCCCAATCTTAGTTCTAACTTCATTCAATGCTTGAAGAATCTTGATTTCCCTTGTTTCTTCTTTAGTTTTACCAGGAATAATTTCTAATGAATCCTCGTTATATGATTTAATAATTTCATCAGTTTTTTTCTCACCATCTTTCATAATCTTACCTGCTTGTTTTTTAGTTGCATCATCAACATTAAGATCATCAAAAGAAACTGTAAATCCAGTCCTTGACAAATAATCAGTTCCTAATTTACAAGAATTAGTTATAGCTTTAATAAGCTCATCTCTTCCAAAATCTCTGTCAATTGTAGTAGTCATTTTTTCATTTTCAGCTCCAAAAGTATAAGTTTCAGTTAACTCATTTTCCTTAATTTCTTTTAACAAAGATTTATTAATATCTGGAAGAATCTTAATAAAAACATCCTTCCCATTTACTTCTTTATTTGAAAATTTCTCCTCAATTCCAGCATTAAATAAAATTTGTTGTGCTTCCTCTTTTGGAATATCTCTTTTTCCTAAAACATAATTTCCTGTTAATGAATCTTTAATTGCTCCAATCAAATTAGTTCCATTTTTAGGAGAAAACAAATTATTATCAACATTCAACAAAATTCTTGCTTCAGCTCTTGCTTCTTCAGTTTGAGGAACATGAACATTCATCTCATCTCCGTCAAAATCAGCATTATAAGGAAAACAAACAGCAGGGTTTAACCTAAATGTTTTATAGGGAAGAACTTTAACATAATGAGCCATTAAACTTCCCCTATGTAAGGAAGGATGTCTATTAAACAAAACAATATCTCCATCTTGCAAATGCCTTTCAACAAAATAACCTGGTTGAAGTTCTTCAATTATTTCTTGTTTCAATTCGCCTGTTATTTTCTTTCTTCTTCCATCAGGCCTTATAACATAATTAGCTCCAGGATAATCCTCGGAAAGAATTAATTCTCGCAAATAACCGATATTTAAATCAGTAACTTCTTCATTAACAGTAAGAATTTTTGCAACATCTTCAGGAACTCCTACTTCATTCAACTTCAAAAAAGGATCCGGAGATATAACACTTCTTGAAGAAAAATTAACTCTTTTTCCAGTAAGATTTTGCCTAATTCTTCCTTCTTTACCTTTTATTCTTTCTGTAACAGTTTTCAAAGGTTGCCCAGATCTATGACGAGCAGGAGGCACTCTTGAAATACTATTATCAAAAAAAGTTGTAACATGATACTGCAACAAATCCCACAAATCATCAATAATCACCTCAGGAGCTCCAGCGTTTAAATTTTCCCAAAGTCTTTGATTAGCTCTAATAATATCTCCCAATTTGTGAGTTAAATCATCTTCACTTCTTTCACCAGTTTCCAGAGTAATACTTGGTCTCATCATAACACTAGGCACCAATAAAGAAGTAAGAACAGCCCATTCTGCCCTAAATGTATCAGGATTAATTCCAATCAACCTATAATCATCATTTGAAATTTTCTCAAGAATCTCCCTTACTTCTGGAGGAAACAATCTTTTTTTACCTATCAAAAAAGTAGAAGGTCTTTCCAATCTAATTTTTTCTTGAGCTTCTCCACAATAAGGACATTTTTTTGAATCTTTAGCTTTTTTTAATCTTTCAGCAGGTTTTAATTTTTCAATATATTTTTCATCAAGAAGAATTCTTCCACAATTTTTACAAAAACTTCTCAACAAAGTATAAACAATTGGAGCATATTTAATATGCAAAACCGGTCTTGCTAAATTAATACTCCCAGGATAACCCGGACAATCTCTCATAGTTGCCCCATCAGTTCTACATCTAACTCCGGGATCAATAGCTCCCAATCTTAAATCCATCAAACCCCCATCAACAGGATAACCGTCGATATCATAAAGTTCAGGAGTAATAATCTTTGCAACACTTAATTTTTTAATCTTTTCAGGACTAAGTAAACTAAAATTCAATGCTTTAATTTGTTTTTTCACAGGTTTCATTTTAATCCACCACATAATCCAAATGAATTCTCATTTACTCCAAATATTGTTTCAATTCCTTCAGTTTTATATTTTTTCAATCCTTTTACCATTTATTCCTCATCATATTTATTTTTTAATTCCAATGTTGTATGAATATGCATTGCCAAAAGTTCATCTATTAACAACTTAAAAGCATAAGACACTTCCACTGGCTCCACATTAGTATCTCCAGTAATAGGACAATACATTTTATTCCTTATTTTATCGTTAACTGCTAAAGCTCCGGATTTCTTTGCAACATATAAAGTTGTTTTATCTGAATCATATCTTTCTTTCAATAACAATGAAGCACCATGAGCTACTAAAGCTTGTTGCTCCATTTCTCCCAATCTTAATGCTCCCCCTCTAGACCTTCCTTCAATTGGCTGTCTTGTTAACAAAGCTACCTTACCAGAAGCTCTAGCATGCATTCTATTTGCAACCATATACTTTAATTTTAAATAATACATATTGCCTACATAAATCTTTGTTTTCATTCTTTGTCCAGTAACACCGTTATACATAATTTCTTTTCCATCATATCTAAATCCCAATTCTTTTAATTGATTTTCAAAATCTTTAATATTTCTTTTTGAAAATGCTGTCCCATCCATAACATGACCCTTCAAACATCCTATTTTTCCAGTAATCAACTCCAACAAATAACCTGCAGTCATTCTACTCGGAATTGCATGAGGATTAAATAACAAATCAGGTTTTATCCCTCTTGAAGTAAAAGGAACATCAGCTTCTGAAACAATAGCCCCCACAACCCCTTTCTGCCCATGAGGAGTTGAAAATTTATCTCCTAATTCAGGATCCCTTTTATCTCTTGTTCTAACCTGAACAATTCTATTTCCTTCTTCATCCAGTGTCAAAAAAACAGAATCAATAATCCCTTGCTCTTCTTGCCTAATAACTGTGCTTGATTCTTTTTTCGCTTTAATACTTATATCTCTTGCTTCTGAAAGAAATTTAGGAGGTGAAACTTTCCCAATAACCACATCTCCTGAACCAACATATGCTTCTGGATAAATTATTCCGTCATCTTCTAAATCTTTATAAGATTCTTCAGTCCTATAACCTGCAATATCCTTAGTAGGAACACCAATTTCATCTTTTAGTCCTCCAGCATAATTCAACTCAACACTATCATATGGTCTAAAATAACTACTTCTTGCCAAACCCCTATCAATACTTCCCTTATTCAAAACAATTGCATCCTCCATATTATAACCTTCATGAGTCATAACTGCAACAACAACATTTTGACCAACAGGATAAGCACTAAGAGAATCATAAATAAAACTTCTAACAATAGGGT
Organism: Candidatus Woesearchaeota archaeon; assembly: GCA_964467035.1. Lineage (GTDB taxonomy): Archaea > Nanobdellota > Nanobdellia > Pacearchaeales > GW2011-AR1 > JACPLR01. Next base: position 4,180 of record CAYXNX010000011.1, on the reverse strand, counting down.
GCTGAGGGTAATTCAAGACACTTACATCAGTATCTGTTCTACACAAGTAATTAGCAGCATAAAGTCCCAAACCTTGTTTCTGTGTTTTACTCCCTCTAATCAATCTTGACGACTGATTATGATTTGCATAACTAACTAAACTAGTAATAGGTCCTAAAAATACAATAGGATCAATTTCAACATGACTATGTTCAGCAGTTATACTTTCTTTATCTGTCGCAACAAAAGCATTATCTTCTTCAGCAGCATCGATATATTCAATAATTCCTTGATTAATCAAATCCCTCCATTTCATTTCATCATTTTTCAAAGCTAGAATATGTTCATCAGTTAATTGTGATTGCCCATTTTCAACAACAATCAATGGTCTAAGAACCCTTCCAGTATCTGAAAACAAATTAACAACATTTAATTTTTTATTAAAAGAAATACTTAGTTGTTTAGGCAATTCTCCTCTTCTCCTTTTTTCCTTAGCTTCTTTCATAAATTGTTCATAATTTTCTACAGCCCCAATAAAAATCCCATTATAAAAAACATCCATACCTTCTGATTCTTTATCCAATCCCAATTTTTCAAGATTTTCAATTATATTTTCTTCACTCCTTTCAGGCCTTGTCGAAACTTGAGCCATAATTGAAAGATTTTTTCTTAAACCAATTTCAACACCTTCGGTAGTTTCAATAGGGCAAAATCTCCCATATTGGGTTGGATGCAAAGTTCTTGCTTGAAAGTTAGCTTGTTCATCACTCAAAGTTGAAGCAACTTTTTGAAGCTGTGAAATAATAGAAACATAATTTGTCTTATCCATATTTTGAGTCACACCTTTTTTCTCACCAATCCAACTACCTGTTGCAATAGCTGACTTAACCCTATGAGTAAAAAGCGTTGATTTTGCAATTGTCTTAATACTAAAAAACTTCCTTCTTTTCAAAGTTTTTTGAAGAGAATATTTGACATCCCTAACCAAAATGTTTAAATTAACTCTAAACAAATCAAGTAAAAGATCTCCAGAAAGTCTTACCCTTTTATTAGCATAATGGTCTTTGTCAATATTTGGATTCGGATTTTCTTTGAATTCAAAGTATTGTTTAATCAACTTACACAAAGTAATTGCTTTATCAATTTTTTTATCATTTTCCAAACCAATATGGGGTAAGAGATAAGAATCAAGTCTTTGATTCATTCTATCCAAGATTTCCTTTTTAGTTCCTTGAACAGAAGTATTTTCAGCAATTTGAAGCATAGCTTCTTCTGAATCAGCAATATTTGCGTATTCATAAAGATTAACAATTAAACTATCATTTTCCTTCCCAATATATTTTGCAATATCTGCCTCTTTTGTTAAACCTAAAGCTTTCATCAAAACAATTGCAGGAATATTTTTAAAACGACTAAAAGAAACTTCAAGAATCCCATTTGAATTTTCACTAATTGTCATCGGAATTCTATAAGCTCCCCTGGAAGAAAATAACCTTAAACTAAGTTTACCCTTAATATTCTCAACAAAAGGAATGTTTGCAGAAAGATCCTCCTTCATTACCATAACTCTCTCATTACCATTAACAATAAAATATCCCCCTGGATCAATAGGGTCCATATAGTTTGCAATTAACTCTTCCTCTGTAGCCCCATTCAAATTACAAACATTACTTTTAACTAAAATAGGTATTTTTCCAATTTCAACTTCCTGACTCTCCACTTGTTCATCTTGTTTTGTTGAAATTTCTAAAAATATGGGAGCTGAATAAGTTAAATTTCTTAACCTTGCTTCAGCAGGAGTAAGTTTGCTGGTTGAACCATCTGACTCAATAACTTCTGGTTTACCCACCCTTATTTTTCCCAATTTAATTTCAATATCTTCATCAGTCGAAAGTCCTTCAGAAATCTCGTCGACAATTTCCTGCATTCTTTTTTCAATAAAATTATTAAAAGACCTCAAATTTGATTCAACCAATGAATTTTCAGAAAGATATTTATTAATTACAACATGCTCATCTTCTTTCAAATTAACTTTCAATCCTTCAAATACCATTAAATAACAACCCTATAATAAACATTTAGATTTTTATCTGACTTTCTTTCAAATTTTATAATATCTCCCACTTCAATCCCTTCTGGCAACCCTGGATCTGTTTTATGAATCTTTGGCAATTGAGTTTTTGAAATATTTAACTCTTTAAGAAGTTCTTGCTCTTCTTTCTTACTTAATTTTGTCTGTTTTGGTTGGAGGATGTGCATATTTAAAACTCAAATCGTTTACAACTTTTTAATACTAAATTATATCAAAATGTTTCCTTTTAAATTTTTCTATAATTGCTTTTACCACTTTAAATTAATAATTTTCAAATACTTTTAATTTTAAGAGACAATTTTGAAAAAAATACTTTTAAAAACAAAAAATCAAAGTTGTTTAAGACCCTTAATCTCTTCGTGATATCCTCTAGTATCTGCCCCAAATGTTTCAGCCCTGCCCAAATAATACTTAGCTACCTCAACATTTTGTTCAAATCTAGAAGCAGAGTCACTTTCTCTTGCCAAGTTTATATGACTTTCGGCAGTTCCTAAAAGCCTATTTTTTTCCGTTTCCATTCCACATCTATAATTTGTTGTCATCAGAATTTTCAATAAAAAGATTTTATAAATATTTTTATATTATAGAATAGATTTAAAGTTGCATTAAAAGAACAAATTATTATTGGGAACTTTCATCAGATTCTTCAGCAGGTTGAACATCTTCAACTTTTATCTTAAACTGTAATTTCTTCCCAGCAAGAGGATGATTAAAATCCACAGTTACAGAATCATCATTAATTTTTTCAATTTTAACAGGCATTTGCTGTCCTTCAGGCGTTTTTGCAATTAAAACCATTCCTTCTTTAACTTCTTGATCTTGAGGAAGATAATTTTTAGGAACTTCTCTTTTCAAATCATCCTTAACTTCCCCATAAGCATCACTTGGTTCAACTGTAAATTCTTTTTCTTCTCCTTTTTCCATACCCTGAACAGCTTCATCAAAGCCTTTGATAATTTTCCCTTCACCTACTGCAAATTCTAAAGGCTGTCCACCTTGCTTTTCAGAAGAATCAAAAACTTCTCCAGTTTCTAATTTGCCTTCATAAGTTATTTTAACTTTATCTCCTTTCTTAACCATAGAAAATTTAACAAAAAAGCTTTTTTAAGTGTTTGGGTAACAAAATTTTGCCCGTCGTAAAATCCATAAATCAAATTACAAAAATTCCAAATAAGGAATATTTTTAATAAAACAATACCCAATGTATTTGGATTATTGCAATTAATAAAAACAAGAAAATTTTTATGTTTTGATTTTAAATAACGCAAACAATATAATCAACGAAGAATTGATATCAAAAGGAGTTTTAGATTCAGCAATTTTACATCCGCGAGAAGTTTTCAAACCTGCAATAAAAAACTCAGCATCAAAGATAATTCTGATTCACAATCATCCAAGTGGAAACCCTGAACCAAGCAAAGAAGATTTAAATGTAACAAAACAATTAATTGAAGCTGGAAAATTAATTGATATAAAAATTTTGGAGTTGGGTTGAGGATGAATAATTATTTATCATAAAGTATGCAATGAGGAAGCTTATCCAATTCTGTATAATTAAACATTTTATAATTAGCTCTTCTTGCTGTCGGAAAAAGTTGCCTTTTTTTAAGATTCTTTTTAGGAATGAAAGGATAAAATATTATCCTCTGGTGCTCTTCACCATTTTCGTTCCATTTAAAATTTGCAATAAGGGGCGGCATCAAAAAACCTGATTTAAGAACTTTATCAGTTATTTCCCATCCAGCGCCAAAGATTTTTTTTCTGCTTTGATCTATTTGTTTTAACTTGTGCCCTAAATTGACTAGCAGTACATTGAACATCTACAAGGGGATAATTTATGGGAAGAGTCATTAATTTCTTTAAACAGTTTAAACAAGGAACTAAATCTACCACTTCTTTTTCTCCCTCATCTCCAAATATTTTATTACTTTGTTTCATTTTTACTAACCTCATTTTCCGCCAATGTTCTCGCTTGTTCTAGAATTAATTCAGTCGCATCCGCTCTTTTTGTTGGAGGATACCCATATTTATGTAAAACTTTTTTAACCTGATATCTTAATTCTGCTTGAATGCTTTTTCTTTTAGACCAATCAACTTTCGCACTTTTCT
>CAYXNX010000010.1:0-31778 GCA_964467035.1 Candidatus Woesearchaeota archaeon | reverse complement strand
AATTTCGCCTAACAAACGATAAGCGGTTCGCTTCGCTCTCCCAAATTTTTCATTTTCTTTGAGGGGTTCTTAGTCCTTCGGACAAATTCAATTATTAATTCAAAAGATTTTCCAATCCATTTAGAGCTTTAACGTATGATCCAATTAAAGTTGTAGCATTATATATCATTAATAAAGTATATTTTGTAGCAAATTCTTTCTCTTCAGAATCTTCTAAAGGAAGAGATTCATTGATTTGTTGAGCGTATTTATTCATTCCATAAATTGGAATTAAATCCCTAATTTTTCCTATTGATACTCTACTTTTCATATTAATATCGCTATATAATGATATATAAATCTTGTGGTATGATAAGAAATCAAAATAAGAACCCCTCATTTTCTTTTTAGAAAAAAGAAACAAAAAAAGCGTGCGTACCCTAAAAATTTGTCTTCTACGAAGAAGGTTTGTAGAATAAAAACTCAAACTCAACTCTGCGGTTTTTCTTTTCAAGAAAAAATCCTAGGGGATGTCTTGCAGACTTTCGCTTCGCTCATCCAGACATAACAGGGGATTCAACGAAATTTCTAATTCTCCTAAAATCTCAAGTAAAATAAAATAGCTAAAATCTCTCTCAGCCATCCCCCGACCAACTCACAACCTCGCACGGCTTATTTTTATTTTTGGTTACTGCCTACCACGAAGTTGCTCGCCCACCCCATTTACGAGGTGCGCGCCTGTCCTTCGGACAATTTGCTGAAACTTCATTTCAAATATATTTGGAAATAATCTTTTTTCCACCGTCCAAACGATAAATTTTTATAACTTGTTTTTCTTTACTTGAAATGGAAGGGGTGCAACAAAATCCGGGTGATCCTTTTAATCAAGAATTTCAGGAAAAGAAAAAATCAAAGAAAGGAATTTTTATAATAATTGGCATAATTTTAATTGTTCTTATTTTATCTATTGTTTTTGTTAGAATATATGCAAAAGAATATTATCTAAATAAAAATTCAAATATTTTAAGAGAAAAATTATTAGACTTCATTAATTACGAAAATACTCTAATTAGACATATAGAGAATTCGGGAACAGAGGACATTTCTGAAATTAAGCAAACACTTCAAGAAAATAAAAATTACATTAATAACCAGTTAAAAGATTTTGAAACAAATAATGAAGTAAAAATATATGATTTGGATAAAACATTTATTTGTGATGGCAAAACTATCAATTATGAGCCTGGCAATTTTCCTTCATGCAGTGAAATGAGTATTACAGAAGATAGAGGATATAAGGAATATGTAGTTAATGGAACCACTGCCATTATGGACATAGTTGTAAATTCTCAGTTGATTACCTCAGTAGAATATCATATTGATGTATTGGAAGAAAATAAATATGAGTTAGAAAAAAAGCTAATTGAAGTGAAAAATGATTTAGAAGCAGAAGAAGAGATAACCAAAGAAACAGAAGAAAAAATTAATGATATAAAAAAGAATTCTGGAGCTGTCGTTGCTCAAGTTTTAGATTTGTTAAATTATTTATCTAAAAAAACCGTTCTTGGGCAAACAATGCAGAAGATTGTAGGAGATAATGAAGAATCTTGGAATAAGAATGGTGGTTCTAATATGGTATTAGTTAGAGATATTGATAAAGGTATGAATCTTCCTTCGGAAGATCAAATTCAAGAACTTGAATTAAAACAAAGTTGTATTGATTTATTTGAATCTTCAAATCAATACTCAGAAGCTAAAAAATCATCTACACCAGAAAAACTCTTATTACTTTCCGCCCAAATCTCAGATATATGCGAAAATTTGATTAAGTATCAAAAACTCAATGCAATAAATATTTTGAAAAGAACTGAAACAGAACAAAATCCATTTATTTCAATTGAAAATAAATTATACCTAAATCTTTTGGTTAATTGCAATAACGAATGGTTTTCTACTGAAAAAGATAAGCCTTGCACAAAAAATTATCTTAATGAATTTGAAGCAAAAGTCTCTCAAGAGTTAAATAAATAATTCCTCCCAAAAAGACTATTTCATTTTCTTTCTAAAAAACATTTTGTTAATCATCTTTTTGTCAATCCAAAAATGTTTATTCGCTTTGTTAATCAAATCCACAGAAGTTAAATCTTTGAAAGCATAAATATTAACTTCTTTCTTTTCTTATCTAACATAATTTACTAATTGAGTAAAATCCCCCTCTCCTGAAATTAAAATCGCTTTGTCGTATTTGTCTTTACAAACATCTCTTAACATATCCAAAGATAAATAGGTGTCGTCGCCTTTTATTATATAATATTCTTCTTCAGTATCAACTCTTTTTTGTCTTTTGCATAAAACAACCTTACATTTTGGAATTTTTTCCAGAAGGGCAAAAAGCCCCCTTTTGATTCCAATAAACATATTTGTTAAAGTTCTCTTTTAGCGGAGCATTGTAATAATAAATTGTAACTAATTTGTTTTCTCCAATAATCTCTTTTACAAATTTTTCAAAATAAATTTTAATAACACGCATTTCCATAATTTATTATCCAGGAATATTTTATAAAAGCAGAAACATTATAAATATGATGGAGAAAAAAAGAGTTATTTTTTTAATTTCAATGTTAGTCCTAACAATAATTATTCTTATAGGTTTATCCCTCATTAAAGAAAAACCCCAACTTTCTCCCTCAGAAGAATTAACATTTGGGAGTTTGGTCACTTATTATAAATTTGATAATAATTTAGATGACTCTTTTGGAGAAAATGATGGAGATGGGGATTTAGAATTTGTTGAAGGAAAGATAAAAAATGCAGTTGATTTTGATGAAAAGGGAGGTTACGCTGATGTGGGAGACAAAAATAGTCTAAATTTTGGAAATAAAAGTTTTAGTATAAGTTTTTGGGCAAAAGGAGAAAATGTTGATGGAAATATAAAATTCCTCTTTAATAAGAATCATAGAGGATTAGATCATGGATATTTTTGTGGAATACATAACAATATTGTAAAATGTTCTGTTGAGGATGGGAAAGATTTTACAGATGTTAATATGGAAGCTGGAGAAATTTCTAATAAAGAATTTAATCATTATGTTTTTGTAGTTGATAAAGAAAATAATGTTGCGCAAACTTATAAAAACGGTTTTTTCCAAAATAAAATAATTATAGAAAAATTAGGAGATACTACAAATCCGGAACCATTTATAATAGGGGATTCAAAGGGAGAAATTAATGCTTCCTTAGATGAATTAAGAATTTATAAAAAAGCTTTGAACGACCAAGAAATAAATGAATTATATAAAGAATCATCTTTGGTCACTTATTATAAATTTGATAATAATTTAGATGACTCTTTTGGAGAAAATGATGGAGATGAAGAAGGGGATTTAGAATTTGTTGAAGATTCTAAAAAAGGAAAAGTTTTGGATTTGGAAAAAGGTTATGTTTTACTCCCAAATTTGAATTTAACTAATGGGAAAAAAAGTTTTTCCCTGTCAATGTGGTTTAAGACAAAAGATGAAGAAAAAAGATATATTTATAGTTCTGGTAGTGGAAATGAAAAATATTTTGGATTATATACTGAGAACAAAAATCTAAGATTTGACTTCAATAATGGAGAAGAAACAAGAGAACTAAAACCTGCTAATATTTCAACAAACCAATGGCATCATGTTATTTTATCCTATGAAAGAAGCAAATTTAAACTATATGACTCTGTTTCTTATTATGTAGATGGAGAATATATTGATTCATTTTATTTAACAAATGAAGAAAATATTGAAAACAATGAACAAGACAGAATTGGATATAAAAATTCATCCAGTGAAAAATTTAATGGTAAAATCGATGAAGTAAAATTTTATGATGTTAAATTAAACCTTGAAGATAGTAGAAAAATAATAAAATCTTCTTTTAAAGGAGGTTGTAATAATAATGGCGTTTGTGAATCCAAATTTGGAGAAAATATTGACAATTGCCCCGTAGATTGCAAACCTGTTTTTACTTTTTGGCCTATCCAACTACATATGTTAAATTCGTCATCAAGAAGAAATTATGAAGGAGAATTTGCTAAAAAATATAGGGAAATGTTGGATGAAATGATGGAGACTGGATTAACTCACGCAAGTGTTATGTTCCGACCAGAACAAGATGCAGAAGCTGAATTGCTTCCATATCTCAGAGAAAAAAATTATAAAATTGCACTAGAAACAAGTGCCGGAGCATATGGTTGGGGAGGACCTATAGAAATGCAAAGTGCTCCTTGGGATGAAGAAACAGATAGATTGGGCTTTAATGGGTCAGAAAGCAATTGTGAAGATACTTTATGGATGCATGGCAATTATAACCCTGCTTATGAGGGAATAAGATGGAAAAACACCTTGAATAACACGCGCAATGTAACTTTAAGAGCTAAACCAGATGCTATTTTATTAGTTAATGAGATTTATAGTTCAGTTGATGGAATTCAACATGTTTTATCAAATTGTTCTGGTGAAGAAGTATTTGAAGAAAGATATGGGAGTGAGGAAAAGTATGATGATTTAAGAAGTCAAAGAGGAAAAGATTTAGTTTATGAAGTTAAAAAAACAAGCGAAAATTCTACAATATTGCTTTCTACAAGTGGTTATGAAAGAGGAAGCTACAGGTGGATAAATAAACCCGACGGTTCTATGAGAATTATTTACAAAAGACATTTTCCAGATTCAGTAGGTTCAGATTTCAAAAATCCCTATATTTATTCTATGCCAGATTTAAGAATATTTGAAAAAAATGCTGAAAATAATTACCTTGAAAATTCAATACCTTGGATTAGTTTTAATTTTAAGGAAAGATATAGTAAATTAATTGATAATGAATTCTATAAATCTTCTTCAAAAGATTGGAGCGTTTGGTTTGACCCAAGTGTTAGTAGAGAAATGGGAAGAATTTTAAGAAAGGGTGGAGCTCAAGGATTTATTGTTTTTATTAATGGAATAAATCTTTATGAAAGTGGGCAATTTGGAAACTTTGGAGAGGAAGGAATGGAATATTGGAAAAACCATACAGAAGAAGCAATTAAGGGATTTAATGAAGGAATGCATTATGAAGAAAAAAATAAAATAAAAAATCCTGATTTTGAAGCATTTAGAACAATAGTAAACAATACTGGGGAAGATATCCATTATAAAGAATTTGACCCTATTTGGTGGGATTGGGAAGATACAAATTACCAAAGAGACATTGCTGGAAGTAATGTTTACTCAAATTTGGTTGAAGATAAAGTTTCCGGAATGTATGGTTGGGAACATAAGAGATTTGGAGAAATAGGAAAAAGAACAATTTACTCAAAAAATATGAATATAGATGCTGGAAAATATTTGTTCTCAATTTATTCTAAGTCAGATGTTTATCAAGGAGAAATAAAATATTATATCAAGGGAGAATCTGAAAGTTTGATTGGAAAACAAATGTTCAATGAAAATTGGGATAATTTTGAAAATGAATTTGGATTGGATACTGGAGAATATAAGTTAAAAATAGTTATTGATGACTTGTCTGGAAAAAACAGTAATTTTTATTTTGATAATGTAACTTTGGTGAAAATAGGGAGATTAACAAAACCCGAAAAAAGTGGCGAAGGCGAGGGTGAAGGCGAGGGAATAATAAGCAATACAATCAATTGTACTGAAAATTGGAGTTGTAGTTCTTGGGAACCAGAAATTTGTCCAGAAAGTGGTTTTCAAACAAGGACATGTGAAGATTTGAATAATTGTAGTACTGAATTAGAAAAGCCCAGTTTAAAAAAAAGTTGTGATTATCTTTTACCAGATAAGGAAAAAGAAAAAAATAATTTTAAGATTTATTTAATTATTTTATTATTTATAGTGGTTTTAATTTTTGGAGCTATTATAATCTTTATTCTTTATAGGAAAAGAAAAATGAAAAATCTAATAAATTTAATAAAAAATTAGAAAATAATAAACCTTTTGGGAAAAATTCCAATAGTAAAAACTATAATTGATTAAATAAAAAGATTTGTTTTTATCAAAATCAAATAATTTCCTAATCCAGTTTTTAAATTTCAACTTCTGTTTTCCCACAACTATTTCTAAATTTCTTTCCAAAATTTGGGTAGATTCATATAGCTTTTGTTGACAACCTTTTTTCGGAAAAGTCACTTTATTTGTTTAAAATCTTCCCATTTTGCAATAATCCTTGCTTTATCAAAATTTCTTATCCTTATTTCATTAACTCTCTGTCTCAAATATCTCCCAATTTCATTAAATTCTGAGGTTACAATTTGGTTCGTGAAGACAAAAAGAAAATTGCAATATTTTATCAAAACACCGATAGGATTTAATAAACAAAGCCAAAATAAATTTAATCTGGAAAGCTTCATTAAACTAATCAAATTGTAAAAAATTCTTTTTGTTATTAATCTTTTTTAAAATATCAAACACCAAGATTAGTAACAATCCAAAAACTGATGCAATTATCCAGTCTGAAAAAGGCAAGGGTACAGTTTCAAAAATTTTATTTAGTGGGGTATAAATTATTAAAAAAGTGGCTATCAGAGAAATTAGTGAAGCTATTGCTAAATAAGGATTAACCCATGGTGAACGATTTAATGTTGTTTTTCTAAAGCTCCTGAAATTAAAAGCTCCACAAATTTCCAGCATTATCAAAGTTAACAAAGCAGTTGTTCTTGCATTTTCTACTGTCTGGCCCAAAATATTGAATGTAAAATAAAAAGTTCCTAGTGTAAGCAATGCCATAAAAAATCCTGAGAACCCCAAAAGAATTATAAAATTTGCATTGAGAATCTTTGCCCCCCTCCTTGGTTTTTCATTCATTATATCCTTTGAAGACTTATTTAATCCAAGAGTTATTGCAGGGATATTATCTGTGATTATGTTCATAAAAAGAATTTGTAGAGCTAATAATAAAGGAATAGGCCATCCAAAAAAAGGAACAAGTAATGCGCCAAAAAATAAAATCATTAATTCAGAATAATTAACAGATAACTGATAAGTTACAAATTTTCTTATATTATTAAAAATAGTTCTCCCTTCTTTGATAGCATCTACAAGAGTTACAAAATTATCATCTTTTAATGTAATGTCTGCAACTGAACGAGAAACATCTGTTCCATTTTTTCCCATAGCCACCCCAATATGGGACTCTTTTAATGCAGGAGCATCATTAACACCATCGCCAGTCATAGTTACAATTTCTCCATTTTTCTTTAATGCCTTAACAATTCTCAACTTATGTTCTGGCTTTACCCTTGCAAGAATACCTACTTCTTGGATAATCTTTTCTAACTCTTTATCAGAAATATTTTCTAATTCATCTCCTAAAAGGATTTTACCTGGTTTCAAATTTATTTGTTTTGCTATAGCCAAAGCAGTATCTCTATCATCTCCAGTAATCATTTTTATGTTAATTCCTGCTTTTTTGCAAACATCCAAAGCATTTTTAACCCCCTCTCTTGGAGGGTCTTCAATTCCCACAATTCCCAAAAATATTAAATCTTTTTCAATATCTCCTTTTTTATTTGATTTAGTTTCTTTATAACAAAGCGCAATAGTTCTTAGTCCCCTAGAAGTCATTTTTTCATTTTCAGAGATAATTTTTTTTCTATCATCTTCTAGAAGTCTAAACTCTTTATTTTCTTTCACAATATATTTGCATCTGTCCAGCATCTGACTTAACGCTCCTTTTGAATAAACCCTTATTTTATTGTTTTCTTTGTAAACAACACTCATTCTTTTTCTTTCAGAGGAAAAAGGAATCTCATCAATTTTTTTTGCATCCAAATCCTCTTTAAAAATTCCTGCTTTTGAAGCCATAACTAATAAAGAACCATCTGTAGGACTTCCTGAAATTTCAAAAACACCCTCTTTTCCTTTTCTTTTTATATTTGAATCATTGCATAAAATACCTGCCTTTAATAATAAATTAAGAGAATTATATTTTTCAGGATTAATTTTTTTATTGTTTGAATTAAATTCTCCTTCTTTTTCATAACCTCTGCCAGAAACATCAATAACACTATCTCCTGTAAAAATTTTTCTTACCGTCATTTCCCCTTTTGTAATTGTGCCTGTTTTATCTGCACAAATAACAGTAGTTTCACCCAATGTTTCAATAACTGACATTCTATTTACAATAGCATTTTTTTTAGACATTCTCGAAGTTCCTCTTGCAAGAGTTGTAATCAAAACAACTGGTAAACCCTCTGGAAAAGCAGAAACAGAAATTGCAATTGTCAAAATCAAAACATTTATAATAATGTCGTCAGAAATTTCTGACTGAAATAAAATGATTAAACCTATTAGTGTTGCTATCCCAATTCCCACAAAAGCCATTAATTTTGAAATACTGTTCAATTTTTTTTGCAAAGGCAATTCCTTTTCTGAACTTGAAATCATCCCAGCAATTTCTCCAAATTTGGTATCCATTCCAGTATATTTTACTCTTGCTATGCACTTTCCATTAAGAACATAAGACCCAGAAAAAACCATATTCTCTTCATTTAATTGTTTATCTTTTTTTATTGGTTTTTTCTTTACCCCTTTAGATTCCCCTGTTAAAACTGCTTCATTAACAAGCAAATCTTTCTCTGACAAAACTAAACTATCTGCAGGAATTTTTTCTCCTGTCCTTAATACTAAAATATCATCTGGAACAATTTCTTTTGTAGGAATTTCTTGTTCTTTACCCTCTCTTATAACAATCGAAATAGGCATTATCATTTTTTTTAAACTCTCAATCGCTCTTTCAGCTTTATATTCCTGAATAAAACCTGTTAAAACAACTATTAAAACAACTACAAAAATTACATAACCAGTTATGTCTTTTCCAACAAAAAAAGAAATAATCATTGCAACTAAAAGTAAGTAGACCATAAAATTGCTTTTTATTTGCCGAACAAGAATTTGAATAGGAGAAATTTTTCCAATTTCTTTTATTTCATTAAATCCATATTTGCTCAAATTTTGTTTAGCTTCTTTTTCAGTTAATCCTTTAATTTCTTTTTCCATAAATATAAAATATGGCGATGTAACTTAAATTCTCCATTTGATTATTTCCCAAAGATTCAAAATTATTTATCTTTTCACTGTTTTTTATCTTTCTCCACTTCTGGATGTTTATGTCCAATTTTCAATCTTTCTTCTAAGATTTTTAATTCCTTTGCTCTTTCTTTCCGATATACTTTATTATTCTTCTTTGCTCTTTCAATTAGTTTTGAGGTGTATTCTCCTCCTAAAAAATGAGGCAAGGTAACATAATCTGCTCCAGCCTGGTATAATTCTAAAGCATCTTTGATTTGCCTTCCTGTTAGAATAACAATTGGTTTTGATTTATTTCTTCCCAAAACATCTAAAATTAATTTATTTGTTTCTTTTTCAGGAATTGTTGAAACAATTACAGAAGATTTGGAAATTTTCAAATCCTCTAAGAATTCTGAATCATCTACATCTCCATAAACTGCATTAATTCCCTCTTTTTGTAAATCTTTAACAACATTTGGATTATAATCTACAACTAAAAAATTATTTGTTATTTTTGAAAATGCCTTTACAATCGAAAATCCTATTCTATTATATCCTAAAAGGATATAATCGTAATCCCTTTTTGGAATATCTTTTTCTTTAATATTTTTTCTTTCAAAAATAGATAAAGGTCTTGAAATAAAATTATAGATTTGTTCTGAATACATTATTAGATAAGTGCATCCAAAAATTGTAAATAAACTAATTAATGTTACAAAAGAAAGTATTTCTTGAGAAACATGGCCGACCTTAACTCCCAATGCTAAAAATATCAAAGAAAACTCTCCAATTTGGGCAACAGTTAAACCTGACATAAACGAAGTTTTTTTAGAATATTTCATTAAGCCCATTAAACTCATTACAACCAATGGATTGCCCACAACAACTAAAAGAGAAAATATAATTACTGGAACAATTAATGCATTTATATTTGTAAAGGTCATTTGACTTCCCAAAATTATAAAAAAAGAAATTAAAAAAAAGTCTCTTAAAGGTTTTAATTTAGAACTCATCTCATAACTATATGGTGCTAAAGAAAGTAAAATCCCTGCAATTAATGCTCCCACTTCAATTGAGAATCCCAAATACAAAAATAAAATTGACAAACCAAACCCCCATGCAATTGAAAATAAAAATAAAAACTCTTGGGATTCAGATAGAAAATTTTCCAATTTTGGTAGAACAAAATAGCTTATTGGACCAAATATTAAAATTGCTCCAAAACCTTTTAGAAGAGTCATTAAAAATAGCCCCCCCATTGAAGATGAATCACCTCCTGAACTAATAGAAGAGATTATAATTAAAATTAGAATTGCGACAAAATCCTGAACAAGTAAAAATCCTACTGATATTTTTCCATATAATTTGTCCAGTGCCCCTTTATCTGTAATGAGTTTTAAGATTATAATTGTTGATGAAAAAGTTAAAGCTGTAGCAATATACAGGGCAGTTAAAGGTGGAAATCCCAATGAAATTCCAACAAAATAACCAATTGTTGCAGTAAAAATGATTTGGCCCATTCCAGTTGCTAAAGCAACAGGACCAACTTCCTTTATTACTTTTGGAGACAAATGCAATCCAACTATGAATAACAAAAAAGCAATCCCCATTTCAGAAAAGACATTTAAAGTTTCACTTTCTTGAATTAAATTAAGAACAAGTGGGCCTACTAAAATTCCTGATAAAATATAACCAATTATTAAAGGCTGTTTAAGCATTCTTATTACAATAGATACTCCCAAAACTATTAAAATTATAAGTCCAAATTGTATGAATGGGTTAAACATTTTTATCTCCTTTATTTTTTCAATATCAAAAAATATTCATTACTTATAAATTTATTGAATTATTTTTTATTAAAGTATATTAAACTAAAGCAATATTGCTTCACTTCTTTTAAACTTCATAAATCTCTTCCAGATAAAGTTCTTCTATTATTTTTACGCGCTCTTTCAATTCCTTTTTCAACAATTTCTAATGCTTTTTTTTCTAATTCTTTAGCAACATCACTTGAAACAGAACTTATTGAATTTTCTTTATCAAGTTCTTTCACAATTGCTTTCACATTATTTTTTATTATTAGATTTTTCATTTTTCCTTTCCTCTGGTTTCATAAATGGAAATAAAAGAACATCTCTAATCGATTCTTGTCCTGTAAGTAAAATTATCATTCTATCAATCCCCATTCCCAGCCCCCCTGTTGGAGGCATACCAATTTTCAAAGCATCAACAAAATCTTCATCATAAGGATTTGCCTCTTCATCTCCTGCCCCTAATCTTTTTTGTTGTTCCTTCAATAATTCTTCTTGTTTCACAGGATCGTTTAATTCAGAGTAAGCATTTCCCAACTCAGTTCCTAAACAAAAAGGTTCAAATCTTTCAATTAACTTACACTCAGAATCATTTCTATGTTCTTTACACAATGGAGTAGATTCACAAGGGTGGTCAATAATAAAAGTAGGTTGCACAATTTTATCTTCACACAAATCTTCAAATAATGCGCAAACATAATTCCCCCACGAATCTCCTTTAACTTCTATTTTTTCTTTCTTACAAATCTCCCTTAATTCTTCCTTACTCTTTTTATTAACATCAATTTTTGCAAACTTTTTAATTGCTTCTGCCATTGTCATTCTTTTCCAAGGAGTTTTAAAATCAATCTCCTTACCCTGAACTTTTATTTTTGTACTTCCATTAATTTTTTTACAAACATATTCATAAATCTCTTCAAATAATTTCATCATATCTTTATAATCAGTGTATGCCTGATAAATCTCCATCATTGTGAATTCTGGATTATGCCACTTATCAATTCCCTCATTCCTGAAATTTCTTGCAATAGTATAAACTTTTTCAAAACCTCCAATTATTAATCTCTTCAAATATAATTCTGGAGAAATAGCTAAAAACAAATCAATATCTAAAGCATTTAAATGAGTTTTAAATGGCCTAGCCTCTGCCCCTCCATAAATTGTTTGTAAGTAAGGGGTTTCTACTTCAATAAATTCTTTTCTATCCAAATACTCTCTTATAGATTTAATAATTTTTTCTCGTTTTAAGAAAACTTCTTTTACTTCAGGATTCATAATTAAATCTAAATACCTTTTCCTATACCTTTCTTCTTTATCTTTTAATCCATGAAACTTTTCAGGTAGGGGTAAAATTGATTTACTTAAAATTTCTACTTTTTCAATTATCACAGACAGCTCTCCCCTAGCACTTCTTCCAATTTTTCCTTTAACACCTACAAAATCTCCTATATCTACATATTTTTTAAAAAATTCCCTTTGGTTTTCACTAGTTTCTCCTTGCTGAGAAATTATTTGTATATTTCCATCTACATCTCTTAAAGTAGCAAAACTGATTTTTCCCAAGTCTCTTTTTACCACAATTCTTCCAGCAACCGAAACTATATCTTCTGTCACTTCATCATTTTTTAAATCTAAATATTTCTTTTGTAATTCTTTTGTAGAATTTTTTTTATCAAAATTATAAGGATAAGGATTTATATTTAAATCTCTAAGCTCTTTAATTTTCCTCAATCGATTATCAACTATCTGTTTTTCCCTTCCCATTTTATTTTAACAAAAACTCCATTTAATAATTTTTTGAATTAAATTCTCAAAACTTTAAACTCTTTAAAATCTTGAAAAGGTTGCTCATTTAATGTAACTTCTTTTATTACTGCATGTTTTGGGCCTTTTTTGCAAATCCCATAAAATTTATCAACACTATCAATATCTCCTTCAGCAAAAACCTCTACTTTATTCCCTTCAATATTTCTCACAAATCCTTTTAAATCAAGTTTATCAGCATTCTCTTTAACAAAGTTTCTAAAAAAAACTCCTTGTACAGTTCCCTTAATCAATATTTTAACCGCTTTCTTCATATAAAAAATAAAGATAAATTCCTTTAATAAATCTGTGGTTAGGCTGCAGAATTAGCAATGTATGGTGCCATTATAACAGATAAAACAAATAAAACAACAATTCCTCCTACAATCATTGAAGAAATAACAATTAATGAAGATTTTAATTTTGAAAACTTGTTAGTTTTTGAAATTCCTTTTGTCAAAAACACTAAAAAATGAATTCCTCCAATAACTAATAAAGCCAAAGATATCAAAACCCCTGTTTGAGAAAAAAATTCTTTTATTAATTCTGCGTTATTTGCAGCAACATTAATAGCAGTATTATCAATTGGAAAAGCTATATTTAATATAACTGAAATAAATGAATAAATTAGAAATATAAGCGAACCATAAGCAAATATTTTTAAAGTCTGCCCAAATTCTTTTCCCTTAAATATTTTTACAAATAAATATAATGGCAAAAATAATATTCCTAAAAATATTAATGTAAATATAATTTGAGTAATTAGTTGGAAAATCACAATAGAAATCGAACCTGTTGTTGAAATTACTTCGGAAAATCCATTTTGAGCAAAAACAATTCCTAACGTGATTAATTTATAAACTAAATAAAAAACTAAAAAAGTAATAACCGAATAACTAACCTTTTCTTTTTCAATATCTTTCAAAAACTTATTTGCATTAAAATATAAATCTTTAATTCGAGAAGCGTTTTTTAACTCTTCAAATTTACTTGCCCCTTTTTTCTCTGACATTAATAAAACCTATTAACAATACTTTATAAATTTTATTAAACCCCTGAATATTTAATTTCTAATGGAAAACTTCAAAATTTCAGCAGGAAATCAAGAATTAGATAATTGGCTCAACGGAGGTTATGATAAAGACATAATAACAACTTTTTACGGACCTGCTGGAAGCGGAAAAACAAATTTTTGTATGCTTGCAGCAGCAACACAAACTCTAAAATCAAATAAGGTGATTTTTATGGATACTGAAGGAGGATTTTCAATTGAAAGGTTTAGACAACTCACAGAAGAGAATTATGAACCTGCAATTAAAAATATTTTTTTACTAACTCCCACTTCATTTGAAGAACAAAAAGATAATTTCAAAACCTTGCTAAGGGAAATTAAACAAGATTCAAATGTTTCTTTAATAGTTGTTGATGGAATGACAATGCTTTACCGTTTAGAACTTTCAGAAGCGATACAAAATAAAGATGAAATAAAAATTAGAAATTCAAACAGAGAACTTGCAAATCAATTACGCCTTCTTGCAGAAATTTCCAGAAAGAAAAAAATACCAGTTTTAGTTACAAATCAAATTTACTACGGTTTTCTTTCTCAACAAGATCTTTTTGAAGGAAAAGAAAAAAAATCAAACATGGTTGGAGGAGATTTATTAAAATATTGGAGCAAGTGCCACATAGAATTAAAATCTGGTTTGGGAAAAAGAACAGCAATTTTAAAAAAGCACAGAAGTCTTCCTGAAAAAGAATTTTCGTTTAGCATAATTGATAAAGGCCTTAAGAAAAAAGGAATTTTTTAAAAACATTTATAAATAGTTAATCCCTCCAAATAACATGGATAAAAAAAGAGCGGGGGTTATTCTTTTAGGATTAGTTTTGATTTTCTCAGCTGTAATTTTTTTAAATGTTCAGGATTCTCAAAAAAATATTGTAACTGGAAAAGTAACTGAAGGGTCAGAATGCTCTAATCAAGGAGCTGCAGATTGCATAGGGGAAAATGTTGCTATTTGTGTTAATGGTGAATGGAAAAAATTTCCAAAAGTCCCAGACAAATGTGGTTATCAAGAAGATATAAATGGAGAGTATCCTCCAATAAATGGAGGGGGGGAAGATGATAAAGAAACTAACTACTGGTTATGGATAATAATTGCAATTATTGTAATCCTCATAATTGCTGTTGTTGGGTTTATAATTTATCAAGTAATTAAAAAAGACAACAGTGAAAGAAACAAAGGCAAGCAAGGATTTAATCCTAAAAAACCAATAACGCCTCCCAAACAATCACCTAATTTTTCTGGACAAGGCAAACCGCCTTTTAAATCCCAGAAACCAATAATGAAAAAACCATTACCTCCTCAAAAATCCCCGACAACCAAAAAATCTTTGGATAAAAGTAAAAGATATACTCCTCCAAAAAGATAGTTATTGTTTTTTGCTCTCACATTCTGGATTAAAACAAAATATCCAAGGTCTTTTACCTTTTTTTATTGACATTAATAACGGCCAATTACACGCTTCACATTTTTTTTCAGTTTTTTTAATTAATCCATTTGGAGGAAGGGTAAATGTTGTCTTGCAATCTGGATAATTATCGCAAGCAACAAAGTGCCTTTTTGCACCTCGATTATATTTTATAGTTAAAGTTCCTTTTTTACATATTGGACAAGCCATTATTTCATTGTCTTTCTTTTCTTGCTCCCATAATCTTGTAGTTGCTTCAACCAAATCTTTTCCAATTTTTTCTTTATTCTTTTCAAAATCTTCTCCAATCTTGTAAATCATCTTTTTTGTTTTTTCTAAAATATCTACTTCTTTTTTTACAGGATTTTTTGAATTTCTTATTTCTTCTAAATGATTTTCAAAATTTCTTGTTAATTTTTCATCAATTATTATTGGACAATTTTTGTCCAAACTATCAATTAAAGAAATTCCTAAACTTGTTGCCTTAATACTTTTGTCTTTGATGTATTTTCGATTATAAAGAGTTTCAATAATGCTTGAACGTGTAGCTTTAGTTCCCAAATTCTTTTTTTCCAATAGTGAAACAATTGAAGCAGGAGTATACCTTTTAGGAGGTTGAGTATATTTCTCTTCAATATTTGTATTTTTAATTTTTGCTTTTCCTTCCATATCTGGTAGTTCGTTCTCATCAATTTTATAGGGATAAACACTCATCCAACCCTTTTTCTCAATTTCAACTCCTTTTGCATTAAATTTTAAATCATCAATTTTAAATTCTATCCTTTTATTATCTAAAACAGCTTTTTCACAAAAACAAGAAATAAATCTTTTAACAATTAACTCATAAACTTTTTTTTCATCTCCTCCTAGTTCTTGAAATTCTCCTGTGGGGTAAATTGAGGGATGCGCTGGGTCTTTTTTCTTCCCTTCTACAGGTTCTTTATTAATAGCCAATTTTGCAAAATCAAATTTTTCTTTTAATCTCTGAAGAATTTTTTCATAACCAATTTCTTTAGGTATTTTTTGTGAACTTGTTCTTGGGTATGAAATTAAACCATTAAGATAAAGATTTTGTGCAATTTTTAATGTTTGTGCAGGGGTAATTTTGTTAAATTTATAATTTTCTGTTTGTAAAGTTGTTAAATCAAAAGGGGTAGGAGGACTTAATTCCTTTTTGCTCTTTTTAGTTGTTACATCTCCTTCTCTCCCATTTAAATCTTTGAATTTTTCAAGTTCTTTTTCTTTTGAAAGGTCTTTATTATGTTGTACCTTTACTTTTTTATTATCTTGACAAATATCTAAAAAAACTTGCCAGTATTTTTTTGGTTCAAAACTTTCAATTTCATGTTCTCTTCTAACAATAACTTGTAAAGCAGGCCCCTGAACCCTCCCAATAGAAAGTAACCTAAATTTCCCAGTAGTTTTAACAGCTTCCATTAAAGCCCTTGACAAATTGATCCCATAAATCCAATCCAAATAATGTCTTGTCTCTCCTGCAATTCCTTGGCTCCAATCTAAACTTTTGCTTTTATTTTCATAAGCTTCTTGAATTTCATTAGCTGTTAGGGTTGAAAACTTCATTCTTTCAGCATCTTCTTGATTACAAATATACCTTACAACATTCATCCCAATAACTTCTCCTTCCACATCATAATCTGTTGCAACAATTATTTCAGAAGCATTTTTACAAAGTTTTGCAATAACATCAAAATATCTTTTTGTGAAATCATTTTTTCTAACTAAATAATTGGGCGCCCATTCAATCTCAAAGGTTGGCCATTTGTTTCTTGCTTTAACTTGTGCAAGATTAAATAAATGGCCTACAGCACAAACAATTTGAATAGCTTTTCCTCCTCTTTCTAAATCATAATAAGCAACTTTATTTAACAAACTTTTCTTAACCTCTCTTTCAGCCAATGCATTGGAAATTTTTTGAGCAGCTTGAGGTTTTTCAGTAATTATCAATACCGGACCCTTTTCTTTTAATTTTTTAGGACCTGGAATTTTAAACTTATCTTTCCAGCCATTTTTCCCTCTTTTTTTTGTTGTTTTTTTAACACTTTTTTTTCTAGTTCTTTTCTTTTGCAATTTTCTAGTTCCTTTTTTTTCAATAATCTCTCTTTGTTTTTCTTTAAAAGGAATATTAACAGCAGATTTTAAGTCATCTTCATCAACAGGCACATAATTCCCTTTAATTTCTTTTTCAGAAAAAAATTTTACTCTATCTTTTATTTCTCGTTTTTTTCTTTCCATAAATAGCTCCAAATTTTACTATATAAAAAGTTATCTAAACTTCAATAATTTTGCCCTCGCGACCAACATTTATTAATTTAGTGTTTCCAAATGTTTCTTCAATTCCCCAAGCTTCATGAACATGGCTACATAAAGCAATATCTGGCTTAAATCTTTTAATAGCTTTTTCAATTCCTAAACTTCCTAACAAAATAGGTGATACATCGTCAATTAAACTGTTCTTAGGATGAGCATGTGTTGCCATAATTTTTATTTTTTTATTTTTTATTTTTTTATTTCCTTCCTTTAATAAATTATACAATTCTGATTCTGAAAATCTTGAAAATGGTCCAACTTCTGGAGCTCCTCCCACTCCAAAAATACCAACATCTCCCATGATAAAATATTTTCCGTGCAAATTTTGTGCATTATAATATTTATTAGTAAGAAAATCAATTGTCGCTAAACTCTCATGGTTTCCTGGAAGAAGCAAAACCTTTTTCCCTATTTTCTCAAAAGGTCCGACTATTTTTTCAATTGATTCTTCAAGAAAAGTCAAATCACCATTTAATAAAACCAAGTCTACTTTTTCTTTTTCTGCTTTTTTAACTAGGTTTTCAACTATTTTCAGGTCTCCATGTATATCTCCAGCTGCTAAAATTTTCATTCTCTAGTCATTCTCTAGTAAGTTTATTAATAAATCTTTTGAATTTTTACACTGTCTTGAAGTAGTGAAAGTATTTTAATTTTTCTTTTTAAACCCCCGAAACATTTAAAAGTTCATTGATTATTCCGATATATAGATTAAATCACATATATCTAAAATGAAAGACAATTTTGATATCTTTTTTAGAAGAAAGCCAGCACTTATGATGATAGCTCTTAGAAAACTTTCAAGAGTTAGATATGGCTCAGTGTTAGCAAAGGAAGTTGATTGCACCTATAGCCATGCTGTTAAAATTTTGCAAACTTTAGAAGAACTTGGTTTAGTAACTTTTGAAAAAAAAGGCAGAATCAAGTTAATAAAGCTAACAAAAAAAGGAATAGATGCAGCTGACCATATTGCAAAAATCAAAGAACTTGTTAGTTAATTTTTTAAGGGGTGATTTTTCTTTTTTCAATAACTAAAAATTTATAAGTCAATTCTTTATATTACTTTTAAGGCTCCGTAGCTCTTTTCCGAACTTGAGAGGAAAACGAGTGGAGAGACATAAAGTCTCCGTAGCTCTTTTCCGAACTTGAGAGGAAAACGAGTGGAGAGACATAAAGTCTCCGTAGCTCTTTTCCGAACTTGAGAGGAAAACGAGTGGAGAGACATAAAGTCTCCGTAGCTCTTTTCCGAACTTGAGAGGAAAACGAGTGGAGAGACATAAAGTCTCCGTAGCTCTTTTCCGAACTTGAGAGGAAAACGAGTGGAGAGACATAAAGGCTCCGTAGCTCTTTTCCGAACTTGAGAGGAAAACGAGTGGAGAGACGCAAAGGCTCCGTAGCTCAGTCTGGTTAGAGCACTGCCCTCTTAAGGCAGGTGTCGAGGGTTCGAATCCCTCCGGGGCCATAATTAGAATTTTTTAATAATCACTTATACTCTCTTACAGTATGTTTGCACTTTGTACATTTGAAAAATTTGGTTTCAGCCTCATCAGCAGCTCGTGTTTGCGCAGTCCAAAAATAAGATTTTTTGTTTCCACATTTTTTACAATCAAAAGGCACAACTGGAAAAACATCTGTGTCTTTTTCTTTTACAACACCTATTTCTTGAGATTCTTTGTTGTTCTCACTGCTTTCCAACTTAACTTTATCTTTTGTACTATAGCCACACCTAGCACAACCATAATTTTTTTCTTTTTTCACAAGAACAGAACCACATTTTGGACAAAATTCCATTTTAATTAATAATTTTTATTATCTCCGATTTTTTGATTAATTTTTTTAGGTTTTTAAAGTTTACCTTTGTTTACAAAATCCCCTTCCATATTCATCTCGAAAAGGTTCGAAAAAAACTAATTTAATCCACCCCAATAATGGAACTTTTAATTGGGTAGTCTTTCCTATAATTTGTTTTTCTTTTATATTTTCTTCAATATCTTTTGGTAATTGGTCGGGGTTGTTGTCCCCTTTTGTTTCCAAAGGATTTAACCCCACAACTCTATGTATTATTGGCTTTCCTCCCCCATTAAAAACTATAACATCTCCCTTTTCAATATCTTCTTTATCAACCCCTACAATCAAAAAAATGTCCCCTTTTGTAAAACCTTTTTTCAAGGGAAAATCTTCAAACTCTTGTTTTGAAATTCCTCTTTGCTCATACCATTTTCCATTATCTTCCCACCATTCTTCAAATTGCTCCCCATGATACATTGAGCAAGATTCAACAATTGCCAAAGGCAAAGAACTTCCAGTAATCCCTATCAATAAGGGGAAGAATATAGCTTTAATAAAAAGAAAAGCCAGCCCAATAAAAACAACCCAACTCCAAAAACTATCATCATTCCATGCAAAATTTAAAAAATCTTTTATCGGCTTAAAAAAACTCTTTTTCATTATTTTATTTTGTAAATTGAATATTTAAATCTTCGGTAAATCACCACAAAGTTTAAATAGTATATGTTATCTGTATACACATAAAAGATATATTTAAGGATATATCTTTAACCCCCTTTCATAAATAGCTGCCTGAAAAGGCAGCTCATACTAAAAATGTCAGACATTTTCGAAAATACAATACTTTGTAAAAATTGCAAAATACCGATGGAAAAAGGAAATGTAGTTAAAAATGGATTTTCACTTAGAGCTTTAAAA
Organism: Candidatus Woesearchaeota archaeon; assembly: GCA_964467035.1. Classification (GTDB taxonomy): domain Archaea; phylum Nanobdellota; class Nanobdellia; order Pacearchaeales; family GW2011-AR1; genus JACPLR01. Next base: position 11,650 of record CAYXNX010000010.1, on the reverse strand, counting down.
TGTCTCAAATGTCACAGTATCATCATTCACCCAAAAGACGAAACAGAATATAAAAATTTTGTAAATTTAAGGAAAAAGAAATTTGCTGTAAAGCTCCGAATGGTTGGAAACTCATATACTATTTCAATTCCGCGAGAAATCGTGAACTTTATAAATGAGCAAAACAAGGTTTTAAATGAAATAGTTAAATTAAATTTTGAAGGAATGAAAAAATTATCTTTGGTTTTTGATGATGAAGAAAAATAATAAAATAAAATTAAGAGTTGCAGAAGCATCACAAGATGATGCATATAAAGGAATTGCAAGAGTAGATTATGATACTATGAAATATCTCAACTTGCGTAGAGGAGATGTGGTCCTAGTTAAAGGAAACAAAGAAACTGTTGCAATTGTTGACCGAGCTTATCCTGCAGATGTTGGAGAAGGGATTGTTAGAATAGATGGAATTATTAGAAAAAATGCAAGAACAGGTGTGGGAGAAGTTGTAGAACTAAGTAAAGCAGATGTTCAAGAAGCCAAAAAAATAACAATTGCTCCAGCACAAGAGAATATTGTTGTTCAGGGAGATCCTGAGGCATTCAAACGCGGTTTATTAGGTAGAGCAGTCTCTAAAGGGGATTTGGTTGTTTTAGGAGGGGTTCAAAGAAGAAAAGATATTATGTCCGAAGATATGGGTGATTTTGGAGATATTTTTGGAGATATCTTGGGAAATATGGGATTAAACCCTGCAGGTTTGGGAGGAATGCAACAAATTAGATTTGTAGTCACATCTACAAGTCCCAATAAACCTATTGTAATAACAGAAAACACAGAAGTTTCAGTAAGTTCAAAATCAACAGGAGAAATAGAGGAAGGAGCAATTGATGTTACTTATGAAGATGTAGGAGGTTTAAAAGAAGAAGTTAAGAAAGTAAGAGAGATGATTGAAATTCCTTTAAAACGTCCTGAAATTTTTGAACGTTTAGGAGTAGAACCTCCAAAAGGAATTTTGCTTTCAGGCACTCCTGGAACAGGTAAAACACTTTTAGCAAAAGCAGTTGCAAATGAATCAGATGCAAATTTTGTTGTTATTAATGGTCCAGAAATTATGTCTAAGTTCTACGGAGAATCAGAGAAAAAATTAAGAGATATTTTTTCAGATGCAGAAAAATCTTCGCCTACAATTATCTTCATTGACGAAATAGACGCAATAGCTCCAAAAAGAGAGGATGTTCAAGGCGAGGTAGAACGTCGTGTTGTTTCACAATTACTAACAATGATGGATGGTCTTAAAACACGAGGAAAAGTTGTTGTTATTGGTGCAACAAATAGGGTAGATTCAATTGACCAAGCTCTTAGAAGACCAGGCAGATTTGACAGAGAAGTTGAGATAAGTGTTCCAGATAAAGAAGGCAGATTACAAATATTAAAAATACATACAAGAAATATGCCTTTATTAAAATCAGTTAATTTAGACCAGCTTGCTTCAAGAACTCACGGGTTTGTTGGGGCAGACCTAGCAGCTCTCGCAAAAGAGGCAGCTATGAATGTTCTTCGCCGTTTACTTCCAAAATTAGAGATTAATGAAGATGAAGAAGTTTCAGAAGATACTTTATCCCATTTAAAAATAAGTGAAAAAGATTTTCAAGAAGCTCTTAAAATTGTTCGTCCAAGTGCAATGCGCGAGGTCCTTGTTGAAACCCCAAATACTAAATGGGAAAGTGTTGGAGGATTAAACAAAGTAAAACAAGATTTGAAAGAAGCAGTTGAATGGCCTATACAAAATCCTGAAAATTTCAAAAGACTCGGCATTCGCCCTCCAAGAGGAATATTGCTTTATGGTCCACCAGGAACAGGTAAAACACTTTTAGCAAAAGCAGTTGCAAATGAATCAGATGCAAATTTTATTCAAGTAAAAGGACCTTCATTATTATCGATGTGGGTTGGTAAAAGTGAAGAAGGTGTTAGAAAAATATTTGAACGAGCTCGTCAAGTAGCTCCTTGTATAATTTTCTTTGACGAAATTGATTCCTTAGCATCACGAAGAGGATATGACACAGGTTCTAAAGCAACTGAAAGAGTATTAAACCAATTGCTTGCAGAAATGGATGGTTTAGAAGATTTGAAAGACATAACAGTTATAGGAGCAACAAACCGTCCAGATATGTTAGATCCTGCAATGTTAAGACCAGGCAGATTTGACAGAATTTTATCAGTTTCATCTCCAGACAAAGAGGGAAGATTACAAGTATTAAAAATCCATACTGAAGATAAAGGAATGCCTCTTGCAAAAGATATTGATTTAGCAAAAATTGCAGATCAAACAGAAGGTTATGTGGGAACAGATTTGGAAAACTTAGCAAGAGAAACAGCAATGATTGCGCTTAGAGAAAATATAAATGTAAAACAAATAAAAAAGAAACATTTTGATGAAGCACTGAAAAAAGTAAAACCAAGCGTAACTCCCAAAGATTTAGAAACCTACAAAAAAATTGAACAACAATATTTGAAATCTGCAAAAGCTGCTTTAGCTCACAATACTTCTTACCTGGGTTAAGTTTTTAATTAAAGTAAATCAAGAATTTAATTATTTTTTTAGCAAATAAATCCTCTAACAGCTCCTTGTTGAGAAATTTTAAAATCTAATTGAGAAGTTCCAACTAAATTATCATCTCTGTAAATATCAACATCAAGAATAATTGCCTTTTCAGGTGCATCTTCACCAATATCTAATTCTGCAACTTTTTTAGGGGAGTCATCTCCTGGAGAAATTCTTCTATCAAAATCTCTGCTTCTAAACCAATTATCTAATCTATCTCTTGAAATCCCACTTAAATCATAATTTGGTTTAATATCAACTCTATATCTTGATTCTTCACTTGCCTTAAAACCACAATGGATTAAATTGTTTTTCCCCGGAACCAAAGTAACTGGACTACCTGATTGTCCAATACAAGCATATTCTTCTCCTGTTGAACTAAAAAAACTATCTAGTTCTGCCTTTATTTTCTCATTTACTTGTTCGGTTAAACCAATTGCAGAACACATTATACTCCTAATTAAAACAAATCCTAAAATTAACATTGTTAAAGAAAGAACAACTATAACTATTGTTGATAAACTCAATTCCATAGCCCCTTTTTTTTCAATTTTTCTTAATTCCATTTTTTAAATTCTCTTATCAATTCCATAATAATCCAAATAGCAATTGCTAAAACAACAATTGAAACTCCTTGAACCCAATCACTATTCCAAGCCCAATAAACTCCAAAAATACCAATAACTATTAAAACTAACCTAAGAAATAATTTTCCATATAATGACTCTCTTTTTTGAACTACTTTAGGAGTTCTTTTATTAACTTTTTTTGCTGCTTTTTTACTTTTCGTTTTATCTTTTACAGTCTTCGTTTTTGAACTTTTCTTTTTTGAAGACTTCTTCGATGTTTTTTTCGCACTATTTTTTTTCGCCATTTTAAATTAAAGTTTCAATATACATTACAATAACAGGAGTAATAAATCTGCTATTCCTTTTTTAGGGTTTTTTTCTTCACCATCTTTTCATCAATTCTTAGTAAATCTTCTTTATAAATATTTTGGAATGGGGCAGGTGAGAATCGAACTCACGACACCATGATCTTCAGTCATGTGCTCTCCCACTGAGCTACTGCCCCGTTTAATAAATTAAAATTTCTTACTTTTTAAATTATTTCTTTTATATAGAATTATAAATTGGAGTTGGAAATAGGCCACATTTTGTTGTTCATCGTATTCGAACTGAACATGCTGACATCCTACTAAGCGGCTCAAAGCCTTGCACCTACCAAGATGCTCGTTCCAGCACCACTTTTTAAAAAGGTGGCGTATCGTTTCTATACCAGTGCTCGCCCTCACAGACGTCTGTTTTCACAGATAGTTTTAATTATGGTGTGCGGACCTTCCTCACAATCAGAAATCATTTCATTTCTTGTTGATTTAACAACTTGATTGCGAAGTCAGCTATCCAACTCCAAAAATATAAGATTTTAACTATTTTTAAAACTATCTATTCCAATTTTAATGACTTTAAATTTTGCTCTTACCACTATAAAATAAAATAGAACTCCTCGGAAATTACTTATTATATAAATCAAACTACTCTAAAAAATATGTTTTAGATAAGAATTTTGCTTTTAAACTAAAATATCTTTATTTTTCTAGAGGTGAAAAATGAAAATAAGTATTCTAACAAACAACAAAAGAGGAGCAACAACTCTTCTTGACAAACATTTTGGATTATTAAGACACCTGATTTCCAGCTACCCTAATGCGCTTTGGCGCAAAGTGACAAAAAAAGACAAAGAAGGTTATGAATTAGAAATCTAATTTTTGATTCTGTATTTTTTTCCATTCATTTTTTCTTTTAATTTTTTTAAAACTCTTTCTTCACATCCAGTATGGTAAAATAAGGGGAATTCACTTCCTTTTATTTCTAAAATACTTTCAACTATCTTTTCAACCCCCTCATTTCTGCCAGGGAGTCTTTTTTCACATCCATAACAAATTTCATAATATGCGTAATTTTTCATAATTTTGAACTAACAATTGGATTTTTAAACATTGTCCTTTTTTCAAATTGATGAAAATCTTCATAAAAACCTATGGTTGTCAAGCAAATATTAATGATTCTGAAATTTTAGCAGGGTCTCTTATAGCTAAAGGCCACACAATAGTTTCATCAGAAAATCAAGCAGACAAAATCATTGTAAACACTTGTGCTGTAAAAAACAAAACTCAGTCAAAAATTTTGCACTATCTTAAAAAATATCAGGATAAAAATATGGAAATAGGTGGTTGTTTGCCTAAATCTTTTGATTTAAAAAAACGATTTCCTCAAGCAAAAATTATAGATACTATAAATACAGAAAAATTAAATAAACCAATTTTAAGAACCCATAAAGAAACTGCAATAATTCAAATTTGTCAAGGTTGTTTAAACTCCTGCACTTTTTGCGCAACAAAACCGGCAAGAGGAACTTTAAAATCTTACGAGATAGGAGCAATAAAACGCCAGTTTCAAACAGCAGTAAATCAAGGAGCAAAAAAAATTTATTTAACTTCCCAAGATAATGGGGCTTATGGTCAAGATATTGGTAGTTCTCTTCCTGAACTTTTAGAAGAACTTGTTTCTATTTCAGGCAATTATCAAATAAGGATTGGGATGATGAATCCTTGGCATCTAAGAAAAATTTTTCAATCTTTGTTAAAAGTTATGGAATCAGAAAAAATTCAAAAATTCCTCCACATTCCTGTTCAATCTGGCTCTGAAAGAGTTCTGAAACATATGAAAAGAATTCACTCAGCAAAAGAGTTCGAAGAATTTGTAAAAATTTTTCGCTCAAAATTTCCTTTTTCAAATTTCCCAAAATCTACAATTGCTACAGATATAATTGTTGGCTATCCAACCGAAACTGATGAAGATTTTCAACAAACTATTGAATTAATAAAAAAAACCCACCCAGATGTTCTCAATATTAGTTCTTTTTCTTCTCGCCCCAGAACTCCTGCCAGCAAACTAAAACAACTGCCAAGTGAGAAAATTAAACAAAGAACAAAACAACTAGATGATTTATACCAAAGCTATAGAAAAACTAATTCCCCTGCCTAACAATTCCATAACTTATTATTAAAACCCCTACATAAGCCAAACTCCAAATAAAACCTCCAGAAAATAAAAAAACACAATACCCTATAAATGCTCCAACTCCAAAAATAACTTTTTCCATACTATTTTTTATAATTTAAGATATATAAATTTTTAAACCAAAAGATTATTTTTATAATATGGAGGTGAAAAGAAGATTTGTTTGTGATTCTGAATTCAATTTGGAACAAAAAAATCCTGATTTAATAAGAATTGCAGAAATAAGGTATTTTCATGATACTCCTGAAACCCCTGATTATGAAGGAAGTTACAGATTAGTGACCTATTTTCCTAAATCTCAGGCAGGAAAAATCACTCTTTCTCATAGAACAGGTTTAAAAGCACAAGAACAACTTTACGAAGATTTGCAAAATTATGCAAAAGAAAATAATTATCAAATAATTGAACAACCCTAATTTAAAAAAACAAAATTTATAAACACTCTTTTTAAATTGCTTTTATGAAATTACGAAATATCTTGGATACAATTTTAATTACTGGTTCAGTTACTTTAGCATCTTTAACTTTGGTAGATAATTTGTCAGGACAATCTGATTATGAGAAAGGTTTTGAAGATGGGTATAGAATAAGAACAGAAGAATTTAAAGAGATGAAACAAGAATACAGGCAACTAATTGAAGAATCTATTAAACCTAGAAACAAAAATCTAAAAAGACATCCTTTTTACAATTTTCTCGAAAGTTGTTAATAAACTTTAAAACATCTTTATCTCTAATTTATTTATGCAAAAATTAGAATTAATGGCTCCGGTTGGAAGTTATGAAAGTTTAGCAGCAGCTATAAAATCCGGCGCAAACTCAATTTATTTTGGAGTTGAAAATCTTAATATGCGTTCAGCATCTACAAAAAATTTTACTCTAAAAGATTTAAAAGAAATATCTTCAATTTGTTCACGCTCTGGTGTTAAATCTTACTTAACACTGAATACAATTATTTATGACAGAGATTTGAAATTAATGAAAAAAATTCTCAATACTGCAAAAAGCTCAGGTATAACAGCAGTAATTGCTTGTGATATTGCAGTTTTAAAATACGCCAACGAAATTAATTTGGAGTGTCATATGTCAACTCAAACAAATATTTCCAATATTGATGCTGTAAAATTTTATTCTCAATTTGCAGATGTAATAGTTTTAGCCCGTGAACTTTCTTTAAAACAAATCAGCTCAATTGTAAAACAAATAAAAAAACAAGGAATTAAAGGACCTTCTGGAAAATTAGTGGAAATAGAAATTTTTGTTCACGGAGCTTTATGTGTTTCCATTTCTGGAAAATGTTATATGTCTTTAGCACTTTATAACCAATCTGCTAATAGGGGCCAATGTTTACAACCTTGCCGTCGGAAATATTTGGTAAAAGACCAGGAAACTGGCAAGGAATTATCTATCGATAATCAATACATAATGTCTCCTAAAGACATTTCAACTCTTAGGTTCCTCCCAGAAATTTTGAATTCTGGAGTAAAAGTTTTAAAATTCGAGGGACGCGGTCGCTCCCCTGATTATGTTTATAAAATAATTTCTACATATAAAAAAGCAATTGAAGATTACAAAAATAAAAAATTAACAAAATCAAAAATTCAGAAATATGAAAAAGAACTAGAAACAGTTTTCAATCGAGGATTCTGGCAAGGAGGGTATTACTTGGGAAAAAAACTAGGTGATTGGAGTGGGATTTATGGTTCTCGTTCAACAAAAATAAAAGAATTTATTGGTATTGTAACCCATTATTTTCCTAAAGCACAAATATCTGAAATCCAAATGCAAAACAAATCTCTTTCAAAAGGAGATGAATATTTAATCATTGGAAAAAAGACAGGAGTTGTTGAAGGAAAAATTAAAAGTATCTATCTGGAAGAATCACCAGTTAAATCTGTAAAAAAAGGAGACAAAGAAGTTACATTTCCCGTCGAAGAAAAAGTTCGAAAAGGTGACAAAGTTTACATTTTGAAACCCCGAAAAAATTTCCAAGGAGACTAATACTTATGTCCAAAAACAATTTTTTCAACATATAATTATTCTTTTTCAACATTATATGAAAAAAGAATTCTTAATTTTCCAATTCTACAATAATTATCAAGCGAAGGATGTAAGTGTTTATAACTTAAAGGATTTTGAGCAACTTCTTCAATTTTTAATTTTATTCTATTTTTATATTACTTCAACTTCATTTATATCTTTTTCAAATTCTTTTGTTGGAAGAATTTTATAACTCATTCCAATTAGAGAAATCTCTTTTTTTATTTCTTCTTTTGATTTTTAAAGAATTCATAGTTCGGAATTACTTGCTAATTCTAAAGATTCTAATTTGTCATTAAGTTCTTCAGAAAGTCTTACTAAATCCGTAAGTATTTTTTTATTAATATTGACCATTTCCATAAATCAAACATTTTCTTGTAATCTTTATACTTTTCTATTTTTTTAACTTAAATTTAAAAACTCTTATTTCTATTATTCCTCTATGCCAAAACCAACAATTTCTAAATATGTCGAAGTTCGAAATTCTCCAATCCACGGAACAGGTATTTTTGCAGCTTGTGATATTCCAAAAGGAACTAAAATTATTGAATATGTTGGAAGGAAAATTTCAAAAAAAGAATCTGATGATATTGCTGATAAACAATATGAAAAAGGACAGCAAGGAACTGAAGGACATGTTTATATTTTTGAGGTAAATAAAAAATATGACCTTGATGGCAATGTTTCATGGAACACAGCGCGTTTTATAAACCACTCTTGCTCTCCAAATTGCGAAACAGAACAAGATGAAGATGATAGAATCTGGATTGTTTCTATCAGAGCCATAAAAAAAGGAGAAGAACTTTCTTACAACTACGGATACGACATAGATAATTGGAAAGATCATCCCTGTCGTTGCGGTTCAGAAAACTGCGTTGGACACATAGTTGCTGAAAAGCACTGGGCCAAATTAAGAAAATTAATTAAAGATTCTAAATAGTATTTTTTAGTAAAATGTCGATTTTAAAAAAAACTATTTTATTGAACGAAAAAGTTAATAGTGAATTAAAAAGATTAGAATACCTAATAAATCTTGATGGTAAGAAATTAAAATTTTATGGTGCAGGTAAGTTTTTTGATTCTAATGCGAGAGCATATAATCATTTTTTTACAAGAGATTCAATTTTGTCTGCGTTTTTATTAAATGATATTGGCTTTCTTCAAAATACTTTACAGTTTTGTATTAAAAAGCAAGGAACTAAAAAAGATCCTTATACTGCTGAGGAACCTGGAAAGATAATTCATGAATTTCCGGGGATGGAAACAAAACCCAACTTAAATACAGAATATAATTCCTGTGATTCCACTCTTCTTTTCATAATTGGTATGGCAAAATATTTCGAACTAACAAAAGATAAAAAATTTATAGAAGAAAATTTGAAAAGCATTAAATTAGCATTTAAGTATGTTCAAAATCATATTAAAGGGGGTTTGTTTTGGGAATGTCCTTCTTTTTCCAATGCTAAAAAATTTTCTTTAGATGCGACTTTTTGGAGAGATGATGGCTTTGTACAAAGAGAAAATAGAAAAATATTTTATCCTGCTGCATTTTTGATATTACAAGCGCAATCAGTTAAAGCTTTAAGGTCTTTGATTTTTTTACAAAAATATTTTAATTTGGGTTTAAATGAAAGATATCTTCGTAAAACAATTTCAAAATTATTAAACTCTATTTCAACAAAATTTTTATCTGAGGATTATATTTGTTCTGGGATTGATGAAAAAGGCAAGATTCCAGGGTTATATTCAGACAGTTTACATATGCTTTATTATTTGGAAAAACAAGATATCTCAGATTCGTATTATAAAATATTATTTGATATAGCTGAAAAATTAAAAACTCCTTTTGGTTTTAGGATTTATGCACCAAAACAAAAAGGATATAATCCTGAATCTTATCAACATGGTTCTATTTGGTTAATTGATCAGGCTTTAATTATGAATGGAGCATTACAACATAATATGGTGGGGATTTTTGAAATTGCTTCAAATTCAATAAAAGCTTTAGTTAATTTAAAATATCCTTTTACAGAATTATTTTCTTACAATAATAAAGAAATAAAACCCTTGGGTTGCCATCTTCAATTATGGACATTGGGTTTTGTAAGATCATTATATAATAATTTGAAGTAATTATTGGGTTATTTGTTTGTAAAAATCAATATATTTTTGTGCCATTTTCAAATTATCAAATTTTTCTTCTGCACTTTTTCTTGAGTTTCTTCTTACATTTTTTATTTTTCCAATATCCTCAACTCCTCTCGATAAATTATTCACAGTTTCTTCTACATTCATTTCTTCACCTTTATCATTTACAGGAACAACATACCCTGTTTTTTCATTTTCAACAATTTCTGGAATTGCCCCTAATTGAGTTCCTACAATAGGAGTTCCAGATGCTAAACTTTCAATCATCACAAGCCCAAAAGGTTCTTTCCACCTATTTGGCATTAAAGTAGCATAAGCATATTTATAAAAATTTAATTTTTCATCGTCGTTTAGTGGCCCGACAAAATAGATTTCTCCGTTATCTCCAATATTTTCTCCCGAATTTAATTTTTCAAATAACTCTCCAACTTTCCTTTCCCTAACTCTTTCTTCCAATTCTCCAAAATTATGGTTTACATAAGGCATTACTTCCCTATTGCAAAATTCTTCATTTATGTCATGAACTTCTCCAGCAATAATTAAGGGCCTTTTTGTTTGTTTAGCAACTTTTATAGCAAGGTCAGTTCCCTTAATTTTGCTTAATCTGCCTATCCAAAACAAATAGTCTTGGTTACTTAAGGTATAATCAATTTCACTAGTATTTATTCCATGATGTATAAATCTATTAACATTGATTCCTGCTTCTTCATATGCCTTTTTTTGCCAATCACTTATTGCATTAAAATAAACCGGATAACCTCCTTCCTGTAATTTTTTCCAGGTATCAATAAAACCCTCTGGAAGTCCATCGACAGGACCGTGTAGAGTTGTAACTATAGGTGTATTAATATTATTTTTTTGATTTTCATATGCTTTTGAAGTCACAATTCCTGAACCGGGATGATCTTGTAAAATATCAGGGTTTATTCCTCTTAAATAATCCAGAACTTTTATGTAATGATCTCTTTCAGCCTCTTCCATTTTCATTACATCCATTGAATTTCTTTTTGATCCTTTTTGAGACCATAAGCTTTTTTCATAAGTGGGTAACAAAGTTCCTCTTAATAGTTCTGAATCACCTGGTGCAGCAACATAGGACTCATGGTTCAAATCAGAAAAATCTCTATCAAGCCAAAGCGCTACTCTTTCAGTTCCTGCATAATCAAGCCTAGGGCTAACAGGAAGTGCTCCACCAGCACTTTGCAAAATTCTTAATTTTCTTTGTGCTTCGATCATCAGAATCTAAATCTCCTATTTTAGATAACAAAAATTTAGCTTTAATACTTCTTTTAAATCTTTCTATTATTTAAAACTTGTGTTGAATTATTAAATAGTTACAAGAATTTATAAAGATTATTAACCTAAACACATTTCTTATATCTTTAGTTAGTTAATTTAAAATTTTTTTGAAAGTTTATAAAAAAACAAAGAATTCTAAATCAAAAGAGGCAAGTAAGCAAATATACTGATTGTGGCTATTAGTAACTGCGGACTGAACACCTCGTTGCCTTGGTGCGTACATCCCAGTTCTATCAACGCGATCTTCTATCGCGGCCTATGTTGTCTCGTCTTGCGGATGGCTTCGTGCTTAGATGCTTTCAGCACTTATCCACACAATGCGTAGCTGCTCGGCTTGCTCATAACAACCGATCCACCAGAGGCATCCAAGCACCGTTCCTCTCGTACTAGATGCTCGTTCCACTCAAACAACAACACTCCAAGTAGATATCATACAAACTGTCTCACAACGTTCTTAACCCAGCTAACGATCCCTTTTAATGCGTGAACTCCGACACCCTTGG
>CAYXNX010000009.1:0-34675 GCA_964467035.1 Candidatus Woesearchaeota archaeon | reverse complement strand
TCATTTTGACTCCTGTCTCCTAAATGAAGAAAACGAGGAAATTTATTTTGATTTACTCTTTTATTCATTTTCATTGTAGCTCCAAAACGAGGAAATTTATTTTGATTTATTTTTTTATTTTTCATTTTAAGGAATACTTTCAATAACTTGGCAATATTGCCCTATAGAATCCAATTCATAATCAGTAATTCTCACAGCCGAACATCCGCTTCTTGCCTCATCCCCAAATTTGACATCACTACAATACCCTGCAGCCACAGCCCTATTTACTGCAACCGAACCCTGTTGATACAAAGCACCCATTGCAGCCACCGAAGCCCCAATCCAACCAGTTTTTCTAACAGCCCACATACCTCCCCTAACAACCCCTTTAACCCCTACAAAAGCTGTTCCAAATCCCAAAGTAGCCCCCACTGAATTTCTAAAACTTTCCCAATGATTCGGAGCACTAATTTGCATAAACAAAATTGCAGATTCTTCTGTTAATTCGTCAACATCCTCTGTTTCCTCAAGATTTTCTCTATCAAAACCTTCGTAACCAATATCTTCATTAGATTCCTCATCATTCAAAACAGGAACTTTGTTAATAGTTAGAGGAACAATACCTTCTCCAAACATAAAATCAAAATAACTTTTTTCAGTTCCAGGAACAGCATGAGTTGACATATAATCCTGAACATCCATTTTTTCAAAAGGTACTTTGTCTAAACTATCAGTATCAATTGCAACTCTTGAACAGATAACACAAGAAGGATAAATCTCCCCCACCCCAAAATGCTGGGCAACAGGCTGTCCTGCTAAACTTAATTCTCCCATCCCCATCATATTCCAGCATTCCAAAGTTTCTTGAGCATAAACTTTTTCTATCTGCTCCAAACCTTGCCTACTATTGCTCACTCTTTTTGTAAAAACTTTATCACTATCCATAAACTCATCACAATCCCCTTTCCCAAGAATTTTTCCAGTAATACAAACTTTTTTTGTCTGGCACTTTAAAGGAACATAACCTTCTCCTAATGGCAAAGTTCCTCTTGCACTAACAGATATCTTACAAGTTTCTCTATTAATCTCTTCTTCATCAAAAAGTCCTGAAAAAAATATAATTAAAACAGCAGCTCCAAGAATAACCAAAATAATTCCTGCAACCCATGAAATTGAAAAACTTCCCTTACTCATTTTACCTCTCCACAAATAAAATAAAACCTTCTTTTTATATGTTTTCAATCAAATACCCAGCTTGTCAAACAAAAAATAAATCCCTGCTCCAAGAATAAAAGCCACAACTAACCAAAGAACAATTTTTATTACAAATTCAATTTCAATTTTGGCTTTTTTCATTTTACAGAAGATATTTTTATTTTTTCATCTGATTTCTCAAAATGAAGGACAATAGGATTTGATAAAAAATTTCCCAAATTCTCACCTTTATCATTCACTAAATTAAATTCATCCAAACTAACACAAAAACCTTCACTGCATTGATATTCAAATACAACAATTATATTATCCACTGCAGGTGTTAAATCTTTTCTTTCACAAATACAAATACAATTTTGATTACAATCTTTTGAAAAATCCATTTTATATGTTGTTTCTAAATCAGGTTTATATGGATAATCATTAGGATTTGAAAAAAACAAGAAATACCACCCCTTTGGAGAATTTAATAAATATTCCTTCTGTTCTCCATCATCTAAACCATCAATTATCTCCCCAATATTTTCCAAATGCTCTTTTGCCTGCTGTTTCTCTGTATCTTGACTAAAAATACCATATAACTTAAAAGCCAAAACAACCAAAAGAACTATAACTAATACAGAAATCACAATTTTCAAAAATTGCTCAATATTAAAATCTCCAAACTTATTCATTGAAAAAATCCCCCAAATCATCTTCATTAACATAAAGATTTGTTTGAAAATAATCACTTTCCCCATAATCCTCAACCCCATTAAAATTCCCCATCCCCCTATATAATCCAAAATCTAGATTTTCAATTCTAAAACTATTAACATAATCTTCTTTTACCCAAACACTTCCATCCCTAAACAAAACAGCAAAATAATCATTACTTATCCACCCATCATACCAATACCAAGCAATACCTTCTTCTTTTTCAGTTAAAAATTCCTTATAATCTGTTCTTTCTTTAAAAAGCTCTCTTAATTCGTCCTCATTTATTTTTTCACCCCTCTCAAATTTATTTTCAATTTGTGCCCCATTTTCATCTCCGCAAATAGTTTCTAAATCCAAAATCTCTGCTCCTTCAAGCCCAATCACCCATTCATTAAATTCTTCTTGATAAATATAGGGCAGCTTAGAAAAAATTTCAAACCACAAATTAGCTCTCAAATCACTACTTTCATTAAACAAAGCTCCTTCAAAATAAATTTTGCCATTTGCAACACTTCCTACTTGCTCATCAAAACCTGCAACATAAATTTTTGCACTCTCCAAATTATCTCCACTAATATAAAGCAAAGTTTCCCCATCATTAAAAATAATCTGTCTTTCATCTCCCCCTAAACTAAAAACTCCTCCAACATTGCCTCCAGATTCTTGTGACAATCTAGCAACTCTTTTTTCTTTAGGACACAAATTTGAAACAGTTTCTTCATCTAAATCAACCCTCTCATCTAAAGAATCATTTTTCTCCTCATCCCCAGGCAAATAACCAACCCACCTTAAAAAAGGCAAATTCATTAAAAACATCAAAATAACTATAACCAAAATTATAGCCATAATCCACAAGGCAATTTCCCTCCAAACAATCCCTTTAGTATTCATGCTCCAAACCTCAGCCAATTCTTCAATTTATCTCCAAAAAAACTCAACTTGCCAGAAATAGCACCATAAATCAAACCTGCAATAACCAATACAGCAACAGCAATTATAATTGAAATAACAACACTTTGAACAGTCATGCCTTTTTTATTTTTCAAAAAATATCTCACCAAATTCAACCGTTCTTTTATCATAAAATACCAAATAATTTCTCATTAATAAAATTATCTAAATTAACCTTATTTAACCTGCTCCTGCCAAAGCAAGTGAAGCTAAAGCAGATAATGCTAAAATAGAAATCAAAGTTACAACAACATACAAAGTCATTGACTTTGTCAAGTTTTTACCAGTATCAGATGTCTTTTTCAACCTATCATCTCCAGAATCAACAGCCACTAAAACATTTGTTAAAATAAACACAATTTCAACAATATAAATCCCAATAGCAATTTGTAAAAAATAAGGAGGAATCATATAAACCATTTCAAAAATATCCATCATCCCCTCAATACTTGCAAACCCTCCAACCTCTGCCCCAGAACTAACATCAAGAATACCTTCCAACTTATTCAATATAGAAGCAATCATAGATGTCAAACCAATAACAATTCCTGAGAGCAATGGAGCTAAAAAAACCATATTGCTTTTCATATCACTCACAACTTCCGCCAACAAATCATGCAACCTTCTTGTAACTTTTTTAATATTTTTCAAATATCTTGAAATACTCATTAAACTATCTGCAGCAATTTTTAATCCTTTTTTCACACTTTCTAATAAAATCCTCATACTTGTAGAAATTAATTGGGAAGGATAATAAATAATAGCTCCACTTCCTTTATCAAAAATAGCTTTTTCCAAAGACATCCCTCCCTGGTGCATATTCCTATTAACAACTCTAAAAAAATTCTCTGTCTTAAGCCCTTTAGTTGATTCAGCAACTCTTGAAAAAGCAATCTCTGCAGGAGCCCCATCCCCCAACCTATTTCCAAGCTGAAACAAGGAATTAGTAAATTCATCTTCAAGCTGTTTTGTATTTTTCCTATCTTGAAGTAACCCTTTTGTTCTCATCTTAAAAGAAATTATAAAAAACAGAGCAATACTCAAAGGAACAAATAAACTCAAAATCAAAGCACCAATTCCAAAAGGTCCAACAATACCTTCAGCACTTTTCAATTCATCTAAAGTAGTTATAGCATTCCCTGTTGAAACATCTTTAAAATCGAAAAACCAAACATTTCCCATAGATTCTAATCCTAAAGAAGCAAAATTATAATCAGGTTGCAGTTCCAAAATTTCAACAAAAAAAACAGATTGAAACAAAAAAGGCATTAAACCAATAACTAACAAAGGAGCACAAATTAAGAAAGCAATAAAATATGGTTTTTTATCAACATACTGATGATAATCTGGGTTTAATTCCAAAAGTTTAGTTTCCCCATAACCTCCTGGCCTTTCTAACAAAATCTGATTAGTTAAATAAAAAACCAAAAAAGGAATAAATAAATTAAACAAAATAAAAACATGAAACCACTGAAACAAATCTCCCAACAAAGTCGAGACCAAAGGCAAAAGAGCCAACCCAAGAGTAGGCAGAACAATCCCCAACATATAAACATTTGTTAAAGGACTTCGAATATTCCTTGAAAACTTCATAGTATTTTCATAAACACCATCTAAAATAACTTGCAAAGATTTTTCCAATGTTTGAATCCTTCTTGCATTAGACGGCTCAAATAAAGAACTTTCAATTAAATGAAAAGCTTCAACAAATTCAACACTTTCATCTTTCCAACCATCCAAATAAGCATCTAAACTTTCCTTAATAGTTGAAAACTTGCCTGTTTCCACATTCCAAAAAATCTTTTTCAAATCCAAACTCAGCGGAGGCTCCAAGTGTCGAGAAGCAAAAGCAATTGCTCGCTCTAAATTAGAAGTATGTTTCATATAAACAACAATATAAAGAATACAAGGAACCATTTGAGTTCCTGCCCGAAGATTCCAAATTTTTGCTAATCTTCTAGGAGCAGAATAAATAAAATAAAAAACAAAAATAGCAGTAAAAAAAGATAAAAGCAAAAATAACCCTGCAGGCCCCATTGTATAATTAAACAAATCTGAAATAGAAGGTTTTGCAACAAAAAAACCAATAAACAACAACAAAGCAACAAAAAAAACCAAAAAACTAGACAAAAAAGCATAAGATACAACTTCTTTCGGAGAAACATCTAAATGAGCATTGTCCAAATACTTTTGCATTTTTGTCCCATCTTTTTTAGAAATACTCAACTTAATAATATCTCCAAAAACCTTAGCCCTTTTTTCAAAATTAGACAAGGTGGGCAACATATCTTTTTTAAACTGAATATAATCCTTACTCACATCCCCTGATTTAATATCTGAATTAACTTCTTGAGAAAGCTTACCCCCGTATTTGTTCAAAACATCTTTAACTTCTTTGCTTACCATCTTTTTTATCAAATTAAAAAGAAATTGCTATTAATAAAAGTGTTGGAAAATAAATCAAATTAAATCTATTTTAACCCCAACATTTATTAATTATCAAAAGTTGTATTATTAATGGGATTTGCAGTAAAATTGAACAAGGAACAAAAAGATAGCACAAACATTTTAACAATTAAAAGCAAATATAATTCAAAAATTGCATTAATAATTGATTTGATCTTTGGATTTTTTATCCTTGTTTTTGGATTAATTGGATTTATATTTCTATTTCTATTTTATCCTTCTTTTATAATTTTCTTTATTTTAGTTGCAATTGTAATTATTTCTTTTATAGTTTTCATCAATTTAATAATTCTAACACCCCAAGTAAAAATTTATTCTAATCAAGGAAATTTAAAAATTCTAAAAAAAACATTATTTAGTAAAAAAAATATAGAAATAGGTAAACAAAACAACCCCATATTGGTTAAATATAAATTACCAATAACAAATAAATATTTTTTACTGGCTATTAAAACAAATGAGAAAATAATTACTTTGAGACCCCAAAGTTCAACATACTCTGGAAGTACAGGATTTGGCTACACGGATGAAGAATTTTTAGAAATTCTTTCATTTCTTGAAATAAATTATGATAATACTGAAAGAAGTTTTGAATCACTAGTAAAAGAAGCAATTAATTAAATTACTCTGTTTGTCAAAACCCTTTTTCTTTTCCTAACAAAATAATAAATTATGGCCCCAATAATTGAAGTAAAAATCATTAACAGAATCCACAACAATTTTTCCTCTTCATAAAAAATACAATCAATAAACATCCAACCCCAGAACAAAACCAAGGGAATCATAACTAAAGGGAATAAAAAAATAAACACCCAAAAACCTTGAGGCATTTCAGAACAGGGAACAACCTCTCCATTAACCCTACACTCTCCCAAAACAAAGGATAATGATAATAAAAATAAGAATAAAAATAAGAATAAACAAAAAAAACCTTTTTTCATAGACTTTTAAAGATTACCCACTATTTAAATCTATTCTCTAAAAATTTCAGCTTCTCTTTGCACTCTTTTTTTCCATTCCCCAAAAACCAACTCTTTTTTAGGCAATCCCTCTGATTTTGAAACCTCGTCAGAAACTTCGTGAAAAATTGAATTAGCAATATCGCAAAACCTTGCTTCAAGCAATTCAGGTTTTTCCAGTTTATCAGCAATATTGACAATCTCTTGTTTTATTTCTCCCCTTAACAAAATATTTTCATAAACAGCATCCCAATTCCCTGCCCAGCCTTTAACTTGAGAAGCAATTTCTTTCACAAGCTCTGAATTTCCATTAATCAAATCATCTGTGGCTTCAAGCTCATCAGTTTCCACATTATATTTAAGAAGATCAACAAAACCATTTTCATCCAAAGGGTCTTTTGTCCAATGTTTTCTCACCTCTGAAACCTGAACAACCCTCCTTATCGAATGCAATCCGTCAGGGGTTTTAACAGGATTAGCAACAACAACCAAATCAGTTGCCTTAAAACTAGTTACCGGAACTTCTAAGTCATTAACAATTCTATCAAAAACACTATATGGAGAGCTACCATGCACAGTCCCTGCAACAACATTTGCCAAAGCTCCAACCCTCATTGCCTCATAAAGTGCCTTCGCCTCATCACTCCTAATCTCCCCTATTATTAAAGCACTATCTCCCAACCGCAAACTTGTTCTAATACCGTCAGATGCAGAAATTTCATTTTCTGTTTCCGAAAGAGAACTTCTAACTTTCATACTTAAAATATCATACCCCAACTTCCTAAAATAATCACTTGGCAACTCCAAAGTATCTTCAATCAAAACAATTCTATGTTTTGGTTTTATCTCAAGCATCAAACTTCCCAACAAACTAGTTTTTCCAGAACTTCTAGTTCCAGCTATAAGCATAGTTCTTGCCCCATCAATAAAAAAACTCAAAAGTCCGGCTGCAAAAGAATTAATCATTTTGTTTTTAACAAACAAAGGCAAAGTCCAAGGAAACTCTCTATGTCTTCTAAAAGCAAAAGATAACCCATTAGGCGATAAAGGCCTTTGAACAACAGAAATTCTCGCCCGAACATTTTCTAAAACCAAATCCGCATCTAAAACAGGATTAGCTTCATCCAATGGCCTACCAGAAACCATCCTAAGTTTTGCTGCCCACGAATTCGCATCTTCATGACTCAGTAAAATATTTGTAGAACACTCATCAAAATCAGAATGCCTCACAAAAATAGGATTCAAAGCAATTGGAGCATTCAAAACAATATCTTGTAGTTTATCATCCATTAATAAAACCTCTAACAAACCAAAACCAATTGTATGTCTAACCAAAATTTTAGCAAGTTTATTTATCTCCCCATAATCTATAGAAACATTTTTACTCTCAGCTAAATCCCTAACCAAATCCCTTGCAACATTAAAAAAAACCTGTCTTGTTCTTGAAGGATCTGTAAACTCTTCAGCTTTGGGCTGATGCTCAATCAAAACATTTCTTGCCAAATTCAAGATATTCTGAAAATCTTCATTAAGAAAGTATTCCGGAGGCATTATATGATAAAACATCTTCAACTCTTTCGGTTCTTTCAAAACTGTAACAGTAGACTCATCATCTTTTTCACCAATAGTATATTGAGAAACAATCGAAGCATCTTCAGGAAGTTCTGCAACCAATCTTGCAAAAGCAAAATTAGGGATTATATCTGGAGTAAAAATATCCTCATAAACCTCCCTGCCAGAACTTGAAACAAACTCAACACTTTGATTAATTTCAAAAATCAATTTTGTTTTCTCCAAAAACTCAACAATCTCTTCCAACAAAGAAACATATAGAAAATCTTCATTAATTGATTTTTCTTGCTCCAATGCTGATTTAACCCTTGAATAAGCTGAAACAGGATCTTGCCTCAACAAATTAATAAAATAAGTTAAAAAACTATGTCTTTCAGACACCCTTTGAGGATTTGACGAAAGCCTTTTTGGAGAAAGTATTTTTTTCTCTTTTAAAAAAACATTGTATAATTGAGCAATTTCTTTCAAAAGTTTTACTTCTTCAAAACCATAATTATAATTTCTTTGTTGAACCAACACCACCCTTGAAACCCTTGGAGAAGCAATAAGCAAATCAATAACTCTCCCCATCACTTCAGGATATTTTGCTATTGAAGGAACTATGGGTGCCCCAAGATAATTAATATAAGCTACATCTTCCCCAGATTCTCTGCGGATTTCATAAGAATACAATTTCGCCCCTTTTTTAAACATCATTTTAACTAAATGTTTTTAGTAATTAAAATAATTTTCTATAGTAAAATTAAACCCATTCACAAAAATATTATAAACCCTTTTAACTTTTAATTAAAATAAAAAGATGGCTGATGAACCAAATTATCCAAATCCTGAATCCTCCCTAAGATCCAGAGATTTAGAACAAAGTCAAAAACTAATGAAAGAAAGAGTTTTGTTAATTGGAAGAAATTTAATAGAATTTCAAGAAAAAAACTCACAAGAAATAACAGAAATTAAAAAAAGAATTCAAAACTTAGAATCAGATGTTGAACAAATAAAAAACAGATTCAAATTAATTAGTGAAGAAGTTTCCAAATCAGCAAGAAAAGAAGAAGTAGCAATTTTAGAACGTCAAGCCAAAATGTTTGAACCATTAAAACTTGCAAGAATAAAAGATATTGAAAAAATTGTTGAAAAAAAACTAGAAGAAAAAAATAATCCAGAAGAAAAAGAAAGAAATTTTTGGAAAGATAAAATATGAAAAAAGAAAATAATCAAAAAATAAATCAGAGGATTATCCTGCTATTTTAGAAAAAGTAAAGCAGGAAAAACAAGGTTTTTCAACAATGGCAACAGTAGACACAGTAAGAAAGATGCAATCTCAAGGATACAAGGATTCAGACATAATTAACAGTCTTCAACAAAAAGGAATTTCTTCAAGAGAAATAAATGATTCTTTAAATCAATCAAGAATAAAAGACGAAGTTACAGGAAATCCTTCTCAGGACACTCTTCAATCTCCAGAATCAACTCAAGAAATAGGAGGCACTGAAGGAATGCAACCTTCTTTAGCTAATCAATCTCCGCAACAAACCGAAAACCAAGATATGCAACCACAAACACAAGAATACGGTGGAGATTCTGGAGATTATGGAGAATACGGCGGAGATTATGGAGGACAACCACAAACACAAGAATATGGTGGAGATTATGGAGGACAACCACAAACACAAGAATATGGTGGAGATTATGGAGATTATGGTTATGGGGGATATGGCGGAGGATATGGAACACAAGGCACTGATATGATAAGAGAAGTTGTAAACCAAATAATAAGTGAAAAAATGAATAAAACAAATAAAACAATCTCCACATTAGTTGAATTTAAATCTCTTTTAACAAACAAAGTTGAAAACATAGATGAAAGACTTAAAAAAATAGAATCAACAATCAACGAACTCCAAATGTCTTTAATTAGAAAATCAAATCAACAGGAAGAAAATATCTCTGATATAAAAAGTGAAATGAAACACATGCAAAACTCTTTTGGAAAAATTGTAAACCCTTTAACAGATACAGTCAGAGATATGGAAGAAATAATTGACAAAAAATCACCCAAAACTAAAAAACGTTCTAAGAAAAAATCTTCTAAAAAGAAATAATTAATTATTAACAACACAAACAATTTAAAGATTTATCCACAAATATACATTCAGCTTGTTTAAAAAAAGTTTCAGTATTAGTTTTACAGGAAATTAAACTATCTTGAGAATATCTATCTTCTGCACTAAACTCATCAAATTTATAAAAACCAAAAATACAGGAACTTCTTTTATTTTCACAAATCTCTTTACAAGACTGTTGAGATGCACTATCGCCAGATATTTCCAAATTACAATCCTTAAAATATCTAAAACATCTTCTTCAGCCAATTTATTTGAATTACTTATAAAAAATCACAGAACCAACAATAAAATAAAAATAAATAAGATAGAAACAATCATCAAAAATAACTTTCTCAATTTAATTTCCTGCTTTCTTGGCAATCAACCACGAAGCCACTAAAGCAACCCCCAATAACAAAATTCCTCCCAAAAATTGCTCACCAAAAACAAAATTTCTAACATCAAACAAAAATCCTTCTCCTTCAACCCCGCTCCCTGGAAGATAAGGCCCCAAAATAGGATTAAAAACAACAATTGCACTAACTAAAAAAGCAACAACTAGTAAAATAATAAAAACCCACCCCAGCCAAGGTTTCATAAAAGATTCCATATCATTTTGAGAAAACCCAACTATCACCAAAACCAACAACAAACTTATTACCAAAATAACAAACCAAGGTAACAAAGTAGTAATAAAATCAACCCCTGGGGAAAAAGTAATAAAAATAATCCCAAAAATAAAAGAAACAAAAGCATTTGTAAAAACATTATCTCCCAAAACATTTGTTTTTAACAAAACAGCAAACATAACAACAAATACAAAAAGAAAACCAAAAACAGGCATATAAAAATTTAACCACGAAACATCTATCGGCATTTTAACCTCCTCGAGAATAATTTTGTATTTTATCTTCAAAAAATCCCTTTTTATTAGAGTCTTTTGGACCAGAACCAATAACAACCACAATAAATATAACTACAACAATTAAAGCAATAATTGATGACATATTTTGAGACCAAAAACTACCCGTCCACCAACTATAATCTTGAATTGATGAAAGTAAAACCCAAACCGCAACTATTCCAGAAATACCCATAAAAGTATAAGCTGCAGGAGCATACTGGGTAAAATCCATAAACAAACCTAAAAGAATGATTGCAACCAACAAAACTGAAAGAGCAATACCCAACTTTGGAAAAATAGTTTGGAAAAAAATAGGAACACTATCAAACTGCAAAGCCATTAAACCAACAGAAATTGCAATAACTGCACTAACTCCTTTATTGTCCTTCGCACTTCCCCCCATAATTTTAATCTTTTGCAAAATTGCAAACACTAAAGCAAATATCAAAAGAAATGGAAGCACATAAAAAAATACCTCCATATCTGCAAGATCTTGTAACATCCCCCCTATTGATTGCGCCATAATTATAAAAGAAAAAACTTATTTAAATAACTTTCCATAATTTTATCTTCAACAAATACCTTTATTTTTTAAGAATTATAATTAAAAGGTTATTTATAACTCTGTGTGACAAATCCTGTAAAAATTAACTGGTCCAAGCAAAGATTCATTATCAAAATTAAATTTATTTGTTCTTATTAAAATATCTTCAAAATCAACAACTTCTTTTTTAGATAATTCAATATCAAATTTTTGATTATTTTTTGTATAAAATTTGTAAATCCATCGAGGAACATACTTACCTGTTGCAGATATAATTTTTTCTATCCTTCTAAAATCCCTCCAAGAACAAAAAAATTTTCTAAAAGCCATAATATTCTTAAATTCAATTCCTTAACCATATAATTATACATCTTGGAACAAACCCACACAAAAAATAAACCAAACCAAATAAAAACAAGAAACAAGGTAGTAATTAAACATATTGCAATAACTTCTACTAACATTAATTTTTTCAAAATACCTACCAAGATTCCAAGAATAATACAAACAATAATTAAAAAAACAATAGTCCTCCTAGAAGTTGTAAGGTTTGGAATTAATTTCTGTTTAAATAAAACCTATTTTTCCTTCATTCAACAAAAAGTTATCCCAATTTTTTAATTCTTCCTAAGCTAATCACCACCATTATTAGATTTCCCACTAAATACTACTGCAGCCACTGCAGCCACCACCACAACTACTAAAATAATATTAACCCAAATTTCAGACATAGCCCCTTCTCCAAACAAGGAACCATAAATCACTTCCCACTGTCCTGTCGCAACAATCAAGGCAATTACTACAACAACAGTTGCAAAAACAACTCCTGCAATTTTTAAATAAAAAGGAATTTCTAATCCATTCTCACCACTTGCAACAAATCCAAAAATTAACATAAAAACCAAAATAGTAACTAACGCAATTGCTAAAAAAGGCATCATATTTGTAATAATTTCTGTAGCCCAACCAAAAGCAACAAAAATCAATGCAATAGACAAAGCAATTAAAGCATCAATCTGTCTTTTATCTTCACCAAAAAGTTTAGACTTTTGCAAAATCGCAAATATTAAAACAAAAACCAACAAAAAAGGATAAACTATTTTTACGGCAAATTCGCTCGCTAAAATAGTTTCTAAAACCATAAATCACCTTTTTTATTGTTGTTCTGAATTGTCTGAAAGTTCAGGCATATCTTGCTGAGTAGGCATAGCCAAAGTGTTAATCACAAATACATCCCCTACAGACTTAACAAAATTATGAGGAATTATAACTCCTCTTGCACCATTAAATAAATCCACCATTTGGGGAGAAATTCGTATTCTCCAACTATTAACTTTATTACTCACAAAATTAGATTCTTCTACTTCCCCAAAATAATCTCCCTCATCAGTATAAACCTTTTTTCCAAGTGCTTCACTTATTCTTTTTATCTTTAACATACTTAACTTGATGAATTTTTATTTATATACTTTTCTATAATACAAAAAAGATATCATAAAATTTTCCAATCCAAAAATATTTATATAAACAAATCATTTTCTAAAATATGAAAGGAAAAGAAATAGCTCAAATAATTTTAGCAACAATAGTGCTAATTTTTGCAATAAATTTCAAATCAATTATCAACAACAACTTATCCTCTACTGTTTTCTTAATTAAATCATTAGGAATTATCTTAGTAATAAGTATTAGCATAACTGGGAAAAAAATATCAGCTTACTATTTTGAAACATCCATTGAACATAAAATTTGGCAATGGCAAAGATTTGGATTCCGTAGAGAAAACAAATTTCCCTCCCCCCTTCCTGCAGGAATAATTATTTCCTTCCTTACATCATTCCTCACCCTTGGAAATTTTTTATGGCTTGCAGTTTTAGAATTTGATATAAAAGTCCTTCCTTCAAGAGCTTCCAAACGCCACGAAATGTACAAATTTAGCGAACTTACAGACACACATATGAGTTTTATTGCAGGAGCAGGAGTTATTGCTTGCCTAATTTTATCAATTATAACTTATTTTGCAAACCTTCCATCAATTTCAAAACTCTCAGTTTACTATGCTTTTTACTCATTAATCCCTCTTGGAAATCTTGATGGAAGTAAAATATTTTTTGGAAATAGGATTTATTATTACACTTTAGCAATAATCACCCTAATTTTCTTAGCATATGCTCTTTTCCTACCTTAAACCTTATATACCTTCCAGAATTTCTTAATTTATGGAATTTTTACAAGGAATTAAACCCCGAGAATATCAAAAAACAATCTTTGAAAACACTAAAGATAAAAATTCTTTAATAATTCTTCCAACAGGAGTTGGTAAAACTTTAATCGCCCTAATGTTGATTATAGATAAAATGAAAAAATTCCCCATGCAAAAAATTGTTTTTTTAGCCCCCACCCGCCCCCTTGCTGAACAGCATTTTAACTATTTCAAAAAACACTTGCCAGAATTATTTGCACAAATGGATTTATTCACAGGACAAATAAAAGCACCCCAAAGAAAAAAACTTTGGCAAAGAGCAGATATAATCTTTTCAACTCCACAATGTATTGCAAATGACTTAAAAAAAGGACTTTACAAATTAGACGAAGTTTCTCTTTTAATAGAAGACGAAGCACACAGATGTGTAAAAAACTATTCTTACACCTTTGTTGCAAAAAAATACAAATCCCAGTCACCAAACCCCCAATTAATAGGTCTCACTGCCTCCCCGGGAACTGATAAAAAAACAATCAAAATGATTTGTGAACATCTTTCTATTGACAATGTAGAACTCAGAACAAGAAATAGTTCAGATGTAACACCTTATCTCCAAGATTTGGAATTTCAAAAAATCAAAGTGCCCTTCCCAGACAAATTCCAAGAAATTCAAAAAATCCTTAAAAAAATTTATGATAGAAATGTAAATTACCTAAAAGAAAAAAACCTACTTCACCGCCCCGCAAACAAAATAGCCTTATTAGAATGTCAAAACCAAATGTCTAAATCTTTAAAACAAAACAAAAATCCCTCTTTATATCAAGGAATTTCAAAATGTGCCCAAGCAATTAAAGTTTCTCACGCCATCGAACTCTTAGAAACACAAACTCTTTTCTCATTAAACAATTATTTTGAAAATATGTTAAAACAATCTCGTGAGAAAAAAAGCAAAGCAGTTATTTCCTTAATTGCTAATCCCGAATTCACACAAGCAAATAATCTTGTAAAGGAACTTTTATCTCAAGAATTAGAACATCCAAAACTTTTAGAGCTTAAATCACTAATCGAAGACAAACTTAAAGAAAATCCAAAAAACAAAACAATCATATTTTCCCAATTTAGAGATAGTGTAACAAAAATTTCACAAGAATTAAATAAAATAAAAAAGGCAAAGGCAAAAACATTTATTGGACAAGCCAAAAAATCCGGCTCTGGATTAAGCCAAAAAGAACAAAAAAAAATTGTAGAAGAATTCTCTCAAGGAAAATTCAACATTCTTTGTGCAACATCTATTGGAGAAGAAGGACTTGATATCCCTGAAGTAAATGCAGTAATCTTTTACGAACCAGTCCCAAGCGCTGTAAGAAAAATTCAAAGAGCTGGCAGAACAGCACGCCTTATGCCTGGAGAACTTATTATGCTAATCACAAAAGGAACAAGAGATGAAGCATTTTACTGGAGCTCAATCCATAAAGAAAAAAGTATGCACAAAGCAATCTCAGACATAAATCAGGATTTAAAATCTGGAAAAATAAATTTCAACCAAGAACAAGAAAAACTATTTTAAAATTGGAATATCTAAATTAGGAATTTCTAATCTTTCGTAATTAATCCCTTGCCTTTCCAACAAAGCCAGCCCCCTATCATCAGGATAAGGAATTGAATAAAAAACATTTTCTAAACCAACTTGGGCAATTCTTCTTGAACAATGAAAACAGGGTTGATGAGTTATATAAATATCTACTCCTCTTAAAGCAACACCTATAATCGCTCCTTGAATCAAAGCATTTTCTTCAGCATGAACAGCAGGACAATCATCAACACCTCTTCCTGATTTAGCTTCATCCCCTCTTAACTCTGCAGCTTCCTCTTTTTGACAATAACCAAGATCAACACAATTATTTTCTCCAGAAACAGAACCATTATAGCCCGTAGTTAAAAGTCTATTATCAAAAACAGTAACCGCCCCAACATGATGGTGCAAACAACTAGATCTTTCAGCAACTAAAAAAGCCTGCTTCATAAAATACTCTCTCCAGTTAGGTCTTAACATAAAAATAAAACAAAAAAAGAATTTAAAAACATAATTAAACAACATAATATATGACATTCCACAACATTTTTTCAAAAACAAAAGAAACACAAACCAATAAACCCAAACTCCCAAAAATCACAATAGATGTAAGAGAGAAAAATTCATTAGTTGTATCTGAATTAATTTATTTAGGATTTGAAACAGAATTTAAAACACTAGAAGTTGGAGATTATATTGTAAAAAACACCTTTATAGAACGAAAAACAATCTCTGACTTCTTAAACTCAATGATAAACAAAAGATTAACAAATCAACTTCAAGGACTTCAACAAGTTGAGTCTAGGTTATTACTCCTCGAAGGAATTGAAGAACAAGAACTTTATCATCAAGAGTCAAAAATAAATGAAAATGCAATTCGGGGATTCTTACTATCAATATCTATAAATCACCAAATCCCAATAATTTACACAAAAGACTACAAAGATACTGCGAAATTCATTTCAGTTCTTGCCAAAAAACCAAATTATCATCAAGAAAAGGGGCTTAATCCCCGAAGAAAATCATTAGATATAAAAGAACAAATGCAATTCATTATAGAAAGCTTCCCAGGAATTGGACCAAAAACAGCAAAAAAATTATTAAAAAAATTTGGCTCAATAAAAAATATCCTAAATAGTCCTCAAGAAGAACTAAAAAAAGAAATTGGAAAAAAAGCCGAAATATTCAATATTGTAAATCGCGAATATCAACCAGACCCCCAACATTAATACAATAAAACCCTATTTCCAACATCCTTTGACTATCAATACTTGGAGAGCAAACAACAGGATACCCTTCCCCTTTTTTTTCCAAAACACTTTCCATTCCTGTCCTTATTTTTTCCAAAAATTCCAAGTCACCATTATACAAAATCACCCCCCTATAATCTTCTCCAATTTTATCCCTACACGTCATCTCCCCTTTTTTAAGTTTTTCAGCACAAACAAGAAAAATATCCACCTCTTCTTTAATAAACTTTTCAAGATTGTTAGCCATTAAAATAAATCTTAGAAAAAATTGTTTAAAAAGATTATTTTTGTATTAAATAACTTTTCAAAAACAAAAACAATATAAATTCTAAAAACCTTTTTTAACTATATTTCCTAAAAAAACTTTAGAATAACAACCAATCTTCCCACAACCCCAAAATTCTCATTAATCTCCCAAAATTAAACCAACAATAAAAAACAATTATTTAATACCTTTCGTCAAAACACAAAGAAAAAATACAAATATTTTTCAAAAGATTATTCAATCCTTTTACCTTTTTCCCATTTGTCGCCGTCTTTTTCAAGCAAATAAACTTTTTGACTTTTAACCTTTTTTCCACCCTTTCCCATTCTAATTTTTTCAAGATACCTTTGATTACCAATATCATAAGTTCTGTTTGTCTTTATTCCAAAAATACCTCCACCAATATTTGAACCAAAATTAGTTGCTTCATCTGGATAAATAAATGTTTGACTTCCTCTTTCTCCTGCCAACCAATGATCCCTCTCCACAGTATATCCAATTTCCTGTCCATCACTATTATACTCTTTTTCTGCTTCAACCTTTCCCCCATTCATCAACATAATCCCTGGATGTGCAGGAACTGAAACTAAATCTTTAGATTCAAATTCACCAGGATTTGGAATCGAAGTACATCCACCTGCAAACAAAGCAATAGCCAATGCACTTTTTTTTATTCTATTCATAACTTACCTAAACTTATTTTTTTTAAAAAGATTGTTATCTTTCTTTATATATTTTAGAAAGTATTTAATCAAATATTTTATTCAAAATATAGTTCATATTACTTTCACAAATTAAAAACTTTTAAAGTTTCATAGTTCGCCCCTTGCTCAGAAAGTTTTGATTTTCTCAAATAAAACCTTTTTACCTCCCACCCTACTTTTTCAAAATCTATTTCTTTCAAAAATTCAACTAATTTCTCCCTGTCTTGAACAAATTTTGGTCTAGCTATAGTAATATGAGCCATAAATCTTTTTTCTTTTTCAAAATATTCTTCTAAAACATCATCAACTTTTCTCTGTAATTCCCACAGCCCTCTTCCTCCTAAACCTACCCAAATAATCCTAATAGCATATTTAGAAAAAACACCTAAATTCCCCAAACAAACCCTAAACCTTAAAAAATCTAATTTTTCTAATTTTTCTTTAACAATTCTTAATTTGGTTTCATCAATTTCTCCCAAAAATTTCAAAGTCAAATGCAAATTCTTTTTTTCCACAAACTTCCCCTTCACTACCTCTGCTTCTTTAATTTTATTCTGAATTTTCTCAATTTCATTTTTTACATCTTCTGGCAATTCTAAAGAAATAAAACTCCTCATTTCAAAAATTCCCAAATAATTTGAGCCCCTAATTTAGAACCAATATTGCTGTATAAATTATCTTTTTCTTCGTCAATTTCAACCAAATCAACCCCCCTAATTCCTTGCAACAAAGCTAATCTTTTAGCAAAATAAACAATCTCTCGAGAACTTAACCCTCCAGGTTCTAAAAAACTTGCACTTGGTGCAAACGCAGGGTCAACAACGCTTAAATCAAAAGAAACATAAATCTTACCTTGCTTTTTATTAACTTTTTCCATAACCCCGTCACAAAACGAATTAACATCTTCAACCTTTTTCAGTTCAATATAATTAATTTTATTTTTATCTAAAAAACTTTTTTCTTCTAATGAAATATTTCTTAAACCCACTAAAACAATATTTTCACCTCTCCAACCCACTTCTATTAACTCTCTCAACCACCCCTCATTTCCATTTTCAAATTTAACATTTGGTTTTGAATCAAATACTACTAAATAACTTTTTTCATTTCCAAACACTTCCAAAAAAGCTCTTCCAATATTATAACTAATTGAATGATCCCCACCTAAAAAAACAATTTTTTCATTTTTTTCAAAAATATCTTTTGAATTTTCATAAATCAATTTTTCTTGTTGTTCAAAATTAGTATTATCCACATGAATCTCTTCCAACCAAAGAGTAGAAATATCTTTTATTTCTTTTAATTCCTGAATAACTAAATTCCCACTATCTCTGCATTTTTTATTTCCACCATTAATTCCCGGAACTTTTATAATTTGCATAAAACAAAATAAATAAAAGAATTTATAAAGGTTACAATACTCAACCAAATATGAAAAGTAAATCTGGTTCAACACTAACTTTTATTTCAGCTATATTAAACTATATCGTTGCAGGAGTTGTATTTTTATTAGGTTTAATCATTTCAATATTAATTTTTTCAGGAACTGGAGAAATTGGAGGGAATATTTCTCGACAAGCAACAGGATTAATAGCTTTAGCAATTCTTACAATAGTTTCAATAATTTTTCTTATTTTAGGTCTTTTATTTAATATGGCTTCAAAAAAAATGCTTAATCCAAAAACAACAAAAAATGGAGCAATCTGGGCTTTAATTTTGGGAATAATTACTTTAGGAAACCTTGCAGGAATAATTGGCATAATTGGGGGAGCAATTGCCCTCGGAGATTCTGATAAATAATTTATTTAGGAATCAAAGCAAAAAAACCATAATTATTCTTTACCTCGTTCGCAATCTCTTTAACATCTTCCAATTTAACATTTTTAACTTTTTCAATAAATTCATCAACATCTTTTACATCTCCCCTAATTTCTGCTAAAAGTAAATTAAACAACAAATTATGGGAATCTTCTTGAGAAATTAAATAATTTCCAATCATTTGCTCTTTTATTTGATTTAACTCATCTTCCTCAAGCTCTTTAGTAACTTTTTCAAATTCTTCTAAAATCAATCCTTTAACTTTTTCAACATTTTCCTTCATTGTTCCCACATAAATTCCTGCATAAGAAAAATCTTTTTCACCCTCAATAAACCCCTTTATTGCATAAGCTAAATTCCTTTTTTCCCTAATTTCAGAAAACAATCTAGAACTCATTCCATCAGCCATCAAATCTAAAAGCAAATGAGCTGCATAATATTTTTCATCACTTGGTAAAGGGGTATGAAAGCCCAAAATAAAGTTTGCTTGTCCAATCTCTCCTCTTTCTTCAATTTCTTCTTTTGTAATTTTCTCAATAACTGGTTTTTCTAAATTTTCACAAACCTTATCTTCAAAATTCTTTTCAGCAAAATCACATAACTCCTCAAAATCAGCATCTCCAACCACAGCCAAAACAATATTGCTCGGACAATAAACTTTATTAAAAGAATTCTTTAATTTTTCTTTATCATTATTTTTCATAGAATATTCACTTCCAATAATTGATTCAGCAAAATCTCCCTTATACAAACAACCCTTAAACTTATCAAAAACATGCATTTGAGGATTATCTTTATACATTTTCATTTCTTCAAATATAACTTTTCTTTCTTTTTCAACCTCTTCATCCCTAAACAAAGGATTTTTTACAACATCACTCAAAACATCTAAGGCAGTTTTCAAATGCTTGCTAGGAATCTTACACCAAAATGCAGTCACTTGCTCACTAGTAAATCCATTCAATTCCCCTCCTTTTTTTTCAATCTCTGTTGAGATTTCTTTAGAATTCCTTTTATCAGTTCCTTTATACAACATATGCTCAATAAAATGAGCAATACCCTTGTCTTCAGATTTTTCATAACCTCCCCCATACCGAACAGCAAAAGCAACACTTACAACATTATTTTCCCTTGGCTTAAAAACTACAGTCATACCATTTTTCAAAACTTTTCTTTCTACCATTTTTATCTTTAAAAAACAAGTTATTTAAATCTATTCAAAAACAAGATATCTCTCACCTCCAAAATTAAAATCATCAATAAAACTAAAATTTTCCCTTAAAAAATTAATCAACCAGTTTCTTTTAACAAAAAATTTTTTTCTCTTAAACCAACTTTCAGTTGC
Source organism: Candidatus Woesearchaeota archaeon (assembly GCA_964467035.1). Classification (GTDB taxonomy): domain Archaea; phylum Nanobdellota; class Nanobdellia; order Pacearchaeales; family GW2011-AR1; genus JACPLR01. The sequence goes on along the minus strand of CAYXNX010000009.1, from coordinate 14,123 downwards.
AAAACTCACCACAAACCTATCAATACCCAATTTCTTCAATTCCTCCAATAATTTCAAAGTATAATCTCTTTCAAGTTTTTCCAAAGAATCAATCACTTTAAACATAAACACCACCTTCGGAGATTCCATAGTTCTAATTAATTCTTTAATTTTTTCAATTTCAAACAAACTTACATGAACACATTTTGCATTCAACCCCTGTTTTTCAAAATAATTCTCACTAAGTTCAACTAATTGACCCACAGCTTCCACACCCAAATAATTTACCTCTTTCCCAACATTCCCAAAAAACCCATAAGAAAAACCATTAACTCCTGCCCCCAAATCAATCACAGAACACTTATCAATTTTTTTTAACAACCTTGAATAAATTTCTCCATAATATTTAAAACGCTCCCTTGTTGACAAATGCTTCTCCAAAATTTCTTCAGCAGATTTATTTTTCCACATCAAAAGTTTTTTTCCTCCAAAACCAGAATAAATTTTTCTAAGCAAATTTCTAGTTTTCTTTATCTTTTCTTCCTCAGAAATATGTTCATTTTTTTCATAAATCTTCCAAGCTTTTTCAATATCCTTTTCAGGAATTTGAGAAAATTCTTTTTTCTTCTTAATCTGATTAAAGATTTCTTTTTTCATCTAAAAAACCTCAAAGGAATTTTTAAATCATTTTTAACCCCAATCCTAAAACCCTCTTTTACTTCTCCTTTCTCTCCTTCTTCAACCCAAAGCTCACTACACAATTCTTTACCATTGAAACACTTATCAATTTCCAAACTTTTTGTTAATAATCCCGGCCCCCCACACCTTGCACAAAAATTCAATGGCTCTAATTTTCTAATTAAAACAGCTTCAGCTTTGCCCTTATACCCTGTAACAAAATTCAACATACAATATTTATGAACATTTTTAACCAATATCTTGCCCCCCTGCTCCCACATCAAAAAATTATCCTTTCTCTTTCCAAATCTTGCCCAAGAAGCAGGATCTTTTTCATCAAAATAAGCTTCAGTTTCAATTATCTTACCTCTCAATTCCTTTCTACCCATCTTTCTGACTAAAATCTTCCCCAATAATTCTCTTGCAACTATTTCTGCATTTTGATTAAAAAAACATTGGTTTAACTTCTTAGCCATTATTTTTTTAAAACATAAAAGGTTTAAAATATTATGCCAATCAATGCACACCCTGATTATTTAGAAGCTGAAAAAAAATATTTAGAGGCACAAACAATTGAAGAAAAAGTTAAAGCTTTAGAAGAAATGATTAGCAAAGCCCCTTCGCACAAAGGAGCTGAAAACCTAAGAGCTCAACTAAAAACCCGTTTAAAAAAATTAAAAACCCAACTTCAACGCTCAAAAAAATCCCCCTCTTCAAATTTTGAATCAATTAAAAAAGGAGATATGCAAATTATTTTAATAGGTTTTACCAATTCTGGAAAATCCTCTTTGCTTTCAAAACTAACAAATGCAGAACCAGAAATTGCACAATATGAGTTTACAACCCAAAAACCTGAAGTAGGAATCTTAAAATATCAAGGAGTTCACATCCAAGTAATTGACAATCCTTGTTTAGGAAATGAGAACTTCAATATAGGATTAACAAACTCTGCAGATTTAATTTTAATAACAATAACCAATTTAGAACAAATTAATCCAATTCTCAAACAAATACCAAAAGCAAAAGGCAAAAAAATAATTGTATTTAACAAATCAGATTTCCTAAATAAAACTCAAAAAAGAAAAATTTCCGAAACATTAAAATCCCGAAAACAAGATTTTATTTTCACTTCCACAACCAATTCTGAGGGAATTGAAGAACTAAAACAAAAAATTTTCCAACACTATCCCCTAATAAGAATTTACCTAAAAGAACCTGGCTCTAATTCCAGCTCAAAACCATTAACAATAAAACCTAATTCAACAATAAAAGATGTTGCAAACAAAATCTCCCATTCTTTTGCTCAATCAATTTCAGAAATCCACATTTGGGGACCTTCAAGTAAATTCCCTGCACAAAAAGTTGGAATTTCCCACAAATTAAAAGACAAAGATATAGTAGAATTCAAAACACGCTAATAAGCTTCACTAGATAATTTTTCCAAAGTTTTTTTATTTTTTCTAAATAATTTCAAAAGCAAATTAATTTCTTTCCCAACAGCATTTTTTAAATCAAGAGGATGTAATTTTTTTTCTTTAAAATCTCTCTCCAATTCTTCATAATTCTCATATTCCAAATTCCCCCCATACTTTTCAGGTCTTTCTACAACAAACTTTTCTTTTTTGTCATTTTTTATTGTCATCAAAACATATTTCACAAAAGCCAAAACCCCATTATCAACATCTCCTGCAATACAATCTGCCATTTTGATTTTATTTAAAACAATTTTTTCATCATCCATTAAATCAATCTTCCCTTTTTCATTACTTGAACTCATTTTTCCTCCAATTAAACTTGGAATTAAAGGATGCATAACTTCTACTCTAGGCAAATAATTTAGTTTAGGTAATAACTCCCTAGCCAAAACCATAATCTTTCTTTGATCAATCCCGCCCAGCTGAACATCTACCCCAAGATATTGTTCATCTAATGCCTGCATCAAAGGATAAACCAATCCTGAAAGAGCAGGATTATCTCCCATCTTAACAACTTCAGACGCAGCTTTATTTGCATCTCTAACACTTGCATAACTTGACATTTGCAAAATTTCAAACATATACTTAGATTCTAACTGAAAATCACTCCCCTTAACAAATGATAAATTTTTAGAACTCACTCCCAAGGCCTCAATCATTAATGGAATAACTTTGGCATAATAATTATATCTTTTTTCCAAAATTTCCCAAGGAGTATTATCTAAAGCTGCATGAATATCTGCAAGAAGAATTTTAACTTTAAATCCTGCTTTCAAAAAATCAGCAATTTTCAACATTGGAAAAAAATAACCCACATGTGGCTTCCCAGTGGGGGCTGTCCCCCAATAAACAACAGGATTCTTTTTTTTCAAAACCTCTTTTAATTCTTCTTCTGAAATAATTTCTTCAGTATTCCTTTTTATTAAATTAAACTTTTCTTCACTATCCATTTAACCCTTAAGTTTTTGATATTCTTAAACTTTATTGCTGAATAATTCTTTTCAAATCTGTTTCACTCATATTAGCAAGAGTTTCTGCATAAGCTATTTTTGAATTAATCTGCAAAATCTTATAACAAGTTCCATTCAAATCACTTTGCTTTATACAATCCCCTCCCAAAAAACAACTCCTCCCAATTCTATAATCACAATTAACAAAATCTTGCTGATAATTGTCCCTATTTGATAAAACCATTGAAACCTCCAAATTTAGATAGAAAAATTTAGAACCTTAGTTAAAACAATAAAAGTTCCATTCAAAAAAGCTAATTTGCTTTCCCATAGAAAAATTAAAATTAACTAATATATAAATATTATTGCAATGAAAAAAATTTGTTTATTTATTTCATTATTAGGAATTTTAATTTTACTATATTCTATAACAATTCCCTTAAAAGATACAAAAATTTCTTCAATAGATACTTCATTACAAAATAAACAAGTCCAAATTAAAGGCCAAGTTTCAAACATCCAAATTCATAAAAATAAATTTACAACATTTACAATCACTGATTCCTCAGGCAAAATCCAAGGGAATTGCAATTGTCCAAATATAAAACCCAACAAAACTCTAATAATGAAAGGAACAATTCAACAATACAAAAACAAACCACAAATAAAAGTTGAGAAAATAAATGTTAATTAACACTATAATATCTTTAATTTTAGGAATTTGTTTTGGCACCCTAACTGGCCTTGTCCCCTCACTCCACATAAACCTAATAGGAACAGTTTTAATTACAATTTCAGGTTTTTTATTAGATATAACATCTCCTCAAATTATAATTATTTTTATTTCCTCAATGGCAATTACTCACACTTTTGTAGATTTTATTCCAAGTATTTTTCTCGGAGCTCCTGATGAAGGAACAATTCTTTCTATTCTACCTGGACATGAACTTTTAAAAAAAGGCCAAGGATATAAAGCAATTATTTTATCAGCCCAAGGAAGTTTATCAGCAATCTTAGTAATTCTTTTAATTACTCCTCTTTTTATTTTAATTTTACCAAAAATAGAAAATCTAATCCAATTCTTAATTCCTTTTTTACTTATAGCTTCAACAATTTTTTTAATATCAAAAGAAAAATATAAAATTTCTGCAACAATTGTCTTCTTGCTTTCAGGATTCTTAGGTATTGGAGTTTTAAATTCTCAAGTAAATCAACCCTTTCTACCCCTGCTTTCCGGACTTTTTGGAGCCTCTTCTTTAATAATAAGCATTAATAATAAAGTTACAATTCCAAAGCAAAAAACAAATCTTAAAAAAACAAAAATAAAAAACTTAATCAAACCAGTTCTCGCCTCTTCACTAACATCTCCTTTATGTTGTTTCCTACCAGGATTGGGAAGCGGACAAGCCGCAGTTTTAGGAACCTCTTTAATCCCAAAAACCAAACAAAATTTTTTAATTCTCCTCGGAGCAACAAACACAATTGTTTTAGGCTTAAGCTTCATAGTATTTTACACATTAGGAAAAACAAGAACAGGAATTGCTTCAACACTTTCACAAATAATCCAAATAACTTTTAAAGAAATATTAATTATCTTAATAACCATCACAATAACAGGTATCATAAGTTTTTATTTAACATTATTTTTAGGAAAACAATTTTCAAAACAAATCCACAAAATAAACTACACAAAAGTATCCATAACAATAATTTTAATCATTTCAATATTAATTTTAGTAATTTCAAAATTTTTTGGGGTTTTTATTTTCATAATATCCACATCTTTAGGAATTTTTGGAATTTTAAGCAATGTAAAAAGAATAAATCTAATGGGCTCTTTAATAATTCCAGTAATTTTAATTTATATTTAATTATTTTCTCTTTTTAATTCCTTGAGAAAGTTTAAAAAACATAATTATTTCAACAACCATTGCTGCTAATAAAACAAAAATTCCTACAAAAATTATTAATGTGCATGCTCCAACAATTTCCAAAATACCTGCTGCTTTTGCCAACGGAACCTTGTCACCCAATTTCAACAACCCAACCCCGAAAAGAATTCTCAGAATTAAAAACAATACAAAAAACAAAAGCGCCAAAACAAATATAACTAAAATCAAACCTATCAAAGCACCAATAAAATTAGAACCTTCAAAATTAGCCTCATTATCTAATAAATTTGAAGTTAAATTAATTGTATCAGGACTTAACAAAATTTCTCCACTTGCAATAGAATAAATACTTCCTATTAAAAGAATAATCAAACCAATAACTAAAATTACTATAAAAATCCAAGAGATAAACTTCAACAATTTTCCTTCTTCAAACTCACTACCTAAAACAATAAATCCACTATACCAAACAATCATCAAACCATAAATAAACAAACCAAAAATCAAAGAAAAAAGATTATATAACAAATTAACATCATCCCCCACAAACAAAGAAACAGTCCAAACAATAACTGAAAAAATAAAAATAAATATCCCACACCAAGCAGCCAACTTCATTGAATTTGAAAATTTTTTATCATTCATTTTATTTTCCCCACGCTGCAATTCCTAAAAAGACCATAAACAAAATAGGGCCTACAAAAGGTATTAAAGACAATAAAGGCCACCAACCAGGTTTACCAACAGCTTCAAAAAGTTTCCACATCCAAATAAAAGCAAATACCATAAAAACAATCATTATAACAAAATTAACAAAAGGAATCACAAGTCCAATCAATAACAACCAAGGCCACCAGTGCATTTTTGAAGCTTTATATGAAACAATCAAAGGACCAACACCTGGAATCCAAGCCAATCCAGGAGAATTTTGCCTATTTTTCTTCGCTAAATTCATAAAAGCAAATGAAGTATAAATATAAACACCAATACTAATAACAAACATTAAGATAAACCCCATAGTTCCCAACGCAATTATAGAACCCATATCTGCAACATTATTATTTTCTACAGCACCATTAGCAACCAAACTTTGTAAAAAACTTAACATTTTAACCTCTTCCCTAAATAAAAATTCTTTAATTTATAAATGTTTCTCTCAAAACCCATTTCTTTGAATATTTGAATGTTCTCTTCCTTGCCAAGCAGCAATTCCACTTAAAACAATATGAGATAAAATTGATAAAATTACAAAAACCAAACCAATAATCAAAACAGGATTTGAAGAGCTAACAACAAATAGCAACAAAGCAACAAAAAATAAACCTACAGGAATTAAAATAAACCAACCAGGTTTGTTAACTGCTTCATAAGTTTTCCAATGCCAAATAATTCCCATAACAAACACAATAATAGAAATAACTAAACTAAGAATCAGTCCAATTATAAAAAATATTTTCAAAGCATTAAAACCAATAATACCCCCAATTACAATAAGTAAATATGACAATGTAAAACCCAAAACCCAAACCAAAAAAGGCCACCAGTGCATTTTTGATGCTTCAAATATAATAGCCAATTTTCCAAAAAAAGGCATCCAAGCAATACCCGGACTTTCTAATTTTGCCTTTTTCCCAATTTTACTATAAACAAAAGAAAAATAAACATAAAACAAAAAAACAATAATTAGGAAAAAAAACAAAAAAACAAAAAAACTATTTAATTCTGAAAGAAAAGAATTTCCCATAGAACTAACATCAGACGGCAAACTTCCCTGACCACCAACATTTTGCGTTAAACCAGTTTGTAAAAAATTTAGCATCTTTTATTAAACTATTAAATAAAAATTAATTTATAAATGTTTCTCAAAACCAATCCCCTAAATTAGTTTGTTTTGTTTCTTCTTTCCCAAAAATTGATTCAATATATTTTTTTGTTAATTCCAAACTTTGCCTAACATAAACAGGAATTTCAAAAGCATTGGACAAATCCAAAGCCGGCTCTAAATATTTAACAATTCCTCCTTCTGAAATTGTAAAAATAATCTTCCCACCACATTTTGAACATTTTCCACTTAAAGGAGGTCTTCTAAATTTTGAATTACAAGCAACACATCTAAAACCTTGTTGCGAAAACTTTCTCAAATTTCCCCTTATATCTCTCATAAAATGTCTTTCAATAATCAAACGAGCAACATCCGCAGCATCAACAGCTCTCATCTTTGTAACAAACTCCATTTCTTTACCAACCTTTTCCTTCATTGTTGGAAGTTGTTTATAAGAAGAACATAAAACCCCTGAATTAAAATCACTCGAATTATGTGTAAATCCTATATTTACAAAAGGGTCAATCTTATTTTTTAATCTTAATTCAACTGTTTCAATTTCAATTTCACTAGAATGTTTTCTTTGTTCAGCTTTTTCATAAAGCTCTAAAGGATAATTTTTAACAAGTTCAAAATCCAAAATTTGATCATCAACCTCTCCTGCATCAATTCTTCCATTCAAAACCAGTGGGGCATCTTGAGTACCTCCCCTATGAGAAGGCAAATATTTTTTTGAAAAATTAATTAAAACATCTAACAAAAGCATTGAAGCAGCTTCATCCCCATCACAATCCCGCCTCATAGCAGCATGCATATAAGGACTTGCAAATAATCCTTGGGTTTTTGAAAAACCAACAATTCTTGAAATTACCCCTCCACAATTATGAGGTGCCATACAAACAGCCAATTTCCCAACCAAATCTTCCCTGGTTTTCACATTATAAAATTTTGGAAGTTTGTAAAATCTCTCTAAAAGTTCATCAATAAAATTAGCAACATTAACAAAAACATCATCAGCTTTTTCATCACCTGATTCAACATTTGAAGGAAGAATTATATCATGTGGTTTCAACTCTAAAATCTGTTCATCGTTCCTCAAATCTTCACCAAAAGTATCAACACTATACCCAATTTCTTTTAACTTCTCAACACTAGTTCCCACTTCCTTTGGTTTAAAATGTGTTACTGGAAGCTCAGTCATATCATACCTTATAGTTCCATCCTTGTTAACATGAACATTATATTTAGCTCTTAAAATCCCTTTTGACAAATGTTCAAAATGATGACCCTCTGAACTAGTTCCCCTAATCCCTTTAATTAAACTAGGAACTTCCCCATTAGAGCAATTAATTAATTTTTTAGCATGCTCAAAATAATCTCCTATAGGAATTTTTCTCCGATAATAAGATTTATTTTCATTATCTTTTTCATCAAATTGTTTATCAACAACCTCTTTACTAAAAAAAGAATAATATTTTTGTATTGTATCTTTCCCACATTTTTCACATTTTCTAAAAATCGTTTCTTTTCCACATAAATCACAAAAATAAACAGGATAATCAGAATTAACAAAACCTCTTCCAATTGCTTCTTGCACACTTCTAAATCTTCCACCCTCTTCACCTATCGGGAATAAAACATGAGGACTTCCAGTTAACTTTCGGAGTTTTGCCTTCTCTGGCCTCCCCATCCTAGAACCAATAAAGTCACCCGCTTTATCCTTAATCTCAAACTCTGAAATAAAATTTATAATTTTCAAAACATCTTTATCTCCAAATTTTTTAATCTGGTCATTTAATTTATTAATATCTTTTTCAAGAAAATAATTTTCTTTATTAACCAATTCATAATCCAAGCCCAAATTTAAAAACAAAGCTTTACTATTAATTTCATCAATAATAACATTTTCAGTTGTAACTTTATGAGGCACACCCAAAATCTCCAAAGCTCTTTTGCTTTTTGCAAAATTTTCTACTTCAATATGACTATAAGGAAGAATTATTTTTTGATTTATTCTTGCATAAGATAACCACCTTAAAAAATCCAAAAAAGACTCATAATTAATTTGAGTCCAAAAATAAATATATTTAGGATGCAAAGGTAATGAATATTTTTTTGAAAAATCAATTGCTTGATCAAAACTAACTTCAAAACAATCATCAACTTTAAGAGATTTTTTCTCAGCTTCTAAACCCCACCATTCTTCAACATATCCTGGTTTAATCAAATCAAAATTTCTATTTGCCAAATCTCCAAAAGGAAATAAAAGATCTCCAAAATAAATTATCTCTTCAACTTCTTTATAACATCTTGTAGCCTCATCAAAATCATTTATTTGTTTAACACTTCCATCCCTAAATTTTACAATAGGACCATCAATAAAATCACAAGAAGTTGTTGCACAACCTTTTGTTGGTTTTTCAATTTTTAATTGAGTTCCATTTGCAATAAAATTATCTGATAAAGCCATAGTTGCAGGATGAATCGAAGCAGCTGAAAACCCACTTGTCCTAGATCTCCCATACCTAAATCTAAAAGACCCACTTCTCGAGGGGTGTCCAAAAATAGGCCTTCCAGCAACTAAATCTTTAATATATGTAGGAGAATCATCAGCATTCCCAACTTCCCTTTTCTTATGTAATTCAATAAAACCATCTAAAAAATCCCAATCACTTAATTTAAATCCTTTTTCTCTCAACTTTCCAACATATCTTTTAATTTTTGGAGCTTTTTGAGCTAAACCTTCTGCTAAAGTTAAACAAAATCCACTTCTAATAAAATTAGTTTCAACCCTTTCCAAATCTTTATAATTAGATACCTCATATTTTTCACTTGCTTCACCACTAACTTGGATAGGAACATTTTGAGCTAAAAAAGTTGCTTCTTCTTCAGTAGGTAAATATTGCAAATTAGTAACCCTATCATGATAATCATAAAGTTCAGTCACAGCCCTTTTTACTTCAATTTCACTAGGAATATATTTATCGTAATTAAAAATTTCTCTTAAATGATCTATAATAACTAAAGAAAATGCAGCACCTGTTCCCCCTGCGCTTCTTATAGGTCCAGAATAATATGGAGCAAAATACTCTTTACCTTCATTTGTTTTTACAATTTTAATATCTGTCAAACCCTCTATAGGTGATGAAACAACCCCTAAAGTAATATATGCAAAACCAACTCTTGCACCACAAATAATAGCATCTAATTGAGAATCAAACTTACAAAATTTTTCTTTAGCAATTTCTTCAGCAATTTGCAAACAAACAGCAGGATCTAACAAACCATATTTTGATTCAAGCTCTTTAATTCTTTCAGAAACTCCTTTATTTAAAATTCGAGGATAAATAGCAGAAATTAAACCAACCACTTTTTCAGCAAGATTTCTAGCTAAAGGAACTTCAACACTATCTACAGGATCCAGACCCCTTTCCCTTGCTTTTTCAGCAACTTCATAATTCAATTTTATTACTTTTTCAAGTTCTTCAAAATATTCTTGACTATTCATTTTTATTAATCACCTCTTTAAAATAAATCCTTCCCACATCTAAATTACCCAACACTAAAATATTTTTATTATATTTATTAATATCTTGAAGTTCATTTAATATAATTCCTTTTTCCCAAAATTTTGAATTATAAAAATCCAAAAAATGTTCTAAAAATCCCATAATAACCTCACCAATACCTATTTCTATTTTCATAATTTCCTCCCTTTTTCACCCAAACCCTCTGAAAAATCCAAAATTTTAACATCTCTTGTTTTCAAATTAAATAAAGGAACCTTACAAGGATCAGGATTATTACCTACTTTTTCTTCAAAAGGAGTTATAGATTGCCAACAACTTGAAGCAATACACAAAACACCATTATAATTTGCAACTTCAGGCCTATGTAAATCACCTGTAGAAATAATATCAGGAATTTCATCAATAGTTAAAGCATCTTCATCTTTTAAAGGAATATAATCAACTAAAGAATGCGTCGGAGCCAAATGTCTCTTTTTTAACATATACTTTACAACATCAGTAGGAGAATCATGCCCTTTTCCCAATCTCAACTTATCAATAGAATTAATAATACCATGCATACTTGCTCCATGATACATTAGAATTTTAAATTTTACATCTCGCCCAACCTCAACATAACTTGGATTTGTAACAAAATTAATATTTTTTAAATAATACAAAGATTCAGCATACTTTTTTGAAATAACTGGCTGAGGCTCTGCAATTCTAACAGCATCATGCTGTCCTGGGCAGATAATAATTTGAATATCATTCCTAATTTTTGATAAAATTTCAGCAAGTTTTTTATATTGTTCTCTTACATCTTTTATAATAATTTCTTTATCTTGTCCTGGAAAAACCCCAACACCATCCACACTATCTCCAGTAATAAAAAGCCATTTTACTTTTTCAGCTTCTTTTTTTTGAGATTCATTACCAATCTCTCCATTTAACCACTGAATAAATTTAATTAAATTTGATTCTAAAAACCTATTACTCCCAATATGTAAATCTGAAATAAAAGCAATTCTATCATCATATTTTGATTTCTTTTTTTCAAAAATAGTTGAATCAGGAAAAACAATATCATTAGCAAAAACCATTTCTTTAGAACCAGAACATTTTATACCAATAACTTCATCCAACAAAACATCTTTTACTTTCTCAAAAACATCTTCCCTATCCTTATTAACTAAAACAGAAACTTTACCAGAAATATCTTCTATTTCCAAAATTACATTTCCATTTTTTGTTGTTTTTTTATCAAAAACCATTCCTATTATAGAAATTTGTTTTTTAGATTCAATTTTACTTATAGATGTCAAATTTTCAAGTTTTGCTCTTTCTTCTAAAAAACCCCTTATTTTATTAAACCTATTCCTAAAATTTTTAACAAAATGATTCACTTCTAATTTTTTAGGAACATTTTCATAAATTTTGTAAAAATTAATGCCTAAACTTTCAGAATTTTTTTGTTTTTCAACTCGAACATCGGAAGGGTTTATCTTTTCCTCAAAATCCAAACCAATTTTTTCAAAAAAATTTTTAATAAATTTTTTATCTAAATTTTTATAATTTTCTAATAAATAATTCCTTATTTCATTATTATTCTGAAAAAAAGATTTTGTTAGAATTTTTTGCTTATATCTATAATTAATTCTTTCAACTAAATTTTTTGCTGTTCCATCATTATTTAAACTTTCCAAAATATCCAAAATTTGTCTATCAATTAAAATACCTTTTTCAACACAAAAATCCAATAATTCTTTTCCCATTTTAAAATTATAAATTAAGAGATTCGTTCAAAATACCTTTTACTTTAGGCAAAATAGTATTTGGAACAGATAATCTTATTTTTCTTGTTCTTCCTTGTCTTCCTTTTGAAACAACACTTGAATTAATTAAGCCCATCATATCAAATTCTGATAAAATATCTGAAACCCTTCTTTGAGTCAAAACATCGTTTTTTGAATTAATACATAAAGATTGATAAGAATTATACACATCTCCTGTATAAATATCATTTAATTCTTTTTTCTCCACTAATTCAATTATAGCTGATAAAACAATTTGAAATTGTTTAGGTTCTGTTTTTACAATATCAATAATTTTATCTTTCTCTATTTTTTCATTTGCTAAATCAATATATTTTAAAGAAATCTTTTTAGAATTATCTCTTTCTGCAATTTCTCCAGCAATTCTCAATAAATCCAAAGCCCTTCTTGCATCTCCATGCTCTCTTGCAGCAAAAGCAGAACATTTTTGTATAACACCATCTTCTAAAATACCTTCATTAAAAGCATTTTCAGATCTTTCTTTTAAAATATCTTGCAATTGTAAAGCATTATAAGGTGGAAAAACAACCTCTTCTTCACTTAAAGAACTTCTAACTCTAGGATCTAAATCATCTAAAAAAGTCAAATTATTACTAATTCCTACAACACCTATTTGAGATTTACTTAATTCTGAATTAAGTCTAGTTAAATTATATAAAAAATTATCAGTAATTTTGCTCACAGCATAATCAATTTCATCAAAAATAATCAAAATTAATTTTTTTTCATTATCTACCAAGTCAATAAATTTTGAATAAACTTGATCAGTTGGCAAACCTGTTGCAGGAACACTTCCACCCAACTTTCTAATTAACTCTGCTAATATCCTATATTCAGTATCTGAAATTTTTTTTAATTTACAATTAACATACTCAATAACTAAATTATTATTCTCAAAATTATTTCTCTTTAAAAGTTCATTCACAACTTTTTGAATAGATAAAGTCTTACCAGTTCCAGTCTTTCCATAAACAAACAAATTACTAGTTCTTTCTCCCCTCATTGTAGGAGCTAAAATAGAAGCAATTTGTTGAATCTGATCATCCCTATGAGGAATAGTATTTGGAGTATAATTTATTTGCAAAACAGACTTATTCTTAAAAATATTATTTTCCATAAAAGAATCAAAAATTTTGTCCAGTTTGTTTGCTTCCATATTAACCTCTTTAATTAATAATAAACCCTAACATTATTTTTTTATAAAGTTTTGTATAACTCATCAACCACAACAAACCCCCACCATTATTTCTTATGGATAAAAAGATTTTTATCTCGAAAATAAAACAAAAAAATTATCAACCCCTCACACCATCATTTCTTATGGAGATATAAAATAGAATAAAACAGAATAAAACCATTTATATTAACATAAACACAAACAAATTTTAAAAAAACAAGTACAAATACACACAAAAGAACATTTTTTATTATAATTATCAATTAATATATAATATATAATATAAATATTTATAAAATAAAATAAAAAAACAAACAACTATTTTTCTTTTATAAATATTTCCATAAGAAATGAAAGGGTGGGGGTGTTTTCTTTTCCATTCTTAATCTATTTTTAGATTTTCTTATATTTTAACTATTTTTTATTTATTTTAAATTAATTAGCCAACTAACTTCTCTTAAAATCCCACCAAACCACCAAACCCTTCCCAAACCCTCAAATCCTTTCCAAACCACCAAACCCTTTCCAAACTCCAAACTCCTACAAACCCCAAAGTCCCACAAACCCTCAAATCCCTCCAAACCACCAAACCTCTTAACCCAAACTACCCCAAACCCTTTCCAAACCCCAAAGTCCCACAAACCCTCAAATCCCTCCAAACCACCAAACCTCTTAACCCAAACCCTTTCCAAACCCCCAAAGTCCCACAAACCACCAAATCCTTTCCAAACCACCAAAACCCTCTCAAAATCCTTAAACAATTTTTACAAATAAACCACTTAACTTCTTTTATTTCTAATATTTAA
>CAYXNX010000008.1:0-46161 GCA_964467035.1 Candidatus Woesearchaeota archaeon | reverse complement strand
ATTTCCCCAATCGAACCCGCGTTTATCTCACTATGTTCGACAAAGGGGATCGAATCCTCTGTAAAAAGAACCTAAGGTTCTCTTTACGAACTTTCCTCAAATAGGACAGCTTTGCTGTCTTATTTTTGATTCTTTATAATTTTTACCCACTTTAAATTAATTGAATATAAGAGGTGTTAATCGACCTCGAATATTTGGAGAGGCACGAGTTTTTCAGATATTTGTTTGAAGTGAGTTTTGCGTTGGGCGGGGTCTTGAGAATAGAAGGGTTGTAGGAAGCAAAATTTTGATTAAGCCCGTTAAGTCGTGGGAGCGAAATGAAACAGAGCGAGAGCCTGCAGGGCGTTACCGAGAAAAATCTTTGATTTTTCGAAGGAGTCGTGATTGCTAAATTTTAGGATGGGAAATAAAAGAGAAAGATTTATTCTAAGTTAATCATTACCATTCGCAAAGCTTACAAAGTGGCAAGTCATAATGACCTTCTTTACACATATCTGCAATCTCTGTATTAACTCCAACAGATTCATTACAAAAATCATCAACAGTAACATATTGTGAATCTTCAGCACCACAATCCTCAGGACAATTACATACATCTTCTATTTCTTCACAAACTCCATTCCCGCAATTAATACAAGTTCCACCAGGAAATCCACCTTCCATCATTGTATCATAACATTCGTTTCCAATAGACATACTAGTATCCATACCAGATTCCCACTCTGTTAAACCTTCACAGCAATGTTCAGGATATTCGTCTTTGTAAACAGAAGAAAATTGCTCTCCCTCACTAGCACAGTTTGAAGGAGTTGGAGTTGGTTCAGATTCCTCACCAGAAGGATAAAAATAAATTCCTAAAGCTATTGCAATAATTACAATAACGACAACTCCGATGATTAATCCTCTTTTCATTATAAATAGCATAGGAAGAAATGACTTATAAATCTTTCTCGAAATGAGGGGTTTTTGAATAAGCAATCACGATTCGACTTAAGAAATGTTAATCGACATCGAATATTTGGAGAGGCACGAGTTCTTCAGATATTTGTTTGAAGTGAATTGTGAATGAAATGAGCAATTTTGATTAATATAAGATAAGCGAAGAATTGGAAATTGGAAGAGTACAATATTCTGGGAAAAAATCGACAAAATTATATGGTTTTTATATGAGGCAATTTTGACAAATATGGGAAGATTAATCCAATTTTAAATAAAAGAGGAACAAAGGTTTTGAAAGACAAGGTAGCTTATCATTTTTAGTACAATAATAATTTAAATAACCATTCCCAAAATTTTATATGAAAAACCATTTTTTGTTTAGAAAAAAGAACCAGCTTGAAAAAAATGATAAAAGTCTTAGACAAAAGTGGGATACAAAAATTATAAAGCTATGTTCTAAATTAAATGAAAAAGAAAATTATTATACAACCTCGAGTTGTGCAGGTAGAATTGTTCTGTTGATAAATTCATCGGAAAAAAGAGCTGATTTATTTGTTAAAGTTTGGCATAACAAAATTTCTTTTGAAAAATTGAAAAAGGCACTAAAAAAAATTGATTCTAAAGAGTTGATTTATTTTAAACAAGACCCTTGTATTTTACATGTATCTTGCCAAAGTTTAGAGGATGCACAAGAGATTCATGACTTAGCTAAGGAAGCAGGGTGGAAAAGGTGTGGTATAATTTCTTCAAAGAAAAGGTTTGTTGTTGAGCTTAATGGAACTGAAAAATTAGAGTTTCCCATTTTTAAAAATGGAAATTTAGTAGAAGATGAATTTTTAAAAATTGTTGTAGAAGAATCTAATAGAAAATTAGAAAAATCTTGGGAGTGTATAAAAAAACTAGAAAAACTAATTGATCAAACTTTTTTTCCGGATAAAATTTGATCTCTTATGTATTTAATTTCTTCAACAAAATTTTCGGGGTTATTATTTTTTAAAATTGATTGAAAATTAGAAGGTTTTGAATTAAAAATTTTATCTAAAGAGCCAATTTTACTTACTATCTGAGATATTTCTTTATCTGTTAAATTTAGATAAGATAAAAACCTGTATCCTTTTGTTGAAATATTTTCTTCAGGAGAACCATTGAAAAGAAGTTTTGACATTACACTTTGATCCATTAAATTATCGAAAGTGAATGATTTAAGAAAGATTTTAGCTTTTTTTAATTTTAGCATAGAATAATCTCTAAGAACATTTTCCTGAGATTTGTTAACACCTCTTAAAAGTTCTTTGTATCTTAAATACATAATACTTCCCAAACTTCCGAGTTCGGTGAAATACCTTTTGATTAAATCAGATACCCTGAGCATCATTTCAGATCTTTGAACCAAATTACAAACATCTCCAATCGTTACTAAATTTGACATTTCTAAAATATCAAGTTTTTCTTTGGCATCATTAAATAATTCCCTCTGTTTTTCTAATAATTGGATGTTATTTGAGACCTCTCCCAAAAGTTTTGTGGAGTCTTTAAGAAAATATTTTGTTTCGCCTAAGCAAAGAGTTGATTTGTTTTTTCTTTCTGATACAATTATTACAAAGGTATTAGCTTGTTTTGCTGTCCTTTCTCCAGATTTATGTCTGGTGCCTGTTTCTTGTGTGGGAATTGTTGAATCAGGGACCAGCATTACATTTGCATAAATTATTTTTTTTAAATCTGGCGAAACAACTATTGCACCATCCATTTTGCAAAGTTCGAAAAGTTTATTTGTTGAAAATTTACAATTGATTCTGAAACCTCCTTCAATCAATCCCCGAAGTTCTTTATTATCAAAAACAATCAATCCCCCCATATTAGAATTTACTAAATCGTCGATAACTGCTCTCAATTGGGTTCCTGGAGAAACTTTTTTTAAATAATCGTTTAATTTATCTTTTTCAGCCATTGAATAAGAAAAAACATAGAGTTTAAATCTTTTGTGTTTTATTCTTCAAAAGGGCTTTCATAAGAAGGCATTCCGTGAGCCTTTTTGTAAATATCATAAAGATTGAAACATTTTTCTGCAACAGATAACTCAACAATTTCTCTAATTAGTTTTTCTTCGTAAGAATCTTTTTTGATTTTTTCGACATCTATTTCCTTTTCTTCTTTTTCGGTTTTTTTCTTTTTTTTGAACAAAGGAGAGAAAAGAGCTGAAAAAGGATTTACATCTTTTGACTCTTTTTCTTTTTTTTCTTCTTCGTTTTTTTCTTTATCATTATTCAAGAAATGGTCTAAATCATCTTTTACCTGTTCCAAGCTTTCATTTGTTGCACCTTCAATAAGAGAAAAAACATCATTTACTTCTGAACTGTCCATTTCTTTTTCAAATGCTTTTAATTCGTCGCTATTCATTGTATAAGATTTGAAATTTACTGTTGCTTTTCCTCCAAACATATGATGCTGGCCTTGTTTTGAAGGGATTCCTCTAAAATAAAAATCAATCACCATTACTTCATAATAATCTCTTTTTGGAATTTTCATTCCATAAGGAAGTTCTCCCGAGGAAATGCCTTCTTCTATGTCGTATTTTGATTTTCCCATTAATGTTAATTCTAAGATTATTGTATTGAATGTTTTTGCAAGATCTGGATTTTTGCCTTGCTCTTTTGCTTCAAGATCTGATGCAGCTTTCAAATAAGGTTTAAACCACTTTGTATAGATTTTTAACATATTTACTTGATTTTTTAGATATTGTTTTTCAATATTGTATCTTTTTCTTAGTTCTTGTTCGCTTGTTTCTTTCCATTTGAAAAATTCAGCTAAACGTGGTTTAAGAATTCTTTTTACTACTTCATTTAAATCTAATTTATCAACTTGTTCAACAGAATTTGTATTTAGAAAAGCATCTCTAAGGGTTACAAAATTTAAATTTCCCGAGGTCATTTGGTGTATGCTTCCCATTTGTCTTTTTATATCTACATTATCAAGCCAAACTTGTTTGAGTGCTAAAATACCTGATTCTTTTCTAACTTTGTCTTTTGATTTTGCATCATTATAATGTTGTAAACGAATTTCAAAATCTTTTAAGTCATAAATTAAATTGATTATTGTTTTTGTGAAAACTCCGATGCTTTGCATTGTTTCTGTTACATTTTTTTGCATAATTGATTTTTTTTGGTTTAACTCTGAAAAATGACCTCCTCCAGGGGAAGAAGAAAAATTATCAACAGGTTTTTCAACATTGTCAAAAAAATCATTCATTTGATCTACAAACCAAAAATAAAGAGGTTCTAATGATTCAGAAGGTGAATCGTAAACTAGTGTGTGTTCTTGAACCGGAGCTTTTGTTCCAGTCTTTTTCAAAACTTTTTCAATTGTTTCAGATAAAGATTCTACCATTTCACCTGTTTTTATAAAAGAGAAGAGTTATTTAAAAGTTGCTGTGGTTCATCAAAAACCTTAAATAAAATGTTTCTTTAGTTGGTGTATGAAAATATTTAAAAAAAAGAGGGAAAAAACTATTGATTTTACTAAAAGGGAAACACAGGTAAGAAAAAAACCTTTTATTGTAAATAAAGGAGCTGTTGATTTAAGAGGAACTCAAAACCAGGAAAAGAATGAAAATGTGGATTTTACTCAGAATTCGCCATTTAATTCATCAGGTTCATCAAGTTCTGTAATGGATTTTTTGGGAGGTGGGAGTTCTAGTTCTGAAGATGTTCATTCTGTTTCAGAAATTTCACAAGTTTCAGAAATTAAAAATAAAATGAAAGATGTTACTGGAAAAATAGAAAATTTAGATAATGAGTTTTACAGATTAATGCAAAAAGTTGAAATGTTGGAAAAGAAAATTGAGAAATTTGAAAATCGAGGTATTTAGCAACATTTTTAAATCTTGATTTCATTAGTTTTTAATGGTAAAAAAATTGATTTTATTTATTTTGGTAATATGTGTTTTTATGGGAAGTATCTCAGCTATACATGAGGGCGTTGGGTCAGAGGCAAATGTTGACTTAAATAAAAATTCTGAAAAAAATAATAGTGATTTTGGTAAAGGGGAAATGATAGAAGATGGGAGATTAAATATTCAAATACAAGAACAATCCGGGAATAGAAAAAGAATTCATGCAGGAAATTCTTCTGTACTAACTGATTTAAATTTAACTCAGAAAAGAAGACAAAATCGAACTAGAATTAATGCCTCTTTATCTAATGGAAGAAATGCTGAAATTAAAATTATGCCAGATACAGCATCAGAGGTTGCATTAGAAAAGTTAAAATTAAGAGTTTGTTCTGAAGAGAATAACTGCAGTTTAGAATTAAAAGAAGTTGGGAAAGAAAATCAAATAGGGGTTGCTTACGAATTAAAAGCTAAGAAAAAATCAAGAATTTTGGGATTATTTAGAGCTAGAATGCAAGTTGAGTCACAAGTTAATGCTGAAACTGGAGATATTATGGATGTTAAAAAACCTTGGTGGGCTTTTTTAGCAACAGAAAGTGAGCAATAGACAACATTTATTAATTCTGTTTTTTAATTTATTTTATGAAAAAGTTTGATAATTTTATTTGGGCATATACTTTAGAAAATGCGATAATTCATGGTAGTGCTAAAAGTTCATCAGTATTGCCTAAGTTATTTGTCCAGGGGCTGGAAAAAGACAATATTAAGGAGGTGATGCCTTTGATTAAAAAAATTGTTGAAAATGTTAATTCACTTTCTGAAAAGGAAAGGGAAGAAGAATTTGAAAAATACAAGGAATACTTGCATGAAAAGCCAAAACAAAGAGAAGGGCTTCCAGAACTTCCAAATGCTAAAAACAAGCCGGTTTTGAGGATGGCTCCTTTTCCATCAGGACCAATCCATATTGGAAATGCGAGGACATTTTTGTTAAATGCTTTATATGCTGAGAAATACAAAGGCAAAGTTTTACTTGTTATAGATGATACTATTGGGAGTGAAGAAAAAAAACCGATTAAAGAAGCTTATAAAATGATTCCAGAAGCTTTGGATTGGTTAAAAGTTAAATATAAAAAACCAATTGTGTATAAGTCAGATAGGTTAAAAATCTATTATAAATATGCTGAAAAATTAATTAAAAAAGACAAAGCATATGTTTGTTCATGTTCTTCTGAAAAAATGAGGGAAAATAGGGTTAATATGAAGGAGTGTTTTTGTCGGCAATTTCCGGTTAAAGAACAACTTGAAAGATGGGAGAAAATGTTTAATGCCAAAGAAGGAGAATATGTTTTAAGAATTAAAACATCGATGCAAAATAAAAATCCTGCTTTTAGAGATAGAGTTTTGTTTAGAATTTCTGAGAGGGCTCATCCAAAAGTTGGGAAGAAACACAAAGTTTGGCCGTTATTAGAATTTTCTTGGGCTATCGACGACCATTTGTTGAAAATTAGTCATGTTATTAGGGGAAAGGAATTGATGATTGAAGGGGAAATGCAAAAATATATTTGGGATATTTTTTCTTGGGGTGCGCCAGAATTGATTTATAATGGATTGATGAAATTAGAGGGTGTGGAAGGAAAAATCAGCAAAAGCAAATCACAAAAGGAAGTTAAAAGCGGAGAGTATGGGGGATGGGATGATCCTAGAACTTGGAGTATTCAAAGTTTAAGAAGGAGAGGAATTTTGCCAGAATCAATAAGAGAATTTATAGAAAAAATTGGACTGACTGATAAAGAAATAACTGTTCCGATTGATAATTTGTATTCGATAAATAGGAAAAATTTAGATGCACAAGTTAACAGATATTTTTTTATTGAAAATCCTGTTGAGGTAAAAATTAAAGGAGCGCCGAAGGAGGTTAAAGAAACAACTGCAAGGGTGCATCCAGATAAAAGAGAAATGAGAATTTTAAAAATGGGACAAGGACACAAAGTAAAGGTTGCATTGAAAGATTTTAATGAGCTTAAAGGAAAGGAAATAAGATTGATGCATTTGTATAATGTTAAACTTGGGGAGGAGGCAAAGTTTGTTGAGGGTGAAAAAAATAAAAAGAAAATTCACTGGGTTGGAAAAGGAGTTAAAGCAAAAGTAATGATGCCGACGGGAACTTATACATCTGGGGTGGTGGAAGAAAATATTAAGAATTTGAAAGAGGGGGAAATAGTGCAATTTGAAAGATTTGGTTTTTGCAAATTTGATAAAAAAGAAAAAAATGAATATATTTTTTGGTTTGCACATAATTGAGAAAGATTTATAAATAAAAGAAATTAATAATTAATATGTTAGATAATAAAAAAGGGGTTTCAAGTGTTATTGCAACTGTTTTATTAATAATTGTTGTAATTGCAGCTGTTGGTGTTTTAGGATATTTTATAACTGATTTTATTAAGGAAAATTTGGGAGGAGGTAGAGATGCTGTAGGTTGCATAGGAACTGAGTTAAGCATTGAAGAAATCAATACTTCAGCAAATGAGGTGTCAGTTAAAAGAGATTCTGGACAATCAAAAATTGACAAAATCAAAGTTAGTGTTGAAGGAGAAGATAAAGCAGGAGATACTTTTGGACAAGATATAACAGTTGGAGAATTTCAGACTTTGAATGTAGGTTCACTTGATACAGGAGATAGAATTGGAGTGGGGGCAGTAATCTCTGGGCAAGAGTGTGGAATTACAGATAGTGCAACAGCTCCTTAATTTTTTATTTTTTTAATCATATAATTTTTTTTGAGTTTATATCCCAGTTTTCTATAATAATTTCTAACCCCTACTCCGGAAATAACTGCAATTTGTTTTTTATTTGATTTTAATGCAATTTCTTCTGCTTTTTTCATTAATTGTTTACCAATTCCATAATGTTGACCCAAATTTTTTGGTTTTTCCCCAATTTCTAAAGCTTTTCCATAAACATGAAGTTCGCGAATAATTGCCGAGTTTTTTAAAACATCAATGAAAGGTTGTTTTTTGGGAATTCTTAATCTTAATAATCCAAATAAAATATTGTCTTTGTTTACAGCTTGAAGGAAATATTCTTTTCCAGAGCTTGCTGAGTATTCTAATACTTTAACTTTGTAATTTGAATCAATTTGTTTTTGGTATTGAAGGGCAAAACCAATTTCCCTATATCTAATCTCATTTAATTTAACATTTTTTTGCCTTAAAATTTCGTCAATATCTTTTCTTAAAGAGATTCTTTTGGTTCCTGCGATTATGTGTTCTGGGGAAAACTGGCGCATAATCCTCATTGCTCTGCAATATTCTGGAATTATTTTTAGCATTTTAATTAGAAGTTTTTCTGTTTGTTTTAGAGTATAAGGTTTGAAATTTCCTTTTAAGAAGTCTTTTTCCAAAAGAGAATTTTTCATAACTTGGGTAGGATAGATTTTTAGTTGGTCTGGGCGGAAACGCTCATCTACAAAAACTTTTTTGAAAAGTTCTAAATCTTTTTTCAAAGTAGCTCCGGGAAGTCCGGGCATTATATGATAACCAATTTTAAATCCTGCTTGTTTTAAATTTTCAGTTGCACCTATGACATCCTGAACTGTATGGGCTCTATTAATTTTTTTATAAATTTGGTCATCCAAAATTTGAACCCCTATTTCCATTCGTGTGCAACCAAAATCCAAAGCTCTTTTTATTTCTGTTGGACCTGCAAAATCTGGACGAGTTTCAATACAAAGAGCCACACATCGATGTTTGGCTTTTTCATTTGCTTTTTTTGCAAGTTCTAATGTTTTAGCTTTGTATCCATTTAGAGCATCGTAAATTCCTTTTACAAACTCATACTGGTAATTTATTGGATAATCTAAGAAAGTTCCTCCCAAGATGATTATTTCAATTTTATCAACTGGATGATTCATTAGTTTGAATGCTTTTAAACGAGATTGTATTTGTTTAAATGAGTCATATTTTGTTCTTTGAGCTCTTAGAATTGGGGGAGAGGCAGGAGTATAACTTTGAGAAACATTTTCATAAACAGGACAATATCTACAAACTCCGTGAGAGCAAACCTTGGGATAACACATCACAGCTATTGGAGTAACACCTGCTATTGTTTTTGTTGGTTTTCTGATTTCGTTTTCTTCTGGAAGTTTCATAAATTTACTATTGTTAATTTATTTAAAGATGTTACGATAATTAAATCTTATTCTAATAATTTGTTAAAATATAAAAAGCTATTTTTTCTCTTTTTATAATGAATCAAAGAAAAGTTTGGGATAAAATTGCTCCTAAATGGAATGAATATAAAATAAAAAGAAATGATTTAACAGATGAATTTTTGAAGAGGGGAAGGGTTTTGGATTTGGGTTGCGGGAGTGGAAGGAATTTTATAAAAACAGATGCAATAATTTATGGGGTTGATTTTTCTGAAAAAATGCTTTATTATGCTGGGAAAAAAGCTGAAAAATTAGGGATAAAGTGTGTTTTAGCCCAATCTAAAAGTTATAATCTTCCTTTTGAAAAGGAATTCTTTGATTCAGCTATTTGTGTTTCTTTGCTTCACTGTATAAAATCAAAAGAAAAAAGGATGAAAACCTTGAAAGAACTTAATAGGGTTTTAAAAAATAATGCTCAAGCATTTATTAGTGTTTGGAATCGGAAATCAGAGAGAGTTAAAAATAAACCTCGAAAATATAAAGTTTCTTGGACTATTGAAAATGAGAAGTTGTGGAGAGATAATTATCTTTATGAACCAGAAGAATTGAGAGAGGATTTAGAAAAAGAGGGTTTTAAAATTATTAAAGAATTTGAAAATAAAAACAATATTATGGTTGTTGTTGAGAAAGCCAAGAATTAACTTTTTCTAAACATTTTTTTTGATTATCCCAAGTTAATAACTGCATTGCTTTTTCAAAATCTACCCAACAATATGTTGAATGTTCAAGAGAATCTATTTGAATTTTTCCCCTTGGAATTTCGACTGAATAAAGCTCAAATCTTTGTCCAAAAAATCCTCTTTCTTCAATTGTCCTAGAATCATAATTAAAACTTCCTGATTCGTTATGTTTTTTAATTTTTAAGGGTAAAAGACCTGTTTCTTCTTTTACTTCTCTTGTAATTGTTTGTTTTATTGTTTCGCCTTTTTCTTTTCCACCCTTGGGAAATTCCCAACCAGTCCAATGAAGTTTTCTTTTTAATAAAAGATACCTTATGTTAGAATTTTTTCTATAAACAACAATAAATAAGGATGGTCTATAGTTTTTTTCCATAAATCAATAAGAGAATTTATATTTTTAAATGTTATTTTAGTTTTTTAACAACATCAAAAAGATTAATGGGCTCAAATTTCAAAATGGAGTGGGATTCGTCTTCTACATGAACTTTTATTACGCTCATATCAGAGGTTATGCAATTTAAATTCCAAATAAGTTTTCCCTCGTTACTTTGAATTGTTGCAATTATTTTATTGAGTTTTTTTGTTTGTTTTTTATTTTTCATTTCATCTTCTACCAATCCTTTCAAAATGTCCAAATCCAAGTTTATTTCTTTACTTATTTTTTCAGGAGATTTTTTGCCTGATAAGTCATCTTTTTTCATTTCAACTTCGCCATCAAGCATAAATGTCATTATTTTATTTTCTTCAGGATTGTAATAATCTATTTGATGCAAATTTTTCTTGTCAACAAAATCTAAAACAAAAAATCCTGCTGAAAAATAGGCTTTTGGATTTTTTTCAGAAAATTCTTTGAATTTTTGACTTTTGTTTAGTTTATCTAGATAAGGTTGGATTTTCATTTTGATTTGTCGAGGATTTAGTTATTTTTAAATAAAATGTATTTTCTGGAGAGGAATGGAATTGTTGATAATATTGTCTTGTAGCTAAAGCTTCTTTTTTTGAATTAAAATCAATTGCTTCAAGAGGATTATTAGTCCATTGAAGTTGGAAATTTAAAAATTCGTTTCTTGAAACATTTTTTATGTGGTATTTCATTATATTAAAAGCAATTATTTATTTAATAAACTTTCTGTTATTTATAACTATGATTATATTTTAAAGAAGAACTTACATTGATAGAGACATTGTATCCTGCATTTTTTAAAGCTGTTCTTTGTTGATTTACACAAAAATCCTCTCTTCCATAAAATGCTCCGCAAACTTCAACAAACAAATTTTCATGAGGGGGAGGCATTAGGGGATGGATTTTTCTTTGGTCATCAAAGTAACCTATTTTAATAAAAGGTTTTTCAATTTCTATTTGTTTAATTTTTTTTCTTATTTTTTCAACACTTTCTGAAAAAGGGGTTGTATCTAAAGAGGTCGGATGAACAAGTACATATAGTTTTGGCATAAGGCAAATTAATTTAAAGAGTTTAAAATTTTTTCTACTTGATTTAATGTCCTTGATTGAGCTAATTGTTTTCTAATTTGAGCTCCACCTTCCATTCCTTTTGTAAAAGAAATTGCATGGTTTTTTATTTTTAAAAATTCAATATTATATTTTTTTGCAATTTTGAGATATTCAAAAAATTGCTCTAATTTTGGTTTTTCATCGTAATTACCTGTTTTAAGATAATCATTGATTTGTTTGAAAATATAAGGATTACCAATAGCGCCTCTTCCTACCATTATTGCATCAACGCCAGATTGTTCTAATCTTTTTTTAAAAATCTCTGGTGTAAAAACATCCCCATTTCCTATCACAGGGATTTTAACAGAAGATTTGACCTTTCTTATAATATCCCAATCTGCTTCTCCAGAATAACCTTGTTTTTGTGTTCTGCCATGAATGGTAATTGCACTTGCACCGTTTATTTCAGCAATTTTTGCAACTTCAAGAGCGTTTGAGTGATTTTCATCAATACCTTTTCTTATTTTTACAGTTACAGGTTTTGAAATTGATGAAGAAAGAGATTTTACAAAAGAAGCAATTTGAGAAAGATTTTTTAACATTTCGCTTCCAGCACCTGTTTTAATTACTTTCCAAGCAGGGCATCCACAATTAATATCAATAATATCAAAATTTTTTTCTAAAATTTTTGCAGATTTAATAACCTCTTCTATATTATTCCCAAAAAGTTGAACCCCACAAGGATTTTCTAAGGGAGATTTTTTTACCATTTCCAAAGTTTTTTCTGAACCTCGCGAAAGTCCTGCAGAACTAACAAATTCTGTGTAAGTTATTCCAACACCATACTTTTTGCAAAGTTCTCTAAAAGCAACATCTGTAACTCCTGACATCGGAGCTAGCAAAGCTGGTTTATCAAACTTTGGAAAATCCATAGTATTTGGGAAAAATTAGATTATAAAAATTTAACTAAAAGGTAAATCCCAATTATTTAATGAATCTTTAACTAGTTCGTCCAGACCTTATTGATAAATTCTTGCTAAATCAACATCCCCATTTAGTTGGCTCTGAAATTTTAAAGTATATAAATCAAGGGTTTGTTGTCTTGGTTCATTGGAGAGCTCGAGAGTTTTTAAGACATTTAGTGCATCATTTCCAAAACCCCATTTTGTAAGAAAGGAAGTTAATCGTTTTTGTTTTGGCATTTTTCTGTCTGAATCTTTTTCTGCAAGAATTGCATTAACTTTATCTTCAAAAATTTCTGGAAACCTTTGTCTTGTAATATTGTGATAATTGTCTTGTTTTCTATAAATGTTTAGATAAGTCTTAACACCTTGTCTTAGAATTGGTGAAGCATTATAATCTGGGAAACCCCCCAACAATTGTTCGTCTTCTATATTTGGCTTAATGTGGGATATTTGAAAAATTTCTCCAGGAATATCTTCCAAAACTTTATACAATTCTTGTTGAGATGAAAAAACCTGGTTTGGAAAAAGGTTGAATTGCATAGCTCTAATCCCTGAGTCCAATTTTAACAATAATCCTTTAAGATATTGGTATCCTGGAATTTGTTTTTCCAAACCATCTTTGATTGCATATTTATCTGCACACATTGAATGGTCTAAGAATGTTTGGTCCCCACTTCCGCAAGTTAGGTAAATCATTGCAATCCCTCTTAAATTTTCTGAATTTCCCCTTTCACAAGTTAACAACAAATCCATTTATTTAATAAAAAATTGAATATTAAAAGAATTGTTGTTAAATAAAGAACATTTTAAAGATTATTCAAATAAACCCTTCTATATTCCTTGACTGTTGTTAGTGCAAGGTTCATTGATTCTGCAATTTTTTCTTCACATACTTTTCTTTCAAGTGCTTTTTTAATTGCTTTAAGAGTATAATCTCTATCTTTTGTAGAATATTTAATTCCTGCTTGATAAGCATATACTTCAATTGTCTCTTTTTTCAAACCCAACTTCTTTCCAATAACTTCTGGATCATGATTTCCCAAAGAAACCAACATCTGAATTTTTTTCATTGTTTGGTGTTTTGATTTTCTTTTCATAAGTATTATCAAAAATTAAAGTATAAAAAACTATTTGTTTCTAATAATTTATATTTTTTCTTATAAATCTTTTAATAAAGAACTCATTTTAGAATTTGGAGAATTTTTTGATTAACAATTGTTATTTGGGGATTTTATGTTTAGTAAAACTTAAATAGTTGCCTAAATAGTTTTAAATATGGAAATATCTCCTCAAGAAATAGAAGTTTGGTATTTATTACCTGCGATGAGAAAATCTCTTGTAGAAATTTTTAAAAGAGATTATAAGTTAAGTCAGAAAAAATCTGCTGAACTTTTAGGATTGACTGAAAGTGCTGTTTCACAATATCTTAATTCTAAAAGGGCTCAAAAAATTAAATTTCTAAAAAATGAAAGAGAAAAAATAAAAAAGGCAGCTAAAGACATTGTTACAGATTCAAAAAACCGACGATATTACTTTCAAAAACTTGCAAAAAGTCTTAGAGGAAGTGAAGTTCTTTGCAAAATTCATAGAAGTAAGGATAAAAATTTGCCTGAAAATTGTAGATTATGTTATATCTAATTTGTCTATTTCTTCAGCTAAATTATAATCTTTAGTAGTTACTTTGTTTTCTGAATGTGTCATAGATTTGATTTTGACTTTTTTATAAGAATGAATCAAAATATCTGGGTGGTGATTTTGATTTTCTGCAATTTCAGAAACTTTGTTGATAAAGTTTATTGCTTCTTTAAAATTTGAAAATTCAAATTCTTTTGTTAAAAAATTTTGTTCAATTTTCCATCTCATTTTGAAACAACTTTATTTAATTCATCTAATAAAAATTTAAGTTCTTCTTTATTAAATCCGTGACCCAAAACTCCTTCTTCCAAAGTTTCAAATCCACTTGCTCCACACCCCACACAATGAATTCCAAAATTTGATAAAACCTCATTTATCTCTTCTGTTTTTTCTATATTATTTTCTAAAATTTCTGCAATAACCATATCTTTAGTAATTTTTGGTTCCATCTTAAGTTAAATAGACCTTGAATAAATTTCACTTACTTTATCCCAGTTCACAACATTCCAAAAAGCATCAATATAATCTGCTCTTTTATTTTGGTATTTTAAATAATAAGCATGTTCCCAAACATCTAAACAAAGAATTGGTTTTTTTCCTTGGCTCAAGGGGCAATCTTGATTTGCTGTTTTCATAATTTCTAATTTTTCACCACTTACAACTAACCATGCCCACCCACTCCCAAACTGGGATTTTGCAACTTCAGAAAATTTTTTCTTAAATTTTTCCTTACTCTCAAAATTTTCTTCAATTGCTTTTTTCAATTCCTCAGACATATTTCCTTGTTCTGGACCAATAATTTTCCAAAATAAACTATGGTTCCAAGTTCCTCCACCATTATTTATAACCACTTGTTTAATGTCTTCTGGAACTTTTGACAGATTAGTTAAAATTTCTTCAATATTTTTGCCTTCAAGTTCAGTTCCTTTAATTGCTTGATTAAAATTTTCAATATATTTTTGGTGATGTTTACTATGATGAATTTCCATTGTCTTAGCATCTATATATGGCTCTAATGCATTATATTCATAAGAAAGTTGAGGTAATGTTTCCATAAAAAAACTTAACAATCGTTATTTATAAATTTTTTGGGTTTTTAAATCCCGTCCCCTTTTTCAAATTCATTTGAAGAATTCAGAGATAAAAGCTTGTCAATATACCCAGAAGTTATTGGTTGCCTAATCAATGCGTGTTTTGGAAGTTCTAAAGGATTTTCTTCTTCTTTTCGGTATTTTGGTATTCTTTCCCCCTTATATAAAAAAGGTTCAGCAACTAAATGAGGTAACACAATAACAGATTCTTTGTTATGTGAATGCACCCTACCCCAAAAACACCTTCCTCCAGATGGATAAGAGAATTCACACCAACCACTATAATTTTGCCCTTTATGTTCAGGTTCTTCATTTCGTATAAATCCTATTCTCATCATAGAATTTTAAAATCTAATTACTTTAAAAATCTTTTGATTTATTACCACTTTTAAGTCATAATCATTGTTCCTAACTTTTATAAATCCTTTTTTAATTTTTTTGTTATGGAAATTTATCAAATTGAAGTTGGACCAATGAAAAATCTTTGTTATATTGTCTCTTCAAAGGGTGAATCAGTGATTATTGACCCAGGATTTGACGCAGAAAAAATTATTGGGGTTGTGAAATCAAATAATCTTAAGGTGAAGTATGTTTTATTGACCCATGGGCATTTTGACCACATTAGAGCAATTCCTGAAATTAAGAAAGAATTTGATGTAGATATTTTATGTAATCCTAATGAAAATTTAAAAATTCCTTATAAAAGTATTTATGATAATAAAGAAATTGAATTTGGAGATGAGAAAATAAAAGTAATTGAAACACCTGGACATTCAAGAGGAAGTGTTTGTTTTTTAATCAGAGATAATTTATTTTCAGGAGATACTTTATTCTACCATAGTTTTGGTCGAACAGATCTTCCAGAAGGAAATGAAAATGAAATGTTGAACTCCTTGAAAAAATTATTTGAACTTCCAAAAAAAATAAAAGTTTATCCAGGTCATGATTATGGTGCAGAAACAACTACTATTGGTGAAGAAAAAGAATTTTTTGAACAAAATATTTTTTAATTGAATTAAACTTGTTGAAGAAGTATTAAGCATTAATTAAATTATTTGAAGAGCATATCAGATATCTATGGTTTTAGGAGTGATTTTAATTGCGTTAGGTTTAATTTATTATCCATTAAGAAAGAAGAGGATTTTGGATATAATTAATTTTAAAAATAGATTTGTTTCTAGGTTTATATGGAAAGAAAAGCATTTATCTTTTTATATCCTCAAGAAGAAATATTTCAACACGAGATTGAAAAGGGATCTGTTTTTTTCAAAGACACTAGAACAGAGGAAAAAGAAGAGTATTTTATTTCAAGAATAGAATCTGCTCAAACTGAACAAGAAAAAGAAGGAATCAGGGTTGAAGCGAGAAGAGACAGAGTAGATTCATTTAGACCCATTTATTCTGCTAAGTTAAATTCATGTATCAACTGAAGATATAGGAAAAAAGGATTCTTAATTAACTATGGAGTTTTAGATGATTGTGGAGTTTCCAATGTCATTAATTTACATCCAACAGATAAAATAATTAATGTGGGAATGGATTCTCAAACCCATAGAACAAAAAGGGAAGATGGAACTTATCCTTACCCCAATCAGGATTATATTTTAAATCAATTAGGTTTTCCAACTAGATTGGTTGTAGCGGGATTTCATGCATGGGATTGTGTTGAAAAGTTGGCAAGAAGAGCTTATGAAAGAGGAATAAGTACTTTGATAGATGAAGACCTAACCGAATTTTTTGTAGGAAGATTTAAAGATAAAGATTTTAGAGTAAAAACCTATCCAACCTATAATGCAAGAAAGCACCAAAGGAGCATGTTTGAAATGTTTATGAAAGCAAGAGAGGGAAAACCTTGGCTTTGGCAAGAATATTAATTTATAACAAAATCAAACACTATATGGAATTTAAGATTATATTTTTCTAGTATTTAAAATTTGTTGAAGTTTCTCAACTCCAAACCAAACATATTAAATTTCTCTCAGAACCTTGAAGAAGAGTTAGTGTTTTTGTATTAAAAATTGATTGAGTTGAATCCCAAAAGATTTATATAATTGTTATAACAATTATAATTGTTATAAAATGAGAAATACAACAATAGCAATAAAACCAGAATTGAAGAAAAAAATAATGGAGTTTGGTATGAAGGGGGAGAGTTACAATGAGATACTGGAGAGACTGGTAGAAAGTGCTAAAGAGAGATTGTTGCATGATATTTTAATGAATTCTGAAGGGTTTATTTCAATTGAAGAGGCTAAAAAAAGAGCTGAGAAAAAATGGCCAAGGTCGAAATAACTGGTTCTTTGTATTCAGAGATAGAAAAGAGATTTAAATCTGAAATTCACGAGATTATTGATCTTCTTGAGACTTTGAGCGATAATCCAAAGAAGGGAAAATTTATTGCTCAAATAGGTGGAATAGCAATTAAAGAGTTAAAATATAAAAATTTTAGATTTTATTTCCTTGTTGATAACTATAAAGTCAGATTTTTGAGAATTGAAGATTTGAAGGATTTGTTTATTAAATTTGTTAGAATGTCTGATAAAAAATCTCAACAAAAAACCATTAATGAAATTAAAAGTGTTCTAAAGAAATTGGGGGTTGAGGGATTTTAAAATTTTCAAAACACTTGAAGAGGAGTTAGTATTTTTGTATTAAAAATTGGTTGGAGAAATCAAAAGATTTATAAACTATGGGTCTCTATATCTGACTATGGTTACAACAATACAATTGGATGAAAGTGTAAAGAAAAAGTTAGATGCGTTGAAAGTTCATCATAGGGAAACATATAATGAATTAATAGAGAGGATTATTTCTGGTTTTTCTAATGCTGATAAAGAAAGCCTTATTGAAACAATAGATATTATGTCCAATCCTGAAACTATGAGAGGTATTGCAGAAGGTTTGGAAGAATTTGAAAGAGGAGAAACTAGAAATCTTGAAGAAGTTAGTAAAGAATTAGGAATCTAAAATGACCTATGATATAGAACTAACTAAAAAGAGTGAGAGATTTTTGAAAAAAACTGATAAAGAAAATCAAAAAAGAATAAAGAAGAGGCTTATTGGATTAAGTGAAAATCCAAAATTGGGAAAACCTTTAACAGCAAATCTTGCAGGATTATGGAGTTTAAGGTTTGGAAAATTTAGAGCAGTTTATAGGATATTTGAAAATCGACTAACTATTTTGATTTTAGAGCTAAGTCATAGGAAAGATGCTTACAATTAATTACATGATTTTAAAATTTTCAAAAGCTTTGAAGAGGAGTTAGTATTTTTATACTAAGAATTGATTGGGGTTAAAAAGTCAAAAAATAAATGTTCTCTCTTTTTCCAATTTCAGTAACCAGATACTCTTTATCTTGGAACTTTTTAATTAATATTCTAAAATCTCCCCCCCTAATCCTATATTCATCAACCTTACCTTTCATCTTTTTAATATCTATTTTCTCTCCTTCTTTGAATTGTCTAAGGTTCTTTAATATTCTTTTTCTTATAAATGGATTAAGTTTTGATAGTTGTTTATCTGCTTTTTTAGAAATTATTAATTTCATTCTTTAAGCCCGTATTTTTCTTCTATCTCTTCCAGTGTGAAATAATCTCCTTTTTCATATTCGCTTATAGACTCCGCAATATTTTGCTTTGTCGCATCATTTAATTCTAAATTGGGTTCTATCAATTCCCATATCACTTCATCATAACTTTCTTTTGGATATGTTTTCATACTTTTAAGTAACTCAAGTATCTGTTTACTTATTCTAATACTGGTTTGTTCATTTGATTGTTGCATTATAAAGTATGCATTCTGATGTATTTAAACCTTTTGTTTAGTTTACAAGATTTTAAAATTTTCAAACTCGTTGAAGAGGAGTTAGTATTTTTATACTAAGAATTGATTGGAGTTTGCTTTATCTCTTGTAAATGTTATTATGATGGTCAAAATCATCAAAAAAAATAGTGTTTGTTTTTTTGTTATATTGGAAAATGAGAACGAAATGTCCAACATGAACTCTTTTTGAATCCTTCATACCATGTCTCAGATTTTTATAATTATCAACATTATATGAATTAATTATTTCATCAATTTTCTTTAGAAGTTGTTCATATAATGATTTGTCTTTTTTTGAAAGTTTTTTTAAAATTCTTTGAAGATGTTCACTGATTTCCCAGTTATACATTTTAGCTTGTTGCTTTCTCTAATTCTTCTATAGAACTAAATTTTAGATACCTGCCTTCCCTTATTTTATTTAATTTTTCCAAATATTCCGGATTTAATTCAAGTTCTAAACTATCTTTAAATTGCTTAATTAAGTCAAAGTCTATTTCTTCTAATCTTTTCAATTTTATGTAAGCTTCTTTCAGTTTGTGATATTCTTCTTTTGATATTGTTATTTTTTCCATATATTGGTTATATTTTTCTAGTATTTAAAATTTGTTGAAGTTTCTCAACTCCAAACCAAACATATTAAATTTCTCCAAGAACCTTGAAGAAGAGTTAGTGTTTTTATACTAAGAATTGACTGAAGTTGAAAATTAGGTGTATTTGGTATAACTTTAAAGTGATTACATAATAAAAAGATTTAAAAAGTATGATAAAGTCGGATTTTTATGAAAAATAAGATTAGTATAACAATTAATCCAGAATTAATTAAAATCATAGATAGAATGCTAGATGACGGCTTGTTTAGAAATAGAAGCCATATTATTGAGTATTCATTAAAGGAATTTGTGGAGGAAAAGAAAAATGAAAAATGAAAGAATACCTTTTAGTGAAATACAAAAAATAGCTCAAGAAGTTACTCAAGAATATAATCCAATAGAGTTACCTTCTTTAGAACAAATTAGCTGGGCTTTTCCAGTTGATGGTCAAGAGAGAGTTCATTATTGTAGAAATGGATACATGGAAAGAATCCCAAATACTCAGGAGGGTAATGCTATGAAACAATTAATGACTTTTAAAAATTTCAGAAATGTATTGCAATATTTAACAGAAGGTAAAACTGTTTCTAGAGGATGTATACCAAATCACACCTTCCCTTGTGGAGATGCAGATGATGGAGCTTATATGATTTATCCTTATATGAAACAGGAAGACTTGGGTAAGGAAGGTAAAAGTCAAGATGGATTTTTTTGGGAAACTTTACCGAGCGAATTAGTAAAGGCAGTTTTCAAAGTTGAAAGAACAGGAAGAGGAAAACTTGTTGATGCGAATGGGGAAGAAATTGAAAGATTAGGAAACAATGCTTATGTAAATGAAAACTTAACAAAACAATACATCCAAAGCTTAATGGAAGCTTATGATTTAGGAAGAGAATATTTGCGTTCAGTTACTCAATCGGTAGACCAAAAAGGAAATTATGACCAACTTATTGTAGATGCAAATCCAGAAAATTGGAGAAAAGGTCAAGAGTTTCAACAAGGGCTTTATGTTAAAGAAAATCCTGCACTAGTTGCTGGAAAGATATTGTCAAACGACGGAAGAATATTAAAGGCAAAAGTTTGGGATATTGGTTATCCAAATGAAAATGTTATCTGGGATGAAGAGATTGAAGAAATGAAAAAATTTGGAGAACATGGTTTGCTTTGGAGATTAGTTCCATCAGGAGAAAAAAGATGAGTCAAGCAGAAATTTTTAAACAAACAATTGAAAGAAAAAAGGAAAGATTAGAAGAACTAGCTCAGCAACCAAGTGGACAAAGATTTTTACACCACACAGTAATGGGACTTCCATACAAAATAAGAAGTTCTATTCCTTACACAATTGTAAAAAATGGTTTAACTTATGGAAGAGAACGAGAAGCAAATCCTGAAACAAGAATAGGAAATGATGGAGAATTTTATAGTGATTCTTGTGGAGTTTATGTTTTAGACGATTCTTTTGATAGCTATAGAGAAGGAAGCGATACAATACAAATGATGACGCTTCTAATTGATACAAATGTAATGACTCCTAAACAAAAATCTTGGCTTTTGAAAGAGAGAAAATATTGGCAAGGTTCAAGCCCTTATTTAGGAGAATTTTGTATAGATAAACCTATAACTCCTGAAAATGTACTTGGAGCTATTGTGCCTGGAGAAGGACATAATGTTCTTTTAGATTTTCAAACAAGACCTGATAGAGCTCCAGAAGAATTAAAAAGGGAAGATAAAGAAAGATACCAATCTTTTGATGGAAAAGGAAATGGAACTATTTGCAATAGAGGAATAGGTTCATTTTATAGAGGACTCTTATGGGGAATGGAAGAGTTTCCTCAAAATGCATTTCCGGTTTTTTCAGGTTTTCATTCAAGTCATTTTCCTTATGAATCTGGAGTGAGAAGCTTTTTTGCGAATAAAGTAGATGAAAGTAAAGAAATTCCTTTAGAGTTTTATTTAGCTCAGCAAATATTTCCATTAACGCAAGAAGCATATATGCAACAAGTTTTTATCGATATGGCAAGAAAAAAAGGCATAACTCCTAAACAAATTGGACTTGCTCAAAGAGTGGCAAAAGGAATTATAACTCCTGAACAAGCTTTGAGTAGAGAAATGACTTCTGAAGAAAAAAGAGTAAGTGCAGAAGCAAATCCAAAATATGATGCTGAGAGAGAAAGAATAACTGCAGAAATGGCTTTAGATAATCAAAGTCAAGACCCTGGAAAGATTTAGATGTTTATGAACAGAAAAAATTAACTTTGGAAGAAAAATAAAATGAATTTAATTTATGAAACACTTTTACAAAGACTTGAGGAAGAGATGTTAGAAGCTAAAAGAGTTTGGTATGAAAATGGTCGTCAAGATGAATGGGATAAAATGTATGGAATAACATTAAAACACCGTTATGAGAAAGCAAGAGCAAAATTAAAAGAAGTATTTGAAATGCAAGAAGATAGAGAATGAATAAAGAAAAATTGACTGGGCTTGAAGATTTTTATGATAAATTAAATAGTCGGGCATCAGTTTTGGGTTTGAGATATTATCACGAATTACATGGCCCGGGTGGAAGTAGTGATCCAATAAGGCCTTATTCAAGGAATTCAAAATCGTTTACTCCCAGAGAATTATCAGAAATGGAATCACTTGTTCAAGAATATAAAGATATTGTTCAAGAATTTATTTTTTTAGAATCTCTTTATGCTAACTTTGCCGAAGCTGGAGATGAAGAAGCTAAAGAAATGCAATCAGAAGTAAGAATGACGATAGGAGAATTAACAAAAGAGAACTTAAACAGAGAGGTAAACCTTAGAGTTCTTCAAGAAAAAAGCCCTTTTACACAATTAAGGAAAAAGCTTTAATCTTTCTTATAAATCCATTCATTACAAAATTCGCAATTTTTATCTGGAGGGCATGGTTTAAACCCAT
Source organism: Candidatus Woesearchaeota archaeon (assembly GCA_964467035.1). Classification (GTDB taxonomy): domain Archaea; phylum Nanobdellota; class Nanobdellia; order Pacearchaeales; family GW2011-AR1; genus JACPLR01. The sequence goes on along the minus strand of CAYXNX010000008.1, from coordinate 23,967 downwards.
TTTCTAAAGAAGTTTTTATCTCTTCAGTTATTTCTGAAATCTCTTTTTCCACTTCATTTAAATCAAACCAAATTCTCCCACATCTTGCAATTCCTTGTTTGTCCACTTCAAATTCTAAAGGAAAATCTTGCCTTAATAAATCTAAAGTGATTTTTTTTACCTTTCCAAATTTTCGTGCTGCAATTGCATAATATCCTAATTGAAAATTTCTATCTTGAGCAGAGGGTTTGGAGCGTCCTGTTTTATAATCAATTATTTCAATCCCTTCAGGAGAAAAATCAATCCTATCAGCAAATCCTATAAATTTCATCTCATTTATCTTAGAAGTAAGCATCTGTTCTGTTTTTGATTTTGGTGAAAATTTATTTTTATTTCTTTGATAGAAAACCTTTATTATATAAATAGCTTCATCAATATCAATAGAATTCCACTCCTCTTCTGTTTTCATTTTTTTTGCTAAAGATATAAATTCTTTTTCTGTTGAAAGATTTTGAGATACACCTTTGTCCAAAACACTATGAATAAAACTCCCAAACATTATTTCTTCCCAAGCAATTGGACGAGGGTCAGGCATTTTAAAGATATATTTGTATTCAAATTCTTTTTGGCATTTTTTAAAAAGTCTTAATGCAGAAGGAGAAAGAAATTTTATTTTATTAGGGGTTTCATAAGAAGAATTTGATAAAGATTTAATTTTTATTTCAGGTTCTTGGTATTTTTCTTCCATATCTTGGAAAAAATTTATTTGAAAATTTTGTTTGTAATTTATTTCATTTAAAAATTGAGAGGGGTATGCCTTTTTTCCACCATATTCTTTTGCATAAGTTAGAATTAGTTTTTTCATTGCTCTAGTGAAACTTACATAACATAACCTTCTTTCTTCTAAAATTTGATTTTTATAAAGATAATCTTTAATTTTTTCTTCTTTTTCTTCAGGAGGCAAATCCTTGAAATTAATTAATTCAGGGTGAAGTTCAAATGGGAAAAGAGAATTTTTTCTAATTCTTTCCATTGGAAATCTTTTTTGAGCCATATTTGTGATAATTACTGTTTCAAATTCCAAACCTTTGGTTGAATGAATTGTCATTAACCTAACTCCTGAATTTTCAATTTGGGATGAATCTATATGGATTCCCAAAATTTCTAGAATTTCAAGGTAATTTACAAAATTTGCTAAATCATCATAATATTTTGAAGAGTGATTTAAAGCTAATTCATAAAATTTGTTTAAATTCATTAATTCTGCTTTATTGTCTTCGTTAATATCAAAAAAAGTGTAAATCTTTTTTATTAAATCGACAACTTTTAAATTCTCATTTTTCATCAAAAAATCAATTTGTTTTATTAAAGAATCTAAGATTATTTTCCCATTATTTGTAAGTTCTAATTTTGGGAGTTCTTGCATTAAAAATTTGCTTAAACAATCATTGTCAGCATTTTTTTTAATAAAATTTCCAATTTTAATTAAATCATTATGGGGGAAAGATTTTTGATAAATTAAATCCCACCAAGCTTGATCCCCTCTTTTTTTATTTTCTTTTAGGTAATGGACTATCTTTAAAAAATCAATTGTTAATTTTACTAAATTATTTTTTAATAAGGAATCTTTAGAAACAGAAGTAAAGGGAATTTCTTTGAAATTTAGATAATTCTTAATTAACCTACCTTGTTGATGTGTTCTAAACATGATACAAATATCTTCATATTTTTTCCCGTTTTTAACTTCATTTTCAATAAGTTCTACAACTTTTCTGGCTTCTTCTTTTGCATTTTTTAATTCATGAACTTCTACTTTTTCACCTTCTTTACCATGTGCATTGAAAACTTTGAAACATTCTTCTTTATTTGAATAATTGTTAGTTATTAACTGGTGAGAAATATCTAAAACTTTATTTGGTGATCTAAAAGATTTATCTAAAGTAAAAACCTCAGAATCAGAAATATTAAAATTTTTCTTCAAGATTGTTAAGTTTTCTTTGTAAGCTCCTCTGAACCGATAAATGCTTTGGTTTAAATCACCCACAACTGTTAAATTTCCATTAGGTGAAAGTTTGAATAAAAAATCTAGTTGGACTTTGTTTGTATCTTGAAATTCGTCAACAATAACATAGTCAAATTCTTTTACTAATTCAGAATGTTTTTCAAGAAGTTTTAAGGAATTTTGGCTTAAATCTGAATAATCTTGGTAATTATATTTTTTCTTAATTTTCTCGTAAGCTTTCCAAGATTGTATAAAATTTTTCAAATTTTTTATATCTGAAAATTGTTTCATCTTTTTTGAGAAATCTTTTTTCTTTTCTTTATCAAACTCTAAATTAATTTCTTGTAATTCTAAGTGCATGTTTTGAAGGTTTTTTTCAATATCTTCTTTATTACTGCTCCCCAATTGTTTAGAAAGAAAATCTTCAAATTCATTAAATGTAATTCCTAAATCCTTTGCTGTACCAATAGTTTCAATATATTTATGGCAATTATTTGGAATAACTCCAAAAAATTTATGCAAGAGGATTTTTGCTTCATCAGGAGTTAACACTGAAAAATTTGTTTTTATCCCTATTTTTTCTCCGTGTTCTCTTAAGATATCAGCAGAAAAACTATGGAATGTTTTAACTATTGGTTCTTTGTCTTTTACAAACTCTTTGATTTTTGAATATAAACTGTTTGCTGCTTCGTTGGAAAAAGTAATACAAACAATTTTTTCAATTGGATAAATATTATTTTCAAAAAGATACTTGAGTTTTTCAACAATAGTATAAGTTTTCCCAGTTCCAGCACCAGCTAAAATTACACAGGGTCCAGAGGTTTTTGTTATAGCATTCATCTAAAAACTTAGAATAAGGGTGTTAAAAATCTTGTTATTAAATAGAAAATTATTTAAAGCAATATGAAATAGATTTCATATGAAAATCGGAGAAAAAATTTCACAGGATTTTGAATTTGATATTTTCTATAATGGAGAAATCAAAAAATCAAAGTTTTCTGATTTTAAGGGAAAATGGCTGGTTGTTCTTTTTTACCCCGCAGATTTTACATTTGTTTGTCCAACAGAATTAGAACAAGCTGCTGACCTCTATCCCAAATTCCAATCCGAAGATGCAGAAATTTTAAGTTTTTCAACAGATACTGCTTTTGTCCATAAAGCATGGCATGATAAATCACCTTCTATAAAGAAAATCCAATTTCCGATGGGTTCAGACCCTAGTGGGAGAATCTGTAAAGAGTTTGGAACATATATTGAAGAAGGGGAAGATGAGGGGCTTTCTTTAAGAGCAAGTTTTGTTATAAATCCTGAAGGAATTGTCAAATTTTTTGAAATTCACGATAATTCTATTGGAAGGAATTCTGAAGAAACTTTGAGAAAACTTCAAGCAGCAAAATTTGTAAGAGAAAATGGTGGAGAAGTTTGTCCTGCTTCGTGGAGACCAGGAAGTAGAACTTTGAAACCTGGAATGGAATTGGTAGGTAAGATTTAATTTTTAAAGTAATTTTAAAATTTTCTAAATAGCAAGATAATTCAAAACACCTGCAAAACTAATCCAAATAAAATAAGGAATTAATAAATACGAAGAAATTTTGTTTGTTTTAAATGATTTAAAAATTAAAGCAATAGTTGATAACCAAATTAAAATTAAGATAAAAAAAGCGATAAGAGGGCTTTGGAGTTTAAAGAAAAACAAACTCCAAAAAACATTTAGAATTAAATTTAAACTAAATAATCCCAAAATTAATTTTTTATTTTTTGGAGATAATAAAACTAAATAAATAGAAATCCCTATTAAAATGTAAAGAGTTGTCCAAACAATTGGAAAAACAAAATTTGGAGGAGTTAAATCTGGTCTAGTGGTTTCATACCATGTAGAATTTGAATCTGTTAATAAACTTCCAATAAAAGAAGTTAAAAATACTAAACTAAATGCTAAAATAAAATAACCAACCCTTTTTTTAATTTTATTTTTCATGAGGTTTTGACACTTCTTTTTGAAATTAACTCAAAGGCAGAATGTGCTGCGGTGCAACCATCTGCTACTCCTGTAATCAATTGTTTAAAATGTTTATCAGTTACATCTCCGGCAGAAAAAAATCCTTCAATATTTGTTTCAGAGGTTATATGATTAATTTTAATTTCATTTTTTTCATTAACTTCAACCCCTAGTTCTTTTGCTAAATCACTTAAAATAGTATGGCCAATAGCCACAAAAACCCCGTCCAGTTCTAATTCTTTTGAGCCATTATATTCATTATCTAAAACAACTGAATTTACAGTTTGATTTCCTTTGATTTCTGATACATTTGTGTTGTTTATCACCTCAATTTTGTTATTATTTTCAATTCTTTGCAAATTAATTGGTTCTGCACGAATTTTTTCTTTTCTATAAATTATATAAACTTTTTTTGCATGTTCTGCCAGTACTAACGCGTCTTTTGCAGCACTATCTGAGCCCCCCACTACTCCTACAACCTTGTTCTTGTATAGTGGTGCATCGCACAAAGCACAATAATTAACTCCTTTATTTTCAAATTCTTCACTTCCAGGGATGTTTAATTTACGCCATTTTGTCCCTGTTGCAAAAAGCAAGGTTTTTGTTTCATATTTGGTTTTATCAGTTAAAACTTTAAATCCTTCAGAAGTTTTTTCTATTTTATTTGCTTTTTCTTGTTTAATTGTTACCAAATCATATTCTTTTGCGTGGTCTTCTAATTTTTTTGCAAGTTCTCTTCCAGAAATTTTAGAAAATCCAGGGTAATTTTCAACCAAATGTGTTGTGGTAATAACTCCTCCAACAGGAAATTCTGAGCCATGAGATGAGCCCAAAATTAGTGTCTTTAAGCCTAAACGAGCAGCATACATTCCCCCAGATAATCCAGTGCCTCCAGCTCCAATAACCAAGAAATCATATTTTTCTACCATTATTTTTTTTAAACTAAAAAGTATTTAAATTTTTCTTAAAATTAACAACTCTTAACATTCCTTGTTTCAACTAAACAATTGTTTATTATTAATGAAACTTCTTCTGGATTTTGAGAGAAGTAATAAGTTGAATAAGATTTTTTTGATAAAATGGAACAACTTTCACAATCGCAAGAATATCCTTTGTTATCTAAAACAAATTCCAAAGAATAAACTTCAAAATCTTGTCTATTTAAAGTAACTTCTAATTCTGAAGTTTCTGAGTTGTAACAAGCTTTTGTGATTTTCACAGGTTTATTTGTCGAAATTGAAACACAATTATTTTCGGGAGAAAGTTGAGGAAGTTTTACTAAATTTAAAACAACAGCCCCTAAAATTGTTACTGCAGTAATAGCTAAAATAATTATTAAAACAGTCGCAATAATATCTGAAACACCTTTTTTATTCATTTTTACATGGCCTCCTTCCAACATCATACAATGTTTCTTCAATTAAAACATTTTCATCTAATGAAATCTGAACTTTTTCTGTTTTTTCAACAATAGGTATTTTAATATAAAAATCAATATCGCTTTTTATTGGTCCTCCCTCAAGAGTATCTTGTTTTTGGGAGTCTGTAAAAATTAATTCAGGGTTAAAATCATCTGAGAAAATTTCTGTATCTTCTGAATCTTTTAATTGAATTTTAAATTGTCCTGCCCCATTTCCAGAAACACATCCTTTTTCCAAAGATTTAGAAACAATTTCCATTTCATCTTTGTAATTTCCTTGAATTAAATAATATTCTTGAGATTGGCAATCTTGAAATTCTTCAATAACACTTCCGGTTATTTTTGAAGAGGGTTTTATTTGTTCTAAAATTAAATCATTATTGAAATTACCAAATTCTGTAACAGATAATGACCTCATTACTCCTTTATCAATAGAACGATAGTAACTTGATTTTGAACATCCTTGGAAACATTCTTCGAATTCTTCACAACCAGATTGACAATTTTCAGCACCCCTAGGAAGATGAGCAGGAGTATATTCATCTGCTAAATTTGCAAAAGCATGTCCAAATTCATGAACAAATACACTTTTAGGAACATTTGTGTTTAAACTTAAAACATTCATATAAGCTGAACTTCTTATAGATGACTTGCCTTCTTTAAGAACAACAATTATATCATTTGGGCAAGCACTGGCTTTTTTAATCAAATCTCTTGAATAGCAAAGAAAAGCAACTCCTTTGTAAAGTTCGCATTTAGGTTGATAAGAGTCAATGTAATAAAAATTAAATGAGTCTTTGTAAGAATTAAACGGGCTTTGTGACAAAAAATAGTTCATATACTTTTTTGCATTTTCTTCTTCAGAAATAAAAACTATATTATGAGCTCCTCCACTATCCTTTAAAGTATTACAAGTTTCAAAATCATAACTTGGCGGAGAGCTTAGGGGAGAGATAAATAAAAGAGCTAAAAGACCTATGAAAATTACAACCATAAATAGAATTGCAAACCACCATTTTGATTCCATATTTTATTTAAGAAAAAATGATTTAAATAAGTTATCCACACATTTAAAAACAATAGAATCTTAGATTTTTTATAATAAATTAAATAAAAAGGAGGATAAATGAAAAACTGGCTTGATTGGGTTGCTTTAGTTTTAGTAATCATAGGAGCTCTCAACTGGGGACTTGTGGGAATTGGAATGGGAGACTTAGTTGATATGCTTGTGGGTAGTGTAGAATGGCTGGCAACTACAATTTATGTGCTTGTAGGTCTTGCAGGTCTTTATATGATTTACTTTGCTGTTAAAAAATAAGCTTTATTAATAATTTATTTTTTTATTTATTTTTTTATTTATTTTTCTTTTTTATTTTTCTTAAAATCTAACTTTTAATGAATCAAAAACATCTTGATTTAATAATCTTGAATAAGTTTCAACAAGTTCATCAAATTCAACAAACATTTTTGGATAAAATTCTTTTAAACGAGGATTTGCTTCGGATTTTGCTTTAATTTTTGTATTATTTCTAATATTTATTAAAGTTTGTTAGTAAGATAAAACTAATTTGTTAGCTGATGTTATTAATTAGTTCAACCAGATTGCTATATTTCCAAGAATAATTATTTATTAATTTTTATTTACCTTGTTAAATAAGTGGTTAAAAACTATCTAATAATTTTCATTTAAATCTGATAAAATCTTCGATTATATTTTTATTTCTAACTTCTGGATGGAATAATGTTCCATAAAGGTGTTTTGATTTATGTTTAATTATTTGAGCTCCTTTATTTGAAGCGAGAATTTCAAAATCTCTTTTATTAACAATTAAACAAAATTTCCTCAAGTTATATGAGCTAAATTCTTTTGGAGATTTGAAAAATGATTTTTTTAAATTAATTTTCAGCAAACCAATGTGTTTGAATTTTTTTAAAGAACATCTATAATTAAGCCCAATAATTTGCATTCCTGCACAAATCCCTAGCAAAGGTTTGTCAAATGTTTTAATCCAAGAAAATTTCCCGATATTTTGCAAGTAATCATCATCTTTTAGAGAGGTTCCACAAATTATTGCTTTTTTGCAATTTTTTAAATCAATTTTTTTTAGATTTTTATAGTGAACTGTTTTGAATTTTTCTCCTTGTGATTTTAAAATATCTTCAATAGGTTGAACAAACTCTAATTCGTGAAATTCGTGTTTGCAAAGCGAAATTATAAGTATCATTCTCCCCTTATCCCAAAAAGTAATTTGAATTTATTTTTGTTTTTATTTTTTATTTTGATTAATTCTTTTGTATCAAAAATGAAAACTTTTTTCAAAATCCAAAATCTCAAATAATAACTTTTTATTTTTTTAGGTTTAATGAAACTTTCAACTCTAAACTCATTTTCTGAATTTTCAAACTCTGTTGAAAAAAATGAGCTGTTTCCAAAACCAATTTCTGAAAATATTTGTTGTTTCATTTTTCCATCCTAAAACTATGTTTTTCTCCTTTTGTTTGGAATTTATCTAAGCCAACAGGATTTTTAAAAAGTGGACAATTTATTACAAAGGTTTCAAACTCTCCACCTTCGCCTGCTGGGTTGATTTTGTATTTTTTCTCTAGCTCCAAAATATCTTCTACAAATTTTTTATCAATTTTTCTTCCAATCCAAGATTTGTCAAAAGGAAAAGCAAAGACTCCTGAAATAACAACTTCAAATTTATTTTTAATTAAATCTTCTAAAAGTTCGATTTGGTTTTTTTGCCAGATTGGATTAAAACAATGAATCCCTAGTTTATCGCAGATTTTTTGGATTCTTGAAGCTTGATAAATACTTTCTACAGCTCCTGTTACAATACCCTCGATTTTGTGATTTTTAATTGCTTCTTCAATTGCATTTTCTAAATCATTTAATTCAGATTCCTTTTCACCAAGAGTTTTTTTAAGAATTAGGGGGATATTCATCTCTTGTGATTGAAATTCTGTTAATTTGATTAAGGGGGTGTGAAACATATAGCTTTCTTTGTTTTCTGAAATAACTGAAATTAAACAAGCTATTTTGTGTTCAAATTTATCTGCTAAAAAGCCAGCATAAGTTGAATCTTTGCCTCCTGAAAATAAAAGTCCTAATTTCATAATTATAAAGAGAAAAAGGCATTATTAATTCTTTTCTATTCATCTATTTCTTCCAGATGTCCATCTCCGAGATATTCTCGAATATTTGCTGGAACTAATTTTTTATATTTTTCAGTAGTTCCATTGGTTAATTCTCTTCGAGCTTCAGTTTTTGTTTTTAAATTAAAACTATGTATCCAAGTTTCTCTAGCTCCAACATAATTTCCATAAGCTTCTAACATTTCCCCAACTTCTCTTTCAGTGTAAGTTCTTTTATTTTTCATCTTTTTCCTTAAAAAGATCCTTTTATAAATCTTTTCATCCAAAAATCATAGAAATCAAATTACCTAGAAAATAAGTTGCAACAATTACAAGAACAGCAATTGTTAAATGTTCTAAAATAACTCCTTTTGCACTTTTCTTTTCTCTTTTTGCGAGATAATAACTAAATCCAGAGAGCAAAATCATTCCATAAATCACACAAATTATTACTGAAATTTTTACATTAAAAATTAAAAAAGGAATTATAAAACTTAAAGCTATAATAAATTTAAAGAAAAAAGTAGAAAAAGTTGCTTCCCAGACTTTTTTATGAGAATTTTTAATATCAGATTCTTCAGCTAGATGAACTCCTAAAGCGTCAGAAAGTGAATCAGCTAATGCAATAATCAAAATACCTCCAATAACAATTTGAGAAGAGTGAGTTGCCGAATCTAAACCAACAATAAGTCCCAAAGTTGTAATAATTCCAGAGGTAAGTCCAAAACTTAAGCCATGTCTAATAGATTGTTTCATTTTAAATAAAAGATTTCCAAATTTTTATATCTTCCTAATACAATAATTCTTATATATTTATAAAAAATGGACCAATATGGAACCAAAAGAAAACTTGAAAAGTAAAATAAAAGAAGAGCTAGATAATTCTGTAAAAAGAATTTCGATGTTTCTACAATTATCTGGTTCAAGAAATTTTTTAGATGAAACTGATGTGGAAATTTGGGATGAATTTTTTCAAAAATACCATGAATTAATTGGGATGATTAAAGCATATAAGATAACTTATGACGAGAGTCCTTTAGAAGATCAAGAAATTGAAAAAGAAATTATTGGTTCAATTTATAGTGTTCAGGGAAATGTTAAAAATACATACAAGGCTTTATGCAAAGGAATGCGGTTGGTTAGGGAAAATTTGGAAGAAAGAGATTACTAACTTACATTTTTTCTAAAACTTTAATTCTTTTTTCAATTGGTGGATGTGTTGCAGTTAGACCACTTGCAGACATTTTAAGGGGGTCTGAAATAAACAAAGGGGCAACAGCAGAACTCACTTTTTTATTCAGAGTTGAATCTTCTTTTATTTTTTTAAGAGCAGAAATTAAACCAGTAGGAGTTCTTTGAAATTTAACAGCAGTTGCGTCAGCCCCAAATTCTCTTTTTCTGGAAATTGCCATTTGAATTAAATAAGTTACAATTGGTGCTAAAATTGCTAAAACAATTCCAATAATCATAAATATAGCTTGACCTTTATCTTTACTTCTCCCTCCAGAAAACCACAAACTCCTTAAAAAAACCTGTGATAGAATTGCTACCATACCTACTAAAATAGCAGTAAGAGTCATAAATCTAATATCATAATTTGCAATATGACCCATTTCATGTGCTATAACTCCTTCTAACTCTTGTTTATCTAGTTTTTCTAATGCTCCCTCTGTGACACATACAATTCCTTTTTTAGGGTTTCTACCTGTTGCAAAAGCGTTGATTTGTTTACCAGGCATTACATAAATATCAGGGGTTGGAAGTCCAGAAGCAAGAGCCATTGATTCAACACTATGATAAAGCATTCTGTGTTTTACAGGGTCTGCAGGTTTTGCCCCTACTGAAGTAAGAGCAATTTTATCACCCTTGTAGAACCCTACTGTAACATAAATAACTGAAATAATAATTGTTAAAATCATAATAAAAGTAAAATAATCAGGACCTAAAGCAAAACCAATAACTGCTCCAAATATTAATAGAACAAAAAATACTCCTATCATTAAAAAAACAGAATTTCTCTTGTTCCTTGAAATTTGGTCATAAAAGATTATTTTTTGAGACATGGAAATAAAAGATTAAAAGGATTTATAAAATTGTGGGAAAGTCTATTTAACCCTATTTTAGCAAATTAGAGAAGTTTTTACAGTTTCATCAAAATTACTTCGATTAAAATTTAGATAACTTCAAATTCAGGAATATGGTGAAGCAAAACTTCTTTAAAAAATTTTTAATTTAGGAAATTGTTTTTACCAAGCATTCTTACAAATTTAGTAATAAAATCTTTAAAGAAGAGTTTATATTTTATAATATGTCTAAAATTAGATTTGGGCCTGGAGGATTAGGGCCTGTAAAAAATGCTGTTGAAAATTTAAAAAAATTCAATGAGTTGGGTATAGAAGCCTGTGAGATTGAATTTACATATGGTCCATATATTAAAGAACAAGAAACTGAAGAAATTAGAAAAGCTGCTGAAAAATATAATATAAAATTAAGTATTCATGCACATTATTGGATTAATTTAAATTCTGCTGATAAAGAAAAAATTGAGGCGAGTAAAAAAAGAATTTTGGATTGTTGCAAAATTGGAGAGTTTTTAGGAGCTTATCAGGTTGTTTTTCATCCAGGATATTATGGGAAAATGTCAAAAATAGAAACTTATGAAAACATTAAAAAAAGTATTTTAGAAATTCAGGAAGAAATTAGGAAAAATAAGTGGAAAATTAAAATTTCGGCAGAAACTACTGGAAAAGTTAATGTTTTTGGAAGCATTGAGGAAATTTTAGCTCTTAGAGAAGATACAGGTATTGATTTTACAGTGGATTTTGCTCATTTACTTGCAAGAAATAAGGGAGAAATGAGTTATGGGGAAATGGTTAAAAAATTTAAAGATTTTAAAAAACTACACTGTCATTTTTCAGGGATTGTTTATGGTGAAAAAGGGGAAAAGCACCATAAAATAACTCCAGAAAGTGATTTGAAAGAATTGCTTTTGGAATTGAAAAAAACAAATCAAGAGATTGTTATGATTAATGAGTCACCTTCGCCTTTGGAAGATAGTGTAAGGGCGTTGGAAATTTGGAAAAAGTTAAACTGAATTTTTGAGTTCTGATAAAAGTTTTTTATTTATTATTACCTCTGCATTCTGTAATTTTTTATAAAATTCCTTATTTAATTTGAGAGATTTTTTGAGTGTTTGAAGAGGAACAATATTTATTCTGTAATGTCTTTTTTTTATTTGTTCCCTGAGATTTGTTGAAACTGCTAAAACCTCAATTGTTTTTTCATCTTTTTTTAGTATATAGATTCCCAGAAGATTGTCCAGATAATCTTCTAGAATTTTGGGCAAATCTTTTTTTGGATGTGAAGGAAGATTTACTACCAAAACCCTAACATCTGCTCCTAAAAGATACTTTGGAAGTATAACTCCGCAACTATTCCCTATCTTCTTTGTTTTTCTCAAAAATTTTGTTTGTTTTATTTCTGGCATTTTTCGACGATAAAAGTTTTTATTATATATTTTGTATCACAATGTTAAAACAATGTTTTAACCAAAATTTATAAATTTTTCTATTTTGATTTTTGTTTACTACTTGGTAGTATCATTATATTGTTGTCACCATAAAGTTTATAAAGGAATTATAATTGATAAACTTAACCTAAATTTGGACAAATAAAACAATGAAAACAAAATTTACAATGGCTGTTCTTGTAATGATTTTAGCTACTATATTTGTAGCTAATTTTGCAAGTGCGTCTTTGTTAGATGTCCGTAATACAAAAGTTCAAGTGAATAACAGATTTGCTGGACCAGACCATGTTGCTGTTGAAGCTGGTAAAACTTACCCTGTGGAAGTATGGTTTACAGCAAAAGAAGATGCAAGCGATGTTAAGTTTTCTGCTTGGATTGAAAGTGAAAGAAGTGAAACTTTTGCAGAAAAAGAACTTTCAGACGTAATTGTTGATGGGAAATATAACGGAAGACTTGCTGTAACAATGCCTGAAAATCTTGACGACACTGAAGAGTTTATGACATTGATTATGAGAGTTGAATCTGACTCTGGTAGCTTTGAAATAGAAAAAACTCTTTTAGTTCAAAGACAATCTAATAACCTTGAAATTGAATTAGTTGATATGGACAACCAAGTTAAGTTTGGAGAATCTTTAGATGTTGAAGTTGCTCTTAAGAACAACGGAAGACAAGTTGCTGAAGATATCAAAGTGGATGTAAAAATTCCAGCTCTTGATATTTCAAGGACAACATTCTTTGAAGACCTTTATCCAATGAATTACGACTTCGACGATATGGACAATTCAAGAGAAAAAACAATTTCTTTGAATATACCTGAAAATGCAAACAAAGGTATCTATGCGGTAGAAGTTGTTGCTAGAAGTGATGAAACTGAATCAAAAGTTACAAAAAAACTTAAAGTTGTTGAAAACGAAGTTGAGGCAAATCTTTTGACAAACCCTTCAAGCAAAACTTTTTCAGTTGGTTCAGAAGAAGTTTACGATTTAGAAATTGTGAACTCTGGTAATGAGATTGAAGTTTTCAACTTAGAACCTCAAACATCTGAAGATTTGGAAGTTAGCTTAGGTCAAAACTCTGTAGCAGTTCCTGCTGGTGACAGCAAAACTGTGAAAGTTTATGCAAAAGCTAATGAAGAAGGAAATTTCAACTTTGCAGTAAGAGCGACATCTAACAGTTTTTCAGAAACAGCACAATTTAGTGCTACAACTGAAAGAAACACAATTACTGGTGGAAACAATGTTTTTGCACTAACAATTGTATTAGCTATCATTTTGGTAGTATTATTAATTGTGTTGATTGTGTTACTTACAAGAAAGCCAGAAAGAACTGAAGAATTCGGGGAAAGTTATTACTAATTTTTATTTTTAACTTTTTTTTATTTTATTTTTCCCTTTTTCTTTTTTTTATTTTTGATTATAACAATTCTTAAAAAGATAATAAACCTAAAAAACCTATGAAAAAAAGAGTAATTGTAGCTGATGACCATAAAGAAAATAGAGAATTAGTTTCAATAATTGTTGAGAGAACATTTAAAAAACTTAAAGAAAACTGTTCGATTGAGTATGCAATAAATGGGAAAGAACTTTATGATAAAACAATTAAAGAAAACTATGATTTAATTTTTTCTGATGAAAATATGCCTAGAATGGAAGGTTCCTTAGCCATTAAAAAATTAAGAGAACAAGGCTACAAAAATCCAGCATATATTGTGACTAGTGAAAGAGAAAAATGTATGGAAGAGGTTATAAAAGAATGCGGAGCAAATGGTTATATAAACAAACTAAATATGATAGAGGGAATTGAAAGGGCAATAGATGAACAAATTTTATCAAGATTCTGATTTTGCTATTTTTTCTGCCTCTTCTAATTTTAAGCTAACAACTTTTGAAATTCCGTTATTCATTGAAACCCCGTATAAAGTATCTGCGTTTGAAATAATTGAATCATTGTGCGAAATAACTATGTATTGGCCTGATTTCATATATTGTCTTAAAAGATTTGACAAAAGTTCTGAGTTTCTCTTATCAAGAGCGGCATCAATTTCATCAAGAATATAGAAGGCATAAGGGTTGTATTTTTGGATTGCGAAAATCAAGGAAAGAGCAACAAGTGTTTGCTCCCCTCCTGAAAGCGAAGTAACATCAAAGTATTTTCCTTTAGCAATTTTCAAAGTTATGTCTACACCATCTTCAAAAATATTTTCTTTATTTTGTATTTCTAAATAAGCTTTACCTTTTGGAGAAAGCTGAGTAAAATTCTCTGAAAAAAGATCGTTTATTGCTTTGAATGTTCTCATAAAAGTTCGTTTCTTTTTAATATCAATCTCATTAATAACCCTTAAAATGTCATCTCTTTCTTTTTCTAATTGTTCTACTTTTTCATAAATTTTTTCATATTCCTCTTTTGTTTTATCATAAGTTTCTAAAGCTTTAAGATTTACAGAACCAATTTTAGCTAATTCTTGTTCACTTTTTCTTAGTTTGTCTTCTAAAAAAGCAATGTTTCCTTTAAGGTATTCAACTCCTTGGAACTCTTTTAATTCATATTCAAGAGATTCAACTGATGCCAGTATTTTTGCCTTATTTATTTTTTGTTGATTTAGAGTTTCGTCAAATCTTGAAAGGGCATTTTGTTTATTGACTAAAAGAGAGTTTGATTGTCTGATTTTTTCCTGAATTTGAGAACGTTCATCATAGAGTTGTTTAAATTTCTTATTCAATTCTTCAACAGCTTTTTCTTTGTTTTTCAATTTCTCACTATTTTCCTTCAAATCTGAAAAAATTGTTTCCAATTCTTTATTTATCTCTTTTTGATCTTTATCAATTTTTTTAAGTACATTGTTAATGTTTTCAATTTCTCTCTCTTTGTAAAGAATTGTGGTATCCAAATTTTCATCAGTCCTTGAAGAAATTTCCTGCATTTCAAAAAATAATTTGTCGTAGCGTTCTTCAATTGTTTCTGATTTTTTTAACTCTTGTTCTAATCTTTCTTTTTTTGATTCAAGGGTTTTGAGTTCTTCTCTTAAAGATTTCTCATCATCCATTATTTTTTTCATCTGAGAATTTTTTTCTTCTATTTGGTCTAGTTTTATAAGTTCTTGTTGTTTTTTTGATAAAGAATTTTTTAAAGATTCTAAATTTGTATTTAGGTCTTTGATTTTTTCATTGATATTTTCTAAATCAGATTTGAGTGAATTTATTTTTTGTTTTGAATCATCAATTTGCGAATTTGTATTTGAAACTACTTTATTTATGTGTTCTTGAGATAATTTAGAGAAACACAAAGGACAAGATTCTTCTGAAGGAAGGTTAGATTTTATTTTCTCGTGTTTTTCAATTTCTGAATTTTGAATAAATAGTTGTTTTTCAATTTCGTTTTTTTTATCCGAAATTTCAGATATTTGATGCTGGGTTGATTCAATTTCTTTATTTAGTGAATCTATTTGTGATTGGCATTTTTGATTGTTTTCTGATGTTAAATCTTCTGAAAGAGAATTTATTTGTCCGAAAAGGTATTTGCTATCTGAATTTAATTTTTGAGCCAGTTTTTCTTTGTCTTTTATTCGGTCTTTTAAAGAGTTATATTCGGTCTTTTTTGAAAATAATTTTGAACGTTCCTCTTCAATATTTTCAAGTTCTTTCTTTTTTTTATTTAACTCTTCTTGACGTTTTGAAACTATTGGGCTTTTCTTTTTTAATTCTTCAAGTTCTTTTTTTGTCTCTTCAATGTTTGAAAAGAGTTCTTTTTTTCTGATTTCATTATCAGAAAGCTTTTTTTCAAAATTTTCTTTTTTTGTTGAATCTGAAGCTATTTTGGATTTTAAATCTGTTAATTCATCATTTAAAGATTCTTTTTGGTGGCCTGTTGTTTTTTGAATGTATTCACTTATTTCATCTATTCTTTTTTCCTTGCTATTTATTTGAGAATTTAATTCTTCAATTTCTTTTTTGAACTTTTCTTTGTATTTTTGATTTTTTTCAATCTCTTTGTTTATTTTTTCTACTTCTGTTGATTTTTCATCAAGGTTTTTTTTAATTATAGAAGCTTTGCATTTTTGAATTGTTTTTTTAAGTTCTTGAAACCTTAGGGCTTGTTTTCTTTCTTGTTCTAATTTTTTTAGGAAATTTGTTCTTTCTCTTAAAACTGCGCTAACTTCTTTGAGTTTTTGTTCTGTTTTTTTGATTTCGTTTAGAGATTTTTGTTTTCGCATTTCATAAACAGAGATTCCTGCAACTTCTTCAATTACTTCTCTGCGTTCTTCAGGACGCATTTTTACAAATTTAGAAATTCCTCCTTGCAAAATTATGTTAAACCCGTTTGGGTCAATTCCTGCTTGAGCTAAAATTTCTAAAACCTCTTGGCGTGTTTTTGTTTCTCCGTTAATTTTGTAAATACCTGTTCCCTTTTTTCGAACAATTCTTTTTATGTGGAGTTCTTTTTCTTGAGTTCTAAAAGAGTTATCTGAATTATCAAATATCAAATCTACATAAGCTTCTTTTGATGGTTTTTTAGCTTTGGTTCCCTGGAAAATTAAACTTGATGATTTTGAGGCGCGCATTGATTTTGCACTTAAACGACCTAAAACAAAACAAAGAGCATCTGAGATGTTAGATTTTCCAGAGCCATTTGGACCTATAACTACATTAATACCTTGATCAAATGGAATTTCTGTTTTATTTGCAAAACTCTTAAAACCTGATATCACCAATTTTTTAATATAAGCCATTTTTGCTTAGGTGTAATAGGGAAATTCGATTTTTAAAGTTTCATATAGGAAGGTTAATAAATTCTATAATCTTAAAAAGAATATGTTGATAAAACCTATTGAAGCAATTATTATGAAATCTCGACCAATGATTGGAGCTAAAGAAGTTTATGAGATTATTTCTGGGGAAAAAAGTTATTTAGAAGTTCGGCGCGAAGCAGAAGAAGAACAAAAAGAATTGGAAAAGTGGGCTTATGAAAGGAAAGTGATTAAGGAGGGAGATTTTAAAGGGTATGGAGATTTTTTAGATGTTAGAATTTAGAATGAAAAAACAACTCCTTCTAAATATTGCTCTTGAGTTTTTTGCGATTTTTCAGAACCAATATAAATTCTAGATAAACCTGGATGAAACTTCCTTGCATCTAAATCAACGATAACTCCATCTCTTTTATACCACTCGTGATGATTGCCCACTCCACTATGATCCATAATAACTCCTGAAACTTCTTCAAAACCTAATCTAATTAAATCTTGAGAAACTTCTTTTTTCCAATTTTCATGAGATTCATAATTATTCCGATTTTTCATAATTAAAACCAGAATTAAGGATATTTAATAAATGTTGCTCTCAAAAGTATAACTAACAAAATATATTTTACATTAATTAAATTCTTAATAAGCAGTATTTTCCTAAAAATATATGAAGTATGATTTAGCTACTAATTTTGATGATGAACTTATTAAAAAAGCAGGGGAATTAGGAGTGGTTAAATCAGTTTATGGAAAACTGCCCACAGATATTATTGGGGGTGGAAGACAAAGCATGATTACTCCGAATATTGGAAAAAAACAATTAAGAAATCATATTGGTATTTGTCACGACCAAGGAATTGAATTTGATTATTTATTTAATGCAAGTTGTCTTGACAATAGAGAATTAATTGGAGGAAGTCATAAAGAAATAATTGCCTATATTAGAGAAATTAAAAATCAGGGAGTAGATAGTGTTACTGTTTCAAACATTCCATTATTAGGTATGATAAAGGAACAATTTCCAGATTTAGGAATTACAACTTCGGTTTATATGAAACCTGATACAATTGAAGAGGTTTTAGAACTTGAAAAAATGGGGGCGAATAGTATTACATTATACCATAATTTTACAAGAGATTTCCCAAAATTAGAAAAGGTTGCTAAAGCAGTAAAACCTGAAACCGAGCTTAGATTAATTGCAAACAACACTTGTATTAAAAGTTGTCCTTATATGGTTCCAGGACATGCAAATTTTTCAGCACATGCTTCCCAAAAAGGACATTTGAGTAAAGAATTTGCGTTAGACATATTTCCAATACTTTGTGGAATTAAAAAATTAGAAAATCTTGAGGAAGTATTAATGTCTGAATGGATAAGGCCTGAAGATGTCCCAAGATATGAAAAAGTAGGAGAAAACATTACTTTAAAATTAACTGAAAGAGCTAGAAAAACTGACTGGCTTTTAAGAACTATAACAGCTTATGCAGAACAAAAATATGAAGGAAATTTGGCAGATATTTTAAACTGGATTGATGGAAACTACCAGCAAAAAAGAATTGGAAAAATGGTTTTAGGAGCATTGAGAGGAAATGCAAGATTAACGGAATTATTAAAAATGAAAGAATCTGCTTTCCTTCCCCCAATACACATAGATAATAGAAAACTGGACGGCTTTTTAGAACATTTTGAAAAATCCCCTTGTGCAGATAAATTATGCTTTTCAAGAAGTCCAGAGAATTATGATTGTGATTATTGTAAAAGAACTGCAAAAAAAGCTGTGAAAATAGATGAAGAAAAAAGACAGAGAAATTTAGAAGAAAAAAGAGAAACTTTAAATAAAATTTTGTCTGGGAGAATGTTTAGAAAATGAGAAGAGTTGTAATTACAGGATTAGGTGCAATAACTCCGTTAGGTTTAACAAAAAACAAAAATGGAGAAAATGAATTTTGGGAAAATATATTAGACGGAAATTCATCAGTAAAAGACATCAATGGCCTAGAAGGGATAGGTGTTTTTGATAGAAAAAAAGGAGCAGAAATTGAAAATTTTGATATAACAGATTACTTAGAAGTAAGAGATGAAGCTGACAAAAAAAAATTGAATAAAATCAAAAACTTGGACAAAGCGGTGCAATTTGCAACAATTGCGACTAAACTTGCATTGGAAGATTCTAAAATAAACTGGGAAGAGGGTTCGGATTTTGGTTTTTACATTGGGAATGGAATGCAGGGAATACAAACAATAGAAAAAATCACTTCAAGAATAGTTCATCAATATGCTTGTTCTTTTGGAAGAGATTTAATTAATTCACTTTCGGGAATTAATGGAGATTCTAATGAAGATATTTTAGAAAAACTTAATGAAAGGGTTGGAAGGTTAGCAGAGGAAGATGTTTATAGTTATGACGAGTCAATTTTTTCAATATTTAAAGAAATGCCTCCAACTATTTTTAATTCACTAAATTATGCAATTTCAGGCCAAGTTTCTCGCTATTTTAACTTGCATGGTCCTACTTTAGCTTTTAGCACTGCTTGTTCCTCTGGATCTGATGCAATTGGACAAGCCTATAGGTCAATTAAAGAAGGTGATGCTGATTTGATTGTTGCAGGAGGAACAGAAGCACCCATATCTCACCCTGTTGTTTCTATGTTTAATGCTCTTGGAGTAATGTCAAAAAACGGGGTAAAACCTTGCGATATGGATAGAGATGGTTTTGCATTAGGAGAAGGTTCAGGAGTTTTGGTTATGGAAGAATTAGAACATGCAAAAAAAAGGGGGGCAAAAATTTACTCAGAATTTGGAGGTTATGGGCAAACTAATGATGGATATTCAATGGTTTCATTATTAAAATCTGGAGAATATGTTGCAAAGGCAATTAAAAAAGCGATGGAAAATGCAGAAATTTCTAAAGAGTATATTGATTACATAAATCCTCATTCAACTTCAACTCAGCAGTGCGATATAGTTGAAACTAATGCCCTTAGAAGAGTTTTTGGAGATTCTTTGGATGGTAAAATTATACATCCTACTAAACACCTTACTGGACATTTTCAAGCAGGTGCTGGAGGAGTTGAAGCTGTATTAATAAATGAAATAATGAAAAGAAAAGAAGTTCCAGGATTTCCTAAACCAGAAAATCAAGACCCTAATTGTTTTAGATATAATTCTGAAAGAAGACAATTTGAAGTTAATGCTGCTTTATCAAATTCAATTGGTTTTGGAGGACATAATTGTGCGATAATTTTTAAGAAATACAATTAATTAGATGCTTAATTAAATAATTCCTAGAACACAAATACAAAATTTTTCTCAAAAAGTGTGTAGTTTTCAAAAGCAAAATTTGTTATTTAATAGAGAATTGTTAATTTTATTTAGAAAAGTTTTTTCTGTTTTTTATAATCTTTGTGTCTTTTTATTGTTTTCCAGGATTCTCTAAAAATTCCTTTATCCTTAAACTTATCATAATTTTCATAAATGAATTTTCGGGTTATGGAATCTGCAGCGTATCCTGAGCCAAAATCCACCCCTATTTTTTCTTTTAATTTTTTTATTTCTTTATCTCGGCGAACTTTTGCTAAAATACTTGCAGCTGCAACGGTTACATAATGAAAATCTGCTTTGTGTTCGCATCTAATTATTAAATTTGATTTTCCAATAAGGAATTGTTCCAAATATTCTTTCCAAGCGGAGGTATTTGTTGAAGGGCAATCAATTACAACATTTAACTCTTGTTTTTTAGGATTTAATTTATTTATAATCATACCTGCAGCAAGAGCCTCTCTTTGATTCAAGTTTAGGCCGTCTTCTTTTTTTCCATCAATTTCATCAACTGAAATAACCTTTTCACAAGTAGAAATTGCTTTTTGTTTGATTTTTTGAGCTAGTTTTTCTCTTTTTTTAGGGAAAATTTGTTTAGAATCTTTTACACCCCAATCAAGAAATTCTTTTTCAGTTTCTTTATCAACTAAAACTCCTGCTAAAACCATTGGGCCTATTGCTGGTCCACGGCCTGCATCATCAATTCCTAAGACTAACATAGATTATAAAAAAATATTGAAGTATAAAAATGCTTTTATTAAAAAAGTTCTTCTTCAAAATCTCCTTCATCTGTTTCCCAAGGAAATTTATTTTGATTAGGCTCTACAATTTTTTCTAAAGATTTTCTTTTTTCTAAATTTTCTAGGTGAATTTGAGATAACTCTTCTAAGTGTGGTTTTTCTTGTTGAAACCATTTAATATAATCTAACGAGTTCATATTGATTTGCAAAAATGGAAATTCGGAGATTATTTTTTTATTTACTTTATGTCCTTTAACATTATATTCCTTGAATTCAAAATCTTTTGAGCCTAAATTTAATTTATTCAATGTTCTTTGAGTATCAAAAAATAATTGTTTAAGGAATTTTGAAGAAATTGAAAGTAAATCCCTATCCCCATATCCTCTTGAGGCTGTTCCATCTGAAGGATATTGATTTAAAATAAAAGGATTGTTGGAAGGATGATTGAAAAATTGGACTGGGATAACAAAAGGAGTTGAAACTGCGAAAACAATATTTTTCCTTATTTGATCAACAAGGGATTCTCTATCTGAATAATTTTTAATAATTCCTTGAGCATTGTGAACAAAAAAATAAAAATCAAATATAGGCATTCCATCAGAGATTAAATTGTAAGCATATTTTGATAATTGTTCTTTTTCCAACTTTAATGGATTCCCTAAAACACATGATTTAACTTCTGCAAAATGCTTATCAGAGTATTTTATGTCAGGTTTAATGGCACTGTTTTCTCCAATTAAGTGAATTTCATCATTTAACTTTCCTCCAAACATAGATACAGCTATATTTTCAAATAATCTTCCGCTGTAAACTGTTGCAGGAGCTCTTTTATAGTTAAATCCATTCCAAGATGGATCTGAAGAAATTTCATTAAAATCTAAATTCCCTTTTGAATCAAAAGTAGGATAAGAAAAGTTTTTTCTATAAGGTTTTAAAATATCTTCAAATCCTTTCAAAGATTTTAGAAGTCTAATTGTTTGTTCACCTCTTGCCATTTTTTGTTGAAAATTAAAAGGTTTATAACTTTTTATTTTGTGAAAAACAACTTTCGAAGGATTTAAAAATGAAGTGTGATTTTGATGAATGTAGCGGACGCACAAGGCAACCGCTTCGAACAACGGAAACTTTCAAAGCGGACGCACAAGGCAACCGCTTCGAACAACGGAAACTTTCAAAGCGGAGTGGAGGAGTCTGGAGTCCTCACTGGGCCCATAACCCAGAGATCGCGTGGTTCAAATCCCGCCTCCGCTAGTATCCTCCAATTTGAACGCACCCGCTTTGCTCATGTCAAAACAAGTTTGACATAGTGGTTCAAATCCCGCCTCCGCTAGTATCCTCCAATTTGAACGCACCCGCTTTGCTCATGTCAAAACAAGTTTGACATAGTGGTTCAAATCCCGCCTCCGCTAGTATCCTCCAATTTGAACGCATCTGTTTAAGATTTAAACTAATTTTTTAAAATTCTTTTTTCAATATCTTTTTTAGAGAACTTTTCTTTCATAGAAGGTTCTAAATTTTGGTATTCAAAAGAAATGATTATTCCTAGAATAAAATCCAATATTTGAGAAGATTGATAAGGTAAAGAAGAATAGTTTTCATCAAGCCAGTTTGATTTTTTTGTATTAAATAATTTTGGCCCTTGTAGAGAAGGAATTCTTCTATGGCCATTGATTAATGAAGAAGCAATTTCTTCTAAATTATCTGGAAAGTAAAAAACAACATAATCCTCCTTAATTTTTGTGTGCCTTCCTTTGGGAGAAACACGATACCAGCAATCCCTTTCTGGATGATAAGCAATTTTGTAGTCTTTTTTATACTGGTTAAAGATAATTTCTTTACTTAACAGGGTTTCTAATTTTTTAGTCAATCTTTTGTTGGGCATATATTTTAAAAGAGAAGAAAATATAAAAAAACTTCTATTTTGAAAGAAAACTGCGAATTATCCCTTACCAAAACATTTAAAATCTTATCATTTTTATAAAATTAATAACTACGCTTATAGCGTTTGATATTTTTGTTCTTTGAACAAAATAGGATTAAATTACAGGAGGAAAAAATGAAAGGAACAGTTAAGTTTTTTGACAAAACTAAAGGATTTGGATTTATAACTGGAGAAGATAACAAAGAATATTTTATTCACGAAACTGGAATCAAGAAAGGACCAATTACTGAAAGTGATGAAGTTACATTTGATGTAGAAGAAGGTGAAAAAGGTCCAAAAGCATCTAATGTTGTGAAGGAATAATCAAATTAAATTATTTATTAAATTATTTGTATTTTATATTGAAAAAAAGAATTGGTAAAACAAAAACCTTAAAAGATATTAATTCTGGATAATTTTGTAGTGGAAGAAGGAGAAGAAATAAATCGCTTTCGAATTTCATTCGTCCGAAATTCTAGTTTCGAACGAGTTTTTAATAGAGAAGATTGTTAAAAAATTATAACCCCTTACCAAAACAAAGAAAATGGATGTAAAAGAGTATCTTATTTCAAAAGGAATAAAATTTAAAGAATTTAAACATAAAGCAGTTTATACAGTTGAAGAAGCAAAAAATGAAGAAATTTTGAAAAATGTGAGAGGGGTTCATTGTAAAAATTTGTTTTTGAAGGAAAGAAAAGGAAGGAAATTTTATTTAGTTGTTATGCCAGAGGATAAAAAATTAGATATGAATGAACTGGGGAAAAAATTAGGAAGTAAGATAAAATTTGCAAATGAGGGTGAATTAAAAGATATTCTTGGTTTGAAACCAGGGAGTGTTTCGCCTTTTGGTTTGATAAATGATAAAGAGAATAAAGTTAAACTAATTATTGATAAAGATGTTTGGGAAAGCAATTTTGTAAGCTTTCATCCTAACATAAATAGTGAAACTTTGGAAATTTCAAAAAACGACTTTTGCAATTATATAAAATCTCTTAATAATGAACAAGAGATTATTGAACAAAAACCTTAAAACACCAAAAAAACTCATATAAACACTATATTTACGCCACGGTGCCGGAGCGGTTAACGGAGCAGATTGCTAATCTGTCCCCTTCGGGGGTCGCAGGTTCGAATCCTGCCCGTGGCGTTTGATTCGAACCTTTGTCCTCACTTTGTTGCGGAT
>CAYXNX010000007.1:38354-47070 GCA_964467035.1 Candidatus Woesearchaeota archaeon | reverse complement strand
AAGCGCGGACCGGGACTCGAACCCGGGAAAATTCGCTCTGCAGGCGAACGCAGTAGCCGCTGTGCCATCCGCGCATACATTTAAAATAAACATTATACTTTTAAATATATTCACAAAATGACAAATATAAATCCCTTTATAATTTTTCCTCCAATAGGGGCTTTAATTGGGTGGTTAACTAATTACATCGCTATTAAAATGCTTTTTTATCCTAGAAAAAAATTTATGGGTTTTCAAGGAATAATTCCTAAAAGAAAACAAATTCTTTCTGAAAAAATTTCTCAGGCAAGTTTATCCTTTTTGCCTTCAAAAATTGATAAATTAACAAAACTTCCTTATTTAGGAGAAAAAATTCAAAATTATTTAAAAAAAGAAATAAAAAACAATGTTGAAAAAATTGATAATAAAGAACTTGAAGAAATAATTTACAATATTTCAAAAAAAGAATTAAGATTTATCCAGATTTTTGGAGCTATTTTGGGGGCTTTGATTGGAATAATTCAAGCACTAATTTTAAAAGTATAATGCTCCCGACAGGATTCGAACCTGCGACTTCTAGCTTAGAAGGCTAGCGCTCTATCCAGACTGAGCTACAGGAGCATCCTAAAAAGAGAGAAATAAGATATTTAAAATGTTTGTATTTCATCTAATTTCCCAATTCATAAAGAAAACCATCTCGAGAAGCAACATAAACCTGGTTATCCCAAACAACAGGAGTTGCCTCAAAAGACCTTCCTTTTAATGCAGAATCAAGAATTTTTACCTCTAAATTATTCCTTCCAGAATACTGAAGCAAAAAAATCCCCCCATAAGTTGGAGCAATTATTTTATTTTCAGAACAAAAAATAGGAGTAGAAATTGAAGGTGCCAGTCCTTCACTAAAAAACAATCTCGGAGTTTCATACAATGTTTTTGCATCAGGCCCAACTACTTTTTCACCGGTTGTTTCTGTTTGAGAACCCAAATACAAATTCCCATCAATAGCAAGTGTTGCAAACAAATACTTGTCATCCTTTTTTCTATACCTATCATTTAAAGCAACAGACCCAATAATTCCTCCTTCCCAAGATACAAATTTTCTATTTTGGACAGGCATAAACCATTCAACAGAATCTTGTTTTTTTGGATTTAATTTCATCACCCCACCTCTTCCAGAAATATATTGTTTTTCTATTGCACAATATAATTTTCCAGCTTCATCAATAGACAATGTTCCATCCAAATCAGAACCAATAGTATATTTCCAGACAATTTCTCTATCATTAACATCAATACCATAAACATGGCCAGAACCACTTGCAACATAAACCATATCTTCAAATCTTGCAGGTGATGATTCACAAACCAAATTCCCTCCATGTATTTTTGAATCTCCTTCCTCAAATAAGTTTACTCTTGATATTTCCCTACCCTGATTATCCAAAAAATACCCTATTGAATTTTCTCCAGGAATAAAAATCTCCCCATTACCCAAATCAAGGGCACTGCTATCCACATCCCTACTATAAGATCTTGTTCTTTCAATATCCTTTCTCCAAATTTCTTCCCCTGTTTCAAAACTAATAGACCTTAAACTAGGAACATCAACAGATGAAAGATATTTGTTAAAACCTCTCCTACTTCCCTGAATAACTTCCAACCCCCCATTTGTTTGAATTATTGTTCCAGTTCCTTTAATCACATCGTCAAATTCATATTTCCAAACTGGTTGAAAATCTTCTCGTTTTATTTTATGCAAATTGTGACTATAAGAACCAATAACAAGATAATCATCACCATTTTGGCTAACAACTAAAGGTTGTCCTGTCCAACCAGCCCCTGACCAATTTTTTATTTCTTTTCCAACCCGGGTCATTCCAGAACCCAGGCTATATTTTTTTCTAATCTCCAAATTATCTATATTCCCTTCACCATAATACTTTCTTTGAGGACATCCCAAATAAGTTGGAATTCCTACATCAAATTTAGAATTAATTTTTACAATATCTTCTCCAAAAGCTTGATTAAACAAACAAGCTGTTCCAAATACCGAACTTTTTAAAAAATCTCTTCTATCCACATAAACTAACTTAA
The DNA here is from genome assembly GCA_964467035.1 of Candidatus Woesearchaeota archaeon. GTDB lineage: Archaea > Nanobdellota > Nanobdellia > Pacearchaeales > GW2011-AR1 > JACPLR01. The sequence goes on along the minus strand of CAYXNX010000007.1, from coordinate 44,997 downwards.
ACAATTGATTTTAAACTTTATTATACTTAAAAGAATATCAAATCTCCAACTTCATTAAATCTTTAGCCAAAATAGTATTCTCAAAATTTTCTTTCGCTTTTTCTAAAAATTTCTTCCCATCTTTTTCATATCTTTGAGACAAATGAACCAAAACAAGCTCATTAACCTTGGCCTTTTTTGCAATTTGTAAAACTTGTTCAAGGGTCAAATGCTTATACTCCTTCGCAATATCTTCTTCATCAAAATAAGTAGACTCACAAATAAAAACATCAACATTTTGCGCAATCTTTAAAATATTCTTATTTTCTTTAGTATCCAAAACAATTGCAACACTTTTCCCTTTTTGCAAATAAGTCAAGTCCTTTGCTTTAATTTTCCTTCCCTCAATAATTACATCTTTGCCTTCGGTAATTTTTTTTAACTCAGGCAAATTTCCAATTTTTAATTTTTTTAATTTATCTTTATCAATCCTCAACTTATCTTTTTCAACAAATTTATAAGCCAAACAATTAATTCCATGCTCCATTTCTTTTGCAAAAATCTCAAAATTATCTTCTTCAACAATCTTACCTTCAGAAACCTCTTTAATTTCAATATTGATATTATTTGCCGAAGCATATGTTTTCATAATTGCTTTCATATAACTTTTAGTTCCTTTTGGACCATAAATTTTTAAAGTTTTAGAATACTCGCACAAATTCAAAGTATATAACAACCCTGGAATTCCCAAAACATGATCCCCGTGCCAATGAGTTATAAAAATTCGAGTCACTTTTGTTGGACTTATCTTAGCTTTCCTAAACTGTCTCTGAGTTCCCTCACCACAATCAAACAAAATATTTTCATTTAAAAAATTAAGCAAAACAGCAGGATGATTTCTCCCTGCCGTTGGCACAGCACTCCCTGTTCCTAAAAAGGTTAATTTCATACTTTAGAAAAGAAAACCTAGTTTAAATTAGTTTTGAATTTTTCCTCATTTGATGAATCCTTTTTTCAACAAAATCAGGCAAGTAACTAACATTAGTAAAACTATGCAACTCGTAATCTGGAAAATGTTTTCTAAAATAAGGCAAATGAGTCTTACCCACAATAACTCCAGCCAAATCATATTTCTGAATCATTTTTCCAAAATAATACTCTCTATCTAAAACAAAACTCTGAATTAATTTGTCTAACTGTTTTTTACTTAAAGATTCCCATCCTTTTTCCGATACTTTATTTAAAAAAGGAATAGATTTTTCAACAAGTTCTCTATTCTCAATAGACACAAATTTTAAACCCTTTTTAGATTTACAGGACTGCACAACCAAATTTGCCCAGTAAAAAGAAAAAGGAGCTTCAATATCTTCTAAAATTCCTTTAAGCTTAAATGAGTCATAGGTTGTTTCATCTAGGGTTGATACAACAACATTTAAAATAAGTTCTTCTAACTCAATACCTATTTTATTTCCCATTTTAGGATTTTGCCTAAAAAAATCTACAACTTTATACTCTTCTCCTTCCTCATGAGAAACACCCAAAATATGTTTATTGTTCATTTTCAGAAAACTAAATAACTATTTTTAAAATTATCTAAACTTTCCAGTAAGAATTAACGCATAAGAAATTAGCGTCAAAAACAAAAAATAATGACAACTTATTCAACCTGGGCAGATGCCGGAGATATAAATACAATAGTGTCTCCTCTTAAAAAAGTCAACCCTATGTTCCGTTTTGTTTCTCCATTAACCATTTCTTTTGCATTATCCAACACAACATTTATGTGTATGTCAAAAGCTAACAGAGTTCCAACAAGTTGTTTATCTCCTTTCAATTGAACCAAGATATCTTTCTGTTTCGAATTGTTCAAAAGGTCCAATGGGCGTTCTATGTTATTCACCATATTCATTCTTTATCAACCTAGTTTTTAAACTTTATCATTATTAATAGAATAGATTAATTCTTTAGAAAAGAGTTTAAATTAATTTTATTTTTCAATAACTTAATTTTATGCAAATTTTAACACTCTCAGAATTCCCTCTCTCGAAACATATTTAAACCCCTAAAATGACAGATTTAATATTATAATAAGGTAAGTCCGCATGAAATTAGGAAAAAAAACAACAGGTGCAAGATACCATAAATCAAGAAAGAAAAGAAAACATGAATTAGCTGGAACTCCAAGAATTGTAAAACTAAAAGAAACAAAAAAGAAAACTCTTCGGGTGCAAGGAGGAAATTCAAAAACAGTTTTACTAGGAGACAATAAAATCAATACTCTTGACCCAAAAACAAAAAAATCACAAGTAGTTCAAATAAAAAATGTTTTAGAAACTCCTTCAAATAAATTTCTTGCAAGACAAAACATATTAACAAAAGGAGCACTTATAGATACAGAAAAAGGAAAAGTAAGAATAACAAACCGCCCAAGCCAAGAAGGTTGTGTTCAGGGTATTTTAATCCAAGACTAATCAAACTCAGAATTTTTAATCTTCCTTACTTCTTTCTCAATTCTCTTCTTTTTTCTTTTTCTAAAAATTTTTGTCACAAAAATCATAATAGCAATAACCAAAATAGTCACAATAATTGCAGAAACAAATTGATAAATATAAGCATTCTCAACCAAACCTGCCCTTCTTAAAAAAGTATTAATTGCTGATTGTATAGCATCTCTCCATATTAGAGCAATAATAAAACCAAAACTCGCAATAACCGGACCTGAAACATCATTTCTAATTTCTTCTGTTAAAATTTCTAAATCCCTACGCAAATTAAATAAAGTTCTATTCTCGCGAATCTCTTTTTCCTTCCCCATAACCATACCAAAAAAAAGATATTAAAAAACTTTTCCAATAACATCTCCAAATACTTGCAAAAACAAATCAAAAACACAAAATTATCTTCAAAATCACCAAATCTATTTCCCTCTCTTTAATATAATTGTATTTAGAAACCATAAAAAAATTGGAATAAACTACTTCCTCTATAAAAATTTACATCTTCTATAAAAATTGAACTTACCAACAATTACTTAAATAAAAATTAATTAATTTAAACATAAACAAAAAAAGCACAACCAGTTTAGGATGGAGATAAATAAAAAGACAAGTGGAATTTTATTGGGTGTTATAATATTTACATTAATCTTGGGAATAATCTTTCTCTCGATTAATAGCCCTTTTCCCAAAACTTCTGAAAAAATAGATGACTGGAATAAAGTTTCTTCTGATTCTAAAGACCAAACTTCTGGAGGAGGATTTTTAACAACACAACAAGAATCTTCAGCACCTGCAAGTGACTTGGGGTTTGCAACAGGAGGTGCAAAAGATATTAACAATTTTAGAGATAACATTGAAAACAATTACCTCCCAATTCCTGAAGACATCTCTTATGAAGGACTATTTTATGATTATTATTTTGACACCGGTCAAAACCAGGAGGAAGAATGCAAAGAACTATTCTGCCCCTCTTATAACAAAATCAGAAAAAAACACCTTAGATGACAAAACACTTTTACAAGAAATAGAGATTTTGGAAAAATTAGAAAATTATAATAAAAAATAAGGTTTTCAATTAAATGAAAAGAGAAGAAATAAATTCAGAAAAAGCAAAAGAATTAGAACAAACAGCTAGCGAGCATTACCGAAGAGCTCAACAATATACTGATTCAAAAAAATCCCAGCAAGAATATGCAAGAGCTGCTGATGATATAGCAAAAGCAGCAACAATTTATGAAAGATTAGATGACAAAAATAAAGAAAAATATTGTAAAACCCAACTAAAAATGTATGGTAAATATATTGATTGGAATGAACTCCCAAGAATAAAACCAAGGACAGTCCACTTATTAAGAGAAAAAGAAGAAAAAGGACTTGCAAGAATAATTAAAAAGCTACTTCCTTCAATACTAATCATTGCAGGAATATTATTAATATCAACAACAATAACTGGAAACATAATAAACAAAAATCCCCTAACCCCAAACATATTAGGCACTTTATTTTTACTAATGGGAATAATAGGACTTTTTATACAAAAATACATCTAAGAACTAAAATCAAAAACCTACAAACACCAAAGAATAATTATTTTCAACATTTAAAAACGAAACATTTAAAAACCTTCTCCCATTTGCCTATTTATAAAGTTTTTGGTTTATAATGGCAAATGTTAAAAGATGTCCTGAATGTGGAAGCGTAAATATTACTTATGATGAAGAACAAGGAGAAGTTATCTGTAATGATTGTGGTTTACTAATTGAAGAAAAAATGGTTGACACTGGCGTTGATTTAGGTAGCAAATTTGATAAAGGTGAAAAAAAAGGGCGTGCAGGTGCCCCAATGTCTATGCAAAAATTTGACAAAGGACTAACAACAAATGTTGGAGAAGTTTCTGATATTTACAAATTAGATACAAAACAAACACGTAAATTTATGCGATTAAAAAAATGGCAAGAACGTGTTTCAACATCTATTGAAAGAAATCTAAGATTAGCAATGGCTGAACTTCGAAGAATTACAGCTTACTTAAATCTTCCACAAGTTGTAGGAGATGAAGCTGCAAGAATCTACAATTATGTTCTTCAAAGAGGATTTGTCAGAGGTCGTTCCATGGAAAGTGTTATAGCTGCTTGCATTTACGCAGCCTGTCGTTCTTATAAAATTCCCCGAACCCTAGACGAAATCGCACAAGCATCAGATATGGAAAGAAAAGAAATTGGAAGAACTTACCGTTTTATAATCAGAAGATTAACAATCAAAGTAAAACCAAGTTCCCCAAATGACTATATCGCAAGATTTTCTTCAATTTTAAAACTCTCTCCAAAAACCCAAAATCACGCTTTAAGAATTTTAAAAAAAGCAGACACAGAAGAACTAACTTCTGGCCGAGGACCAGCAGGAATTGCAGCTGCAGCTTTATATGTCGCAGCTCTTTTAAACGACGAGAAAAAAACACAAAGAGAAGTTGCAGATGTTGCAGGAATAACAGAAGTAACAATCAGAAACAGATACAAAGAATTAATTGAAAAACTTGGTTTAGAAGATAAAATGAAACTTACAGAAATAGACAAAAAACCAAAGAAAAAATAATTCTAATTTTATGCGGGGAGGAGGATTCGAACCCCCGTAGGCACTAAGCCAACAGATCTTGAGTCTGCCCCGTTTGACCGCTCCGGCATCCCCGCAATAGAAAAAGAGAGAAAAGGTTACTTAAAAAGTTTTAGAATTTTAATTTTAGAAATCAAACCACCCAAACCAAAATATTTCCAAAAAGGCAAATCATTCATTTTGAAACTCATTATATTTTTTCAAAACCTTCTTAGCATATTCTTTTTGTTCATCAATAGTTAATTTTGGTAAACAATCTTCTTTAAATTTTCCTTTTTCATAAGGTGCACAATCCCTTTTCAAACCAATAGGTCCTTTATTATAGGCAGTAAGTAAATATTCTAAATCTGGAGGACTTCCATATCCTTGATGATTTTCTAAAATTTTTAAATAACAAATCCCATAAAAAAGATTGATTTTAACATTATCACTTCCAGCCGCCCCAATAAGATTGGATAAAACCTTAGATTGAACAGGACTAGTTGTATATTTTGTTAAATCTTCAGAACCATCAACATATTCAGAAACATCTCCCCCACAATAAATTTCTGCTCTTTGATTTACTTCTGCAAAAGTAATTGGAGTTATTTGCATTAAACCTAAAGCATTGCCTCCAGATTTTGCCCTAGAATCCCATTTACTTTCAACATCAACAATAGCTCTAACCAAATTAAAATCAACATCCAATTCTTTAGACATTTTCAAAACATCTGCCAAATAAGGTCCTTGATCTTCAGGACAATTATCAACATCCAAATCATCAATAATATCTTCAAAAGCATTTGGAGGACTTAAACCAACCCCTGGACTATATTGAACAGCACCTATACAACTAGTCATCAAATCTCCTATATCAAATTCAGGAACAACCTCTTCTGATGAAACTGAAGAAGATTTTTGAGAATTTGAAAAAGTCAATAAATTGTCCATAATCTTAACTATTTTATTTCCCCAGTTACTATCGGTTGCATAATTTTTATTCATCTCTCTTAAATTTTTAGAAGAATATCGAGCATTCTCAGATAGGTAATTTTTTTTGATCCATTTAACTCCTTCTTCAATACCTTTTTGTTTTGATTCGTATTGATAAGCATTTTGAAAAGGAGAATCATCAAAAGCACCAATGCCAAAAGAATTATTTTTATCATTCCATATTCTGCTTGATCCCCAACCAGTTTCATGAATAAAATGGGCAACAACATAATAAGGATCAAGATTATTTTGTTTTGCAGAATTAATTAAAACACTAGAAAACTCATTCAATTCTTCATGATTTTTTGAAACAAAAAAGGAACTAAGATTTTCTTCTGAAAGATTTCTAAAAATTCTTAAATCAGTTTCAGTAGAATAACTTTGAATAGATATGTCACTTATATCTCCCTCCCCCTCCCCCTCCTCCCCCCCCTCCTCCCCATCTTCATCCCCACCCTCATCCTCACCCTCCTCCCCCCCCCCATCTTCCCCCCCTTTCGTTTTCTCCCTTCCATCCTCCCTTTTCTTCAAAACATTTTCCCACCCCAATTCATCCAATCTTACATCAAAAAACCCCCCCCACC
>CAYXNX010000007.1:0-38344 GCA_964467035.1 Candidatus Woesearchaeota archaeon | reverse complement strand
GCGAGGCCGGGTTGTCGTTCGCAGGCCAGGGGCAACCTGTCACCCTCACCCTCATCCTCATCTTCACCCTCTTGAGATTCATCCCTTGCATCAGCCCTTTCTTTCAAAACATTTTCCCAAGACAATTCAGCAAATTTTGCATAAAGAACCCCCTCCAACAAATCCGCCTTCGCGCTAAACTCTGCAAAAATATTCTTTTTCCTAACAGCAGCCAAATCAGCTAAGATAACATTTGCTTTTTGTTCTGCTTCTTCAAAATTATCAGGCAAACCATTTATCTCTTTCCCAATACTATTTAATTTTGAATTAATCTCCCCCGTATCTAAATTAACATCCTCCCCCAAAATCCTTGAAGTATCTTCAATACTTTCCAAATTCTCTTCAGTTTCTTCTTGAAAACCTTTATTCCCAGAAGTGTAAATATCGCCAACAGAATCAGTATCAAGCCAGCACTTTACTTTAGAACTCCCGCAATTTCCAACCTCCTTCCACCTTTCAGAATCAGTCCCACTTCCAGGGTTATCTGTTGCACAAACCCTAATAATCCCTCTTTTATAATCTTGCGGATTAATTGCATCACTTGCCAAAGATTGAGGATTAATCCCTCCAGCCACAACAGACAAGGCATTTGTAGTCCCAGAAATACAATCCTCTTCAGAATTAATATTTTTATTTTCAACCTGCTCTTTAGTATAAGAATCTTTCAAATAATTCAAAGCAAAATTAGTGCTAACTCTTTTAAAATCACATTCTTCTTTCCCATTAACCCTAACACAAAGTTGTTGAAATCCTGAAACTGCTTCAAAATCTTTAGATTTAGAAACATACTCTCCTTCTTTAATAAAACCTGTCTCAACCATTTGCCTCCCAGTATCTGAATAAAAAGAAGTCCCAGGAGAATCTTTCAAATAAACAGAATAATAAGCTCCTCTATCTTCACCTGCGTAAATATGATAAAACACCTTATATTGAGACCTTGAAGGAGTTGTTGCACTAGTTCCAGGAATCTCATCAAACCATGCAGTATATTGAGTAGGAGAATCTGCTTCAACAAAAGTTTCAAAATCATTTGGTAAAGACATTGAAATAAAAGATTTACAAACTTCAGTTCCAACTTGTTGAGTAGACCGCACCCTAAAAGCTTCAACAGCTTCTTTAGCATAACTATTTTCAAAATGGTCTACTGAGCTTTGCATATTTTGCCAAGCATCCTGAACAAACATATATTCTCCTCCACCCCTTGCCCCACCACCACTAAAAGTTTCTAAAAGCTTGGGCAGTATCTTTTCCAACAAAGGAGAAATTTCATTCCAAAAAAACTCACACTTATAAACAGCTGAAATCTGGTCACAAATCCCTACATACTTTCCTGTTTCCAAACTTTCATTCAAACAATCCCTATGAGCTTTCATAACACTAACCCACCCATCAACCCCTGCATGAACTCCAGTAAGACAAACAGGCATCACAATCCCTTCTTTAATATTCGGCAAACAAAGAGCAACACTTCCAATAATCCCTGTCTGAACAACATTATCAACATAATATTCTCCGCCCAAATTACATCTGCTTGTAGGACAAATTACAGGGTCACAAACCTGAAACATTAACTTACAATCTGACGGAGACATAAAATCCTGACATTGAGTCCCAGGAACACTTGCCTGAGGTTTTCCAACATCCATATTTGAATATCCCAAAACATTAACATTCTTCACCCCAGCCCCATATTGCTGAGCTGCCTGTTCTAAAGCCTTTTTAGCATCCCTCACTAAACGCTGAGTTTTACTTTCACTCAAACCAGGAAATTGGTCCAAGGGTTGCCCAGTATGCATATTAAACAAAGCACAAGTATCATCTCCCAACCCTTTATTAAACTCTTCTTCCCCATTAGCTCCAACATTACAAACCCAAAAACTTGAAGCAGCTCCAGATTCTTCAAAAGAACTTCCATCCCCAAAAGCAGGCAAAGATTGTTTAGTTCCTGCATACCAACCCTCCTCCAAATCAAAAGGAACAACAGCAGGCATTCCTTTATTTGGCTCCACCTCATAATACCTTACCTCAGGATCTTTATAAGAATTTGAATAAGAACCAGAAGAAAATCTTTGAAACAAATTATACTCATTCCTAATTTCATCAATATCAACCTCCCCCATTTTCTCACCCCCCAAATCATAAACCTTTCCCTCTCCATCAACAACAAATTGGGTTTCTTGTTCATTAACAGATTTCAAAGGAACAATATAATCTTTCAATTCACCATCGGTTTCAACAGAAACATGTGTCAAATAAGTTCCGGCATCAACCCCAAATTTATTATCATCATCAGCAACAAGAGGTTCATATTGTCTTGTTTTTTCAACTTCTCCTTTAGGAGTATTATACTGAAAAACACCCCTCACACCAAAATCTTCCATCTCTCCTTGAAATGAATTTGTTTTTTCTTCAATCCGATTCAAATTTCCAACATAATTTCTTAAACCCTCATTTTCACTATTAACAAAATTTTGTAAATTTTCACTACCTTCATCTTTCAACCTATTATACAAAACAAGTTCTTTTAATTCTTCATAAGATAATTGTTCAGGATTAACCTCCAAATCTAATTCCTCCTTAAATTGATTATAAAACTCTTGTTTGGATTTATCATAATCAACACTTTTACCCCCCAAAATCCCCCCACCATCAATAACTACCTCGTCTTGAGATTCAATTTCCTTAATCTGATTATTTATCTCTTTAATCTCATTTGAATATTTTTCCACATCAGAATCAATTTTTCCAGAATTCTTGGAAAAACAATCATCCATACTCACATAAGCTCCTTCTCCAACTTTTTCTTCACAAAAATCATTCCAACCCCCTTCACCCCTCATCACCTCTTTTCTTGCAGTAGCAGTTCCACCCATACCAGTTATTAAATTCTTAACTTGTAAGGCAGCACTTGTAGCCAAACAAGCACTCTTCATACCTTTAACCAAACTCTCCAATTGATTGTTAATACCCTCCCATTTTTCAATATTTTCATCCAATCTATTCATTCTTTGTTCTGTTTTTTCAGGAGATAATTCAATTGCTCTTTTTTCAATACCCACACCATAACCAAACTCAACCTCTCCCCCCACATTTTCATTAACAGTTTCAAAATGAATCTTTGCAACTTTTTCAAGATTAATATTTTTAACAAAAATTTGCTCACCGCAAATCAATTTACTAGAACCTAATTCTACAAAATTTTCTCCAGAACCTTTTTTATTTTTACAATCTCCCTTAATTGTAGCTCCTTCTTCATTAAAATCTTCTAAAATAATTTCTATATCATCATTTGAAGAAATCACTTTGTCTGTTCCTCTAAATTCCCTACCAACCCCACTAATTTCTAAATAAATCCCATTCTCCTCAAAACTCGGAGTTTCCAAATCTTCCAACCTAACAATATTTGAAAAACCATCTATTTCAACCACTGTATAAGCTTCAGAATCATCATAAACAGATTCCTCTTTTTCAGAAATTTCCACATCATAAGAATCTTTTAACAACTTTTGCAAATCTTCTTTTGTTTGTTTTTTCCCCTTATCTTCAGCCAACTCAATTCCTTTTTCCAAAGCTTCCCTCCCTATTTCCACATCATTCCCCGAAATTTGAACCAAACTACCATCATATTGCTTTTCTATATCTTTAAATTGAGTAATTGCTTTATTAAAATAATTTTCAAAATCATCATCTCCCGAACCCTCATCAACTTTCCCAGAAAAATCAGAAAACTCATAGCTCTTTTCCTTAAAAGTCACATCCTCCCCCCGAACCAATATTTCTGTATCAACATCATTCAAATTCTCTTCAAAAGGATTTGAAGATTTTTCTAAAGTTTCAACAAAATCTCCTACCTCTTTTTGTAAATCCTCATTAAAATCGTCTGAACTAACTAATAAAGCAAAAGTTCCAAATCCTTCTTTTGATTTTCCAACACCACCTAAATAAACCTCCTCTGAAACTTCTTCCCCAACATTTTTTTCAACAACCTCCTCACCAACTTTTAATTCAACTTCTTTTACACTTAATTCCAAAACTTCTTTTTTCCCATTACAAACAACAGTTACACTCCCACCCCCCATATCATCAAACCTAATAGGTCCTGCTCTACAAATACCATTAGCAAATTTTTCCCCTTCATAAACTTCAAATCTTTGCCCATCAACCAAAAGAACAGCTTTATCTTTTGGAACAACTGAATCAACATAAGAAACTGAATACCTTGAACCACAATGATCTCCTGGCAAATATTTTTCAGAAGATTTTCCTTCTTTTGAAACACTAAAAGAATCAATAACCCGATTATTATCATCATATAATTCAACATTTATATCATCCCCTCTTATTGATTCAATCCTTAAATAAGCTCTTCCATCCATAACTGCAAATTCTTTATACCTTTTATCCCATTCATCATCAGATAAAACCGGAAGCGCCCTCTCACTAAAACCCAATCCAAAATCACTTCGCAAATTATAATTAAGAGTTGCAGTCAAATTTCCTGTAACTTGTTCTGGCATTTCCCTTTCATTAGGTTGTCTTTGTAACATTATAACAACATAACCTGCATTATCTAATGCTAAAAATCCTTCATTAGTTTTACTAGAAGTTGTTCTTCTTTTAGGAGCAAAATAACCAATATTTCCAACTCCTTCAGGCTTTTCACCTGAAGAAACAATATTCATTCCCCTAATTTCTTCAGGGGAAACCGAAGGATTAATTTGAATCGCTTGCAATTTGCAAAAAACAGGAACATTTCTTTCAGCAAGCAAATCACTTCTTACAACACTTGGAGTGCATCCTCCCGGAGCAATTTGAACAATAAAATCTTTCCGATTTCTACAAACTTTTTGATATTCTTCAGGACTCAAATCATCATAAAAACCATAATTTCCCCCAATAAATCCTGGTTGATCATAAGAAGGTGTTGAAAACTGATAACTTGAACCTCCTGTAATTTCTCCCCCTAAATTGCCTCCAAACTCTTGAGCTCCAACTATTCCAAAAACAAAAACTAAAATTAATAAAAAAACCCATTTCCTCATCTTAAATAAACCTCCAAAGAATTAGATTCCAATAAATCATAATTTGTTTGTAATTGAATCAAATCATCAGGACTAGGCAAGGAACCAGCACTAATCTTTATTTTTGACGCGCTTTCCAATTCCCTTTGTAAAGGAAAAAATACATTTTCTCCCCCACCTGTTAAAGCATGAGAAATTTCTCTTTCAGGAATTTCAACATTAAAACATTGTTCCTCAGTTTTGCCAAACAAAGAATTAAACAAACCTTCTTTTGGCACTTCAACACAATTTCTTTCCTCACTTTCAGGCAATGTAAATGAACTTCCAGAAAAAACCCTAACAGAAACATTATAAACATCTTCACTTAGTTTTATTTCATCTTGTTGAGGATAAACAACTGTTGCTCCATAATTACTCCCTTCAAATCTAACAACTGCTAAATCATCTTCACTAATTTCCCCCTCACCAACACTTAACTCCAAATCCAAATCATAAAGCTTATTTAGAACAACATCAACACTTCCACTACTTGTTGTAGAAGCAATTTTCTCAGAAGCCACATAATCTTCAGCACTTGCTTTAACAATTCCATTAGCACATTGAGGAAAATCAGCATTTAATCTCGCTTCCCCTCCCTTAACTTCAGTTTTTCCCATAGAACATTCTTCATTCAAACACCGAAAGTCAATTTCAGCTTCAACAGGTTCAAAACTAGCATCATAAGTATAAACTGTAAAATCAGTATTTCCATATTTGCAAAACTCATCCATTTCATCTTCATCCTCAAAAGTTGTTCCAGCTAAAGAATTTCTAGGATTATTTTTATCAATAACAACAGATAAAGGAAATTGCAACATTTCCTCTCCATCAGAAAATTGAACCAAAACAGGATGAGAAATATCATAAACAAAATGATAAGGAACATAACAAAAGCCCAAAACCCCCAACCCTTTTTGTAATCCTACTGGCTCAGCCACCATAACATCATTTTCAACAGGCCAAACCTCGATTCTTGTAGGCCAATCTTTATCATACATAAAATTCACATCAAAATCACTTTCCGCATCCATAACAAAGTATTCATTATCTTCTTCATCCAAATCATAATAATCTCCTTTAACTTTCAAAGAATTAATATTCGAACTTATTCCATCCCTTAAGTCACTTACAACCTCTCTAGGATTCCAAACCTCTGGAGCACAACTTATTTCAGTTCCAGTAACAGGAGCATAATTAAATAAAACATCCATTGTATAATTCTCTATCATTGCTGTTTCTTTTTCTTTTTCATAAAAATCCACAGCTTCATTATACAAAGAACCAAAATTACTATCTAAATCAACCTGATGAGTTGTCTTTCTTGATTGAGACTCATCTTTTTGAACAAACAAATCAGAATTAACATTAACAACTACCTTTCTATCAGAAATTCTCACATTAATAGTATTTACATCAGATTCAACAACCATTCCCTGATTCCTAAATTGAGAAAAATCACAATTTTTAATTCCTGATTCTATATAATCCTCTAATTGGTTTTCAATCTTGGATAAAGAAGGAATTTGTTCTTTTATAACACCATTTCCAGAAACATAATACCAATAAGGAACAGGAGTTCCAAGAAAATCTAATTGAGAAGAAAAAGGAGCATGATTACTTCCTGGTTCAAATTCTGGCACTTCCACATACCCTCCTTGCATCCCTGCAATTTCCAAACCTTCTTCAGCTCTTAATTCTATACATTCTTGAAAATGTCCATACACTTCTGGAAAATCTTTAGTTTCACCTTGATTAAAAATTTCATCTCGATAAATATAAACAACAAGCGCTCCTAATATAATCAATATCGCGATTATTACAAAAATAGTAACCTGAGCTTTCTTATTCATCATTCACCCTTTTTTCAACCTTATATTTAATTAACTCAAGAATTTCTGTATTTATATCCTTTTTTATACTCGATTTAAACTTATTCCAAAGTTTCTCATCCTCAATCAACAACAAATACTTCTTCATTTACCCTCTTTTGAATTTTAAAAAATAAAAATCCTGAATATTTAAATGTTTCTTAATTAATTACTAAGTTACTTAGTAAGTTAGTTTAATAAAATCATAAGCCATTTCTTTTCCCCAATCTTCCGCCCTTAACCTGCCCCCAATTATCATCAAAAAATTCCACATCCAATTCCCTAAAATCAATCCTAGCCAAATAACACAAATCATCAAACAATTTCTTAGGCAATTTTCTCCGTTCTGAATAATAATTTTTCAAACTTGAATAATTAACATCAATTCCTCTTTCTCTCAAACTCCTCAACGAAGGACAATTTATTTTCCCCAAAACATTTTTCAAAAAACTTTTTTGCGCTCCTTTTCTCAAAAATCTAACCCTCATAACTTTTAAAAAACCTCCGAGTATAAATTATTTTTGAAAATATAACAGCCAACTTCCCTTTCAAAAGTTTCGTAAAGAAATCAAGATATATTCTTCAAATTCAAAAATAAGACAGATTTATCCATTTGAGAAAGTTCAAAAAATATTATGTTCTTTTACTACGGCACCACCCTTATAAAAAACTTTTTAAACCCTATTCAAGATGTCTTCCCATAAATAAAACCTAAAAATCCTACAACATCTTATAAGACAATCTTTAATTGTCCATATTTAAGAAATGTCGTAAGAAAAACATTAGGTTCTTTTTACAATGAAGAAACCAAAAAAAACAAATAGATACTGCCCGTATTGCAAAAAGAAAACAGAACATAAAATCAAAGAACTTAGCACAGGCTCTAAAAGAAGTTCCCTAAAAAGAGGGGGAAAAACAAGAATTAGACTTAGGGGACTTTGGAGAGGAATGGGAAACTATGGAAGATATAGTCGTCCAGTTCCAGCATCTAAATGGAAAAGAAAAACAAAAAATACAAAAAAACATGTTTTCATTTACACTTGTGCAGAATGTAATAAAGCTCACCAATCTAAAAAAGGTTTAAGAACCAGCAAAGTAATATTTGAATAATCAAATGGCAAAATTAAAAAAACAAATAAAGAAAAAATTCTTTCCTGTAAACATTCCCTTACTAAAAAGAGAAATAGAACTTTATTCAACAGATATCAAAAAATTAAATGAAAAAAGAATAACATTGGATTTAGCAAGTGAATTAAAAGGAAAAGCTCTTGAAGTAAAATTCTTAGTAAATGTAACAGAAGAAAACGCAACTGCTACCCCTACAGAAACAAGATTACATTCAACATATATGAAAAAAATAACAAGAAAAGGAACAGATTATTCTGAGGGCTCATTTATTACAAAATGCAAGGATCAAAAAATAAGAATTAAGTTCACAATGGTTACAAGGAAAAAAGTAACTAAAAAAGTTTTAAAAGGATTAAGAAAAAATGCAATAGATGAACTGGAAAACTGGGCAAAAGAAAAAGAATTTGAAAAACTTGTTGAAGAAATCATAACAAACAAAATTCAAAAAGAATTAGTCGTAAAACTAAAAAAAATCTACCCTTTGAGCAATTTTGAAATTAAAGGACTTAAAATCTTAAAAGAAGAATATGAAGAACAAGAACAACCTTTAGACAAAGAACCTAAAGCTGAAGAAAAAAAAGAATGATAGAACAAACACTTGTCTTAATAAAACCAGATGGAGTTCAGCGAGGATTAATTGGAGAAATTATCAAAAGATTTGAACAAAGAGGACTTAAAATAGTTGGATTAAAATTGACAAAAGTTGACAAAGATTTTGCAAAACAACACTACACCGAAGACATATCAAAAAGAAGAGGAGAAGAAGTAAGAGAAATGCTACTTTCATACATAACTGAAAGCCCAATAGTTGCTCTAGCAGTTCAAGGTGTTAATGCAGTTGAAAATATCCGCAAACTCTGTGGAGAAACAGAATCAAAATCAGCACTTCCTGGAACAATTAGGGGAGATTTCTCCCACATTAGTTTTGAACATGCAGACTCAAAAAAAGTCCCTGTAAAAAACATTATCCACGCTTCAGGAAATAAAGAAGATGCAAAACACGAACTAGCATTATGGTTTTCAGTAGATGAACTTTTTGATTATAAAATATCTCACGAAGACCAAGTATTCTAATTATTTAAAAAAACATCATCAAAATATCCTTTAGAACCAGGAGAAGGTTTATGAAAAGGATTCCTACCCATTTTTTCCCTATCATCAATCATTTGCTTCCTTATTTCTTTAGATTCTCTTCTATTTTCCTCATATGTCTTCTTAGTATATTCAACTTGATTATCTACATAAAGAGAACGTAATTCGTCCAATTCACTTTTTGGAATTCCTCCTTCCAGATAATATTGAAATCCAAAATTTCCCACATGTTCATTAAACAAACCAATAAATTTTTCAGAATTATCTTCATACTTCCTCCTATTTGCTAAATCTCTAAGCTCATCTAAAGACTTTTGCCTATCACTTTCAAAAATAAAACTACTCACCTTTTCCAATTCTGAAGAAAGAGTTCTAAGAACAGGAGTCCCTTCCCGTTGCACAAAATTAGCATAACTTACACCCATTTTTTATTTACAAAAAAATCCTTTATAAAAATTTATGAACTAAAAAAATAAAAATCTTCAAAATTATTTTTAAAAAATACAAAAGTTTTTTAAGTTGAAAACATCACTTCATCATATGCCTCTATAGCTCAGTGGTTAGAGCGGCTGCCTTGTAAGCAGTAGGTCGTCGGTTCAAATCCGGCTAGAGGCTTAATCTTTGATTAAACATAGCGATAATTTTCCTGTTTGAAAATAATCTATAGACTTTTTAAAATACCTTTAGAATTATTTTACACATTTTTTCTCGTTCATTCAATTAATTTTCACAAATTCTTAATTAATACTCACCCCAATCTTTTTTCTCGCCACAAACACAAGAAAATTTAACAAAAATAAACTACATTTGCCCAACAAAATCTTTAATTTTATTTACTTGAACAATATACCAATTATCTATAAAAAATATAAAAACAAATTCAAATAATATTAACAATCACTTCAATTTAACAGCAGTCCCATAAACCAACATCTCCGCCGCCCCCTGCACCACCATCGATGTCATAAACCTCACATTAATTACTGCATCTGCTCCTTGCTCCAATGCCCTATTCACCATCCTATTATAAGCTTCATCTCTTGCTTGAGAAATCATATCAGTATAACTTTTTATCTCTCCCCCCACTAAATTCTTAAAACCTGCCATCACATCTCTTCCAACATGCCTAGCTCTCACAGTATTTCCCCTAACAATTCCTAAAATCTCCTTAACTTGCTTTCCCGGAACTATTTCGCCTGTCGTAACAATTATATCAGCCATACTTATTTACCTCCTTTTTTCCTTTTAATTTTTTCTATTTCTCCTTCTTTTCCAAAATCAACCATTATTAAAATTCCAATTATTAAAACCACAATCCCAAAAATTAAAGCACCAATTGAAAAAATACCTGCAATAATTAAAAGAACACCTAAAACAACCAATACAACACTTGTAACCATTTGTGAAATTTCCATAAAAAACTCAGCTAAAACTAATTAATAAACTTAATCCTCACTAACATATTCTGCTTTCCCTTGTTCAACAAAAATATCTGCAATTTTTTTAGGAAGATTGCACATTTCCCCTTTACTAAAAGGACCCAAAGGTTTACCCTCAAATCCCACAAGTTCTTCAACATCTTCAGAAAATAAAATCAAAGCCATATCTTCACTAACAGACTCACTATCCAAATCATTTTTTAATTTCTTCCCAGCATCATTCACACTTTCCATAATACTATCAAAAAGCTCTTTTTCAAAATCCAACATATTTTCAGAATCCTTTTTGCCAATCCCTGTTTCAGAGGCAACAAAAGCCAAACCCAAAATTTTCTTTTTTCTCAAAGTTATCAACTCATCAAAAATAGATTTTGCATTTTCTAATTGTTTTTTTGTTTTTACAGCTTCATCAGATGAAAGATTTTCATCTTGTTCTGCAGTTTTTTTCTTTTCAGACAAATATTGAGAAACCTGAAAAATAAATTTTTTAGGAAGCTGTTGAAGTTGCTCACTATACTTTTCTTTCCTTAAAGCGTCATAAAGATTTTTGTAAGTTATCATAACCCCAAAAAACCAAGTATATTTATAATCATTATGGTACTAATAACAACTTTTAATAATCCTTCTTAACTAAAATAAATATGTTTAAATCATTCAAAGATAAATTAAAAGGATTTCTTAAATCCAAAGAAGAAATAGTCGAAACTCAAAAAGAAGAAAAACCAACAAAAGAAAAACCTGAGAAAAAAAAAGAAGAAATACAAGAATCAACTAAAGAAAAAAAAGAAGAAATAGATTACATAATTGATAAAGCAGAAGACAAAGCAAAAGAGGGATTTTTTAAAAAAGCAACTAAGGGTTTTTCAACACTTACTTTAAGCTCTGAAAAATTTAATGATTTTTTTGAAGAACTTGAAATGCTTCTTTTAGAAAACAATGTTGCTCTTGAAGTAGTTGATAAAATAAGAGAAGAAATGAAAGAAAAATTAGTGAATTTAGAAATTAAAAAATCAGATTTAGAATCAGAAATCAAAAATTCCTTAAAAGAATCTTTAGAAAAAATTTTACTCCCCCCTTTTAACTTAATTGAAAAAATAGAAAATTCAGAAACACCTTTTGTAATTCTTTTCTTTGGAATAAATGGGAGTGGAAAAACAACAACTATTGCAAAAATTTGCCATATTTTAAAAGAAAACAAAATATCCTCTGTTCTTGCTGCTGCCGACACATTCAGAGCTGCATCAATTGAACAATTAAAAAAACATGGCGAAGCTCTTGAAACAAAAGTTATTTCCCAAACATATGGCTCTGACCCTGCAGCAGTTGGCTTTGACGCAATCCAATACGCAAGATCTCACGGAATTAAAACAGTTTTAATTGACACTGCTGGTAGAATGTACACCAAAAAAGATTTGTTAAGAGAAATGGAAAAAATAGTTAGAGTTACCTCCCCAGACCTAAAAATTTTCGTTGCAGAATCAATCACTGGCAATGATGCAACAGAACAAGCAAAATCTTTTAACAATGAATTCGGAATCGATGGAAGCATTTTAACAAAATCAGATGTTGATGAAAAAGGAGGAACAGCAATTTCCATAGGGTATGTAACCCAAAAACCAATTTTATTCTTGGGAACAGGCCAAGAATATAAAGACTTAGAAAAATTCGACCCAAAAGAAATATTAGTTAAATTAGGTTTAGAATAATTATTTCTTTAACATTTCTTCAACTTCCTTCTTCCCTTCATCCACTGAAGAAACATACTCTTTATCAAGATCTTCTAAAAGTTTCTGAAATTCTCCAACATGCTCTTTTTCTTCCTTAGCAATATCCAATAAAACCTTTTTAATATCCTCATTCTCAGAAAGATTTGCCATTTGCTCATAAAAATTCACAGCATCAAGCTCTGCAATCATTCCAGCCCTAAGAATCTCACAATCAATGTTTTCTTTATTAACTTTTTCCAAATCAACAGGCAATTTTGATAACATAAAAATATTTAGACAAGTATTTATTTAAATGTTTCTACAATCTTTTCATTGAACATCAGAATTTAGAGAAGTTCGGCATATTCAAATTTAGAAAAATTTTCCTGAAGAAAATTTGCCTTTTTATCGCTGTTCAGCTCTTGCAAATATCTGGAGCAAAGACGAATAACTGCAAGAGGTTTTGATAAAGCCAAAAATTCTAAAGAGTAAGTGCAGATTCGCGGATAGCAAGACACCGATAAACCCCTTTAAATAAAAAAGGTTTGCCAGCATTTGCTTCTTTTTTTTAAAAGAAGTTTTTTAGTTAAGATTATAAATGTTTAACCCATACTTTTAAAATAATGAAACTAAGTTTAGTTATTCCAACTTACAACGAAAAAGAGAACATTCAAAACCTTATTAAAAAAATTCAAGAAGAATTTAAAGAAAATAAGATTAATGGAGAAATAATTATAGTTGATGACAATTCTCCAGATGGAACAGGGAAAATTTTAGAAGATTTAAAGAAAAAACAAAAAAATCTTAAAGTTATCCATAGAAAAGGAAAACTTGGACTTTCTTCAGCAGTTTTAGATGGTTGGAAAATTGCAGATGGCGAAATTTTGGGAGTTATGGACGCAGATTTGAGCCATCCGCCTGAAAAAATAAAAGAACTTTTTAGAATAATAGAAAAAGGAGAAGCAGATTTTACAATAGGAAGTAGATACACAAAAGGCGGAAAGATTAAGGGTTGGAATTTTAAAAGAAAAGTGATGTCTAAAACTTCGACTCTTTTATCAAGAATTTATACAAAGGTTAAAGACCCAATGACTGGTTATTTTATGATTAAAAAAGAAGTCATAAAAGATGTTGACTTAAATCCAAAAGGTTTTAAGATTTTATTGGAAATAATCATTAAAGGAAAATATCAAAATGTAAAAGAAATTCCAATAACTTTTATTAATCGTATTGAGGGGAAAAGCAAAGCAGGAACAAAAGAGATTTTTTATTATCTTCAAAATTTAGCTGGATATTTACCCCATAAAAAAAATGTGATTAAAGAGTTTGTTCAATTTGGCGTTGTAGGAGGAATTGGGACTTTAGTAAATATTGTGATTTTATATTTGTTAACTGAAAAAGTAGGAGTTTATTATTTGATTTCTGCGATTTTTTCTTTTATAGTTGCTATGTCCAGTAATTTTATATTAAATAAGATTTGGACTTTCAAGGAAAAGGCAAGATTGGGAATTGGAAAAAAATATTTACAATTTGGTTTAGTTAGTGTTTTAGCTCTTTTAGTAAATTTGTTTTTCCTTTATGTTTTTACAGAAATTTTTGGAATTTATTATATAATTTCTCAAATTTTGGCAATTGGAATTGCTTTAATAATAAATTTCTTAGGTAATAAAATATGGACTTTCTCAAAATGAAAAAAGAAGTTAAAATTTTAATTGGATTTATAAGTTGCATTTTATTGATAATTCTTGTTTCTTTAATCTTATATTGGAATCCGCTTTTTTCAAACAAACCGCTAGGATTAGATGCATTGGGGCATATAAGTAAAATATCTTATCTTAAGGAATTTGGATTGAGAACAAATTGGGATTTAGCGTGGTATAATGGAGCACCTTTTCTTGCCTATTATTCACCTTTGTATTATCAAGTGAGTTATTTTTTTAGCAATATAATTTTTGGAGCAAATTTTTTACAATTCTTAAGCATTTTTTTAACCTCAATAGGAATTTTCTTTCTTATTAATTATTATTCAAGAAGTAAAATTTATTCTTTAATTTTTTCCTTGTTCTTTCTTTCTATCCTATGCACCTCATATTATTTTATTTCAGTTGGAAACTCCCCTTATGTGTTTGGAATTTTTACAATTCCATTTACTTTACTATTCTTAGAAAAATCGCTAGAAAGTAAAAAATACAACTTACTAATTTATTCTGTCTTTTTTGTTTTAGCATATTTAACACATATATTTATGGCAGTTGCATTATTTTTATTAGTAGCATTAAGAATTTTTATTAATTATTATTTAAATAAAAAAAATTTTAAGAGCTTCATAAAAGAAAGTTGTATTTTTTTGGGAATTCCTATGTTAATTTCTGCTTTTTGGTTCTTGCCTTTTCTCTCTAAATCAGAAAGCTTTGTTGGAGATGGAATCGGATATATTCCACTACCTTTTCATTTATTTGGTTTTGGAAAATATACTATTTGGGGGTTGGCTCCTGGAGAAATTGGAATTTTATTTGGATTGTTCTTAATTTCTCTATTTTTTATAAAGAAATACTTTAAAGATAGAAACGAAAAAATTATATTCTTAACAATTAGTTCAGTTCTATTCTTACTTTTATTAGAAGGAATTTTAGGAAAATTTTATCCTACTGGAGTCGGAGCAATTAGATTTATTATACCTTTTTCAATACTCGCCTGTGTTTTTTCTGGAGTGATTTTGTCTAAAAGATTTAGTAATAACAAAAAAATAATTTTACTTTTAATTGGTTTATTGTTTATAGCAATAGTCTTGAATTATAATGTAGTAAATAAAAATTATGAAAAATATAGTTATAATTCCCAATACGATAGATACGGATTATTTGATTCTGTCTATTCTTTAGAAACTTTTCCCTTACAGAACGATTTTTCAAATTTTAGATTCGGAACTTCGAGATATATCTTTTCCGAAACATTAAACTATAAATTTCCTTGGCAAAGTCAAACTTGGGGATATTTTGACCAAGGAATGCTTTATCCAAAAGAGTTGGAAAATTTTAAGAAATTTGTTTGGGCTTCAGAGGATTTAAATCAAACAATTAATTATTTAGATATTTACGGAATAAAATATTTTGAAATTGGAGGACAAAATTTAAACTTTGATGACAAATTTAACAAAAGTGAAAAATTTTCTTTAGTAATGGATAAAAATTTTGCAGATTATCCATTTAAAATTTATGAATATATAGATGCAAAACCAATAATTTCAGTAATCTTTGAAAATGAATCTTATGAGGATTATCAAAAATATGATGTTATAAGAGATAATCCAGATAAAATTATTTTGAATTATAATTTTTCAGGGAAAGAGCAGATTCTATTTAAAGAGTCATTTCATAATTCTTGGAAAGCAAAAAATAAAGAAGGGGAAAAAATAGGCATCGAAAAAACTGAGGAAGGATTTATAATTTTAAAACCATCTAAGAATATAAATCAAGTAAGCATTTATCAAACAAAAACAAATATTCAAAAATTAGGTATACTACTATCCTTGATTGGAATAATTTTGGCGGGATTTTATGGATTTTTTCATAAAAGAAAATAACTCGGCGAAGCCGACTATCTGTCCGAAGGGCGCCCCATCTCAAAAATAAAAAACTGAAAAATATTTGGATGTAACGAAGTTAAATCTTTTATCGTTTGTTAGGTGAAATTTTTTTAAAATTTTGTTGGTGTTTTTCTCGGTCCGATAAAAGAAGTATTTTTCTGTTTTTATCTCGCTGAAAGCGACTAATTGTACGAAGCGCTAAGGCAAACCCCTCCTATCTATGGGTAGGCGAGCAACTTCGTGGTAAGCAGTAACTAAAATAAAAATAAGCCGTGTGAGGTTGTGAGTTAGCCAGGGATTTACAAATCTGTACTTATTGAGTTGAACATTAGGATTATAAGAAGTTAGCCGAAGGCGAATTTGGGTAGAGAAACCTGCAAGGTTTTGGAACTCTTTATTCAGTGTTATGTTCTCCGAATGAAATGAGGAAGAGGAATAACTGCAAGTGGTTTTCAATTAGCTATCTAAGGTAAGGGTTTGGAGAAAAATAAACTCCTGTCAAAAATTAGGGAAAAAATTACTAATTGAAAAATTCCGAAGAGTTTTGCGAGGTGGGGGATTATTTATTCAAAATTATCGGTGGGCAAAATTGAGACTAACATCTATTACACGTCTAAAATAACAAAGACATTTAAATAAATATTGTTTCATGTACTTTTATGAATTTAGAAACTTCCTTAAATCAATTAAAAGAATAACTGGAATTTAAAAAATACTCTAAAGAAACTATAGACAAATACCTATTTTATATTAAAAAATTTCTCCAAAACTATACTTTCAAAAGTAAAATACAATAAGAAACATATATTTTGCAATTCACTTCTACCAAAAAAACATCTTAAATCAAAACACCAAAGAAACAATCTTTCTTGCAAAAAAGAAAACAACACCCCAACAATTTTAAACAAATCAGAAACTTACTCATTAATAAATAAAACAGAAAACCTTCAACATAAACTAATAATTTTGTTTTTGTATTATGCAGGCATTAGATTAAGTGAAATGAGAAACTTAAAACGGTCAAATTTGGATTTTGAGAGAAAAACAATTCAACCAAAATTAGCAAAAGGCGAACATCAAAGAACTATTTTTCTACACAACGAATTAATAAAAAACCTAAACAAATTTAAAATCCATCGTGAGGGCCTTATCTTTGAATCAAACAGAGGGAAAAAATACTCCAAAGAAACAATTCGAAAAATAGTAAAAAACTCTGCAAAAAAAGCCAGTATTAAAAAAAGAGTATCTCCCATATTTTAAGACATAGTTTTGCAACCCACTTATTAGAAGCAGGATATGACATACGCCACATTCAAAAACTTTTGAGACATTTTTCCCCCAAAACCACCAAAATCTACATAAATATAGCAAACAAAGATATAAAAAATCTATCAAACTTAATTTAGTATGGTTTTAGAAAATCTAGGCAACACTTTGAAAAAAAGCATTGATAAAATTAGCTCTGCAATTTTTGTAGATAAAAAACTAATAGACAACATAGTAAAAGACCTTCAAAGAGCTTTAATTCAAGCAGATGTAAATATTTCTTTAGTAAAACAAATCACCGACAAAATCAAGGAAGAAGGTTCTAAAAATATATCTGGAGTAGAAAAAAAAGAACAACTCTTAAAACTCCTAAATGATGAAATAATATCCATTTTAGGCGGAGAGAAAAAAGAATTAGAACTTAAGAAAAAAGAAAAAATACTCTTCATAGGTTTATACGGAACTGGAAAAACCACAACAATTTCAAAAATAGCTTCATGGTATAAAAAAAGAAGTCGCTCCCCAGCACTATTGGGCCTTGATGTTCATCGCCCTGCAGCCCCAGAACAATTAGAGCAATTAGGCAAAAAAATCGAAGTTCCCACATTTATTGATAAAGATGAAAAAAATCCCTTAAAAATCTATGAAAAATTCTCAAAACAATTAGAAAAACAAGACCTAATTTTAATAGATTCAGCAGGTCGAGATGCACTTTCTAAGGATTTAATAAAAGAAGTAAGCAAAATATCTCAAAAAATCAAACCCTCTAAAACAATTTTAGTAATCTCTGCAGATATTGGACAATCAGCAAAAACCCAAGTTGAAAAATTCCAAAAAGCTTGTAACATCAACGGAGTTATCATAACAAAAATGGATTCTTCAGCAAAAGCAGGAGGAGCCCTTACAGCTTGCTCTGAAACAAAAGCCCCAGTTTATTTCATAGGAACAGGCGAACATCCCGGAGATTTAGAAGTTTTCAACCCCAAATCATTTGTTTCCCGACTTTTGGGTATGGGTGACCTAGAAACATTATTAGAAAAAGTCCGCTCTGCAACAGATGAAAAAAAACAAGAAAAAATTAAGAAAAACCTTGAAAAAGGAGAGTTCAACCTAAGAGATTTTGCAGAACAATTAGATTCAGCTAGTTCTCTGGGAGGATTTAGCAAAATAAAAGACCTTATCCCTGGTTTGGGAAAATCAAAAGTTCCTGACGAAGCACTTGAAGAACAAGAACTAAAAACGAAAAATTGGAAATACGCAATCCAGTCAATGACAAAAGAAGAAGTTGAAAAACCAGAAATTTTAGAAAAAAACACTTCTCGTTTGCAAAGAATCGCCAAAGGTTCTGGAACCACTACATCAGATCTCCGCCAATTACTAAAACAATACAAAATGATAAAAGAACTTGCAAGTTCTGGAAAAGACCTTTCAGACCTACAAGACCCATCCCAACTAATGTCTAATAAAAAACTTATGAAACTCGCCCGAAAATTTGGCAAAGGAAAATTCAAAGTTTAAAATGAATAAAAAATACCTAATAATTTTAATTTTAATACTGATAAATATAGTTGCATCTTTCTTTACTTTAAGCCCCTCAAATACCTCATTTTGCTCTATTGGGAAAATTAATGGTTGCTCAATAATTGAAAAAACACCTTATACAACAACTTTAGGAATTGAAAATGGTTACTTCGGAATTATTGGGTTTTCACTCCTTGCAGTTTTAGTATTCTCACACCTACACTCTCCAAAAAAACAAAAACAAAAATCAATTTTTTTACTTTCACTCGGAATAAGCATCATTGCAATTTACTTTCTTTTTCTCCAATTATTTGTAATAAAAACATTTTGCAGTTATTGTCTTATTATAGATTTAAATTGTTTAATTATTTTAACCCTTCAATTAAAAAATGAAAAATAAAATTATTTCTCAAGGTGCTGAAGCAATTATTTACCAAAAAAAAGATAAAATTATAAAAGACAGAATTGAAAAAAAATACAGAATAAAAAAATTGGATGATTCTTTAAGAAAAAAACGGACCAAATCTGAGAAAAAACTCTTAGAAAAAACTTCTCAACTTTCAATTTCCCCACCCCCAGAAAAAACAAAAGAAAAAACAAAAATCACAATGCAATTTATTAAAGGAAAAAAACTTTCAGAACATCTAGAAAGATTCCCAAAACCCTTAAAAATTTGTGAAAAAATTGGCGAACAAACAGCAAAACTTCACGACAACGAACTAATCCATGGAGATTTGACAACAAGCAATATGATATTAGACCAAAATGAAAAACTCTGGTTTATTGATTTTGGTTTAGGATTTCACTCAAATAAATTAGAAGACAAAGCAGTTGACCTACATTTAATAAAACAGGCACTCCAGGCCAAACACTTCTCAGATTGGGAAAATTTCTGGAAAGCATTTCTCAAAGGGTATAAAAAATCAAAAAATCATTCCAAAACACTAGAACGTTTAAAAAAAGTTGAATCCCGCGGAAGATATAAGAAAAAACACTAACAAAACCCTTAAAAACACTTCCAAAGTATTATTTTCATAGCCCCGTAGTACAGTGGCCAAGTATACAGGTCTTTGGAACCTGTGACCCCGGTTCGAATCCGGGCGGGGCTAATAAGGGATTATAAAAAGGGTGGATTTGAACCTGAGCGAGCGAAGCGAAAGCGATGTTCGAATCCGGGCGGGGCTAATAAGGGATTTAGAGGATTCAGACCTGAATGAAATGAAACAATATTCAAATCAAGATATTCCCAAAATCAGCCTTGCAAAACAAGTCCCAAAACCAGCTTACTTTTTTTACACAAACCACTTAATTTACAAAACCACCAAATTCCAAACATTTTTAAATCAAAGTTAAGAAGAAATATAATGGTAGAAACAAAAACCGAAAAAAAAGCTACAAAGAAAACAGCTAAAAAAACTACGAAAACAACTAAAGAACCTGAAAGAACAAAAGCAGAAAATATTGAATCATTAGTTATTGAAATAGCAAAAAAAGAAAAATCTCCTGCAAAAATAGGACTAATTTTAAAAGAAAAACACAATATCCCAAAAACAAAAACACTAGGCAAAAAAATAACCCAAATTCTAAAAGAAAACAATATAGAATATCAAGATGACTTAAAAATAGTAAATGAAAAAATTGAAAAAATCAAAAAACACTTTGATAAAAATAAACAAGACAAAAGATCAAAAAGAGAGCTTGTCAAATTCATTGGATTAAGACGAAAATTAGAGAAATACAACAAAAAAAGAAATAAAGATTTATAAAGATAATTAAATTTTTTCTAATAGGAGGTGTCTAATGCTATCTGCAATAAAAAAATCTGTAAAAGAATTTCTCGAAGAAACAAAAAACAAAGAAATACAAATTATAAGCCACAACGATACAGATGGAATAACTTCTGCTTCTATAATGACCAGAGCCCTCTCTAGAACTGGAAAAAAATTCTCAACAAAAATTGTCAAAAACCTTGATGAAAATGTTTTTAAAACAATTCCTGAAAACAAAGTAATCCTTTTTTTAGATTTAGCATCAAATAGCTTCAAGTATATAAAAGAATTAAAAACAAAAGTATTCATATTAGACCACCACGAAATAACTTCTGAAATTCCTGAAAACACCACAATAATAAACCCTCATTTATTTAATGAAGAAGAAATTTCTGGAGCAGGAGTCACCTATTTATTTGCAAAAGAATTAAACGAGAAAAATAAAGATTTAGCCCAGCTTGCAGTAATAGGAATGATTGGGGATATGATGGAACAAAACATAGGAAAACTCAACAATCAAATAATAAAAGATTCAAAAATTCAGGTAAAAAAAGGCCTTATAATGTACCCTGCAACACGCCCAATAGACAGAGTCTTGGAATACAACTCTGATGTTTACATTCCAGGAGTCACTGGAAACTCAACAGGAACAATAGATTTTTTAAGAGATCTTGGTCTTAGTAGACCTCAGGGCAAATTCAAAAGTATCATAGAACTAACAGAAGAAGAAACTTCAAAACTAATCACAGCAATCTCCCTTCAAAGAGCAGACAAAGGAGAACCTTCTGACTTAATTGGAAACATCTATCTAGTAAAATTTTTCAACAGACTAGAAGATGCTCGTCAAATTAGTGCAATAATAAATGCTTGCAGTCGCTCTGGAGAAAGTGGTTTAGCAGTTTCTTACTGTTTACAAAACAAATCAGCAAAAGAAAAAGTTGACAAATTATACACAAAACACAAACAAGCAATAGTTAAAGCTCTTAACTCAGTTCCAGAATTCAAAAAAATAGAGGATAAGAATTTCACAATAATAAATGCAGAAGATAAAATAAAAGACACAATTGTAGGAACTGTTGCAAGTATCTTATCAAATTCGCAGAATTATAAAAAAGGACAGGCAATCATTGCAATGGCATATAATGAAGATAAAATCAAAATTTCTGCCCGAATGGTAGGAAAAACAGAAAGAAATATCCGCGAGGTCTTAAATTCTGTTGTAGAAATCATTGGAGGAGAGGTAGGCGGTCACCACGCAGCTGCTGGTGCTTTAATCAAAAAAGAAAAAGAAAAAGAATTCATAGAAGAACTTAAAAGAAAACTCGAAGTTGAACTTGTTAAAATCAAATAAAAACTCTTAAAAACCTTTTCTAGCTCCTTACTATATGGAAAAATACCAAGAAAAAGATGTAATTTTATGTAGAGTAATCAAAATAATAAAACCAACTGTTTTTGTTGAAACTCTAGACGGAGTTAAAGGCTCTATTGTATTTAGCGAAATAGCCCCTGGAAGAATCAGGAACTTAAGAGAATATGTGGTTCCAAACAAGATTATAGCCTGTAAAATATTAAGTATAAAAGACAACCACTTATTTTTAAGTTTAAGAAGAGTTAAAACAGACGAAAAAAAAGAACTAATGTCTCAATATAAAAAAGAAAAAACTTTTGAAAGTATTTTAAAAAAAATCTGCGGAAAAAACGATGCAGAAAATACAATAAATAAAATTCAAGAAAAAGAAAATCTTTTAGATTTTTTAGAAAAAGCAAAAGAAAATAAAAAAATCCTAGAACAATATTTTAACAAAGAACAAATTGAACAAATTCAAAAAGTATTGGAAGCAAAAAAAGAAAAAGACAAAATAATAAAAAAACAATTTAGACTAACTTGTCCATCAGAATCAGGAATTGAAAAAATCAAAAAAATCCTTGGAGATAACAAAAATATTTCCTACCTTGGAAATTCAAAATTTCAAATCAAAGTTATTTCAAAGAATTTGAAAAAATCAAACCAAGAAATAAACCAGATACTAAAAGAAATTGAAAAATCTTCTAAAAAAGAAAAATGTTTTTTTGAAATTAAAAAATGAAAATTAAAAAATGTCCCAGATGCAGGACATATACCTTAAAAGAAAAATGTCCTCATTGTCAAACAAAAACCATTGAATCATCTAAAAAATTCAAACAAAAATTTCTAAAAACCAAAGATTTACCGAAAAATATTTAAACATCAAAATTCTATTAAGAATAAATAGTTAATTTTTTGATAAAAATTTAGCATTTTTTCAAAAAATAAATTTTTAATAAAAACAGAAAATGAACCAAAATATATCCAGAAGAAATTTTTTGAAAACAGTTTTAAGTGCTGGAACAGGAGCTTACTTAGCTGGAACAATTCACCCAAATTTTGCTTATTCAGAAGAATCAGGACTTTTCGTTCCAAAATCTTCAATTCCTTCAAGAACCATTTATTATGGGAATTCTAAAGAAAATTACCAAAACATAAATTTTGTTTCAAAAAAGGATGTAGCTCTAGCAACAAAAGAATATGAAGAGTATAAAAAAGTAAATGCTCAAGAAGATCAAGCAAAAGCAAGAAATTTAAAAGCAAAAGTCTCAGAAGAATCAATAGACCAAATAATTGAGTTCGCTAGAAACAATAATTTAGAAATTTTATTAGAAAGAGACTATTATGAACAAAATGGCTCTCCTTTTAAACAAGTTCCAAAGCAATATGAAGATATGGACTTCCAAGGATTAATAGATGAATTAGATATAACTTATCAAATAATCCAAGAATACTCAGAATAAGGTTTTTTGTTTTTCAATTTCAGCTTTCCCATAAACACCATCATAACCTGGAACAATTTTAATCTTATCTTCCCTATTTTTAATGATTAAATCAACAAGCTTTCCATTAATTTCATTTTCCAATAATTCTTCCCGAGGAACATTTAATAAAACATCAAATTCACTTCCAAAATTATCAATAATTTCATTATAAATCTTCCAATTTCTTTTACTACCAATACCCATTCCAGTAAAAAGAACAATCAATTCGTGTAATGGTAAAATTCGATAAAAAAGAACATTATTTTCAGGAATCCATCCTTTTGGTTTTTTTGAAAGTTTTTCACACCGATTTTCAACACCAATAGTTAGTTTTCCCCCGCATTTTGGACAATTTTCTTTTAATTTATTTGTTTCTTCAGGAATACAAGAAAAATCACAATTCCTATGCCCATCAAGATGATACCTTCCATAAGCAGGAGGAGTTTCAATTGTTGCTTTAATTCCTTTTCCAGTCCTAATAGCTTTAATTATTTTTTCATAATTCAAATCTTCAATCTCAAATATAGTAGCTTCTCTTCCCAACCTCCAAGGCCAAAAACTATGGGCATCTGAAAAACTCACAACATTAACTTTCTCCTGAAATCTCCAAAGCATAGGAGGATCAGCACTAATTCCTGATTCAATTGCAAAAATCTTTTCACTTTGGTCACCAAAACCATCCTCTAAGCAATCAAACCCGCTTTTACTCCCATAAACCCCAAACCAAGGAGTCATACAATGCGCAGGAATTATCTCAATTTTTTCATCAATATCTTTAACCTCTTTCACAAAATCTTTTGCTGTAATTCCAAAAATCGGCCTACCATCATAATCAATTCTCCCCTTAGATTTCAAATAGTTTGTAAATTTATCGGCAGTTTTTCTATTAGGAACTAAAACAATTAAATGAACAGCTCTTTTTTTCACTTTATCAGAATACATTAAACTTATCTCAGTTTGCCACAAAAAACCAACATCTCTTTTTTTACTCCATAAAATTCCCTTATCATCTTCAGTTAAATATTCCTCAATCTCTTTCCTATGCTCGGGGTGTTGAAAATCACCAGTTCCAATTAAATCCAACCCCTTTATTTTACCCCACTTTTCCAAATTTTCCAAACTTAAATCTTTAGAAGTAGCCCTTGCATATTTGCTATGAACATGTAAATCAGCAATCACCTCTACCATAATTTTTAAACAAAATTTAGGTATAAAAAGATTATTCCTCTAGAAAATTAGTTAACTTCCTTCTCCCCCCAACTATTCTTTTTTCATAACTTTCTCGAACTTTGTTTTGTTCCCTCAATAAAACCAACTCCTTTACAGAATTATAAAACTCAAACAGCATAGGTTTTTTCTCAGGATTTCCGTCTTTTCCAATACATTTTCTTTCAATATCCTCTCCTTTTTCAGAGTAAGAATCAATTAAAGAATTAGATTCAGGATCCTAAACCTCTAAAGTAACTTGTTGAGTATTTTTTCTAACAGGCAAATCATAAATCAGTTCTCCTCCTTCATTATTATCTACTAGCATTCCTCCTTCAGCCATGTTATAAATCTCTCCAGCTAAGTGAGTTAAATAAAGATCAAACCTTAAACCACTCTCCACCACGCAAAAACCAGAATCTTTCCTTTTCCAATTTTCAGAACTCTCAAGTTTTTCATAAATTCTCTCTACATCATTTCTTTCCATCATTCTTTAACAACAATATCTTTTAATCTATCTCCTTCAATCTGGAAAACAGTTTCACCATCAGGCAAATTAGGAGAATCAATAAGTTTTGCAACTCTTGTATCTTTCTTTCCCCTTCTTAAATAAATTCTATATGTTGAAGCATGCCCCACAATATTCCCTCCAATTGCAGTAGTCGGATCTCCAAAAAGTTGAGCAGGATTTGCCATAACTTGATTTGTAACTAAAACTGCAATATTTCTTTGGTCTGCTAATTTCATTAAATCATACAAATACCTATTTAATCTCTGCTGTCTATCTGCTAATTGTCCCCTACCCGAATATTCTGCCCTAAAATGTGCAGTCAAAGAATCAATAATCATTAATTTAATTGGCTCTCCATTTTTCACCATCTCTGCTACTTTTTCAATTAACAACATTTGGTGGTCTGAATTAAAAGCCCTTGCAACAAAAATATTTTTTAAAACCTTTTCAGGATTTGCACCAATACCTGAAGCAAATTGCTTTATTCTCTCAGGTCTAAAAGTTCCCTCTGTATCAATATAAACTGTCTTCCCATTAGCCCCTCCTTGCTCTTTAGGAAGTTGAGTATTAACAGAAAGAGAAAGGGCTAATTGGGTTTTTCCACTTCCAAAAGCCCCAAAAACTTCTGTTATTGACTTGCTTTCAACACCTCTTCCCCCAAGCAAATTATCTAAATTTTTACTTCCAGTTGTAATATAGTGGACATCTTCCCTTTTTTTTTCTAATTCAGCAGCATCAATAAATCCCAGATTAAGCATTTGTCTTGCAGCATGAATCGCTTTTCTTGCAACACTTTCACTTAACCCAGAAAGCTCAGACAAACCTTGGGGAGTAAGAGTTGCAACACCCATTAAATCATAAACACCTGCAGATTCAAGTTTCGCAATTGAACTCGGCCCAATCCCAGGAATATCACTCAAACTCGGCTCCGAATCCTCTTTTGATTTTTTAGTTTCTTTTTCTTCATCTACCATAATAAAAATTCCCAACAATTCTTTATAAAGATTATTCTTATTGTATACTACCTTTTAATCACTCCTTTAAATCAAAAAACTCTAACACTTACCAAAACAAAATCAATAATAACAAACATTACAAAAACCCCTTTTTCAACAACACTCCCCGTAACCAAAAACCCCTGAGCAGTTTTTTTCCACGGCCAAAAAGGTTTAATCCCCCTTTTAGTAAAACTATCTGCAATTAAATGTAAAGAATACCCTAGAAAAAAACCAAAAGCCAATACTGGAATAAAAAAAGCCAACACCAAAGATAAACCAAAACATAAAGTTAAGCTATGCACAATTCCCCTATGTGAAGTTGTTGCTTGAACAAATTTTGAAAAGAAATTTCTCCCAAATTTTGAAAAAGCATTGTCAATGTCTGGCACCAAAGTCCCTATCAAAACCATCATTCCAAAAAAAAGTTTAGACTCAACAACAGGCAAAAATAAAACCAATGCAAAAACACCAATAGCCAAATGAGTTCTAAACAACATAAAATAAAAAACAAAAACCAATTAATAAAATTATGCTTTCAAACTTTCAATCAAAGAATCAATTTCCACTTCTTTAATATCATTAATAATTACTTCAGTATTGTTAAATAATTTATTAGTTCTTGCATTACAATTAAAAAAAGCTTCTTTTCCCAAAATTTCATCCTTTTTGTTTGCAAATTTTTCAGCATTTTCTAAATCTTCTTTTGAAAAACCCAACTTTTCAATTTGATCCCCAAACAAAACCCCTCGCACATTCTCAGTCCCATCATCCAAAACAACACCCAGCAAAGCTCTTTTCTCTGTTTCAGCACCTTGTTGTTTTTCTTCATCTGTTACTTTCCTTCCAGTATTCTTATTTACTTCAAAAAACTTTGGCTCAAAAATTCTAACAATCACAGCCCTCATCTTAATATTTTCTCCAGGTTTTATTTCAAAAATTGACTTTTCTTCTCCTTGGGAAAGAGTTTGAACACTTTCAATTTGCTCAGAACTAGGTTTTATTTCAGAAAAACTACCCAAATGCAACTCATTATTCCTAATTGAAGCATTAGAAATTTCTACATCCTGATTATTCCCCAACTTACCTTCTTCAAATAATGCAATATGGTTTGTATCCCACAAAACCAACCGAACATTTCCACTATCATCGGCCAAAACTGTAGATAAAACTTTGCTTTGAGCCCCATTTTTTGAAGTAAATTCATTAATTTTGGGTTCTTGAACAATTTTCCCAACAAGTTTAACCTTCCTCATACCATCAACCAATTCACTTACCTTTAATTTCTCTTCATCAAGATTAATACCTAATTCAGACGCAACAATCTGAGCACTCCCTTCCTTACTTATAAGTCCTGAAAGTTTTGCACACTTTGCTTCAACCTTTTGCATAACATCATTTACAGTAAGTCCTGAAGCATTCGCAATTTTATCAACAAGTTGTTCATATTTTTGTAACACCATTTTTTCCTCGATAACTAAAAAAATGAATCTTAGTTTTTAAGCATTATGCTGATAAAGTGAAAATAAAAATCAACAAATTTAAAAACCCATTTTCCATTTTCAAATAATGGCAGGAGCAGCAGTCAAAATAAAATTAATGCCTTCATCTCCAGATGTAGATTTGGAAGAAATTCAAAAAAAGGCAGAAGAAAAAATTAAATCCAAAAAAGGAGAAAACATCCAGTTTGAAAAACAACCAATTGCTTTTGGATTAAATGCAATAATCATAACTTTTGCTTGGGATGAAGGGGCAGACAGAGATATTTTAGAAAAAGAACTTTCAGAAATTGAAAATGTCAATACAGCAGAAACAATAGATTTCCGAAGAGCTTTTGGTTAAATTTTCAAAACCCTTTTCAAAACATCTTTGTCAAAAGTTTTTTTACCACAAATAATCATTTCTTGTTTTATTTTATCTGATAAAACTTCCAATTCTTGAATAAAATAATCATTAAAAATTTCAAAAACATCATTACTTATCCTTTTAATTCCTCGATTGTTTAAAAAAGTAGTTAAACTACTCTTAATTAATAAATTATCCTTATTATCTTTTTTTACCATTTTTTACTAATGCATTAATAAATAACTTTTCTTAAATTTTATTTTATTATTTAGAAAAAATTGTTCAAACAAATAATCTTTATCAAGCCCAATAATAAAAATCCCATTACCTAGCCAATCCCCTCCCTGATCCTGAACCAATCCCCCCACCTCTCCTCTCCCTCTTAAAAAATTAACAATTTTAACTTTTTTAGATTTTTTTTCAGAAGATAAATCATAAGAAAACAAAACCCTATTTTTGAAACCATAAATTTCTGAAAAACTTCTGTTATGTTTCAAACTAAAACCTTCTTTAAATAATGTTGAAACCAAGGAGGGAATATTGATAAAAAAATCTTGTGGTTTAATAAAACTAATATGAAATTCTTCAACTTCTTCTAAAATCTTATCTGAGATTATAGCAACATCTAAATCATTGGGATTAATTTTTCCCTTAACAAAAGAACCAAATAAAACCACGTCATAAACTTCTTTATCCTTCAAATAAATCTTAAGCTCTTTCTTTATCTCTGACAAACTTTTCAATTTTTTCTGCATTTTCCCTAAATTTTAAAGATTCCTCCCTTGTAGATTTTAAATTATAACTATCAGTATAAGGTTTAAACAATTTAGAAACAACCAAATAAATATCTTTGAAGTAATTTTCTAAAATAATAAATCTATCTTTATGATTTTTGGGCAATCGTTTAATTTCATAATCGCAAAAAACAACTATTGCCTTAAAAAAATCAGAAGTAGAAGCATTAAACCTTTTTTTCAATAAATTATCATTTCCAGAAGCCATAAATTCCTTTGCATTTTCCAATAAATGTTCCATTAATTAATTATAATAAATAAGTATTTTTAAATCTTTTTACTAATGCATTAATAAATAACTTTTCTTAAATTTTATTTTATTATTTAGAAAAAATTGTTCAAACAAATAATCTTTTTTTAGAACTAATTAATTTGTCAACTCCGAGGAAGTTAGTAAGTGAGAGAATTGGGATTACTTAGAAAAACGAAAGAATTGAAAGGGTTTTACTAAAGCCCTAATCACTTAATCCTTTTTTATATAAAAAATAGAAACTAATTTAAAGCAAATTAACTAAGATAAATAATGAAAAAAAAGTTGTTAACCCCTTCATTAACTATATTTATTATATTAATCTTAATTCCTACCATATCGAGTTTTCAAATACCTGAGGATTCCTTAATTAAAAATCCTGATGATATTCCCAAAATAGCTCAGAATAATTCCAACAATTTCTTTGAAGAAGAAATAAATATTCAAGAAAAATCAGAAATTTTATCAAGAGTAATTCTTGGCCCAAATTCAAAGGAAACTATAAACAAACAAGAATTAATCGTTTTAACAATTCTAACTTTTATAATGATCATTACAATTAAAAATATGTTAGATTTTAGCCCATCATTTAGAGGAATTTTATCAATCCTTACATCCATAACATTAACAGGAATTATCTTATTAACCGGATTTTTAATAAATCTTTCTTTAAATTTATTAAATTTCTTTGAAAACTTTCCAATACTTAAAGAAATAATTTTAATAAAAATACTATTTATTTCAATTTTAATTGTTTTAATCTTTGCCTTTATTAATTTGATAATAGGCTTACTTAAAGAAACAATAATAAAACAAAAATCAGTTTCAGATGGCCTTAAAGTTGGAGCCCAATTAGCAACACTAAGAGCAATGGCAGATATAGAAAATGCCACAAGAGGAATTTAAAATTTAAATAACTAAACCATCTCAATTTATTTATTAAGCTATGTTCTTAAATTTTTATAATGAAGAAATAATCAAAATTAAATAGAGGCCAAATCTTCTGAATACAAGTCTTTTAATTCTTTTAGTCTTTTTCTAGCTTCCTTTTTATCCTCTGGAGATGCACTAGGATCATTAATTACCCTAGTCCATTCTTCAATATTATTTCTAATCTCACTTCTTTTTTTAATATCAAGGACAGAAAGCATTTTAGTTGCCTGATAATTATACTTTTCTTTCAAAATATATCTTCTCACTGTTGAATCAAAAAACATTATAAAAATTGCTCCAAGCAAAAAAATAGTATAAATCCAGGCAAATGGATTCTCTCCACTGAACATCCCAGTTGTAGAACCTTGTTGAAGATTTGCAGGAAAGAAAATCAAATAAGACATAAATAAAATATAAAACAACCACATTAATTTCCTAGCAAGAGGATATTTGACTTTCATAGTTACAAAAAATAAAGCAAAAAAAGGAATGGCAACCAAAATAGTTGCAACAAATGCACTGGATGGGGCAGTTAAAGATCCCCAAATATCTTGAGGCATAAATCTAACTCCGATAATAGAAACAATAATCCCTATTGCAAGATTAATAAGTCCTCCCTGTTTATCCTCTCCAAAAAGATTAACTGAATCTAAAGTTCCTACAATAATTATAGATATTAAAATAAAAGTTATAATCATTAAAAAATTAGTATTAGAATCACTCCCCAAACCCAAAAGCCCATTAAATAAAGGTCCAGTAACTTCCAAAACAAAATTTGAAACCGTAGAAATGCCTGCAGATACTGCACTCGGAAGACTTCTATCTTGAGTATAATTTGAAACAGTGACAATAACAACAGACAATACAAAAAGAATAAAAATAACTCCTATAACCTGGGAAATAGTTTTTACTTGTCCTCTTTTTCCTTTTATCATCTCTTATTAAAAAAAATATACTTTATAAATATTTCTCCAACCAAAAATAGATTCAAAGTTAATTAAAGATATATTTTTAAAACCTCTTATCTATAAAATAACATGAAAAAATTAAACTTAATTATTTTAACAACTCTTGCTATTTTATCATTTCCAATAATCTCAGCAGAATTAATCCCTGGAATAAATTTAGAACAGGGAACAAGAGATTTAATTAATGAAGTTATAAGATTTGGAACGCCTTTTTTTGAAATTGTCATTGGAGATTATTCTGGAAGTGAATTTTTCTTTGGCAAAATTCTTTTATTAATTTTACTAATTATCATAATAAAAAACATTTTGGATCGAACCCCTATTGGAGAAAACAACCGAAATGTAAACATAATTATCTCTTTAATTGTTTCATTATTAGCAATAAGATTCATAAATGAAAATAGTTTTATTGAAGCAATATTAATTCAATATGGAGTTCTAGGAATTGCAATCACAACAATTCTCCCAATGGTAATCTTTTTCTATTTTATACATAACACAAAAGTAGGAACATTTGGGCGAAAAGTTTTCTGGACAATTTACACAGTAACAATGACTGGAATTTGGATCTCAAAATCATCAGACATACACCCTGTGGCTAATTGGATCTATATAATCATAATCACTGCATCAGTAGTTTTCATCTTCATAGATAAAAACATACACTCTTATTTTGGTTTAGCTGATTTCAAGAAGTTTGAAAAAAAACAAAACAGAGAAGCAATATTAAGAGCAAAAGAAAGATTACATAAACTTAGAGAAAGATTGGAACGAGGGATAATAAATCAATACGAATATAACCAAGGAACAAGAGAAGAAGAAAAATTAATAAGAGAGCTTTCAAAAGAATAAAATGATTTATTTAAAAGATTCATTAATAAACTACATTTTAATTTTTGCACTAATATTTATATTGGTTTTTGAAACTTTGAAAAGAACTTTAAAAGAAAAACAAACATCAGCAATAATGGCTTTATGCTTATCAGCAATAGTTACATTTTACATTTCATATTCTCAATTAAAAATTATAGAAAATATCTACAGTAC
Organism: Candidatus Woesearchaeota archaeon; assembly: GCA_964467035.1. Taxonomy (GTDB): domain Archaea; phylum Nanobdellota; class Nanobdellia; order Pacearchaeales; family GW2011-AR1; genus JACPLR01. Next base: position 6,492 of record CAYXNX010000007.1, on the reverse strand, counting down.
TTTTGGAATAATCTTTCTTTTCTTAATCCCTTTTGCAATTATTTTTTTATTTATTTACTCAATAAATATTTCTAGAGTCTTAAGAAAAATAATTTGGACAACTTACGGAACCGCATTAATAATTATATTGCAAAAAAACAAAATTCCTATCGAAAATTCGAGAACAATATCTCTTATCATTTTAGCTATAATTTTACTTTTAATAATCCTAGATTCTTGGATAAAATCTAAAATTACGACTAACAAAAATCTTAAAGTTCATTAATCCCTCCGATACCCCACAACCTTATTCCCTTCAAATATAGGAAGCTCACTTAATTTATTTCCACCTTTTTTCCTCCCCACCAAAACTCCGACAACAACAAACACACCCCCAACGCCAATCAAAATAAAATTATTAATCCCTTCCAAAAACCCAATAGATTTAACAACTTCTGTTTTAATAAGAGGTACAGAAATAGCCAAAACTAAAAGCCCAACAATAATCAAAACCAAACTCACCAATTTCATAATTAACTAAACAAAAAAACATATATAAATTTATCGCGCCAATCCTGTTCCCCCCAAATTATACACCCCTCCTGTTTCAACATAATCTTTCACAACATTAAAAGCATTAGTATAAACACCAAAATTAAAATTATCTCCAAAATAATTCCTCAAATCATCAGCAGTTTTTTTAAAATCAACTTCCCCATTAAAAAAAACACTTCCCAAAATAACCTTTTTCAAAAAACTATCACTAAGACTTTTTCCCGCCATAGTTGTTTCTTTCTCATTTCTTCCACAATATTCATTATATTTTTTATTAAGCATCTCCACAGTTACTTTATCCTCTGGCAGGTTTATTATATTGCGCATTTAAACTTAAAAAACAACCAATATAAAAACTTTTATACTCTTTTTCATAATAATCAATATGTTATCAGAAGAACAACAAAAACAAATCAAAGACCAACTATTAAAACAAGCAGAAAATCTCCCTCCTGGCCAAAAAGACCAAATCAAAGCAGAAATCAACTCAATGAACTCAGAACAGCTTGAACAATTTATAAAACAAAATTCTCAACAACAAAATCCCCAACAACAAAATTCTCCTTTTCGACAAATTGTTGATGGAAAAATCCCAAGCTACAAAATAGCAGAAAACGAAGATGCTATAGCTGTCTTAGAAATAAACCCTATTTCAAAAGGACACACAATTATCCTCCAAAAATCACCCAAAACAAACCCTTCAGAAAAAACACAACAATTAGTAACTCAAACAGGTGCTTTACTAAAAGAAAAACTCAACCCAAAAAATGTTACTGTCAAACTACAAGAAACTTTAGGAGAAACAATAATCAATCTACTCCCAGTCTACAAAGAAGAAACCCTTGATTCACCCAAATCTTCAGCAAGCAAAGAAGAACTTAAAAAAACCCAAGAGCAAATCATATCAAAAACCCCTGAACCAAAAAAAGAAAAGCCAAAACCAAAAAAAACACCTTTATCAAAACTTCCAAAAGCCCCAAAACGACAAGCTTAAACCAAATTAAAAAAAATTTGCTTTAAAAAATCACCAAAAAACCAAACACCTATTAAAGCACCCAAAAATGCTGGAGTAAAAGGAACACCATATTTAACCAAAACTTTTTTCTTATGTTCCTTCAAAATACTCACTTCATCTTTTGAAAGCCCTTCCCAACTCCCCTCAATTTTTTTATTTCCAACTTTAACAGGTTCAACAAGCCAATCACCTTCGCTAATCTCTTTTGAATCAACCTCTTTAATAAAACAGCTTTTCTCCACACTCTTCAAATAGACATAAAGATAAGGAAAAACAAAAATTAACACAGATAATAAAATAAAATAAACACCATAAACAAACCCCAAAACTAAAAAAACCAAAGCAAAGAAAAAAGAAATCCCAAAATAAACCCTTGAACCATTCATTTTCTTCAAAAAATCTTTTCTAAAACTTTTCCAATTTTTTAAAGAAATTACAAAAGAATAAACCAACCCATAAATTGCTCCAAAAAATAAAAGAAAAATTAAAAAACCAATAAAAATGAGAAAATTACCATAAAAATTAGAAGAAATTGGAATTACAACAAAAAGAGCTATAAGCAACTTCGCATCCCCCCCTGCAAAAACCCTTGCATAATAAAAAAAATTCGCAACTATAAAACCAATTCCCAAACCCAAAAACCCATATAAAACAACATTATAATCACTGACAAAAATACTATAAAACATTCTAAAAGCCAAAGTAAATATAATCAATGAAAAATTTAGCCAATTTGCAACCTCATTAGTTTTAAAATCCTGGATAATTGCAAAAACAACCCAAACCAAAGCTAAAACAAATAACAACAATTCCATCCCAAATACAAAAAACAAAACTTTATTAATCTTGCTAAATTAATTCTTTTATGGAAAGAGAGGCTGAAAACGCAAAATCATACTTATTTTGGGGAATCATTACAGCAATAATAGTTCTTTCTTATTTTCTCTTAAAAGACCTTTTAATTGCTATAATCACTTCAATAATACTTGCATTCGTTTCTTTACCTGTTTACAAAAAATTAAATGAAAGAATTAAAAATGAAAAAATCTCTGCTTTTTTAACAGTTTTAATGACAATGTTAATTTTAGGAATTATTGTTTCTGTTTTCATAACTTCTTTAATCAACCAAGCAATTATTTTTCTATCTGGAGAAAACCTTTCACAACTTGTAAATTTATTATCCAAACTTATTGAATCAAACCTACTTCAAGAAAATTTAAACAAAATTTTGAATGAAATAGCTCATTCATTTTTCAGAAAAATTCCTTCAACACTAACACATATCCCCCTAATTTTACTAAATGGTTTTGTAATATTCTTCACAATGTATTATACATTATTGGATTGGAATAAATTTGAGCAAAAAGTTCTAAACATTATACCTTTTAAAGAAAAGAAAGAAATATTGGACAAAATAAAAGAAAGAACAAATAACATAGTAACTGGAACATTTCTAATAGCAATTTTAGAGTTAATTGTTGCAGCAATTTTCCTTAAATCTTTGGGAATTGGACCATACTTAATTCTTGCATTTGCAATAGGGCTTTTAGCATTTATACCTTCAATAGGTCCTGCAATTATTTGGGTTCCCTTAGCAATAGTTGAATTCCTTTATGGAAAAATACCTGAAACAATAGGGGTAATCATAATGGGAATTATAATAAGCATAGGAATAGATTTTATTTTCAGAATAAAATTCATAGGAAAAAGAACAGGAACCCACCCAGTAATAATGCTTCTGGGAATTTTAGGAGGAATTACTTTGTTTGGAATTATTGGAATTATAATCGGCCCATTAATTTTAAGTATTTTAGTAACAATAATAGAAAACCTTCCTGAAAACAGCCCACAAAAACAATAAATTTCAAAATCACCTTTTTTTCTTTTTTGTTTTTTTGCTCTTTTTATTATCTTCACCTTTTGAAATTCTCAAACTTTCACTCCTTTTTCCACCACCTTTTTTATACACCCCTTGCTTTGCTTTCTTTTTCAAATCTCTCTTAGTTTTTCTCTTTCCAGGCATTGCATAATCATCGCTCATAATAAAATTAATTAAAAAGAATTAATAAATTTAATGTTAAAATTATACCTAACAACAAGAATAATCTTTATCTCCCAACTCTAAATAATTCATAGGTTCACCATCATCACAACCCCGGCCTTCAACAACCTCTCCCATACAATCAACTCTCAAACTGTTCTAATTCAGAATCCTCATCCGGATCTCTAACACCACAACCCTCTCCAAATTCAAAACCATTTACCCAAACCTCGTCCAAGCCATCATCTGACTCCATAAGTTCCTGGCATTTTTCTTTTGCTAACTTTTTACTAGAATCTCCACAAAAGTTTTCAATTTCCTCTTTTGCTTCATCCAAATCATCTCCCCCCACAACACCCTCATTATGCAATCTTTCTACAATTTTGTCATGTTGACAATTAACATAACCCTCATCCCCATTAGATAATTTCAAAGATTTAAAACTACAAAAAGATTCTTTAAAGCTAGGATTATAAAAAGTTTTACACCTAAGATTAATCTCATCAAGTTCTTCAGGACTTGCAATATCAATTATATCCTGCCCTTTAGAATAAGCACCCCAAATAAAAAGGCCTACCACAAATAAAACTCCCAAAGTAATTGATATAACAACAATAGTTCCCCAAGGATTGTCTGAAGCACCTCTTTTACCTTTTAACATAATCATATTAAAATAAACCCATTTATAAATATTTCTAAAATTCTCCAAAAAAACTTTTTTCATATTTATATTCAACACTTTTAACAAAATCATATTTCTCAGATTCGCCTTCCCAAATCCGAAAATCCTCACTTGTCAATTTAATTTCCAAATTCAATTTAAAACCATCAATTTCTCCTCGAGAATTTTTAATTAATTCAACATTTTCTTTTTTAATCTGTTCTTCAATTTCTTCAAGTTCCTGAAAAATCCAAACACTTTCTTCCTCAACAATTGTTTTTCTTTGTTCAGTAGTTATATCTCTCCTAACAACTTGGGATTTATCCAAATAACCTTTTAAACTTGAAATAAAATCCTCTTTTGAATTTTTTTCGCTCGCTGCCTTCTCAACTAAATCTTGAATATAAAAATTAATTGCTTCTTCTTTATTATAAACTTGCGCCAATTTGTTATTTTCAACAAAATCTTCAGACAATTCACTGTGTTTTGTATTAATATAAAACAAAGTTGTAACTAAAATAAACAGGGTTAAAAAAACCAAAATCCCAATTGCAATCGACCCTCCTTTTTTATTCATTTTGACTCCTGTCTCCTAAATGAAGAAAACGAGGAAATTTATTTTGATTTATTTTTTTATTCATTTTGACTCCCATTCCAAAAAGTTTTTTCTTTTATTTAATGGCTCTTCATCATAAAAAAACAACATAATCAAATTTCCATCATCACTAAGATAAAAAACCCTTTGACCAAAACCATTTTCCCCTGAAACAAAATTAAAGTTTTTTCCAGACCCCAAATAAACTCCCTGACTCCCTTTTTTAAAACACATAACTTTATCTTCATCAGAACTTTTAACCCCCAGATATAACACAGGATTTTCCAAACCATATTTTTCAATATTTGAAAATTCTGAAAAAATATCCTTTAATTGTGAAACCGAATTATAATAATCCATATCTATATCAGTTCTACGAAAATCACTTGATGTAACTTCATTATTCAAAAAAATTTCTGAAAAATTAACAATAACTTCTTTATTTTCTCTTAAAAAATCCAATGCAATATTCGGCCTACCATAAATCATTTCTTTCTCATAAGTATAAGAAACATCTGGTTTTTCTATTTGCGTCGATAATAAAGAAATCCCCATAAAAAATAAAAGCAAAAGAAAAACTATTATAATTGTTGCAACAACCCAAGTGAACCCTTCCCCTATTTGTGCTTTTTTATTCATTTTGACTCCTGTCTCCTAAATGAAGAAAACGAGAAAATTTATTTTGATTTACTCTTTTATTCATTTCTTCCCCCTTCAACATTCGAAGCTGTCAAAATCCTTACAACATATTTTTCTTCATTATAAAAAACAAATAATTCCTTTCCTAAACATATTGGATAATTTTTAGCTTTTAAAATTCCTTCTTTAATTTTACATTGTTTTTCAAAATCCAAATTCCCAAACTCATAACTCTTATCATTTACATCAATTTTTACAAAATAATTAGAATTGTCTTCAAACAAACTTTTTTCAAAACCACACTGGCTTAAATCAAAATTCCCCTCTAGAACATCTCCAAAAACATCTTCATTAGATAAACAATTTTCCACCTTATTTTCCATTGCTTCAATCTCAAGCCCCCGAACATCAAAACTTTGATTATAAAATATTCCCACACCTCCCACAATCGCCAAAGCAACAATTACCCAAATCAAAAACATCCACCCACTCAACAACTTCGCCCCTTTTTTATTCATTTTGACTCCTGTCTCCTAAATGAAGAAAACGAGGAAATTTATTTTGATTTATTTTTTTATTTTTCATTTTACTTCCAAAATCAATTTTTTTTCATTTTCAGAAATTTCAAAAGTTTTCTCAATTTCAACATCATTAAAATAAGGATATTTATAAGCATCAGAACTCCCAAGTTTTACACCTACAAAATTTTCTTTAAATAAAAAAGCGTTTTCAAAACCCACCTGATTCTCTTCTGCAATTTCATAACCCTGTTCTATATTCAAATTAAGAACAGTTCCAGGTTTTGATTCATCTATTAGCAAAGCAATTTGTTTAGAATAGATTTTTTCAAAAACTAAAGCTCCAGAAGAAGCTGAAATAACAAAATACAATAAAACTCCAAAAAAAAGGATATTCAAAAATATAAAAATAACTGCTTCAACTGGCATCTGTGCTTTTTTATTCATTTTGACTCCTGTCTCCTAAATGAAGAAAACGAGGAAATTTAT
>CAYXNX010000006.1:0-48784 GCA_964467035.1 Candidatus Woesearchaeota archaeon | reverse complement strand
GGGAGGAAGCGAACTAGTGCGTTTCAAGAATTTCCTAGCACGATTCGATTCCGGGCGGTGGCGGTTTTATTTTATTTTATGGGAGGAAGCGAACTAGTGCGTTTCAAGAATTTCCTAGCACGATTCGATTCCGGGCGGTGGCGGTTTTATCTTACTAAAAGCATTTAGAACAAAGATATTGCAAATTATTAATAAAAAAATACCCAAATTAAGAATATAAAATTTTAGACATTCTTTGATTTATTAAAAGCGAGAAATTTGTCCAAGAAGTTAGAGTTGATTAAAAATTTAGGACCTTTGTGGAAACTATTGGATTGAAAAAATGTTTTCTTCTTTGAAAAATAGTTTTGCATCGCTTAACCTATTTTTAGAGGAGGAGTGGATTGTAATTAGTTTTTCTCCTTTTTTGATTCTTTCTCCAGGATGTTTATGGATATAAAGTCCTGCTCTTTTATCCTTAGGACTTCCAGCCAATCTTGCTAAAAGATTTATTTTTTGATTATTGATTTTTTTTACTGTTCCTGATTTTTTGACTGAAAAAGAATAATGAAATTTAGCTAATCTTAAATTGCTACTAAACTTCCTTGGTTTTCCTCCCTGGGCTTTAATTATTTCCTCAAATTTTTCCAATGCCTTTCCAGAATTAAGAATTTCTTTTGCTAATATCCTTCCTTTTCCTTTTTTTACCCTGCCGGTTAACTCAAAAATTTTTCCTGCTAAGAATAAAGACTTATCCCTTAAATCAACTGGCCCATCTCCCTTTAAAATATCTAAAATATCCCTTAACTCCATAACCGGGCCTATACCCTTTCCAATGGGTTGATTACCTTTTGTTAAAACACATTTTATTTTTATACCAAATTTATTTGCAACTTTTTCAAATTTTTTTCTTAATTCTTTGGCTTCTTTATATGAAACTTTAGCAAATTCTCCATAAGGGATATCAATTAAAATATGGGTGCTTCCTGCAGCAAGTTTTTTTGCAATAATTGATGCAAGCAAATTTGATTCTGGATCTATTTGGATTATTTTTTCAACCCTAATTATTTTATCATCTGCTGGAGCAAATCCCAAATTACCTCCCCAAGCAAGACAAGCATTTGTTTTTCTTATAATTTTCAGCAATTCCTCTTTTTCAAAATCAATCTTACAAATTGCTTCCATAGTGTCTGCTGTTCCTGCTGCAGAAGTTATTGCTTTTGAAGATGTTTTTGGGAATACTAAACCCTGTGCTGCACAAATTGAAACAACTAACGGAGTTGTTCTGTTTCCTGCAATGCCCCCAATAGAATGTTTATCTACAATTAATTTATTTTTCAAACCAAGTTTTTTTCCAGTTTTATATATTGATTCTGTCAAATAAACCAATTCCTTGAAGGTCATTCCGCATTGATAAGTTGCTGAAATAAAAAACGCGATTTCAATATCAGATAAAGCATTATGTGAAATTGATTTTATAATTTTGTAAATTTCTTTTTTTGTAAGTTCCTTGCATTTGAGTTTTTTGTTTATTGCATTGGTTACTCGAGGATTTTTTGCTAAATCAACATATACCTCTTGTTTATTTTTTAAAGCAAGATGTTCAATAACTTCTTTGGAAACGACAATTTGATTTTGATTTGCAAATTTCGAAGAGACATCCAATAAAGCTATTATTGAACCGGCCTTAGATTTAATTACTATTCTATCATCTACATGTGCTCCCAATTCTTGAGCTGTTTTTTCGTTCAAAATTACTATAGGCCTACCAGTAGACCACTCTGAACATTTAACTCTTAGTTTCATTTAACCTCTTTCTTTAGTCTATAATCTCTATAAATTTCATATAAAACTTCTAAGTATGCCATTATTAAAGGACCTAAAATAATTCCAAAAATTCCAAAAACAAAGATACCTCCCATCAAACCAACAAAAGTAAGTGCAATTGAAACTTTAGCTCTCTTTGAAACAATCAAAACATGTAGAACATTATCCAATAAATAAATAAATATTCCATTATAAATTAACAAAAGAATTGCTACCAATGTTTGATTTGCAATTATTAAACCAATTGTAACAGGTATCCAAACTAACCAAGGACCAATAATAGGTATTATTGAAACTATAATTGCAATAAAGGTTAATAAAAAAGAATTGGGGATTCCTGCAAGGAAAAAACCAAATCCGGTTAAAAGTCCCACAATGATTCCAATAACAACTCTTCCGAAAACAACTGAAAAAGTTACATCACTTGATTTTCGAATAAATTTATTAGTTATTGATTTGCTAAAAGGAGTTAGTTCTCTCAAAATATCCAATATTTTATCTCCATCTCTCAGAGTATAAAAAAATACAATTAAAACAACTAAAGAATGCAATAATAAAAATGGTAAATTCAAAATAATATCTGTTAAATTCCCCATAATAGAATTTGCAGAGGAAGATACAAAATTTGTTAATGCTGCTTCGAAATTTGATGCAACTTTTGGATTGTTAAATAGGAATGGAAAGAATTTTTTTGCAGTTCCAGTAATATCCCAAGATTGAATTAAACTAAAAGCATCAAAAACCTGATTTGCTAAAAGAGGAACTAAAAACCATACTGATAAAAACAACATAACTAAAACCAAAATACAAATTAAAATAGCAGTTATGTTTTCATTTTTAATGAATTTTAAAAATAATTTATAGAAAGGATAAAAAACATATGCAAGAATTAAACCGAACAAAATCGCCATTGCAATGGGTTTTAAAATTAAAAAAGATAATAGCAAAACCACAGTTATAAAACCAATTGCAACAAATTGTTTTAGTGTTTTTTCATCAAGCATGATTAAAAATATGTTTTATTATATATAAAACTTGTTACTGTTACAAAAATTTATAAACTAAAAAGAAGTTTTTTAATAATGGAAACATTTTTGAAAAAAGTGATAGAAGGAAATGTTGACGAGCTTGCCCATATTCAGTTTATGAAATTTTCAAAGGGGCAGTTCAAAGACAAAGCAGTTGTTAAAATTAAAAAAACAGGAAATAAATACAACATTTCAACAAGTCCAGAATATGCAAATGATTTGGTTAGGGAAGTAGGTAAAAAAATTGAGGGCAAAACTCTTGTAACTGGAGCTATTATCTCTACGCAAAACCTTGATGAAGAAATTGATTTCAAAGACAAAACACAATTTCAAGGAGTTAAAAAATATTTGATTGAAAAGGAAATGAGCAAAGAAGAAGTTCTAAAATTATGTGAAAAATTTCCAAAATTGTTTTTAGCTCTTTCATTTAAAACTAAAGATAGTGAATTAAAAATTAAACCAAAAGCTCCAAAAACCGGAAAGCCATCTAGTAAAGAGGAGAATAAACCAAAAACCAATTTTTGCAAATTAAAAACAACTGATAAAGAACTTGCTAAAGGTTTTTTGTTTGATGTTTCCCAAGATTTTAAAGAGGCATATTTTATACATGATTATTTAATTAATGAACTGGCAATTCCAGAATATGAAACAGACCCAAAAGTTATGAGGGAGAAAACAACCCGTAAGGGAAAAATTCTGAGGAAAATCGAGGTTGATGGAAAGAAAACTGAAAAGGAAATTGAGTTCCAAGCCTGACTAGGCGAAGATTTATAAATGCATGTTTCGGAGAAAATTAAAGATAATATGGTAAAAATTCACTTCATATTAAACAATGGCATCACTATCAAGACCGAGAAGAGGAAGTTTGCAATATTGGCCCAGAAAAAGGGCTGAAAAAGTTTTACCTAGTGTTAACTGGAATAAAGTAAAAGAAAAAAATTCTGATAAAAAAATTCTTGGGGTAATAGGCTACAAAGCAAGTATGAAAAGTGCTTTTGTTAAAGACAATACTCCAGATTCTTTATCAAAAGGAAAAAGAATTTGTATCCCTGTGACAATTATTGAGTGTCCGCAAATGAAAATTTTTTCTGTTAGATTTTATAAAAAAGGGATTGTCCAGAGCGAAATATTGAACACAAATGTTGAAAAAGAAATTAAAAAGAGAGTAAAAACACAAAAAAAGGATATGAAAAAAATAGAAGATATTGAAGATTATGATGATATTAGGTTGATTGTATATTCATTAGTTAAAAAAACAGGAATAAAGAAAAAGCCAGATTTAACTGAAATTGCGCTTGGAGGAAATGTTGAAGATAAATTAAATTTTGTCAAAGAGAATCTTAATAAAGAAATTTCTGTTAAAGATATTTTTGAGCCATCTGAATTAATTGATACTCGGGGAAATACAAAAGGGAAAGGAATTCAAGGACCTGTAAAGAGATTCGGAATTACTTTAAGACAACATAAAGCAGAAAAAGGACAAAGAAAGGTTGGAAGTATTGGACCTTGGCATCCTGCAAGAACAACATTTAGAGTTCCTATGGCTGGGCAAATGGGCTATTTTTCAAGAATAACCTACAATAATAAAATCATTTTTATCGACTCTATTTCTAATCAAAATATCAATCCTGGACAAGGATTTAAAAAATATGGCAATATTAAAACAGATTATGTTGTTGTGGCTGGAAGTATTCAAGGGCCTGCAAAAAGACAATTAATACTTAGTCCATCATTAAGACCTACTAAAAAACAATCTAAAAAAAATTATGAGTTTATAGAATTAAGATGAAAACGCAATTAATTTCAGTTGATGGGAAAAAAGGAAAAGAAATTGAATTACCAGAAATATTTGAAAAACCTATAAGAGAAGATATTGCAAAAAAAACATTTGAAGCTGAAAAAATACTCCATCCTTATGGGCCAAATCCAGAATCAGGAAAAAAACATTCTGCTGCAGGAATTATAAGGCATTTAAGGCATGTTTGGAAATCAGGATATGGTTCTGGTCGTTCAAGAGTTCCAAGGAAAATTATGTGGAGAAGAGGATCCCAATTTTATTGGGTTGGTGCTTCAGCAAATTCTACAAGAGGGGGGAGAAGAGCACATGGGCCAAAAGCTAATCAAAAATTAATAAAGAAAAAAATAAATAGAAAAGAAAAAACAATTGCTTTTGAAACAGGAATTTCTGCAACTATTAATTCTGATTTTGTAAAAAAAAGATATGAAAGATTGAAAAATTTAGAAGCAATAAAACTTCCAATTGTATTTGATTCAAGCATATTAAAAACAAAAACACAGGAATTTATTAAAAAAATTGAAGAAAATTTGGGAGACCTTTCAAAAGTTGCAAAATCTGAAAAGAAAATTAGAAGTGGGAAGGGAAAATTAAGAAATAGAAAATACAGAAAATCTCCAGGATTATTGTTTGTCGTTGGAAATGATGAAGAATTAAAATCAAATATATTTGAAGTGAAAAAAGTAAAAGAAATTATGATGAGAGATTTATATCCTTTGGGAAGATTAACTGTTTATACAGAACAAGCAATTAAAGATTTGGGAGGAAAAAATGATAAAAAAACCAATAACAACTGAAAAAGCAATTAGGATGATTGAAACAGATAATGTTCTTCTTTTTGAAGTTGAAAAAAAAGACAAAAAACCAGAGATTAAAAAAGAATTTGAAGAAATGTTTAAATCAAAAGTTGATAAAATAAATACTTTACTTAAAGGGAATAAAAAAGTTGCTTATATTAAATTAAATGAAAAAAATCCTGCAATAGATATTGCGACTAAATTGGGTATGATGTAAATGGGAAAAAGAATAATTTCACAACATAGAGGGAAGGGAAGCTTAACTTACAGAGTTAGACGTAAGGCTTTTTTGCAAAAAATTAGATACCCTTTTAATTTTGAAGAAGAAGGAACTATAATCAAACTTATGAAAACAGCAGGCCATTCTGCACCCTTAGCTAAAATCAAGTCAGGAAATACTCTTTTTTATGTTCCTGCTGCAAAAGGGGTTTATGAGGGACAAAAAATTAAAATGGAAAAAGGAAAAAATACTGGAGATATTGTAAAATTAAAAGATATCCCATCTAGAACACATGTCTATAATATAGAATCAAGACCCGGAGATGGTGGAAAGATGATTAGAACAGCAGGTAGCTCAGCAGTAATAATTAAAAAAGAAAAAAAAGAAGTAGTATTATTGTTTCCTTCAAAAAAGCAGAAAAAATTTAATCCTGAATCCAGAGCGACAATAGGAGTTATTGCAGGAAAAGGAATAACAAACAAGCCAATAGTAAAAGCTGGGAAGAACTACTATATTAAAAAAGCAAAAAGCAAATTATGGCCAAGAATATCTGCTGTATCAATGAATGCAGTTGACCATCCTTTTGGATCTGGAAGAGGGAAAAATTTGACTCATGGACAAACTGGAAAAATACCAAAGAAAAATGCACCTGCTGGAGCAAAAGTGGGTTCAATTAAAGCTAAAAGAACAGGAAGAAGTAGAGGTAAGAAATAATGGCAAAAGAAACAGTTCAAAAAAAGAAAGAATTCACTTTTAGAGGAAAAAAGCTAGAAGAACTTAAGCAATTAGATATTCGGGAATTTGCAAAATTGATTAAATCAAGAGAAAGAAGAACATTGCTTAGGAATACTGATATAGTTGAAAATTTTATTAAGAGAAGTAAAAAGAAAATTTCGAACAACAAAGCAGTAAAAACACACAATAGGAATATAATTATTGTTCCTGAAATGATTGGGTGGAAAATTGGGGTTTATAATGGGAAACATTTTGAAGAAATTTACCTAATTCCTGAAATGCTTGGACATAGGGTAGGCGAGTTTTCACCAACAAGGAAAGATATTAAACACGGGACTGCAGGTATTGGTGCTACAAGATCTAGTGCAAGTAGGAGTGTAAAGTAAATGGCTGATGAACAATTAAGACAAACAAAAACAGGAAAACAAAAAACTGTTCAAAAGCAAAAGCAAACAAAATCAGCTGAGCCAATAAAGAAAGTAGAAGAAAATATTGAAAAACAAAAGCAAGTAAAAGAAGATGTAAAAAAAGCTGAAGAAAAAGTTGGGGAGGAGGAGAAAAAAGTTGGAGAAAAAGAAGCAAAAAAACCTGCAAAGAAAAAAACGATAATAAACAAACATGAAGCAAAAGTTTATGGTAGGAATTTACCAATCTCATTAAAATATAGCAAAGAAATTGGAAAATTTATCAGGCATAAACCAATTGAAAATGCAATCAATGATTTGGAACTTGTTTTGAAAAAGAAAAAAGTGGTTCCAATGAGGGGAGAATTGCCTCACAAAAGAGGAAAAGGAATTATGTCTGGAAAGTATCCTATAAAAGCTTCACAAAATTTTATCAAATTGCTAAAAAGTCTTAATGGAAATGCGACAATGAATGGATTGGAGTTGGAAAAAACAAAAATTATTGAAGTTATTTGCAATAAAGCTCCTGACCAAATGCATAAAGGAGGAAGGACAAAATCCAAAAGAACACATGTTTTAATTAAATCAAGTGATTTAAGGAAAAGCGAAAGAAATAAAACAAACCCTAAGGAAAGATAATAATGGAAGAAAGAAAATTTGTAAAATTAAAGAAAGAAGAATTCAATATTCGAGAGTTTATTAAAAAATATCTTGGAAAAGGAAAAGTAAGCAAAGTAACAATTGAGTATACTCCGGTGGGTGAAAAAGTTATAATGAAAACAAACAAACCAGGACTTGTTATTGGTAGAGGGGGTGAGAAAATTGAAAGTTTAACACAAATATTAAAGAAAAAATTCAATTTTGAAAATCCTCAAATTGAAATTCAAGAAATTAAAAATAAATTTTTAGATGCTCAAACAGTCGCAGATGAAATTGCAGTAAAAATTGAGAATTTTGGTTCTCTTAAATTTAAAGTAATTGCTTATAGAACATTACAAGGAATTGTCGGAGCTGGAGCAAAAGGAGTTGAAATCAAATTATCTGGAAAATTGCCCAGTGCAAGAGCTAAAACTTGGAGATTTAAAAAAGGATATTTGAAAAAAGTCGGAGACAGTTCAAAAGTTGTTGATAAAGCGCAAGCAATTGCTCAGGCAAAATCAGGAACTGTAGGAATTGAGGTAAGCATATTAAATCCTGATGTTAAAATCCATGACCAAATTGAATTAAATAAGAAAGAATTTGAAGATGAAAAAGTTTAAAGAATTATCAAATTTATCTAAGAAAGAAATAGAAAATAAGATTAAGGAAATGAATATGGAATTGATAAAAGCAAGAGTTGCAGCAAATAAAGGAAGTAAAGTAAAGATTAGAGAAATTAAGAAAACATTGGCTCAATTAAATATGCTCAAAATGGAAAAACAATAATCATGGAGATAGATCCAAGAACAGGTTTGCCTATTGAGGCCACAGCATGGGAAGACCTTGCTAAAAGTGATCAGAGAATCCAAGTAACCACTGTGAAAAGAAAGTTCGGTAAAACTGCCACAATTGTGTCTGGTTTTGACAAAAGCATAGACTTAAAAAAAACCGCAAAACAATTAAAAGAAGAATTGGGTTGTGGTGGTACAGTGAAGGGCGGAGAAATCGAACTTCAAGGAAATCACAAGAAAAAAATCAAGAAGGTCTTGATAGATAGTGGGTTTGACGAAAACTCGATAGATATAAAGTAATAGGAGAAAATAAAAATGGAACAAAAAGAAACAAAAGCAAGAGAAGGAACTAGAGGAATCTCTGGCAGGGGAAGGAAATTTCAAGGAACAGTTATACGGAAATTTGAAAAACGAGTTACAATTATATTTGAAAAAACAAGGTTTAACAAAAAATATTCAAGATATGAAAAATCAAAAACAAAAATGCACGCTTATTTGCCAGAGAATATGAAAGATGAAATAAATATTGGAGATTATATTCAAATTCAAGAGTGTAGACCTATAAGCAAAATAACTCATGGAATTGTTGTTAAAAAAATTCGTTCAGCTGAAGGGAGAAAAGAAAAATGAAGGCAATTAGTGCAAAGGCGACAAGAGGATTAAATATTGGAAGCATAGTGGTAGCTGCAGATAATTCTGGAGCTTATGCTGTAAAAATAGTTTCAATTAAGAAAGGGAAAACATCTAAAAAACGTCAAGGATATGCAAAAATAGCTGATTGGGTTAAAGTTTCTGTTAGAAAAGGAAAACCAGGAGTGAAGGGCGAGGTTTTTAATGCAGTTGTTGTAAGACAAAAAAGAGCATATAGAAGACTGACTGGAGAAAGGATAATGTTTTCAGATAATGCTGTTGCTCTTTTGAAAGATGAAAAAGGAAATCCAAAAGGAACTCAAATCAAAGGCCCAATAGCAAGAGAGGCTCAAGAAAGATGGAAATCTGTAGGTAAAATTGCGAGGATAGTTGTTTAAAATGAAAAAAGAATTTAGCACAGCTTGGAAATCAAGCAAACAAGTGAGAAAGAAAAGAAAGTATGTAGCCAATGCTCCAAAACATTTAAAGAGAAAAATGATGGCAGGGAATTTGAGTAAAGAATTAAAACAAAAATATGGTAAAAGAAGTTTTCCAGTTAAAAAAGGAGATGAAGTTAAAATTATGAGAGGAAATTTTGCAAAAAAAACAGGCAAAATTTCAGATGTTGATGTGAGAAAAATGAAAGTCAGCATTGAGGGAATACAAAGAAAGAAAAACGATGGAACAAAAATCAATGTTTATTTCAATCCTTCAAACTTGCAAATCCAAAAATTAAATTTGGAAGATAAGAAAAGAGTTAAAGTCCTTGAAAGAAAAGAATCACCAAAAAAATTAGAGACAAAAAGTTCGGGAGAAAAAGTGGGAGAAAAAGAATCTAAACCAAAACAAGAAAAAAATGCATCTTAAAAGATTATGTATTGAAAAAACATGGCCAATCCCAAGAAAAGGGAGCAAATATTTAGTTGTGCCTAACAATTCCAAGAGAAAAGGACTTCCCTTGTTAGTTGCAATGAGAGAAATGTTGGAATTGGTAAAAACAAGAAAAGAGCTAAAAAAAGTTCTTGATGAAGGAAAAGTTTTGATAAATGGAAAGCCAGTAAAAGAAGAAAAATACTCATTAAAATTATTTGATGTTATTTCAATTCCTGTTTTAAGTAAAAATTATAGATTAAGTATTGGAGATAACAGAAAATTTTTGTTTGATGAAATAAAAGATAGTGAAAAAGATAGTAAAATTTCAAAAGTTATTGGGAAAAAAATATTGAAAGGCAATAAAACACAAATAAACTTTCTTGATGGGAGTAATTTATTAACAGAAGATAAGATATCGGTTAATGATTCTGTTGAGATTGATTTGCAAAAGAATAAGATAAAAAAGGTTCTTCCTATAAAAGAAAAATCAAAAGTACTTATTATTAAAGGAAAACATATTGGAACGATTGGAGAAGTTTCAAAAGTTGATGAAAAGGAAATTATGATAAAACTTGATGAAAAAGAAATTAAATTGAATGATAATGAAATTATTGTATTGAATTAAAATGGTAGAAGAAAAAGAACAAAAAATGAATCCAATGAGGGAGATTTTCATAGAGAAGATTGTGCTTTCGTGTGGAGGAGTTAAAGAAGAATTAGAAAAACAAGCCAAATTATTGGGAAAAATTTCTGGTAAAAAAGTTTCGAAAAGACAAACAAAAAAAAGAATTCCAGCTTTTAATATTAAACCAAAAATGGAAATTGGGTGTATAACAACTATTAGGGGAGGAGAAGCTGGAAAACTTTTGGGAAGATTGCTTTCAGCAATTGAAAATGAACTGCCAGGAAAAAAAATAACAGACAATCATTTTTCATTTGGAATTAAAGAGTATATTGAAATTTCTGAAGAAAAATATGATAGAGAAATTGGAATGATGGGACTTAAAGTAACTGTTGTTTTTGCAAGAAGAGGGAAAAGAGTTGGAAGAAAAAAAATTAAAAGAGGAAAAATTTCAAAAAAACAAAAAGTTACAAAAGAAGAAATAATTGAATTTATGGAACAAAATTATGGGAGTGAAATAATTTAAAATGACACAAAGTGATTGGAGAAAATTATATAAGCAATTGAAAGCAAAGCCAGCCATAGCTAAGAAATTTTTGAAACACAATAAACCAAAAAAACGCACTACTGGAATTGCAAGATATAGGTGTGAAAATTGTGGAAGAATTAGTGCTAATGTTGGTCAATATGGATTAAATTTTTGTAGGCAGTGTTTTAGAGATATTGCTGAGGAGATTGGGTTTAAAAAACATTCCTAGGAGTTAAAATGAGTCAAGATATTGTTTCAGATGCGTTGAATAAGGTAATGAATGCAAAAAGAGCAGGAAAGAAAGAAGTAGATGTGAATATATTTTCAAAAGTTTTAACAAATATCTTAGAAATTGGAAAAAAGGAAGGATATATCAAAGATTATAAAATTAAAGAAAAAAAGTTGAAAATTCAATTTGATGACAATCTTAATTTATGTAAAACTGTTAAACCAAGATACCATATTTCTGTTAAAACAATTGAAAAATATATGAAGAGATATCTTCCAGGAAGGAATATAGGTGTTTTAGTAATTTCAACTAATCAAGGATTAATGACTCACCAAGAAGCATATGAACAAAAATTAGGAGGAGCGCTTATTGCGTATTTTTACTGATGAAAAAAGACATAATTGAAAAAATAGAAATTCCAGAAGGAGTTGAAGTAGAGGTAAATCATGAAACAGTTATAGCTAAAGCTGGAGAAAAGAAAATTGAAAAAAAATTTAATCTAACAAATATCTCTTTGAAAGTTGAAAACAAGGAAATAGTTGTTGAAAGCAAAAAGGCAACAAGAAGAGAATCAAAAATGATTGGAACAATTAAAGCTCATTTGAAAAATATTTTAGAAGGATTAACAAAAGGATTTGAATATAAATTGGTTGTAGAATATGTCCATTTCCCTATCACTGTTGAAAAAAAAGAAAAAGAAATTATTATAAAGGGTTTTCTGGGAGAGAAAAAACCAAGGAAATGTCAAATTTTGGAAGGAAGTGAGGTAGAAATTGGAGGAAGTGATATAACTATCAAATCCCACAACAAAGAAATTGTAGGGCAGATGGCTGCAAATTTGGAAAAATGCACAAAAGTTGTTGGAAAAGATAAAAGAAAATTTGAAGATGGAATTTATATTACTCAAAAAGCAGGGAGGAAACTATAATGAAAATCAAATTCCTTAGAAGAAATACAAATGAATATTCAAGGCTTGGAAAGAATAGAAAAAAATTGCAGAAATGGAGAGCTCCCAAAGGAAGAGATAATAAAATGAGACTTAGAAGAAAAAGCTATCCCAGAACTGTAGAAGTGGGATATAAGAAAAGTAATGAAGAAAGAAACAAAATACAAGGTGAAGAATTTATAGTAATTCGAAATTTAAAAGAATTAAAAAATCAGGATAAAAATAAACTAATTGTATTTGGAAAAATAGGAAAAAGAAAGAAATTAGAAATGGCAAAATATGCAAAAGAAAATAATCTAAAAGTTAAGAATGTCAATATTGAAAAATATTTATCAGAAAATGAAAAAGAAAATAAAGAAATAACAAAAAAGAATGAAACAAAAGAAACCAAAAGTGAGGAAAAGAAATGAATTTAGCAAAGAAAAAGGAATTAGCATCAAAGACTTTGAAAGTGGGAAAAGAAAAAATCCAGTTTGATAAAGACAGATTAGATGAAATTAAAGAAGCAATTACAAAACAAGATATAAGAGATTTGAAAGAAAGTGGAGCAATTTCTATTAAAGAACCTAGTGGAAGAAAAAAACAGGTTAAACGAAAAACTAGAAGAAGGGTTGGAAAAATAAAAGTTAAGGTAAAAAAAAGAAAACAAGAGTATGTTAAATTAGTTAGAAAATTAAGGCAATACTTAAAAGAATTGAAAAAACAAGATAAAATTACTGGAGAGGATTATAGGGAGAAAAGAAAAAAAATTAGAAATAAAGTTTATAAAAGTAAAAGAAACCTAAAACAGGAAATAGGAGCATAAATGGGAAAAACACAAAAGAAAAGAAAACAGGAAATAGGAGCATAAATGGGAAAAACACAAAAGAAAAGAAAACAGGAAAGAAAAACAAGTTATAAGAGAAGATTGGATTTATTAAAATCAGAAATTCCGAGGATAATTGTAAGAAAAACAGATAATTATGTGATAGTTCAACTTGCAATAAGTGAAGAATCAAAAGACAAAATTATTTTAGGCATTAGTTCAAAAGAACTTTTAAAACACGGATGGTCTGAAGATTTGAAGGGAAGTTTAAAATCAGTTCCTGCTTCATACCTTACTGGAAAATTATTCGGCAAATTGTTAAAAGAAAAAACAAAAGAAACAAAAGCTGTTTTGGATTTGGGACTTCAGGCAAATATGCATGGGGGGAGAGTATATAGTGTATTAAAGGGAATTATTGATTCAGGATTTGAAGTACCTCATAGTGAGAAGGCATTTCCAACTGATGAAAGAATTAAAGGAAAGCATTTAAAAGAAAATGTTCAAAAAGTAATTGAAAAGGTAAATTCAAATATATAAAATGGCAGAAGAAAAAGAACAAAAACAGGAAGAAAAAAACGAAGAAAAAGTTTCTGAAGAAAAAGAAGAAAGCCCAGCTTTAAGTTCAAATGAAGCAAGAGGTAAAAGAGAAAGAAAGACAACTGAAGAAATGGTTCAAGAACATCTGGGTAGTTGGAAACCTAAAACAAAATTGGGGGAAAAGGTAAAGGCAGGAAAAATAACTGATTTGGATGAAATTTTGGAAAGTGGAATAAAAATTTTAGAACCAGAAATTGTTGATAGTTTAGCGAAAATTGAAAGTGATTTATTATTTGCAGGGCAATCAAAAGGAAAATTTGGGGGTGGAAAAAGAAGGGCGTGGAGACAAGCTCAGAAAAAAACAAAAGAGGGCAATGTAGTGACTTTTTCAGCACTGGTTGTGGTTGGAGATAAAAAAGGACATATTGGAATTAGTTTAGGAAAAGCAAAAGAAACTTTGCCAGCAAGAGAAAAAGCAATTAGAAAAGCAAAATTAAATATTATGAAAGTTAAAAGAGGTTCTGGAAGTTTTGAAGGAAGTTCTAATGAGCCCCATAGCATTCCAAGGACTGTTGAAGGGAAATGTGGAAGTGTAAAGATTAAATTAATGCCTGCTTCACAAGGAACTGGCTTAGTTATTGGTGATGAAGGAAAAAAAATTATGAGATTGGCAGGTATTGAAGATATTTATTCAAAAACAAAGGGCCAAACCAAAACAACAATAAATTACACAAAGGCAATTATAGATGCTTTAGGAAAATTACAATGATAACAATAATTAGAATAGCAGGAATGATTGAAAAAAACAAAGAAATAAGTGAAACATTAAGTAGGTTAAGATTAAGAAGAAAATATTCTTGTGTTGTGGTTGAGGAAAATGAAGTTGTAAAAGGAATGTTGCAAAAAATTAGAAGTTTTGTTGCTTATGGAGAAATTGATAAAAAAACCTTGATTGAATTAATCAAATCCCGAGGACAATTACTTGACAAAAATGAAAAAATCAATGCTGAAAAAGTTGCTGAAAAAATTATATCTCAGGGAAATATGAAAGATTTAGAAATTAAGCCCTTTTTTAGATTACATCCTCCAAGAAAGGGCATTGATTCAAAACAACATTTTCCAAAAGGTGTCTTAGGAAATCAGGGGAAAGAAATTAATAAATTAATTGAGAGAATGTTATAATGGCAAAAACAGGGTTTATGTTTGAGTGTAGTTGTGGAGAAATTGTTTATGGAGAGGAAGCTCCTGAAGAATGCCCAAAATGTGGGGCTTTAAATGAATTTGTTCAACTACCTGAAGAAATTGCTGAAGAAAGAGAAGAAGATATGAATTTGAAATTAGGAGGATATGAGAATGATTGAACAAAAAAGAAAAAAAAGCTCAAGAAAGAGAGGGAGAAGAGGAGCTGGAACAGGATTTATGAAGAAGGGTAGAGGAAAAGGACATAGGGGAGGTGTTGGAATGGCAGGAACTGGAAAAAGAGCAGACCATAGAAAAACCCTGATTTTGAACCAAAAAGAAAAAAAAGAGGGGTTAAAGGCAAAAGAAAAAAGGTATCAAATAATTAATGTTGGAGATTTAGAGAAAAAAGCTAATGGAAAAAAAGAATTGAACTTGGAAAATTACAAAATTCTGGGAAGGGGAGAAATTAATGTTCCTCTGACAATAAAGGCAGAATTGGTTTCAAAATCAGCTAAGGAAAAAATTGACAAAGCTGGAGGAGAAATCATTGCTCCTGAAAATAAAAATAAAAAGAAGATTTAAATGGCATTAAAAGATATCTTGCACAATTTGCCAGAAGTCCAGCCACCAGCTGAGAAAAAGCTTAGCTTTGGAGTTAAAACAAAGTGGACAATTGCAATTCTTGCTTTGTTCTTTGTTTTAGCAACTATTCCTTTGTTTGGGATGGCTGATGCAAGTTTAGAAAGATTTAAACAATTAGAATCAATTCTTGGAGCAAGTTTTGGAAGCATTATTTCATTAGGAATTGGACCAATTGTAATGGCTTCAATTATTTTGCAATTATTGGTTGGAAGCCAAATTATTAATATTGATACTTCAACCCAAGAGGGAAAAAAGTTTTTTCAAGGAGTTCAAAAATTGCTTGTTTTGTTTTTTATACTTTTTGAATCAATAGTTTATGTTTTAATGGGAGGAATTCAAGCATCCCCTGGTTTTACAGGAATTGTTATAGCGCAACTTTGTTTTGGAGGTTTAGCTATAATGTTTATGGATGAAATTTCTAGCAAGTGGGGATTTGGAAGCGGTGTTAGTTTATTTATTGCAGCTGGAGTAAGTAAGACATTGTTTACTGCATTATTCCAATTTATCAATTCTGAAGGAGCTATAGCTCCTGTAGGTAGAGCTTTAGCATTTGTTGCTTCATTAATTAATGGAGATACTACTGGAGCTATGATTGCAGGGGTGGCAGTGTCAGTCACTATTTTGATATTTTTGTCAATTGTTTGGTTACAAGGTTTGAAAGTGGAAATACCTTTATCATACAATAGGGCAAGAGTGTATGGAATTAAATGGCCTTTAGCATTTTTTTATACCTCAGTTATCCCAGTTATTTTGGTTGCTGCACTTTCTGCAAATGTCCAATTATTTGGAAGTATGTTGCAGACTTGGTTAGGCCATCCAACATTTTTGGGAGGATTTAATGAAGCTGGACAAGCTATTAGTGGTTTTTCATATTGGATTTCTCCAATAAATGTAATTGATCCTTTAATTACTGGAAGTTTTCAAGGAGTTATGGTTTTCCAAGTGTTGGCGCATATTGTATTTTATATGGCTCTTAGCACTTTGTTTGCTTATTTTTGGATGAAAACTTCTGGAATGGATGGAAGAAGTCAGGCTCAAAAGATTATGAATTCGGGTTTAACAATCCCAGGTTTTAGAAAAGATGAAAGAATTTTAGAGAGTGTTCTTAATAGATATGTTCTTCCTTTAACAATTATGGGTGGTGCTGCAATTGGGTTAATAGCATCAATATCAAATGTTCTTAATGCAGTTGTGAGGGGAACATCTATTTTGTTAGTAGTTATGATTATGTATCAATTTTACCAAAATATTGCTC
Organism: Candidatus Woesearchaeota archaeon; assembly: GCA_964467035.1. Lineage (GTDB taxonomy): Archaea > Nanobdellota > Nanobdellia > Pacearchaeales > GW2011-AR1 > JACPLR01. The sequence goes on along the minus strand of CAYXNX010000006.1, from coordinate 32,319 downwards.
AACAACATGCTGTTGATATGCATCCTGCTTTGAAGAAATTCATTAAGTAGTGGAAAAGAAAACATAAGATTTTCATTCGTTAGCCAAATCTTAGTCAAACAAAACCAATTGTTTTCTACTACCTTATCTTCATTTATATAAACAGTTTTGTTGTTTTATTTTGTGATTTTTTATAAAACTTTATTTGAATAGGTAAGTATAACTATTTCAGATTTGAAAAATAATTTTAAGCAACATTAAAAATTTTTCTAAAAATACTTGAGAAAATTACTGTTGCCAGGATATAAAACCAAATCCAACTAAAAAATCCAAAAAATTTGAAATCGGGCATTGCTGCAAAGTAATCATTAAACCATCTAATAAATAAAATCAAAGGAATTGCTGTAACAATTATTGGGCGAGAGGTTAGTTTAAATGTTTTGGGTATAAATTCAAATTGTTTTTTTTGAAGCTCCATTAACTTTTCAGGGTGTTCTTTATATTTTTTCATTTCTTCTGAAAGAATTTTTTGTTCTTTTTTAAGCTCTTTTAGGGTTTTTTGATCTGTTGCAAATTTTTGAATCATAGTCATAATAAAAGAAATTATTACAACAATAATTAACATTCCCCAAGTTATATTCCAATTTAATAAAACACCAAGTGTTGGGTTTAAAATAATATTGGCTGTTTCACTAATAATCGGAACTTTATTCCAAAGCCAAACAAGTAGCAATGAAATAAGCATTACAACAATTAAGGGTCTAAAACTTCCTTTATTATCCATTTTGATCTCTTTTTGTTGTGAAACAAGTATGATTTTTAAATGTATTGAAAATGAAAAGATTTTTAAGAGAGATTTATTAAAAAAAGATATGGAACAACAACAATATTTTATGAAACTTCAGGGTTTAGAACAAGAAGCAAATCAGTTAGGGGAGCAACTTAAAACAATTGACCAACAAGTGGGAGAAATGCAAAAGTTAAAAGAAGATTTAAATGTCTTAAAGGAAAAAGAAGAAAAAGAATTTTTTACAGAGTTTGGCAAGGGTATTTTTATGAAAGCCAAAGTTGAAAAAAGTAATTTTTTGGTAGATGTTGGGAAAAAAATTTATGTCCAAAAAAACCATAATGAAATTGAAAAAGTAATTGAAAATCAAATTAAAAAGTTTGGAGAAATTAGAAACGAATCCTCAAATAGGATTGCAGAAATTAATGAAGAACTTAATAAATTAATCAAGGAAGCAAAAGAAAAACAAGATAAAGAAGAAAAGGCTCTTAAAAAACAAGAGAGCGAGAAAAAAGAAAATTAAATGTTTTTGCTTGCTTTTTTAACAAACTCTTTTGGAGAAAGAACTCCGAATTCGGAAACAATTGCTTTTATGTTTTTTGAAGGAATTTTTGCAAAGGCAGGATTTTTTATCTTCACATTTTTTGGAACATTGTTATCCCAAACTTCTTTATAATCTCTTTGCTCTAAACTTACATTTTCTTTTGAAAACTTCCAAGAATCCGCAATTATATAAACAGGAATTTTTTTATTTTTTGCAATTTCAGAAATTATTCCGCTCCCGATTTTGTTTACTACATCTCCATTTTTTAAAATTGCATCAGAGCCTAAAAATACTTTTGAAACTTTTTTAGTTCCTTGTTTTTTATCAAGAGCTATGCCTAAAGCAGAATCTACAAACATTGTTACTTTAATTCCTGCTTTTCCCAATTCCTTAGCTGTTTTTTTTCCCTGATAAAGAGGGCGGGTTTCTGTGTTGAAAACTTGGAAATTTTTTCCTTTTTGTTTTGCATTAATTAAAGATTTGGAAACATTTGTTGAGTGGCAATGAGTGTAAACTATATCTTTTGATTTTATTAATTTGAAAACATGAGAATTAATCTTTTCTTGTGATTCAGAAAAGTGTTTAAGAATTTCTTTTTTTGGAACTCCTTTAGAAAGTTTTTTTAAAACATTTTGAAGCATAGGTTCTGTTGGACGAAGGGATTTTAATTTTTTAATTGTTGATTTTTTTGGAGAAAGAGAATATGCTTTAAGTGCAGCGCGAGCAACATTTGTTGCTCCTTGAATTTTTACAGATTTGATATCTTTATAGATTTTATTAAGTTTTAATTTTTTAAGCATCATCTTTGTTTATTTTAGAAGAGTTAAATATAAAAAGGTTTTTATATTTTTGTTAATAGTTAAATTTGGTGAAAATAAAAACCTTATTTGTCTTAGATAATTGAAAGGAGGTGAAAAGATGAAGAAAATACAATTAACAGTTTTGATGATTACTTTAGTTTTAACAATGTCTTTAGTTTCTGCAATTTGGCCTTTTGATAACTCAGGAATTACTGGAAGAGTTTCAGGAGAGATAGGAGATCATGAGGATTTGCTTGATAGGAGAACTACTGATCAGGTAAGGGATAGTGATAGTGATAGTGACGAAGAAATAAATGTAGAGGATGCTGGAGGAATCCAGTACATCTCCGATGATGCTAGGACTATAATAAAAGCAGATATATGTGAAGATGACGATGTTTTGACGGAATATTTCTATAAGAAATGGAATCGTTGGATTATTGCTGATAGATATATGCCTAGGTCTCAAGAAGTTAGCTGTTCCTCATATGATCCAGGGAGCAAATGTAAAACCAAGAGGATAAATCTTTTTGGGGATACGCGAACTGCAGGATATTGTGCTCCAGGAAACACAGTTTCTTGTGAAGATAGTGACGACTTAGAAAATACTAAAACAACTGAAGAATTTTTTACGCCAGGATATACCTTATCAAGGTATGAAAATGGCGAAGCTTCAATTGAAGGAGACACACGAGATGGAAACACAATAATTGAAACATCTTGTAATTCTGATGGAACTGAAACAAATGAAGAACCTTTAGAGTATGAGTGTCCAGGAGAAGTTGTTTGTGAGGATGTAGAAGTCGATTATGATATTAATCCTTCTGGTCAGAAGAGTGTGAAAGAAACAAAGATTAACTCTTGTTATTGTGATATCGAACCAATAACTTGTGCAAAAAGAGGTAAAACCTTGCGTTATCAATTAATTGATGGAAGTGAAGGAGTAAAAGAAGACCGTTGCGCTTGGGGAGATAAATCGATCACCTATACTTGCACAATAGATAGCAAAGTTGATTTAGATGGAGATGGAGATGTTGATGAAGACGACTTGATTTTGGATAGATCAGAAGAAAATGATGTACAGGACTTTTTACAAAAAAATAAACCCTATGTCAAAAGCGAAAGTAATTGCGAAATAGGATGTGATGAAAATACTGGTTTGTGCGAAGGAGATTCATGTACAGATGGAGATGGAGGAAGATCCGGAAGAAATCCTTATAAAGAAGAATCTCAGGTAGATATAGAACTATCCTCTGGATTTAGTGAAAGTCTAAGAGATCACTGTTTGGGAGATTCCCACCTATTGGAATATTCTTGTGCAAGTCAAAGCAGGGCTAATGCTGAAGTATTTGATTGTAGAACGATGGAATATAATAGCAAAGAAATGAAGTGTTCTCAAGGAAAGTGTGTTTACGATGAAGATGGAGATGATTTTGACAGCGATGAGGATGAAACAGAAACAACTGGTGATGATGCAAGTGATAGTGATGATGCAAGTGATAGTGATGAGGGGGGTGAAGATCAATTACTCCTAGACTGGGACTTCAACACTGCATCAGAAACTGAAAGATATATGGATGGAGATGGTGTGTCAATACTTTCTGGACCTACAGGAGGGGATAAGCATTATTATGGAGATAGTGATAGCTACATACTTATTCCAGGGGGAAGCGAAAGTGATTTTTTGAATGTAGATGACACAAACGAGATAACAGTTTCTTTTAAAGTAAGACCAACAACAAGGAATCAAGCTAGTGGTGAAAAAAGTGTTTCTTTAGTGAAAAAATCTCACTCGGCAGCAAATAAAGGTTATTGGTTAGGCTTTAACGAAGAAGGAAATTTAATCTTCCAAGTAATGGGGGGAGGGTCTAGGGGACGAACTACAGTTACTAATCCTGAAAATTTGCCAGCAAGAGAATGGACACAGGTTGTTGCAACATATGATGGTTCCAAAATTAAGATTTATTTAGATGGTGAAGCTAGTTCAGAATCCCAATTCAGTGGACAAATTGCACCTACAGAGAATTTTTTTACAGTAGGAGTTAACTTCCATGGAGGAATTGATGACTTGAAGATTTACAATAAAGCATTAACCCCAAACGATTCTGAGTGGAGCAGTCTTTAAATTTTTTTATTTTTTTATTTTTTAAAACATTTTGAAGCATAGGTTCTGTTGGACGAAGGGATTTTAATTTTTTAATTGTTGATTTTTTTGGAGAAAGAGAATATGCTTTAAGTGCAGCGCGAGCAACATTTGTTGCTCCTTGAATTTTTACAGATTTGATATCTTTATAGATTTTATTAAGTTGAAGAAATTTCATCATAAACCTCTTTTATTTTAGATAGGGTTTAGGTGTATAAAAAGGTTTTTCTTTTTGGTATTGATTATTTGGTATAAATATTACAAAAGGATATTGAAATTTTTCAATACATTTTAAAACTTTAATTTCTTAAAAATAAAATGTTAGAAATGTTGCTAAATCCAAAGAGGTCGGAAAAAAGACCTTGGGAATTATTTTTTGTAGGTTTTATCTATGCAGGTTTATCTGTGATTTTAGTTAGCTGGATTTTTTCAGGAGATGTTGTTTTATCGCAATATTCTGGAATTTTGATTGTTACATTTACAGTTATGTTTTCTATGCCTTATATTTATTATATGATTAAAATGAAGGAGGAAGAGGAAGAAGAGGAAGAGTTTAACCTTTGGAAATCTCATGGAAAAACAATTTATGCACTTCTTTGGTTATTTTTAGGATTTATTATTGCTTTTTCTATATTTTATATTGCTTTGGGAAGTGTAGACAACTACCAGGCACAAATTGAAACATATTGTTCAATCAATAATCCAACAAACTATGATTCTTGTGCAAGAGAACATGGAGTTATTACAGGGAAGGTAACAGGGGGTTTTTCAAAGAGAGATATGTTTTGGGGAATTTTTGCAAATAATTTGTATGTTATGATATTTACTGTTGTTTTTTCAATAATTTTTGGAGCAGGAGGGATTTTTATTTTAGCGTGGAATGCAAGTGTTATCTCGGGGGCTATGGTAATTTTTGCAAAAAAAGACATTTGGGGTTTGCCTCTAAGTTTAGCAAGATATATGATACATGGTTTGCCAGAAATAGCTTCCTATTTTATAGGGACTTTGGCAGGCGGAATTATAGGATTAGCAATTGTGCGAAAAGAATTTAAAAAAGAAAAATTCTGGGATATTATGCACGATACACTGCTTTTAATTATTGCAGGCATTATTTTGCTTGTTATTGCTGGTTTAATTGAGGTGTATGTAACTCCTATGATGTTTAAATAAAGGTGAAAAAATGAAATTAAGATGCGATAAGTGCAATTATTTTTTTGAGGCGGTGAGAGAACCAAGTGTTTGCCCGCATTGTGGGTCAGAAAATAGCTTGTCTCAAGAAAAAAGTGCAGAAGATTTACTTAACGAAATAGAATAAGAAGAAAAATCTAGATAAAACATTGATTGAAAAATTAAGAAAGAAAAAATTATTTAACTGGGTTTAATAAAAATTTGAAAATAAGCAAAATTTAAAATAATAGAAAACAATTATATCTTATGGAAATTAACATTTTATTTGGAGCATTCATAATTAGTTTTTTGTGTAGTTTTTTATTCACCAAAGAATGGATTAAAAAAATGTGGAAGGAGGGGTATTTATGGGAAGATATGAATAAACCAGATAATCCAAAAAACGTGGCTTCTTCTGGAGGGTTTGTTGTAATTATGGGGTTTGTAGCAGGGGTTTTATATTATATTGCTATTAGGACATTTGTTTTTCATTCTGAGAGTGAGGTTTCACTTAAGATTTTTGCATTATTATGTGTGATTTTGATTTTGGCTTTGGTAGGAGTGGTTGATGATTTTTTGGGGTGGAAAAATGGAGGTCTTTCAACAAAAGTAAGATTAATCATTTCTTTTGTAGCAGCAACTCCGTTAGTAGTAATAAATGCAGGGAATGCTTCAATGGGCATCCCCTTCTTTGGGAATGTAAATCTGGGTTTGATTTACCCATTATTGGCTATACCTATCGGTGTGGCTGGTGCTACAACAACTTACAATTTTTTAGCAGGATTTAATGGGTTAGAAACAGGACAAGGAATTTTAATTTTAAGTTTTTTATCTTTTGTAGCTTATTCAACCGGCACATCTTGGCTGGGACTGATTGGATTAATAATGGTTGCAGCATTATTGGGTTTTTATTTTTACAATAAAAATCCTGCAAGAGTTTTTCCAGGAGATTCATTAACTTGGGGGATTGGAGCATTAATAGCAGGAATGGCAATTTTGGGTAATTTTGAGAAAATAGCGTTAATTGTTTTTATACCCTACATAATTGAAACAGGTTTAAAACTTAGAGGAAAGTTAAAAAAACATTCATTTGGACAACCAAATCCTGATGGGAGTTTAGAGTTGAAATATGATAAAATATATGGATTAACACATTTTTCAATTTGGTTTTTGAAGAAATTTAAGGGGAAAGTTTATGAGAATGATGTTGTATGGTTTATATATGGAATACAATTAGTATTTATTGCAATAGGTTTTTTGATGTTATAAAAATTAATTGTCTTGATTTTGGTTTTCTATTTGTTTTTTAATCCAGCCGTAAGTTTTTTCTATACCTTTTCTTAAAGGATAGTCGGGCTTCCAGCCAATCTTTTCTTTTATTAATGTATTTTCTGAATTCCTTCCCCTTACACCCAAAGGCCCATCTATATGTTTTATATTTATTTCTTTCCCAGCAATCTCTGAAACCATTTTTACTAGTCTATTAATTGAAATTTTCTCGTCGGAACCAATATTTACTGGTCCTGAAAAATCAGAATCCATTAGCTTTCTTATTCCTTCTAAACATTCATCAACATATAAAAATGAACGAGTTTGTTCCCCATCACCCCAAATTTCAATTTCCCCTCCTTCAGAAGCTATAGCTACTTTTCTACACATTGCAGCAGGAGCTTTTTCTCTTCCGTCATTCCAGCTTCCTTCTGGTCCAAAAACATTATGAAATCTTGCAATTTTTACATCCATTCCTTTATTTCTTTTATAAGCAAGATATAATCTTTCACTGAATAACTTTTCCCAACCATATTCCGAATCTGGTGCTGCTGGATAAGCAGAAGATTCTTTTAGTCCTTCTACATTAGGGTCTTCTTGTGCATATTCTGGGTAAACGCAAGCTGAAGAGGAATAAAATATTTTTTTAACATTTCTTTTATATGATTCATCCAAGACATTTAAATTAATTAAAGCTGAATTATGCATTATCTCTGCATCATTTTCTCCTGTAAAAACAAAACCTGCCCCACCCATATCTGCTGCGAGTTGATATACTTCATCGAAACCTCTATCAATAACCCTCTTAACAAAATCTAAATCTCTTAAGTCTCCAATAGCAAAATCATCTGCTTCGGTTTTAGAATATCTTGGTTGTTTTAAATCAACACCCCTTACCCAATAACCTTCTTTCTTTAATCTTTTAATCAAGTGACTTCCAATAAATCCTCCTGCCCCACATACAAGAGCTTTTTTTTGCTTTTTTGTTTCCATACTAAACCAATAGTATTGGTTTTTAAAAGAGTTATGTATCTAAAATACATATTTGGGATTTAATTAGATTTAAATAATAATAAAATCTCTGTTTTCTATGGTCTATGACTGGATATTGGGGAACAAAGAAATTTTAAAGATAATCTATGCATTGATTGTTGTCTTTGTTTGCAGTATTATTGTATTAAAAACAGACAGGTTGTTTAAGATAAGTGACTATCAGGGTCTGAGATATTTTAGAAACTCTTTTTTCTTTTTTGGAATAGCATTTTTAACAAGATACATTTTAGGCCTAGGTGGGGGAGAAGGTTTTCCACCATATTATTCTTCGGCTATCAAGATATTATTTGAATTTTTTATAATAGTTGCGGGTTTATTGTTATTTTATAGTTTAATATGGAAAAGGGTTGAAAAAAGCAAGCATTACCATTCTTTTTTTAATCTAAATATGTTTGTTCTTTACTCTGTTGCATTAATAATAACAATTGCTAGTTCTATATTTAATGGAGGAGGAATTATGTGTATTTTCCAGGTTTTATTGTTTTTATTTATGGGTGTTGTGATATATGTGAATCAGAAAAAAGATAATTTTGCAAGATTATACTTTCTTACAATAACTATTGGGTTAATTATTTGGATTTTGAATACTTTATTGTATTTTTTCTGGAACTGGAATAGTTTAGTTGAGATTATTGTTTATGGCTTAAACATAGTGTTTTTCTCATTATTCTTTTATACTGTAATAAAATTAACTGAAAATAAAAAAAAGATAAAATGACAAGAAGAAACAGGCTTGAAATTATAAAAGATATTTTAGAAGCCATAAAACAACAAAGAAAAGCAAAAATTACAAAACTTTTACATAAATCAAACCTATCTCCCCAAAAATTCAAAGAGTATCTTAACGAATTAATTGAAAAAGGTTTTATTGAAAAAGAAAAAAATAACAAATGTTTTGTTTTAAAAAGAAAAGGATATGAATATTTACAAGAGTATAAAAATATTTTAAGGTTTATTGAGAATTTTGGTTTATAAAATGGATAAAATAAAATTTCAGCACGAAAGTTTTCCAAGTCTTAAGGAAAAAATAAAAAAAGGTCTGGGAAATAAAACAACAATTTTTAATTTTATTAATTCTCATGATTTGTATAATTTTAAGAAAATACCTGAATTTAGAAAAAGTCTTGAAAAGGATAGAAACATAAATTTCATTGATGGATTTATTATTTCTTTATTAGTTTCAATAAAGAATTTTAAAATAGTAAATAGAATAAGAGGACCGAGTTTTACACAGGAATTTTTATCTGATAGAGAATTATCAAAAGAGAAAAAACATTTTTTTATAGGAAAAGAAAAGAAAGAAATTAAAAAATTGGCTAAAAAGTATTGTTTGGGGCAAAAAAGTATTTCTTCATATAATCCTCCTTACATAAAAGAAAATGTTTTTTCAGAAAAGGAAGTTGAAAAAATTGTTGGAGAAATTAATAAATTCAAACCACATTACATTTGGGTAGGTATTGGGTGTCCAAAACAGAACATTTTAAGCAATGATTTGGCTGATAAAACTAAAGCAGAATGTATTTTTAATGTTGGGGCAGGAATTGATTTTGTATTAGGAAGTAAAAAAGAAGCACCAAAAATAATTCAAAGAATAGGTTTGGAATGGTTTTACAGATTGGTTACAGATTTTAAATACTCTAAAAAAAAGGTTTGGAGAAGCCTAATTGGTAGTTTTTATGGATTGGGAATTATTGAATTATAATTAAATAGTATAACTAAACTTTTAAATAAAGACAATAATTAATTTTAGTATGAGAAGTGATTTGTATGATGGAATAAAGTATGGGTTTGGGAAAACCACAGAGTTTTTAAAAACAAAAAAAGCGCAAAAAATTTTTGTAGTTATAGGAATTCTTTTAATTATATTGTTGGGTGTTTTTATTAGAATTCAAAACCTAGATTTATTAAAAGACCAAACAACTGGGGAAAAAATTCCTTTAGCATTGGACCCTTATTATTTTTTAAGGGTTGCAGAAACAATGGATCAGCCAGGAAAAATGCCTGAATGCGATTCTCTCAGGGTTGTTTATGATCAAGAGTGTAAAGGCTGGACTCCAGAAATACTCCCCCATAGTTCAATTATGATTCAGAAAATAGGGGATGTTTTTTATGAAGGATTTACATTAAATTATGCACATATAATTAACCCAGTTATATTTTTTGTATTGGGAATATTTGTTTATTTTTTGTTGGTAAGTAAACTAACAAAATCGCGAACTATTGGTTTGATTGCATCTTTATTTCTTACTATTACTCCAATGTATTTATATAGAACTATGGCTGGTTTTGCAGACCATGAATCAATTGGTATGTCTGCGTTTTTTTTGTTGCTTTTAGGTTTTGCTGTTTCACTAAAATATCTTGATAAAAATTCTGGTAAAATAAATAAGGAGGAATTAACAAAAAAATGTTTGGGGGGTGTTTTAGTCGGTTTTTTAATGGCTTTAACAATTGCTACATGGGGAGGGTTGGCAAGGTTTTCTTTTATGGTTGTTCCTCTTGCTGTATTAATATTTTGGTTTGTTAAAAGAAAATCAACAAACAGTTTGAAAATATTGGGAGTTATTCCTTTATTTTATGCTTTGATTATATCTTCATCACTTGTTTTCACTCCTTTAATTTCAGGACGCATAATATCTACGACAATAAGCAAATATATGTTAAGCTCTACTGGATTGATAAGTGTGGTTGTTTTAGGTTTTCTTATAATTGATTATTTAATGATTTATCTGCGTAAAAGAAAAATGTTAAAAATTCAGGAAAAATATGAAATTTTAACAAGTTTTGCTATTTTGTTTATTTTGGGCTTGATATTGCTTACTGTTATGGGAGAATTATCAATTATTGGGCAGGTGTTTGAAAAAATACTTGATCCTTTTGGAACAGGAAGAGTTGGTGAAACTGTTGCAGAAAACAGGTCTCCTTCATTAAGTAATTGGATGAACCAAACAGGTGAGGAGTTTTTTTGGTTGTTTGTTTTAGGTATAATTTTTGTTTGTAATGAAATTTCAAAAAAAATATCGGGAATTAAAAAAAGAAGAAATGCTTTTTTTGGGTTGTCAGTTTTAATGTTTTTAGGAATTATTTTCTCGTCCCATACACTATTTAGTGGATCTGAGATTATGAAGAAGTTTGTTTATTTTGCTCCAGTTATCCTTTTTTTAGGATATTCTGTTTGGTTGTATAGTAAAGAAAAATCAGACTCATTTTATATTGAAACAGGATGGATAATAACTTTTTCTTGGCTAATTTTTATGTTGATTGCTGCAAGAGGAGCAGTAAGATTGTTTTTTGTTATTACTCCAGTGGTATGCTTTGTTGGGAGTATTGTTCCTGTTAAATTATATAATATTGCGAGAAAAAATAAAGATGAATTAGTTAAAATTTTTATGTGGATTGCTTTAATTGCTGTAATTTTTGGTTTAATAATTTCTGGTTTGGAATTTTATCAAAGTTCAATGATGCAAGCAAGCAATACAGGCCCTTCAGCTAATGATCAGTGGCAGGAGGCAATGAAATGGGTGAGAGAAAATACTGATGAAAGTTCTGTATTTTTACATTGGTGGGATTATGGTTATTGGCTTCAAACTCTTGGGAAAAGAGCCACAATTGTGGATGGTGGATTCCATCCACCCTACAGAGTTCATTTAATTGGGAGATATGTTTTGACAACCCAAAATCCTGATTCAGCTTTAAGTTTTATAAAATCAACAAATTCGACCCATTTATTAATTGATTCTTCAGATATTGGAAAGTATAGTGCTTATTCAAGAATCGGAAGTGGGAAAGAAATGAAAGATAGACTGAGCTATATTCCTACAATGAAAAGAGAAGAAAAACTTACTGAAGAAACAAATGAAGGAGCTATATACACCTATAATCTTGGTGTCCAACTTGACGAAGACATTGTTTGGGAAAATAATGAAACAAAATATAGGTTTGCAAAAGAAAATTCAGGAATTTTGTCAATTAGAGTAGAAAAAAAACAAGGAGAGTTTCAACAACCAATAGCAGTATTTGTCAAAAATGAGCAAAAGTTTAATGTGCCTTTGAAATATCTTTATGTTGATAGTTTAAGGGAGTTTGAAGAGGGATTGGAGGCAGGAGTGTTTTTAATGGATTATTTGGAGAATAGCAATAAGGGATTATCAATGGCTGAAAAGGGTGCAGGATTTTATTTAAGCCCTAGAACAATTAACTCCTTTGTGGTTAGGAATTATTTGTTTGGAGAAGAACAAAATCTTAAAATAGCACATAAAGAACCAAACACAATTTTGAAAAACTTAGAATCTCAGGGAATGAATTTGGGTGATTTTGCACAATTTGGAGGACAGTTTTTAGGACCTATTAAAGTCTGGGAAGCGAAGGATATTCCCGAAGAGATAATTGCTCATAAAGAATTCACATATACATCATCCAAAAGAGATGATTGGGAATTCGGAATGTTGGATGAATTAGAATTTAGGGAGTAAGATGTCAAATAAAATAAATATACTTTCTACTATTGACAAAAATTATTTTAACCAATATAAGGTTTTGATAATATCTATATTGGAAAATACATCCTATGAAAAAGATGTAATATTTTATCTAGGAGAAAAGGACTTGGATAAAAAACAAAAAGAAAACTTAAAAGAACATATAAAAAAATATGGGGCAAAAATAAATTTCATTAAGAAACCAGAAGTTGACTTTTTGAAATATAATCATAGAAAACACATCTCTGAAGTTACCCACTATAGAACTGCTATCTTAGAAAATATGGACATAAAAAAAATAATATATTTAGACCCAGATATTGTTGTTTTGGATGATATAAAAAAACTATTTGATAAAAACCTCGAAGGAAAAACAATTGGGGGGGTGAAAGATTATATTATGGGGTTAAGAGAAGAAAACAATTATTTTAATGCAGGAGTGCTTCTCATTGATGTTCCTAAGTGGAAAGAAAACAACTATGGAAGAAGATGTATAGAATATTTAGAAAAAAACCATGATAAACTCTCTTGTGAAAATCAAGATACAATGAATATAGTAACAAAAAATGATAAAAAGTTCTTGGATTTGAGGTGGAATAGGCAAAAATGGATTTGGGACGACACTGCAAAAGGAATGAGAATTCTGAAAAATAAATATAAAGAACTTATAAAAAATCCAAGTTTAATTCACTACACCGGCAAGATTAAGCCCTGGCACTACAAATATGTTTTTCCTGATAAAAAGCATTATTTGTATTACAATAAAATAGCCGGCCTGAATCTTCCTTATAAAAAAACATTCTCTATAAAAGACAATTTATGGAAACTTTTCCGTTGGATTACATACAAAACAAAAACCAGAATCTATGTGGAGAAAATATTAAAAAGATTGAATGTTCCTTTTTAGGATGGGAAATTAAAATAGACTAGAACCTATAACCAAATTGTTTTATGTCTTCTTTATACATTTCTTCTACTATCTTTTTTGTTTTTTCTGAATAATAATCCCTATAGTTTTTTCTTTTTTTACTTATATTATTTTTAGATAGGGGAACATAATCTATTCCTATTTTTTTACAAATCTTTTTCCAATCTTCTTCTAAATTTTCAAATCTTCCTATAAAATCTGGGAGTTTATTTCCATTTTCATCAAAAACCCAATCTGTTTGGGAATTTGCCTGGCTAAGTCCTCTAACACTATAATGTCCCACTGGTGGAAGAGGCATTAAAAAATCTAATCTTAATAAAGTTAAAAAATTATCAAGATACTTAAAAACCCGCGGATAACCATAAAGAGGATTAATTAATTTTGCAAAAAAAGAATTTCTCTTTTTATATTTCTTATAAACAAGTTTTACAAATTCTTCAAAAGACATCTTTTTTAATCTTTTTTTGCCTTTGTTTTTATCATAATCTCTGTAATGGTATAATGAAACTAGTCTATCCCAGGGATTTCTTACAAAACAAAACTTAAATGCCCCATCAAAATACTCCCTGTTTACAATTCCTTTTTTTAATAAATAAGATATATTTACATGTCCGAATGTTACAAAACCCTTGTTATTGAAACTTAAATAAGAATCATGATACATTGATTTGGGATGTGTTAATGTAGGACAACCATATTTATCTAAAGCCTTTCTAATGCTTGTTCCTGCTGCTTTAGGAATCCAAATAAATAAAACATTTTTCTTCATGTTTCTGGAAAATTGAAATTGTTTATAAAGATTTTGAAGACAAACATAAATATTAAAAAAGAGTTTGATTTATTTAAGATAATTAAAAAATGTAATGAAAACAAAATTTAACTCAAATTAAAAAATCGCTTCCAAATGATAATAAAAAAAATAAACAAAAGAACAAAGGATACCTTAAAAAATCTCGAGAGAAAAACATTTCTAAGAAGACCCATATTATTCTTAAAGTGGCTAAATAGAATTGACCAGAGTCATGCTGCATGGGTTTCAGAAAAATACAGAACTATTTATTTTCTGATAAACAAATGTGCTTCAAGTTCAATAAAGGAAGTGCTTCTGTCTAAAAGCAGTTTCAGAAGAATCAGGGTTAAAAAACTAAAAAATAGCGAAAATTATTTTAAATTCACTTTTGTAAGAAATCCTTATGATAGAATTGTTTCTGCTTATAAAGATAAAATACCTTATCCAGCAGAATCGAGTGTAATGGCAAACCATCCAAAAGAGTTGTTTGAAAATATGTCATTTAAGGATTTTTGTTAAGGCGATTTACAAGATTCCAGCTCATAAACTAGATAGGCATTTTAAACCCCAATATTATTTTATAGAAGGATTTAATCTAGATTTTGTCGGGAAGTTCGAAAATCTGGAAAAAGATTTTAAAGAAGTTATGAAAAAAGCAGGGATAAGAAATCATCCAAAACTTCCTCATAAAAGAAAGTCAAAAAAGAAGAAGGATTACAAGGATTATTATAATGAAGAAACTAAAAGATTAGTTCAGGAAAAGTATAAAAAAGATTTTGAGTTGTTTGGTTATAGTAAAGAATTAGATGCAAAATGAATCCAATATTAAAATACTTAAGAGAAAAACCAGAACTTTATAATAAATTAAAAGGATTATAAAAAGACAAAGGTTTTTAAAATATTGTGGATTAAAAAAATAAAACTGGAAAGATGATATCAAATAAAGATGACACCACATATATTACTGGATTTTGGCATATTAAAGGCAACACAAAACGAGACATAGAACATTATCTTAAGTCTATTCCAGGAACTCTTGATTTGCTTAAAGACAAAAAGGTTGTTCTTTTTTATGATGATGAGAAAATATTAGATTTTTTTAAGAAACATTTAAAAACAAATAATTTTAAAGCCGTAAAAAGAAAAATAGAAGAACTCCCCACCCATAAAATATCCAAAGATTACCTAGAATCCTGTAAGAATTCTAATGTAGAGTATCTAAAGAAACTTAATGAAAAAAGATTAGCTCCTGAGAAAGGATATTTAAAGTATTTTAGAGATTATAAGAAGTCTGGAGAAGATGTTTTTAAAAAAACATTCACTGTTTGGACGAGCAAAATCTATCTAGTGGAAGAAATAATAGACAAAAACCCTTTTAATTCTGAATTTTTCGCTTGGGTAGATGCATCTGTTTCAAGATTTAACAATAAAAGAAAAAAATGGGACTTTGCTAAAATCAAATTCTCAGACAAATGGATTTATCATTATGATGGAAATATCCGATTATATGGAAAAAAACAAAATGTAAACACCGGTTTTCTTTTTGCACACAAGAAAAGGTGGCTAAAATTTATTCCACAATATAAATCTCAAATAAAAAAATCTGCGGATGATAATTATGGTCATGACGATGAAAGCTTGGTTAATCTTGTGCAAAGAAATTATCCATCTCTCTTTAAAAAGATAAATAAAATAGATGCTATGAAGCGGTATTACTTGAAAAACCTTTTCTATGTTCCATTAAAATCAATTGGTGGAAAAGAACTCTTTAAGAAAATAAGAAAAGTAAAAAATTCTCTGAGATAAACTATTAGAAGTTTTAAAAATATTAAAGTTTAAAAGATTAAACACACTAAACAGATTATGTCATTGAAAAATACACTTGAAGAAATTGTAAAATATATTGAAAAACTTTGTAACAACCCAAAATAAAAAATAGACATTAGAAAGCAAGAAAGACAAGATTCCTAAGGGAATTTGGATTAAATAAATATAAAGAGGGACTTTGGGTTTTTTGAAGAAAGTAAAGTGATAAGATTAAACATGTAAAAGGGGGAAAAGAGATTACAAGGATTATTATAATGAAGAAACTAAAAGATTAGTTCAGGAAAAGTATAAAAAAGATTTTGAGTTGTTTGGTTATAGTAAAGAATTAGATGCAAAATGAATCCAATATTAAAATACTTAAGAGAAAAACCAGAACTTTATAATAAGTTGAAAAGTATTTATGGAAAAACTATTGGAATGTATAAACTAAAAGAATTATATACTAAAAAAATAGGTTTTTTTAATGGAGAGAAAAGAGTTAAATTATTAGAAAAAGAAGAATCTGAAAAACAAATTTCTGAAAAAATAAAATTAAAAGAGCCTTTTATGTTGGCTAGATTTGGAAGTACTGAATTCAGGAATTTAACTCAAGAGGGCCAGTTTGATTTGTTATGTTTTTATTCAGGATTTTTTCCAAAAGATTCTTCTTTGTTAGAAAAGTTCAGAAAAGTTTATATGGATGCTGCAAGAGAAGTAGATTTTCTTGCAATATGGAATTATAAAAAACATTTTTTCAAAAAAATAAGATTGCTGAAAAAGCTTCCAAACATAAAACACCTTGTTCCAATTTCATCTGCAGGAAGGTATAACCATGAATGGATAAAATCGCTTGAAGGTAAGAAAGTTTTAGTTGTTCATCCATTCAAGAAAACAATTGAGAAACAAATGGAAAAAAGAGAAGAATTAGGGATATTGCCTAAACTGGAAAAGTTAGAAGTAGTTAAAGCTATTCAAACACTAGCAAATAATAAAGATAATAGGTTTAAAGATTGGTTTGAAGCTCTTGATTATATGAAAAAACAGATAGATAAAAAAGACTTTGATATTGCATTGATTGGTTGTGGAGCTTATGGTATGCCTTTGGCAGCATATGTAAAATCAAAAGGAAAACAGGCTCTTCATTTGGGGGGAGGGTTGCAATTATTATTTGGAATAAGAGGAAAGAGATGGGAAGGCAAAATTCCAATGAATGAATATTGGATAAAACCATTAAAAGAAGATTTTATGCAAAACTATGACAA
The DNA here is from genome assembly GCA_964467035.1 of Candidatus Woesearchaeota archaeon. Taxonomy (GTDB): domain Archaea; phylum Nanobdellota; class Nanobdellia; order Pacearchaeales; family GW2011-AR1; genus JACPLR01. The sequence goes on along the minus strand of CAYXNX010000006.1, from coordinate 15,313 downwards.
AATTGAAGGGGGGTGTTATTGGTAGGATAAAAATAAAATGGATGAACAAACTCATAAAAATAAAACACAAGAAAGAAAAAAGAAAGTTTTATTTCTAAGTCCTTTGCCTCCACCTTATTATGGAAGTGCAATGTCTTCTGAAATGTGTTTAAATATTTTAAAAAATTCAAAAGATTTCCAGGTTGAAAATATAAAACTAAATTATTCGAAAGAAATGTCAGATGTGGGAAAAATAAATACAAATAAAATTAAAGGTATTTCAAAAGTTAAAAAACAAATTAAAGAAAAACTCAAAACTTTCAAACCTGATTTAATTTATTTTGTTCCTGCTACATCTGGTTTAGGGTTAATTAGAGATTTTTATTTTATCCGAGAAATTAAAAAACATCTTGGTAATGGAAAAATCCTATTTCATATAAGAAGCAGAACAATAAAGAATCTTTTTAATAATATTTTATATAGGAAAATGTTTTCAGGAGAAAAAACAATTGTTTTAGGAGAACAATTAATCAAGGATGTTTCTCCTTGGATAGGGGAAAAAGATATATTTATTCTTCCAAATGCAATAAAAAATGAGATAACAGAAAAAGAATTTAATAAAATAATTAAACAAAGAGAAAAGAAAAAAGATTCTGAATTAAACATTCTCTTCCTTTCCAATATGGATGAAACAAAAGGGTGGTTTAAACTTCTTGAAGCATGCAAGATTTTAAAAGAAAAAAATATTGATTTCAAATGTAATTTTGTTGGTTCTTTCTCTGGAGAAAAAGAAAAAAACAAGTTTCAAAATTTTGTGAAAGACAATAACTTGCAAGATAAAGTAAATTATTTGGGGAAGAAAACAGGAAAAGAGAAAAATAAAATTCTAGAAAATTCAGATGTTCTGGTTTTTCCGACAGAATATAAATTAGAAACATTTGGAAGAGTTATAGTTGAAGGAATGATGTTGGGGCTTCCTGTGATTGCTAATGGAATTGCAGCTATTCCAAATATAATTAAGCATAATAAAACAGGATACATATTAGAGAAAAACACCCCTGAAGAAATTGCAAAATACATAGAAAAACTTTATAACAATCCAAAACAAAGAATAAACATGGAAAAACAAGGAAGACAAAGATTCCTAAAGGAATTTGAATTAAATAAATATGGAAAAGAATTCAATAAAATACTCAAGAGGACTTGAGAAGGGTTTAGAGAGGTTTAGGGGGATTGTTTTGTCTAGAGTTAAAGAAGATATTTAAAATCTCCAATAACAAATAATATGATCCTGAGAGAAGAATAAAATTACAAAATCCATAACTAATAAAGACTGAGATAATTATAAAAATAAAAATTAATTGAACAAAAAATATTTTTTTTCTAGGATTTAGGCTTATTTTTTTCCCATAATTGTGTCTTAAAAAATATTCAAGAAGATATTTGGGAAGATAAAATATTATTAAAGAAACAAATAAAAATATAAGAAAATCAATATTAATAATTATTGAAAAAGGGATTATAATATGAGAGATTTTTAGAAAAAAGTATGTAAAAAGTCTTTTTTTTGGATTTACAATATTATGGAGAATGAATACTAATAAAATAAAAAGAGACAAAACTAAAAATATGAAAATATTTAATTGAATCAATCCTCTAAGAAAGAACAAGAGAGATAACGAGATTATTATGAAAAAGAAAAAATGAAAAAAAATAAAGAAAAGTTTTTCTTTTTTAGAAGGAGTTTTTATCCTAAAGGTGGGGTTTTTTTCTAATCTGGTCGAGTATAGATCATTCATAAAATAACCTATTTCATACAAAGAGATATATGCAATCCATGCAAGTGCTATTGAAATGAATGAAAAAGGAAGATTCTTTCCAATAGTAAATAAAATTATCAAAAAAAATAAAAAATGGTAAAGTACAAATTGTTTTAAGGTTATTCTATATTTAAAATAATAAAATCCGGGAATAAAAAGAGTCTTTTTATCTATTTTTTTTGAGCTTAAATCTATATATTTTATTTTTTTGTCTCTCCAAAAAGAAACTTGGTTTGAATTATTTGCCACACCAATAAATTCATTCACATATTTTTTTGAAGAAAGGTCTTCAGAATTATCTGTATAAAAGACTATTGAAGAATCAGGATATTTATTTTTAATTTGTTTTATTATAAGATCCTTTTTTCCTTCAATATTCTCTCTAAGTTTTCCATTAAAAAGATTATCCTTATAATTCAATTTTGAAGAAAAATAATCATCAAACCCCATTAATTCTGAAAAATTTTGTGCTACTTCTTCAATAGTAGAAGTAATTAAAATTAATTTTTTCCCTTTTATTTTATGTTCTTCCAAAATAGAATAAACTTTTTTGTTTAGGTTGTTATTAAAAATTTCTTTTGCATATTCTTTTCCAAATAAATATAGCTCTTCTTTTTTCATCCCTCTTAGTAAAAACAAAAGATCTTTTGCCCCTATCTTTTTAAAAGGAGATATCAATGGAGAGATTAAAAACAATATATTCATCAACAAGAATCTAAAAAAATACTCTCTTTTTTTATTTTTTAAGCAGTATTTTATAAATCCTATAGTGGTATTTGTATTTACGAAAGTATAATCCAAATCAAAAAAGACTATATTTTTACTCATTTTATTACTCTTAATTCGAAATGAATTTCTGAAGCAGGGATGATTGTTGCTAAGAATTGACAATAAAATTTATGGCTTACATTAATTATAGGATTAAATATAAAATTGAGATAACGAATTTTACCGACTCCATAATTTAAATGCGCTTTTACATCAAACATCTGTTTATTTGTATTGGTTTCATGAGAATATCCTTTTTTTATTCCAAAATAATCAAAAGTGAAAGGATTAAAAAATCTAACATGGGTAGGATCTCCAAATTGCCTGTATGCCAAATAAAAAGGAACTTTAATTCTGATTTTTGCATCCTTTTTACAAATTCTATGTAAATCATGAACAAGGGGGATAAAATCATTAATATGTTCTAAAACATGATTTAAAATAATTTCTTCTACAGAACTATCCTTAAAAGGAAGAGGTGTTTTTTCTAAATCAACAATTTTATCAGGATTTACTTCTTTAGAAATATCACAATTGATATATCCTTCAGACTTATCATTTCCGCAACCCAAATGAAGTTTCATCAAATAAATGGGGGTTTTGTTGTTTTTAAAGATTATTATTAAAAAATTAAAAGTAATTGGAAAATAGGATATTTTTTAGAAAGATAAAAACAATTTTCTCCCTTCCCACATCCAAGATCAAGTATTTTCATTTTATCTTGAGAAAATTTTTTAATTTTTTTTCTAAAATCTTCTTCATGCTCCAAAAAACAATCCTTCTATCAAATTTTTTATTTGGTTTTATATTAGTAGAGTGTTTTAATGGAAAATCCATTTTCATTCTTTCTACTTCCAAGAATTTTCTATCCGTCTTACTTATTTTATGAGATGAATCTTCAGTGAAACCAATACTTTTTGCAAGATTCTTTTTTGGGACAACTGTCAAACTATTATCCAGGTAGTTATTTGCTGCAAAAAGATAATCATATCCTTCAAATCCTTTTTCTAGGACATCTTTAACTTTCTTTTTTAATATTATATTATGGATAAAATAAGGGGAAACCCTTTTTCCCTTGTCTATTGCATTCTTAATCCTCTTCCTTTCTATTCTCCACTTTTTGCCCCAGGTAGAAAATCCCCATGAAGAAAAAGAGATTCTTGAGAATATATAATTATACTTCGTATTATATTCTCCTAAAAAGTTAACTCCTAATATTGCCTTAATCCTATCATTGTTCTTATATTTTTCTAATAACTCTGAATGAAATCTGAAAAAATCTTGTGAAGGGAGAACATCATCTTCTAAAAAAATACCATATTCTACATTTTTAAAAAAATAATCTAAAGCATCTAAACTATTTTTATCACATCCTACATTCTTTTCTCTAAATATCTTCTCAACTTTGCATTTCCAGTCAATATTATCTGAAATATATTTCCTAACTGCATCTGTTTTTTTCTTTTCTTCTTTATTTCTCGGGCCATCTGCTGCAATAAATAATTGTTTTGGTTTTGCTTTCCTTATTTCTTCAAAGACTTGTTTTGTTGTGTCTAGTCTATTAAAAACAATAAATAATACTGGGGCTGTCGGGTTATTTTCTTTTTTCATTTTAGTTTAAAGCCCTTCTCACAATTTTTTTTAGTTTTTCGTTTCTTTTAAAACGATCTCTTAAACCCTGTGGAGTCATTTTAAGCAACTTTATAAGTAAAGAGGTTATTTTAAATTTCAATTTTAATACTTGTTTTTCAATATCAAACCCTTTGCTTTTATCTAAAAATTTCTTTATTAATTTCACATCTCTTGCATCCTTTGGCTCTCCTCTTTTTTGTTTAAATTCTAAAACTTTCTCAAGTGTTAAAAACTTTATTCCTTTAAATATAAAATAATTTTCAGGATCATAAACCAAGTCTTTGATTTCTTGTTTATTGAATAATTTATTGTGCGAATTTAGCCCACTAATCGATCTACCTTTTTCACTAATATAATCAACATCTCTTGCCTCCCTTATCCCATAAAGATTCAATACAAAACTTGAAGTTATGGCGATATCTTCGATATTTCTTAGTCTGTCTTCTAAAGGAATATCAATTAAAAACGCTTTTCTTGAGTTGTTCAATAGGAATAAGGAGTTATTGTTAAAAAATAATTCACAAAGTCTTTCTGTTTCTTCTGGAGTATCTGATATGTGGAGAGCATGTTTGTCAAGCCCCAAGTCATCTCGGATTTCTTCTTTTAAATTTCTTACTTCTTCTATATCTTTTGATTCTAACAAATATACTCTAACCCGGTTATCTCCTCTAAAACAGTTTCCTACCTTTTTCATAGCTCCAGGATATCCTTTTTTACGTTCTCCAAGCCAATTTTCTCCCTCGTAACACGCAATAATTGTATTCTTTTTCCCTGTTTCAGTTAATTTAGCTTGTTTATCAAAAACAGGAACTATATTTCTCTTCTGGAGATATTTCTCTATTTTGTTAGAATTTATTTTATTCACAGAAGTCCCCCAAAAAATACAAAAATACAAATTCTTCCCCTTAATTTTAGAATATCTTAAAGCCATTTCTTCCAAGAATTTTTCTGAAAGACCTCTTTTTCTAAAAAAAGAGTAATTATATTTTATTTGTTCATCAGAATTAACAAATTCTAAAGGCACTTTTTTATTAAAATAGAAAGAAGTTGCAATCCTATGTGCTCCATGCCCTGCTACAAGTTCATTTGTTACAGGGATTATTCCTTTCTTTTTGTCATAACCTTTTTTCTTTACAGAATCTATTAAATTATCGAACGAAGAGACAAAGTCCTCCTTGCTAGTTTTTTTGTCTTCTTTAAAATCATTAAAGGATTTTATATGTTCTGTATACATCTGTTTCAGAAAATTACTTCCTATTCCCTCTTCCTTATTCCTTATATAAAGAATTTTTGGGATAAGATCTATTCTTGAAGGATGTAACAGATCAGAAGGTTTGGATTCTTTGATTTTTTTGTTTCCTAATTTTTTTGTGGTTTTTTCCTTAGGCATTTTTCATTTGTCTAATTTAATTAATTCTTTACTACAATCCAATCGGTCCGGGTAATTATTGGTCTTAAATTATTTTCTGAACAAAACTCTACGAAAGCTCTTGCCACCCCTCCTTCTCTTTATCATGTTGTCCTGTAATATCATGTCCTGCAAAAATTCCTCCTTTTCTTATTTTTGGCCAGTAATTTTCCATATCTTTTTTTGTTTGTTTATATGAGTGGTCTCCATCAATATATATAAAATCTATTTTATCAGGAACATTTTTTATTGCTTCATCAGAATACTTTTTTATAAAAACTGTCTTCGAGGAATATTTGTTTAACCTCTTTCTTGCCTCCTTTTCTGCATTAGAAAGATCTTCTTGTGTTCGGTGATATTCCCCATGTTCTTCCCAAGGATCTATCAAATAAATTCTACCAATATTTAGTGTTTCCAGGATACTTCTGGCATTACTTCCCTTATCTGTTCCAATCTCAACAGCAGTTATTGGTTTGTTTTTAAAGAGTTTTTTAGCAATTCTTGTTGAATGCCTTGGAAATTTTTTTACTAAACCGATATTAAACCTGCTTAAAATTTTGTTTATTAATTTATACAATTTTTCCATTAATAATCTATGGGGAATATGCTTTAAAAGTTTAATTAAACAACAGAAATAGTTTTAAAACAATATCTCTTTTATCAAACATGGCACAAAACAAAAAGCCAAACCTGTTTATTGTTGGACATCCTAGGTGTGGAACTACTTCTCTTCATGTAATGTTAAGACAACATCCAGAGATTTTTATGTCAAAAGAAAAAGAACTAAGATATTTTAACAAAAAGTCTTCTGAAAAGAAACAATCAGAAAAGGAATACCTAAAAAATTTTGAGGAATTTGATGGAGAAAAAATTAGAGGAGAATCTACCCCAAATTATATTTATTCAAACACTGCCCCAAGAGAAATAAAAAAATTTAATCCTGGAGTTAAGATAGTTGTAATCTTAAGAGAACCTGTGGATTTATTGAGGGCATGGTATCAGAAAAAAATAGAAAGTGGGAATGAAAAATTCAGAGATATAGAAAAAAATATATGGAAACCAGAATATCAAGAAATGGTTAGTTACTCGGGGCAAATTAGGAGATATCTTAAAGAGTTTCCAAAGAAAAATATTCATATAATAATTTATGAAGATTTTAAAAAAGACAATTTTAGGGAATATAAAAAAGTCTGTAGATTCTTGGGTGTTGATGAAAAATTTGAACCAGAGAAAGAAAAAACAAACCCAAGATTTAATAGATTTGGAAAAGCGGGGCTTTTATTAAAAAGTAAGACATCTGTCAAAATCAGAAAAACGATAAAAAAACCACTGCCAAAATCAATAAAAAGACCCCTAGTGGAATTTTATAGAAAAATTGTTTACATAAAAGGAAAAATACAAATTCCTGAAAAAACAAAAAACCAACTTTCTAAAAAATTAAAACCAGAAGTTGAAAAAGTTGATAAATTGCTACATAAAGAAGGGTTCCTAGACAAAAATAGGAATATTGTTAAAGAATGGGGTTATGATAAGGTTTAGTTATTTTGAATTTAGTTTTTCTTATATATTTCCCGGGTGTTTATAATTCTCAAAGCATACTTCTTTTTTATTTTTATTAAAACCAAAAACAAAGAACCCAATGTGAACTTTTTTAGATGTTGCAGGGGTTTTCTCAAATTTTTATAATGTTCAGGATCAGAATCAATTATCCCATTAATTTTCTTCAAAATCTGTTCATAAACTTTTTTGTCTTTTTTAGTCTTTCAGAAATTGAAAAAGAATACTTTTTATTCTTCAATAATTTTTCTTAACTTTTTTATCTTTGAAAGGAGTTCTTTTCTGTTTTTCAACTTTCTTCATTTCTTCAGTAAATTCAGGTCTTAATTCAGGTTCTAATAATTCCTGACCGCATAGTTTAATTACCATAGCGATAGCTTGTTCTTTTGTTTTTAGACTGTATTTTCTTTAACTATCTCAAGAATTTTATTTTCATTTTCAGGAATTTGTATTGTAGCTTTAACCATTTTTTAAATGAAGGAAGGTTTATGCTTTTTATTGTCTGGTCTGTTTTCTTGTAATCTTGAAATATTCTGGTTATATCTAGATGTCTGTCTTTCAGCAGGATCTCTTATAAAAACTATGTATCTTGCTTCTCTGTATGGAAAATATTTATGTATTCCATAATAAGCCTCGTGTCCGGTTATTAATTTTGCTTTTTGTCATAGGGAATTTAATAAAAATTCATTTATAATTTTTTAAATTCTTTATTTTAGTAAATAATTACTGATAATAAAAAAATCCGGTTATTGGTAATAACAATATAAATAGTTAAGGATAATAGTTGATTATTCTATTTCATTAGGTTAGATTTTTCTCTTGATATAATCTTGTACCTTGTCAATAATCTTATATTTAATCTTCAAAGTTATCAAAAACGATAACTTTATAAATAAAAAATACTAAAAAAAGATATGAAAACAAATACAATAGAGTTAATTGAAGAATTAAGAAAAAAATCTGTCTTTAGTTTAAATGACATAACAAGATTATGTTATTGCTCCAGAGAGTATTCAAAAATAATCTTAAATAGATTATTAAAAAGAAACTTAATTAAAAAAATAACAAAAAACAAATATACTGTTGATGGAGATATTTATGTCATAGCAAGTAACATAAAATATCCAGGGTATATCTCTTTCTGGGCTGCTTCTTCTTATTTGGGATATACTGAGCAAATACTTAATACAATCCAGATAGCTACGACTAAAAAATATAAAGAAGTGGATTTTCAGGGATATAAGATAAGATTTATTCCTATGAAATATTTTTTTGGTTATAAAAAACAGAGAACAAGCAGAGGGGAAGTATTTATTGTTGAATCTGAAAAACTTCTTTTAGATTGTATGTTAAAACAAAAAGAAACAGGAAATTTTGATGAGATTACAAAGATATTCAAAAACTCAAAAATTTCAAAAGAAAAGGTTATAGATTATCTCAAAAAAACAAAAAACCAATCACTCATAAAAAGAGTGGGATTTATGTTGGAAAGATACAAAAAAATAGACATTTCAAAAAATTTTGAATTAGATACAAATTATATAAAATTGAACACTTTTTCAACAAAATACAAAAAAACAGATTCAAAATGGAGGGTTTATCATGATTTCTAAAGAAGAATTAAAAGAATATGCAAAAAAGAGAAACTTAAGAAACATTGGATTTGCAGAAAAAGATTACTTCCAGACAGTTGTTTTATTTATCCTGTCTCAGGAGTATGGAAAAGAGCTTATTTTCAAAGGGGGGACAGCATTAAGCAAATGTTATGGTTTAGATAGATTTTCAGAGGATTTAGATTTTAATTGTGAAAAAGAGTTTAACCCTAAAAAACTTGAAAAGGGTCTTGAAAGATTTGATTTGGACTTTAAATTAAAAGAAACAAAATACAAAAACAGTCTAAAAGTAACAATATGGATAAAGGGGCCCCTATACATAGGAACAAAAAACAGTTTCTGCAAAATTGAATTAGATATAAGTTTGAGAGAGAAAGCTTTAGAGAGACCAGAAATTAAATCTCTGGGAAAATTTTTAGAAGAAATACCTGTATTTGATGTTTTTGTTATGAAAGAACAAGAAATTTTGGCAGAAAAAATAAGAACAATTTTTACAAGAAACAAAGCAAGAGATGTGTATGATGTTTTGTTTTTAATTGAAAAGGGAATAGAAATGAAAAAGGAAATGATAAAAGAAAAAATTAGTTTTTATAGCCTTGAGTGGGACAAGAAAAAGTTCCTTTATTTACTAAAAAACAAAAAAGAAATATGGGAAAGTGAGCTAATTCCTTTAGTTTATAGGGTTCCTAACTTTCAAAAGACTATTAAAAAGATAAAAGAATATTTGGAGCAGGGTGGACAGTAAAAATCTTTTATTTTAGTAAATAATTACTGATAATGAAAAAAATCTAAATCCTTTTATTCTTTTTTACATCTTTGTATTTTTTAACAAATATCTTTTTCATCATCCTTATGTCTTCGTCTTCTATTCCTTTAATTAGATACATCATTCCAAAGTAAATTCCTGTTCCAAGAATTATCATTATCCCTCCGAAGATCCAATTCATATCTATAAAATATGTGAATCCTATTAAGAATCCTGCCATAACTAAGCTTGAGATTAATGGCTTAATTAGGAGTTTACTTTCTCCACTAATCCCTGAATATTTTCTTGTTTTTCCTTTTATTGTGAATAAATATGTTCCCCTGCTTATTATTGTAGCAATCCCTGCCCCAAGAATTGCGAATTCTGATCCTTTATTAAACCATATTGGAAGGTATTTTATTAAAATAAAATTTAATACTACATTTAATCCCAGGGAAATAAAGACTGCTTTTGTTAAAATCTTTGGTTTTTCTTTTGCCTCAAAAAATATAGAGTATAATGCTACAAGAGGAGTAATAAATATTGTCAGGGCTAAAGCATAAAAGGGAATTGTTGCTACAATATATTCACTTCCATAAATAGCATAAATAAAATATCGTCCTATTACCCATATTCCTAAAACAGCAGGAACAGTAAACATTGTTATTGCTTTAAATGTTTTTTTAAATCCTCTTTCAAATCTCTCTCCACTTAGTTGGGTGAAAACAGGCAATAAAACAGCTCCAAAACCAAACAATGCCCCTACAGAAGTAGCTAAATTTAATGCAGCCCTGTAAAAACCCAAATATTCTACAGAAACAAATCTGCCCAACATTAAGATATCTATTTTTCCAAAAAAAGTCATTGAAAGGCTAACCAAACTTACAAATCCTAAATAACTTAGAACTCTTTTTTTCTCTAGGTTTTGATTTTTAGCATCTTTATTAAAAAATATTTTTTTATCTGTTTTAATAAATGCATAAAGCGAGGTTAAAAACATTGCTAATGATAAAGCAATAAAAACTCCTGGGATGATTGCTTGGGGAGAAAGTAAATAAATAGCTAAGACAACTAAAGCAATTCTTGAAATCTGGAATATAAATTGCATTACTGCAACTTTTCTAAAATCTTTAATAGTTGTTAAAATTGATTGGAAAAAACCAAAAGAAACTCTCATTAATACATATAAACATGCAAATATTAGAGGAATTCTTATTTCTGGTTTTTGGAAAATATAAACAGCAATTATATTACTAAACATAATTAAAATAAATACTGCGGCTAGGGATAAATAAAATTTGAACCTAAAAAGATATCCAATATATGCAGAAGCTTTTGCATTTTTGCCTTGCCCAAAGGCCTCAGAAGCATATCTAATCATTGTTTTTCCCATTCCCAAATCTGTAAGGGTTACAAAAATTCCCACAACAGATAAAACTAAGGAATAAATACCATACATCTCAGGAAGTAACATCCTTGCTAAAAGAATAGTAAAAATTAAAGCTCCAACCCGAGAAATAATTGTCCCTGAAAAATTATACAAAGAATTCTTAATAGTTGATTCAGTCAAAGAATCTTTTTGTTTTTTACTTTCCATATTACAACATATAATCCAATGTTTAAAAATTAATGGATAAATTTGAAAATTTTGATTATTCAACAATAAAAAAATTATTCTTTAAAGATTCTTTATTGTATCGCAACTCTTTTTTATTATAATCATAGACATTTTTACCTGCAAATTTGACAACTGCGTGAGCGGCAGCAGTATCCCACTCCATTGTTGGACCTAAACGGGGATAAATATCTGCCTTGCCTTCTGCAACATAACAAAGTTTCAAAGAGCTTCCAGCTGAAATAAAATTAATAGGTTTATCTGATTTTTCTTTTAATTTATCAATAAAATTTTGAGTCTCTTCATTAAAATGAGATTTACTTGCCACAACATTGAGATAATCTCTTTGGTTTGAAATAGGTAATTTTGCTATATTTTCTTTTTGTTTTTTAAAACTTCCATTTTGTAAATCTCCGAGGTAAAAAACATCGTAAACAGGCAAATAAACAACACCTAGAACTGGTTTGTTTTTATGAATCAGGGCAATATTGACTGTAAATTCTCCATTTTTATTTATAAATTCTTTTGTCCCATCTAAAAGATCTATAAGCCAGAAAAATTCCCAATTTTTTCGTTTATCAAAAGAAATTTCTTTTTCTTCTTCAGAAAGCAAAGGAATATTTGGAAATAACTTGTTTAAATTTTGAGTTATTATTTTATTTGATTCAGTATCTGCTTTTGTTAAAGGAGATTTATCTTCTTTCAATTTATGTTCAAAATTAGTGTTATAAATTTCTAAAATAGGTTCTCCAGCTTTTTTTGCTATATTGATAATTTCATAAATGTTTATTTCTAAATTTTCATAATTAAATACAAGATTTTTATAGTTTTTTAATGACATTTTAAAGAAAACTTGATTTTTTTAATAGTTTCTGAAATTGAAGAAGATTATATGTTTGAAACCCTAAATGTCTAAGAGTGTAACCTCCAAAAATTATATGGACAAAATCAAGAAATTCGTGAAATAAAAACCCTATTAAGATATATAAAAAAATTTCATTGTAGAAAGGCATAAACAAATACAAGATAATTAAAACAATAATTGCTTCTATTCCATGAAATATACAAGGAATATATGTGTTTTTTGATTTCTGAATTTTATCATTTTTTGAAAGAGAATGAAATGTTTTGTGTTTTTTCATAAACCAATTATAAGCTCTTAGGGGGTGGAAATCTTTTTTAAGCCAAACATAAAACAGATAATGATCTACATCAATTAAAAAAGAAGATAACCAAATTATAAAAAAACCACCCAAACCCAATTCTGGAAAAATTAGAAATACTATCAATGAAAAGAATAAACCCAAGATTATATGGTTTTTAGGAAGCATTTTTTGAATCTAAAATTTTAAGCATATCTGCAAATGCAGGCCTAGTTATAAAAACACCAGTAGTTAAACCAATAAGAGTTGTAAATGCAAAACCTTTCAAAAGACCAGCTCCTGCCCACATTAAAGGAATTAAAGCAACCAATGTTGTGAAGTAAGCTGAGAAAACAATAAAAAGAGCTGATTTAATTTTTTGTTTTAAATTTTGGGAACTTTGAGATTTTGATTCATCTAGAATAACAATTTGTTGGTCTACTCCTGTTCCTATTGTAACCAAAATACCAATAATTGCAGGCAAATCTAAATTCCAATTAATTAAAACTGCTATTCCCAAAATGATAAAAATTTCTGAAAAACTTGTAAATACTAAAGCAAGCGAGGATTTGAAAGACCGATATCTTAAAAAAACTATAGAAGAAACAATAATAAATGCTGCTAAAGCTAAAGAGAATATTACTTTGTTAAAAGTTTTTCCAACTGAAGGAGATATTGTATCAAGTTTTTCAATAGTTAAATCATAAGGCAAACTTCCAGTAATTAAAATGGTTTGCATTTTTTTCATTTCTGCTTCTGCATTTTCAAAAGCTGATTGTCTATCTTGACCTGATGCAGAACCTTGTATTTGGATTCTTGTTGTTTCAACCCCTTTAAGGTTTTTAGATATTGCAAGAGAGGTTGTTAATTTATCATCAACATAAAAATCAATTGAATTCTCCAAATACTGGGGATTGGATTGATTTATTTCAAGGTCTTTTGTTATTTCTGCATGTTTTTTTGCAGCTTCTTCACTAATATGGATTTGGAAAGAATAAGAGCAAATTTCTCCAGAGCTTGTATCTTGACAGCGTTCAATTCCTGCGCACTGGGCATCATTCCTACAAACATATTTAATATCTTCATTTCCACCTGTAAAAACTGTTTCATTTCCTATTTTGGCTTCAAACCTTCCTTGTTCTGAAATTAAAGATTCTAAATCTGAAGGTGTTGCTCCTGCAATTTCCACCAACATAAATTTATTTCCTGAAAGATCTGTAACTTTTCTTATTTTTACATCTTGCAAACCATATACATTTAATCTTTGGCTTGTTGTTGAAATTAAATCATTCATTTGGGCATCAGTTAGAGAAACTTCTGGTTTAATTAAAGCTCTTGAGCCTCCTCTTAAATCTAAGCCGGTTTTGATATTTGTGGAGGGAATTTCTTTAACAATTATTTCAGGCACTTTTTCTGAAAAAAACACCACTTGACTTTCTTTTGTTTGAAAAACAACTTTCTGTTCATTAGAATTATTTTGAAACAAATAAGTCATTTGTTCAGTGTATTGTGCAAAATCCTCAATTTTTTCTCCATTTATAGAGGTAATTATTGCCCCGTTTGACAAGCCTGCTTCATATGCTGTTGAATTTTGGTCAACATTTTGAACAATTACTCCTTGTTGTAAAAAAAGAGGAGGAATTCCAAAAACCCAAATAACGCAAAAAAGCAATACAACCAACATCAACCAAATTCTCCATGTTATTTTCATTTTAGTCTAAACCTTTTTTGTAAGCATACCATTTAATTATTGAAGCATTCCCTAACCAAGTATTTGCAATATCAAATATTAAACCAATTGTTAGGATTGTAAAGATTTGTTCAAATATTTTTGAAAATGAAGAGGTGATAATTAAACCTGCAATAACAACTAATAAAGAAGTTAAAGACATTGTAATTCCTGTTTTAAATGCTCCGAAAATTCTTGAGTTGATTGAAGAACCCCTTCTTTTTAATGTTCTTGCGGTAAGCAAAATATCTGTATCCACTGAATAACCTATTAACATCAAAATAGCTACAATTCCTGCGGTAGACATTTTTATTCCCAATAAATTTATTGTAGAAATTGTCAAAACTATATCGGAAAAAGCTGCAAAAATTACCGCAATACTTGGAATAAAAGATTTGAAAATAAAAAATACAACTAAAGCCATAAAGATAAATGCTAAAATAATTGCAAATCTAAGTTGATTGTAAAAACTACCGCTTAATGTAGAACCTGTAAATTCTACAGAACTATTTTCAGAAGTTAGTTCTATTTCTAAATAGTTTTCTAAAAAAGATTTTAATATTTCGGGGTCAGCAGAAGACTCAACAACAAAACCGATTTGCTCACCAGTTAGTAAATCAGAAATTTCTCTAATAGAAAATTCTTCAAATTCTTTTGAAAGAGTATTTTGCAATTCTTGGATATTTGTTTTTTCATTTACTTGGATAGATGTTCCGCCTGTTAAAGAAATATCTTTTTTTATTATATCTCCATTTTGTTGAAAAAACCAACCCAAATACAAAATACCTGCGAAAAATAAAACCAACATTACAATTAAGAAAAGCTTGTAATACTTATTATAAAAATTGGAAAATTTTTCTTTATTCATCTTAATGATATAAGTTACCAAAAGCAATTTAAAAAGATTATGAAAACCGCAGTATATTATGCGCGGGCCGGCTGGATTAAAAATCCAACCTAGATCGTCCATGCTTGGCCAATCAAGGGATTCGAAGGGTTCGAATCGAATTATGCGCGGGCCGGCTGGATTAAAAATCCAACCTAGATCGTCCATGCTTGGCCAATCAAGGGATTCGAAGGGTTCGAATCGAATTATGCGCGGGCCGGGATTCGAACCCGGGTCAACTGGTTGGAAGCCAGTTATTCTGCCACTGAACTACCCACGCGCCTAATTATAATTTAATTTACAAAGGTTTTAAAGTTTTTTATATTCTTAAAAAAAGCAAATAATCTATTTCAAATCTCAAAATATGCCCGAGATAGGATTCGGGCTAGAGTTAAAAACTCTAACCTGCGTCAAAACAA
>CAYXNX010000005.1:0-56191 GCA_964467035.1 Candidatus Woesearchaeota archaeon | reverse complement strand
AGCCATTAAGCGAATGAAGCCAACAAGCATAGTAAGGATTTTTAATCCGCCCTATGCGACGGTGGCTTTGTGAACGCCAGTGAGCAAAGATACCAAGCATACGGTTGAGCGTATGCGAAGCCTATGCGACGGTGGCGTAATGAGCCATTAAGCGAATGAAGCCAACAAGCATAGTAAGGATTTTTAATCCGCCCTATACTCTTGACCCAAACTTTATACACTTATACATTTTAAAATATTGTGATTTTTAAACTTATAGTTAGAACTATTGTTGGTTTGTCAAGCTATATTAAAAATAAACAAATTATCCAAATAGCGATGACAAACCTTCTGCAGCCGCTGACGGCTTTTCTTCTTCTTTCTCTTCTTTCTTCTCTTCCTCTGCTGGTGCTGCTGAACTTGGTGCTGCTGCAACTGCTGTTGCATTTTCAAGCTCTTCATCAATATTCACTTCTTGCAAATTAGCTACTAAAAGCTTGATTTTTGAGTCATCAACTTCAACTCCTGTTGCCCCAATAACTTTTTTCAAGTTTTCTTCGTCAACAGATTTCCCAAGTTTGTGCAACAAAAGAGCCGCATAAACGTATTCCATTATTTATTCTCCTCTGATTTAGGTTCTTCTTGAGTATTTTCCTCTTTCTTATCTTCTTTTTCTAATTCAACAAATTTTTCCATTGCCTTTCCATATAATCCTGCTTTTCTAATTAATGGCTTTATAGTTTCTTTACATATATATCCCATACTGACAGCAAAAGCATTTGCTTTTGCAAATATTTCTCTCATATTTTTTGCATATGTTTCAGGTTCAATTGTCAAATCTTCAAATATTGTTTTTGATTTTGAATCATATCCTATTTTTGGAATAAAACCAACTGAAAAAGGCATAATCTCTAATTTGCCCATCACACTTGCAGCATCTTCACTAATTTCTTCTCCCTCTTTTACAATTACTTTATTTTCAAGAATTTCAATTTTGCCTTGATTAACTTTTACAACAAGACCCAATTTCCCAAGCTCACTCATTGCAGGTCCTGCAGGCAATTCAGTAACTCCTGCTTCAACCTCCACATCATTTGGAGCAATTTGTCCTGCTTTAGCCCCCATTGGAGATTTGTTTTTTGATAATTTTCTTACAATTTCAAAGATATCCTTTTTTGAGGTAATAAACGCAATATCTTCCTGAACATATTTTTTAATTTTTTTCAAATTTTCATCATCTAACTTATCAACAGCTCTTTTAATAGCTCTTTTTTTTGTAACAAAAACATCTGCCTCATCCCGAATTGTTTTTTTAATTTTTTGAAATTGTCTTGCAGGCAATCCTTTAATTGAGGTAATCAGAACAGTTTCAGCATTTGATATTTTATTAGTTAAATCCTCTATAAATTCTATTTTTTCTTTTGCAACTTGGGTTGTTTTAGTTTCATTCATTTTGTATCTCCACTCTTTTAGCAGGACTCATAGTCAATTTAACC
This sequence comes from Candidatus Woesearchaeota archaeon, assembly GCA_964467035.1. Classification (GTDB taxonomy): domain Archaea; phylum Nanobdellota; class Nanobdellia; order Pacearchaeales; family GW2011-AR1; genus JACPLR01. The sequence continues at coordinate 54,716 of CAYXNX010000005.1, read as the reverse complement.
AAAATGTTTTTTATATTATCATTTCCTAAAGGGAGTTCTTTATATATGTTTGAATAAATTGATTTTATATTTTCAACAATTTCTTTTTTATCCATACTTTGTTTTCCAATACCTACTTTTATTGAGGGTTCTTTTACCTGAATTCTTACAGAGTGGTTAATTTTTTCAATTAATTTTTTTATTTCTTCTTCACTTTCTTCCATTATCAAACCCAACTTTGGTGAAGGCATTTTTCCTTCAGGGCCCAATACTCTTCCAAATGTTGAAGCTACTGAGGGCATATTTGGACCTGAAGCAATAAAAAAATCATACTTCTCTACTAAATGTTTAATTTTCTTTTTATCCTTGTATAATGGAAAATTCTTTTTTGGAATTACATCAATCAACTTTGAATTTGTTTCAATGAATCCACATATTTTTTTATCCTTAAATTTGTAAGGCAATTGCCCAAAAGTATTTATTTTTGTTTTTTTAGCATCGAATTTCTTTAGATTAACAATTAACTCTACTGTTTGGTCAAATTTTCTTTTTTCATTTTTAAGTTCTTCAATTGCTTTTTCTAATTTTATAGCTTCCATTTTAATCCCCTACCTATGCGCTTGACACTTAGAATTAAAGTGCAAACGATGTAGTTTGATTAAAAATTTGTTGTTTGCAAGGTTTTTAAATTGTTCGGTAAACCTTAAAAACCCCCTTTTTCTAACTAACCTATGGAATATCCAAAATGTCCAAAATGTGAAGAAGGAAGATTAGTGCCATTTTCTTTCAAACAAGATGTATTTGAAAAATGGAAATGCACTCATTGTGAATTTGAATTAAGAAAAAAGTAAGAGATTTAGTATAGATTAATTTTTGTAAAATTCTTTGAAATATTCTTCAATTCTTTCAATACTTGGAGCAATTATGAATTTTTTAATTTTATCTTCGAAAATCTGTCCTAAATTTTCAAATTCGCTTAATTTATATTTATTTGCCTTTTTTTCAACAATCATCAAATCCCTTAATCTTTTAAGCTGTCTTCTTATATTGCTCTCAGCAACACCTTTTAATTCAACATTATTTTTCTCTCTCTTTTCTTTAACTCTTTCACCAATATTGATTGAATCAAGCTCTTCTTTGTTTTTTTGAGATTCATTTAAAACTAAAAGAATATCTACAATAACATCTCTTGAATCTCCTGGCTGTAAAAGACCCAAGGATAAACAAATTTTTTTCATTAAATCTCTCTTTCCCATTGAATAAGGTCTTTCATACTTTCTTAAAGTTATTTCTCCCAATCCTTCATCTCTTACCATTTTAATCTTTTTAAGCTATATATTTTATTCGATATAAAAACTTATAAATCTATTGAATTTTTTTTACTTATGGATTTAATTGCATTATTAAGCTCTGGAAAAGGATCATGGGGTCAGGTTTCTGGGTTAATCAAACACGGAGATTGGGATAAGGTAATTGTATTGGGAGATGATTTTGCAAAACAATTCTCAGTTACAGGAAAGCAAATTGACTTTATTAAAGTCGATTTATCAAAACGCCTTAGAGATTTAAAATCAGAGTTTTTAGAAAAATTAAAACCCAAAATAAACGACACAGAGGTTGCTTTAACAATTGCTTCTGGCTCTGGTAAGGAACATATGGCTTTAATTTCTGCTCTTTTATCAGTTCCAACAGGAATTAGATTTTCTGCTTTAACAAAAGACGGGGTTGTTTTTTTATAAAAATTGTAAAAAACAACAAACTAAAAATTTACAAATTTTTGATTTCTAAAATATAATGAAACAGCTAAACAACTTAATTTTCTCCTCCTTTTAATAATAAAGACAAAACAATTACCAAGTATATTGATGATTTTGTGATTTTAATACTTCAAAAACCAAAAATTTGGAAAAACTACGAGTTTTAAATAAATTTATTATTGCTGATTTATCCTTATGGAATTTAAATTTTTAAAAATAAAAAAAAGAATTAGACAATTAAATAAAAAATAAAACAATTTAAGAATTTTTATCTTCTTTTTTTTCCTGCTTTCTTAGTTGTTTTTTTTGTTGTCTTCTTTGCAGTTTTTCTTGCAGTTGACTTTTTAGCCGGTTTTTTCTTTGCAGTTTTCTTAACCGCTTTCTTAGTTGTTTTTTTTGTTGTCTTCTTTTTTACAGGTTTTTTTCTTAACAAAGCCATTGATAACACCTCTTTAATTTATTTTTCAAAAAGCATCGCTTTTTGTTATATCCATAATGGTGTTTTAGTTTAAATATCTTTTCCTCGGGAAGAAACGTAGAAAAAAACAAAATCAAATTTGTCGTCGATAAAATTTAAATCAATGTTACTAGCCATCTTGCCATTAAAAGTATTAATAACAAAATAAAAATCAATGTTGATGCCTTAAAAAATTTCCTTGCAATTTTTTCAGAACCAGTAATTCCTAAAACAGTTAAGTAAAAGAACCTTCCCCCGTCGAAGATTCCCAGAGGCAACATATTCAAAACAGCTAATATCAAATTAGTAAAAACAATCCATAAAATTAAATAATAAAAAAATTCAATAATAAAAGGATTTAATTCAGGAACATATTTCACACCTGGCTCTTTAAAAATCATTTCAAATAAACTAAAAAACTGCAAACTTTGTTGATTTCCCGTCGATATTCCAACCATAGATTTTTCTGAATCATAATTTTTTTCTAATTTTATTTCGTTTTCTATTTCTTCTCCTTTAAACAATGTAGTGATTGAAATTATTTCTCCAACTTCGTGACTTTCAATTGCATTTGATAAATTTTTAACACTTTTTATTTTTTCCCCGTCGATTTCAATAATACTTCCTTTTAGCCCATTTCTTATAGCAGGTAAATCATGGTAAAATTTAATATGGGAATATTCTTTTATTTCTTCTTCACTCATTTCAAAAAACCTTTCTCCCCCGAAATAACCAACATCGTTTATGTAAACTTTTTTAAGCTCAACACCATTAAGAGAAATTGTTTCATTTCCTATTTTGATGTTATCTATTTGGTTAGTTGGAATTATTGCTGCACTATAGTCGACAATATTTACTCCCATTGGAACATAAAATAGGTTAAAAAATAAAACAAGCAAAACAAAAAATATTAGTGCTGTAATTAAATTTGCAAAAACTCCTGCTCCTAAAACAGAAAGTTGGGCAAACTTGCTTTTTTCATTCATCTGTTTATCATCTTGTTCAACAAAAAATGCAAGTATTGGTCCCAAAAAACCAAACCCTGTTGATTTTATTCTAATATTGTGGATTCTTGCATAAATCCCGTGAGCACCCTCGTGAACAATAGCAATTATTGCAATAACAATAACAAAATAAATAAACCAGAATTCTGGAAAAATATCTTGATATCCAAAAATTCTTGGAAAATAAGGAATAAATAAAGCAATAGGTGGAGCATTACCAATTAACTGAGTCATAACATCTGCATTTCTTAAATATTCATAAACACTATAAATTAGATAAATAACCATAGAAATCATCAAAATATATCCTGTTCCAATAATTACATAACCCAATGGTTTCAAAATTTTGTGATATTTGTTTGCGATTTTATCCATTATCTTCACACCCATTTGTGTTTTGTAAAGGTATAAAATTCCCTCTCTTTCAACGTTTTTTCTCCTTGTATAAAGAAACCATATTACAAAAATAGAAAATACTACTAACAAGGTCAAGTCATAAAAAATAAAACTACTAAATAACACCATTCTTAACAAACCTACTTTTTCTTAGGAGCTCTAAAATCCTTTTTCCCACATCTCCTACATCTCACCTTCCCCTCAAGTATCTTTCTTTTATCAATTCTTCTTTTTGCTCCACAATTTTTACAAATAAACATATCTTTCACTAATCTATTATGCGCTGCTTGTAATTTTGCCATTTACAACTTCCGTTTTATAATTTTGGTTCCTTCAATATCCCAATATTCTATTTGGTCATCAGGATTAATTTCTTCTTCAAAATCTTTTGGTTTTTCAAGCTCGATTGTTTCAAAACTTTCTAAATCCATTACACTAATTTTTTCTCCGCTTGAAAGAACCTGTGCTTTTCTTTTCAAAATCATTGGAACCCCAAATTTTTCATGTCCTGGAACTGCTGTAACTTTTTTCTTCCCACTTATCAAACCAACAGCCTCAATTCTTACTTTTGAATGCCCGTGTTTCCCTGTTTTTGAGATATCAAAATTTTTAACACTGCATTGTTCCCCATCAATCATTATAACTGTCCCTTTTCTTACTTCAGTTGCATTAATCATCTTATGTGCCATACTTTATCATAAAAAAATAGATTTATAAATGTTAGCTTCAGCTTATTTATATGGAAAAAACACAAAAAAATGATTTTATAGAAATTGAATTTATAGGAAGAGTCAAGGGAGGAGAAGTTTTTGATACAAATATTCCTGAAGAAGCTAAAAAAATAAATCTTAAAATTGACGCAAAACCAATGATTGCTTGTATTAGCCAAGGAATGGTATTGGAAGGACTAGACAAATCTCTTGAAGATAAAGAATTTGGAAAACAATATACCATATCTCTTTCTCCAGAACAAGCTTTTGGGAAAAGAAAGAAAGAGCTTATTCGTTTACTCCCAAAACATGTTTTTACCCAACAACAAATTTCTCCTAGAGCTGGAATGACTCTTTCTTTAGATAACCAATTAGTTCGAATCGCGAGTGTTTCAGGAGGCAGGGTTTTGGTAGATTTTAATAATCCTTTAGCTGGCAAAGAGGTAGAATATGAATTCAAAATAAACAGAAAAATTTCAGAACTTTCAGAAAAAATTAAAGGAATAATTGAATTCTTTTTTAAGGGTCAAAAAGTAGATTATGAAATAAAAGATAAAAAAATTGTTTTCAAAACTCAAGAGCAATTCAAACCCTTAATCGAAAAATTAAACGAAAAATTTAAGGGTGTTTTAGGTTATGAATTGGTTTTTAATCAAGAAAAAAACAACAATTCTGACAATTCTATTTCACCACAATAAACCTTATAAGCCTCTTGACTTTTCTAATTTTATGGATGAATCTTATCAAAAAAGCAGTGGAGAATATTCTCAAAATAACTCTTTTCAAGGAAGTTCTACTACTGAAAAAATGAGTTCTTATTCTCCTCCACAAAATTCTGGAACTGCAGAAGTTGATAAAGAGCTTGAAGAGTTAATAAAAATTCAAAATGCTAAAATTAAGGTTATAGGAATCGGGGGAGGTGGAAACAATACTTTATCAAGAATTCATGAAATTGGGATTAAAGGTGGAGAAATGGTGGCTATGAATACTGATGCCCAGGATTTGCTTTATGCTAATGCAGATAAAAAAATCCTTTTAGGAAAAGAACTTACAAAAGGATTGGGGGCAGGAAGCAATCCTCAAATAGGTGAAGAAGCTGCAAAAGAATCTGAAGCAGAAATCAAAAAGAAAATTGAGGGTGCAGATATGATTTTCATTACTTGTGGTTTAGGGGGTGGAACAGGAACAGGGGCTGCCCCAGTTGTTGCAAATATTGCTAAAAAAACAGGAGCATTGGTTATTGGAATTATTACAATGCCTTTTACAATTGAAGGAGAAAAAAGAGTTGAAAATGCGAATTATGGTTTAGAAAAGATGGAAGGGATTGTTGACACTTTGATTGTAATTCCCAATGATAAACTTTTAGAACTTGTTCCTGATTTGCCTCTTCAAACTTCTTTTAAGGTTGCAGATGAAATTTTAACAAATGCAGTTAAGGGGACTGCCGAGTTGGTAACAAAAGCAGGTTTAGTAAACCTTGATTTTGCAGATGTTAAAACAATTATGAGTAATGGAGGAGTTTCTTTAATTGGGGTAGGAGAATCAGATTCGGATAATCGCGCTCAAGAAGCAGTTGAAAAAGCTTTAAACAATCCTTTATTAGATGTTGATGCTGCAAATGCAAGAGGAGCTTTAGTTAATGTAATTGGGGGTCCAGATTTAAGTTTGGATGAATCAAAGGTTGTAATTGAAGAAGTGGGCAAACATTTGGGAGACAATGCAAGATTGATTTGGGGAGCTCAAATTGCTCCAGATATGGATAAAACAATGAGGGTAATGGTAATTATAACAGGTATTAAAAGCCCACAAATAACTGGACAATCAGAAGTAATTCCTCAAGATGAAAAAGTTTCTGGAGAACTTTCTAGTGAGCTTGGAATTGAATTTTATCGCTAAGCACCTTCATAATTTTCAATCGCCTTTTTCAAAGCTTGCGCCCCCAAAACAGAACAATGAATTTTTATTTTTGGAAGCTCTCCCCCCAATTGTTTAACAATATCCTTGAAATTTATTTTTTTTGCCTGCCCCAAAGTTTTTCCTTTTGCTAATTCACAAAGAGCATCTGAAGTTGCAATCGCTGCCATACATCCATAAGTTTTAAATTTTATATCTTTAATCCTTCCTTTTTCAACTTTAATATAAACCCTCATAATATCTCCACAAGCTCTATTCCCCACCTCCCCCACAGAACTGGGATTTTTAATTTCCCCCACAAATTGTGGATTTTCAAATCTTTTAATTATTTTTTCTGAATACATTTTACAAAGGAGAATACTCTCTTAATTTTTTAATTATTTCTTTGAGAGATTCCAAAACATAATCAATTTCTTTTTCAGTTGTAAATCTGCTTAAAGTCAATCTTAAACTTCCATTTGCCAGTTCATTACTCAAACCTATTGCTTTTAAAACATAACTTGGTTGTAAAGTTTGTTCTGAACAAGCACTCCCTGTTGAACTTGTAATTCCTTTTTGGTCTAAATATCCTATAATAGCTTCTCCTTCAACTTTTTCAAAAGAAACATTAACATTATTGCACAATCTTTTAATTCTCGCCCCATTTAATTTACTTCCTTCTATTTCCGAGATTCCTTTAATTAGCTTATCTCTCAATCTTTTCATATATTTAATATGTTTTAAATTCAAACCTTTTTCCACAGCTTTAGCAAAACCCACAATTCCTGGGACATTTTCTGTTCCCCCTCTTTTATTTTTTTCTTGACCTCCTCCGTGAAGTAAAGAAATTATTTTTGTCCCATTCCTAATGTATAAAACCCCGACTCCTTTTGGCCCGTGAATTTTGTGTGAATTTAAACTAATTAAATCTAATTTTTGTTTTTCAACATCAAGCTTTGTTTTTGTATAACTTTGGCAAGCATCAGTATGGAATACTATCTTTTTTTCTTTACAAATTTCACCGATTTTTTCTAAATCATTGATTGTTCCAATTTCATTGTTTCCATGAATTACAGAAACAAAAATTGTATCTTCCTTAATAGAATTTTTTAATTGTTCCAAATCAACCCTGCCCTCTGAATCAACATCTAAATAAGTTACCTCAAAATCTTGTTTTTCTAACCATTTGCAACTATTTAATATGCTTTTGTGCTCAACTTTTGTTGTTATTATATGTCCTTTTTTATTTGCAAAAGCAATTCCCTTCAAGGCCCAGTTATTTGATTCAGTTCCTCCTGATGTAAAATATATTTCATCCTCTTTTGCACCAATGGAATTTGCAATAATTTTTCTAGCTTTTTCTAAAGATTCTTTAGCATCACGCCCTTTTTTATGGATTGAAGAAGGATTACCATAATCTTTGGTAAAAAACTTTTTCATAGATTTCAAAATATCCTCGTCTAATTTAGTAGTTGCTCCATTATCTAAATAAATCTCTTTTCTTAAAACCATTTAACTTTTACAAAATTTATTGCACTCCTTAGGACAATTTCTTTTAATATGGTTTTTAACAACTTCTAAAAGTGGTTGCACTGTTTTTTCATTTATAGAATAAATCCTTTCTTTCCCTTTTTTTTCACTCTTAACAATTTTGCATTGAGCCAGAATTTTTAAATTATGTGAAACAGCACTTTGTTCTTTTTTAATCGCGTTTACAATTTCATTTACACTTAGGGGTTTTTCTTTCAACAATAAAATTATTTTCAATCTATTTTTATTTGCAAAATTGATGAAAAAATCTTCATAATGTTCTTTCATATGAATTTAAATTCATAGGAATTTATAAACTTTGTTATAAAAACTTAACAAACTTGTTGTTTTTGTCTACTAAAATATTTTTTGATTTAATTTCTTTCTCACTTAACTCAAAACCCATAATAATTATTTCATCTCCTTTTTTTATTAAATGTGCAGCAGCCCCATTCATACAAATTATTCCGCTTTTTGCCTTTCCTTCAATTACATAAGTTTCCAACCTTGCTCCATTAGTATTATCTACAACTAAAACTTTTTCTCCAGAAATCAGACCCGCCTTTTTCATTAACTCCTTATCAATTGTAATACTTCCTACATAATTCAAATCAGCTTCAGTTACGCGAGCTTTATGTATCTTTGAACGCAATACTTCTCTCATAAATAACCTAATAATCTTTTCTTAATAAAATTTATCAACCCAATAATTTTAAATACCTTTTATTTTTCTTTAAAATATGAAATTTGACCTAAAAAGTTTTTTCAAAAAATGTGTAAGGGTTTGGCGAGTTTTAAAAAAACCAACTAAAGAAGAGTTTTCAATGGTTGCAAAAGTTTCAGCAGTTGGAATTTTGGTTATTGGGTTAGTAGGTTTTTTAATTGGGTTATTTATGGGTTTCTTTGTTTAACCAAAAGTTTAATAAACTAATCTAAACATTTAAAAATACTACTTCTAATCTTTTATGAAGTAGTAAACTTCAATTAATGAAGAATTCAGGTATTTTACAATGATTTATGTTATTAAAGTAACTACCAATAAAGAAGAAAGAGTTATGGAAATTATAGCAGAGCATGTTATGAAAAAAGACATAGCTGTTTATTCAATTGTTCGTCCAGAAGGTTTGAGAGGGTATCTTGTTTTAGAGGCAGAAAATAGAGAATCTGCCGAAGATGCTTGTTTTAATTTACCTCATGTTAAGGGAATAATTGGAAAGACAATTTCTTATGAAGAAGTTAAAAATATGTTAGAAATAAATGTTGAAGCTGTAAATATTGAAGAAGGGGATATTGTAGAAATTCTTTCAGACCCTTTTAAAAAAGAAAAAGCAAAAGTTACTCGATTAGATAAGCAAAAGGGAGAAGTAGTTGTTTCATTACTTGGAGCAGTTGTCCAAATCCCTGTGACAATTCCTATTTCAAATGTAAAAGTTATAAGGCGTAGTGATTCAGAACAAGAGGAGGAAGAAGAATGAACAATCTAAAAGGGAAGTTTCTAAAAGAAACCGTAGGTGTCTATGCCGAACGCAGTGAACAATCTAAAAGGGAAGTTTCTAAAAGAAACCGTAGGTGTCTTTTAAAATGATAGTTAAACTTTTAATTGAAGGAGGAAATATGACTCCTGGCCCTGCTCTTGCTCAAAAATTAGGGCCATTGGGAATAAATATGGGCCAAATTATCTCAAAAGTAAATGAACAAACAAAAGATTTTAAGGGAATGAAAGTCCCCGTTGATTTAGATGTTGATGCTACAACAAAGGAATTTTCCCTTACAGTTAGATCTCCCCCAGTTCCCGAGTTAATTAAAAAAGAACTTGGAATTGAAAAAGGAGCAGGAGATCATAAAAAACAAACAGTTGGAAATATTGCAATAGAACAAGTTATCAAAGTTGCAAAAACAAAACTTCCCGATATGTTAGAAAGAAACTTAAAAGCAGCTGTTAAAACAATTGTGGGAAGTTGTGTAAGTCTTGGAGTATTGGTTGAAAGCAAACCTGCAGAAGAAGTTTGCGAAGAAATTGAAGAAGGAGTTTATGACAAACAAATAAATGAAGAAATAACTGAAGCTTCTGAAGAGAAATTACAAGAATTAAAACAACATCTGGATTCTGTAATTGCAAAACAAAAACCTGCAGAATAATCCTTCTTAAAGAATAATTTTATAAAGTATTCAAACCCCCTAATTTTAAGGGGTCATGGTCTAATCTGGCATGATTCGAGGTTTGGGACTTCGCGATCTGGGTTCAAATCCCAGTGACCCCATCTCCAAAACTTTAAAAACCCTCATTTAGATAAGTTATTATTAAATAAACCTATGTTTGGGTTCTTTTTATAAATGGCAAGAACAAAAAAAGTAAAATCTGCAGGAAGACTTGGGGCAGGGTATGGAACCAGTGTAAGAAAGAATTTAGCAGATGTAGAATCAAAACAAAGAAAAAAACAAACCTGTATTTTTTGTGAAAAAACTGGTATTAAAAGAAAAGCTGCAGGTATTTGGTATTGCCCAAAATGCAAAAAAACTTTTGCACAAGGAGCTTATTTCGTAGAACAATAAATTTAAAAAACTAGCAAATATTTAATAATATAAAATAGAGCTTACACACTATTTTTGGAAAGATGGTGTGGAAAACTCAGGTTTCAAATATGGCAGAATATAAATGTTTCAATTGTGGAAAAGCAATTTCCTCAAAAAAATTAGAAAAAAGATTTACTTGTCCTAATTGTAATTATAAGATTTTCTATAAACCAAGAAAGAAAATTGTTAAAATAAAAACAGATTAAAATGGATGAAGAACTTCAAAAAAGAATTCAGAATTTGCAATCTCTTGAGCAAGATTTTCAACAGTTAGTTTCTCAAAAACAAAATATTCAATTAGAGCTAAATGAATCAAATACAGCTCTTGAAGAAGTGCAAAAAACAGACAAAGATGTTTTTCAGGTTTTAGGAAATGTAATGGTTAGTGCTGATAAAGATAAGTTAAAAAAAGATCTTGAGGAAACAAAACAAAATCTTGATTCTAGACTAAAAACTCTTGAAAAACAAGAAACTTCTTTAAGGGAAAATATTGAACGTATTAGAAATGAAGTAATGAGCAAGATGAAGTAAACCACAGAAATCTTTATAAACTTTTCAAAATTGAGTTACCTATGGTATTTAATAAACTAAAAAAAGCGTGGGGAACATCTGAACCAACTGATACTGAAGATTATGTTGAAATTGATGTAGGTCAAGAAAAAAGAAAATCAAAAGTAAGTGTTCAACCTTTTATTTTAAAAAAATTTGAAGATGTTAATCCAGTTTTAAATGCTTTAAGAGATGGTTACACAATAGCGGTTGTTGATATCAAAGAACTAAGAAAAAAAGATGTAATAGAGCTAAAAAGAGCTGTTTCTAAAATTAAAAAAACAACTGAAGCTTTAGAAGGAAGCATTAGAGGATTTGGAGAAAATATGGTGATAGCTACTCCTCAATTTGCAGAAATCAATTCTCCAAACTTTTCCCAACAAGGAAATGAACAATCTAGCTCCAAATTCGAAACTTATTAACTTCTAAAATTATTTAATACTAGCAACTGAGAAAACTGTTTTCAAAGCAACTATTATTGTTGCAGGAATAAACATTATTAAAAGAGCATTTAATAGCGTAACAATCAAAACTCCGATGTCTCCTGCAGAAATAAGTCTTTGTTGCCCCATAGAGCTTACAATTACTAAAGAAACAGTGGATAAAAGAAAAGTGGTAGATTCTCTTGAATTATTGCTAGCACTTGCAATCCCTACAACAATTCCCAACATAACTAAAATAATATAAACCCAATCATTGGAACTAATCAAAACAGTTCTTTGAAAAATTCCCAATGCAATAGCAACAATAACACCTATTAAGACTGCCCACGCACCAACAAGGCTTTCACTCGATTTCATAATAATTTCAAATTAACAAACATTATAAATTTTGTGTAGTTATTTATTTTTCAAATTTTTTTGCAAATATAGAAACATTTATAAACAGGTGTAACTCTAAAATTACTACATTAAAATGAAATCAAAATCAAATTCGTTTGCAATTTTTGTATTACTTGTATTAGCTTTAAGTTTTACATCTGCTTTAGATTTAGATAAATCCTCTTTAGACACATTTACTGAAGAAGGCGAAGTTAATTCTTTTACAATTTCTGCTGACAGCGATTTTAACATAACTTCTTTTAATAATTCTATAACTATTGAAAATGGTGAAGAAGAAGCACAATTTTCTATAACAACTTCAGATTCTCTAGAAAACACAAATAAGACAATATTTGATGTTAATCTAACTTCTTTGGATTCTGGTTTTGCATTGGGAGATTTTTCTGAAACTATTTATATGCAAATAGTAAATTCTACAAACTCCTCAGATAATCAAACTATGAGGATAGATGCAAAATTAACAAAATCTTTTTATGATGGAGATAATAATGGAGATTTGTCTTTTTTAGATATAGATGAAGAAGTTAAGAGGGGATTTGGAGAAGAAGGTAAATGGTATTTATTTGATGAAATTGAAGTAGAATTAGAAATAAAAAATAAGGGAGATTGGGATATAGAAGATATTGAAATTGAAGCTTGTTTATATAATATTGAGGATAATAAGTGTGTTTTAGATGAAGATGATATGAATTTAGATGAATCTTTTGATTTAGATGCGGGTGATGAGAAAACAATAACTTCAACATTTGTATTAGATGCAGATGATTTTGAAGAAGATGAAGAAGATTATGAATTATATGTTAAAGCAGTTGGAGAAATAGATGACAGAGATTCAGATTATGATGGTGATGAAACAGGAACAAGCGATTCAGAACCAGTTGATATAGAGTTTGATGGCGATTTTGTTATACTCCAAAATTTAGAAGTGCCAGAAACAACTTCTTGTGATAATGAAATTCAAATTTTAGGAAAATTGTGGAATATTGGAGATAATAATCAAGATGATATTAAATTAGTTATAAGAAACAGTGAATTAGGGATTCACGAAACTAAAGAATTTGATGAACTTGATAAATTAGAAGATGATAGTTTTGATATAAAAATTCAAATACCCAAAGATGCAGAAGAAAAAACTTATGGTTTAAGATTTGAAGTTTATGATGAATACGGAGACCTTTTTGAAAATGATGAGGACGATGAATCAGTTTACACAGCAATTTTCGATATTGAAGGGAACTGTATTTTGCCTTCAGAAGTTAATATTGACGCTTCTTTAGAATCAGAAGCAATTGCAGGAGAACTATTGGATGTTAAGATAATTTTAACAAATATTGGAACAGAAACATCAAATTACACAATCTCTTTAGAAAATTACGATTCTTGGGCTATGTTGGAAAGCATTGACACAGAATCTTTAACTTTAGAACAAGGAGAAACAAAAGAAGCAAATCTTGTTTTAATACCAAATTCAGAAATTGAAGGAGAGCAAGAATTTTTAGTTAAAGTTCTTCATAACAATAATACAAATGAACAAAAAATAAATATAAATATATCTCCTAAAAAAGGAATTTTTGGTTTTATCGATGATTTATCAATTAAAGATAATTGGTTACTTTGGGTTCTTGGAACAACTAACATTATTTTAATTATTTTAATCATAATAGTTATTGTAAAAATTGCAAGGAAATAATTTTTAACCTTTCTTTTCTTTATTTTTTAATGAAAAACAAGCAAATTTTCAGTTTAATATTAAGATACTTAATTTTACTTATTCTTGGATTAGGAAATTTTTTTCTAATTTATCTTATTTTTACTCCTTTAACAGTTTATCCAGTTTATTTTATTTTAAATTTATTTTATAACATAAACTTAAATAATACTTCTTTAATTTTGGATTCAAAAATAATCCATCTAATCCCTGCGTGTATTGCTGGGACAGGAATTTATTTTTTGCTAATTTTAAATTTAACAACTCCTTTATCCTTTAAGAAAAGATTTTATTCTTTAATCATTTCCTTAGGCTCTTTTTTAATTCTAAATATTTTAAGAATAATTTTTCTTTCAATCCTTTTTATAAATTCATCTAGTTCTTATGATTTTTTTCATAAGCTTTTTTGGTATGCTTTAAGCATTGTTTTTGTCCTCGGAATTTGGTTTTTTGAAATAAAAATCTTTAACATTAGAAATATTCCCATTTACACTGATTTAAAACTAATTTTTAAACAAACAGAATTAGAGAGGTTTTCCAGTATATTTAGAAAGAATAGCTAATTGCAATTTTTCCAAAACCTCAACACCCTCATCACTTTTACATCCGCTAACTTCTAGGTGGTAGCAATTTGGATTGTTTTCATCCTGATATATTCTGCTTTCATTTCCTTTTTTTAATAAGAAAACAGTACTTTCTGGTTTATTTTCACAAGTTACATAGGGTCTATTAAGCTCTTTTGACTTTTCTTCAGACATAACTGCTGAATCTAAATCAAATCCCATATTTGCCATAAACATCCCAAAATTAACCAACCCCAATACACCACATTCATTAATATTGGATTCTAAATCAAGAGATAAGTAGAATTTTTCTTTGGGCATTAAATTTAATTCATCTTCAACTGCAACATCCATTTCTTTTGGATTATTTCTAAAAAGCATTTCAAAATTAATTGGCTGTCCATTAATACTGTTCCCCACAATTTTTACTGAATACATTGGTATTTCTCCAACATCTTTCCTATTCCAATCTAGACCAAGATATTCAAAACTAGCTTTTTCAGTCCCCATTAAAGAAAAAATTACTAATCCCACAATAAAAATTCCCAACACAATTAAAATCCACTTTAATTGATTATTCATCCTTCTTTCTTCTTCAGAATTAGTTTCTTTTGATTCTTTTTCTTCTATTTTTTCTTTTTTCGGTTCTTCACTTTTTTCTGCTTCTTTATTTATCTCACTCTCTTTCATAATCTTGTCTTTATCAAAATCATCTTTCTTCGCCTCAGAATCTTCTTCTTTATCTTCGAAATCTTCTCTTTTTTCTTTATTTTCATCCATTTTATTGAATATCCAACATCTCAAAAATTATTTTATCTGCAATTCTTGTTTGTTCCCCATAAGGAGCATTAACAAATACACAATTCTTCTCTTTATAAATTTTTATAGTATTATTGACATTATTTTCCGAATTAAATACAATTAAATTATCAGAGCAATTTTTAACAAGCTCTTCTCCACACCCACTTCCCTCTAAACAAGCTTTTTGAGGGATTTTTTCAACAAAAGGATATAAATTTGAAGCAATTTCTTGCCCTGCAAGTGGATTATCCTCATCATAATAAATTCTTCCATTTATATTTTTTAAATTATATTCAAAATCAAATTTTATATTTTCTGTTTCTGAAGGATTATAAACTGTAGCAATCTCTTTTTCACCAATAACTGTTTGCCATAATCCTTGAGAATTTTGGACAAATTCCCGCCCCCTATAATTTAAAATACTTCCTCCCCCATTTTGATCATTTTGATAACCCTTATTCAAAAAACCAAAACCCACCGCACTAAAAATCATTGTAAAAATTAAAACCAAACTAATTCCAACCATAAAGCTTTGTTTTAATTTTGATTTCCTCTCTTTTTCCTTCTTAGACTTTATTTTATCCATCAAAAATCTAAATCAATCATGCTTTTAAATTTTATTAAAATAAAGAAAAAAATAAAGAAAAAA
Source organism: Candidatus Woesearchaeota archaeon (assembly GCA_964467035.1). Classification (GTDB taxonomy): domain Archaea; phylum Nanobdellota; class Nanobdellia; order Pacearchaeales; family GW2011-AR1; genus JACPLR01. The sequence continues at coordinate 39,304 of CAYXNX010000005.1, read as the reverse complement.
ATAAAGAAAAAAATAAAGAAAAAAATAAAGAAAAAAATAAAGAAACAAAAAGGAATTATGCTTCTTCAAATCCGTCAGATGAGTCGCCTATATACCTTTGGCCTTCTTCAATCTCTACTGCTTTAGTTTGCAAAGCATTTGCAGCGTTTGTTGTATCTGCTGCATTATATCCTGCAACCAATGTAGCAATCTTTGATGAAGATTCTGGCGATGCATATGTAGCAATCAAGTATTCACCTGATCCAACACCTGTTTCGCTTGTAAAGTCATCTCCACAATAATCTTCTCCAAGAAGAGTAGCTGCAACTGAGTTTACACAAGAACCACCTACAACAACTAAGTTTTTGTCTGAAACAGAACTAACTTCAGTATCTTTAACAACTGTTATTGCTGAGCTTGTTTCTGAAGTAGTTGAATCACTTGATGTTACATAAATCTCTCCGTAAATTTCTTCTCCAGCATAAGTAATCTCCATTGAATCAAGACCGCTTGTGTCTTTTGTCCAATCAATTCTTGTTCCAAGATCTGAAAGAACATATCCAATATAGTCATCACCAGTTCTGCCCACTCTATGCATAGTTATGTTTGTATTGTCTTCATCAACACTATCGGCTTCAATACCATCATCAGTATCTAGACTAACAGTAATTGAAAAATCATCTCCTCCACCAATATCTCCATCAACATTTTCTTCAGTGAAGTTCATAGTCCAGCTATCGTGTGCCCCTAACTCGGTTGTAGAATTTCCTAAGAATATTTCTTGACTTCCTGCGTTAGTAGAATTATCCTGAGTAATTACTGGAAGCAAGAATTGCAATCCTTCACTAGTGAAAATTCTGTCTGCGTTTGCCTCACCTCCACTTATAGGTTCAATTTTAATAGATGCATTTTCATCTTCTTCACTAGCAGCTGTAAGGGTTAATTTTAACCTACCTACATCTTGGGTATCATCAACATTGCTAAATACTACTGTTGAACCATCTGCAAGATTCTCCAAAGTAGTTTCGTTTTTACCACTATTGTCCTTTATGTTACTTAATTCATAAACATAAGTTTCAGCCTCTCTACTTGATTTCCAAGATGCTACAAAATATGTTTCATTCTCAAGATTCAAGTTCAATGTAGGACTTGGGCTTGAGTCAGTTATCAAATGTTGAGCTTCATTAGCACCAAGATTATTTGCAAATCCATCTTCACTACTATTTAAATAGAACAAGTCTATTGAAACCTCACCATCTTCAACATCTGTTGTAACACTAAATGGGTCTCCAGTTCCGAAAGTTACTTTTTCATCCACACCTTCAATAAAATCACTCATTGCCAATCTTATTGATTCAAATGCTGGCATAACTAATTCACTTTCAGTAGTAAGGAACATATCATCATCTGATAGCCACTCAAGAGTTATGTCGTCAATATCTGTAGAAGAGTTTGTGATATTAGCATTAAGCCTGTATCCTTCATAATCATCCATCTGACTCACAGCCTCACTGTTAATTTCAACTTCATCTCCATTAATAAGATCTATTTTTCCAGAACCAATACTAAACGTAGTTTGTTTAGTTCCTTCTTGGTAATCTTGCGTAAGAACTTCTTGAACAGCTATATAAGAATCATCCGAAAGTTTATAAGTATCTCCTTCTTTAAGAGTATTTGTCTCTGTTCCATCTACTTTGAATTTAACATCTGTGCCCCCAATAAATACAAGTTCAACATCGTAAGATTCTTCTCCAACATTCATAGTTGTACTTTCACCTTCATTTAAGGTATCACTATTTGCTGAATCAAGTAATGTGATTGATGAGATTTTTCCACTAGAAGTACTTACTTTGGATATATAGTACTCTTTTCCAAGAATTTCTATAAAAGTATCTTCTATATCTGAAAAATCCTCATCTCCACCTTCTGCAGCATTTGGGGTAAAATCCAAAGTGTAGTTAAGGATAGGATCGTCTTTAGCAAGTTTGATTCCCACTGTTGGTTCGTAGTCTTCATATTCTCTATCTCTGAAGTGTGTTAGGTTCATATCTGTTAAGGTTAGTTTTTGATCATATTCAAAATCATCGTTTTGATCATTGAGATATTCTCCAGTAGCAAGTATTTCTCCCAATTCATCACTGTCAAGATTAGAATAGAAATCAGTTACACTGTCTCCAAGGTTAAATTCATCAGAACTTCTTTTTAACTGGATTGAATTACCTTCACCTACACTAACTCCAGAAGTTGAATCAGAAGTAACTTTATCACTTAAACTATCGCCAATATCAGTAGCTGCAGCCATATCACTGTCAGCAGCATTTCCTGAACCTACAACAATAGCTCCGTTTGAAGCACCATCTTCAACAAAAGGTTGAGGATATGTAGCAGCAGCAGCAAATCCCATTGTAGAACCTACTAAAGCTGTACTAACTAAAACAGAAGCGACTTTTTTAATCATATATTTCATTTATTTTAACCTCCTTTCATACTTTTTTCTCATTTTTCGACTTTGTCGGCGTGCCATATCAGCATTCACTGTTTGTCGTCGGCATTTTATTGTATTATGTTAATACCACAATTAACTCCTTTATAAAGTTTTTTGTTTTATTTTCCAACTTTCCTCGAGAAAGCCCAATTCATTTATAAGTTTTTTGTTATCACTATATGAATTGACATTTTAGCAAATTTGCAAAACCAAAACCTTTATTAAGGTATATGGTTTATTTTTACATATATGGTTTACTCAAACACATAAGTATGAAATATATATCAAAAATATATGCTAAAAAAACCCCATATTAAACCTCGACGATAAAATGAAAAACAAAAATCAACACAAAATTCATTTTAAATCAACAAAAATAAGACAATTTTGCAAATGGCAGAAAAAACAAGAATAATAGATATTTATGAAAAGAAAGGAGGTTTTACTTCTTATTTTAGAAAGTTTTCAGGAAGCAAAAAAGACTATAATTTTTCAGATTTGTCTCTTTTAAGGCAATTATTCAGTAATGAAAAAGCCCGCCTCCTTCACTTTATAAAAATGAAAAAACCAGACTCAATTTATAGTTTAGCTAAATCTTTGGGAAAAGATTTCAAGACAGTTAGGTCAGATATTGAAATTTTAAAAAAATTCGGCTTTATAGAAATTTCAGAAGAAAAGAAAAATGGGCGAATAATCCATAAACCCTTTTTAACAGCAAATACAATAAATATCTCTATAAGAATCTAAGAATTATAACAAACCTCTAATCTTAAACTTGAATCTTTAACATCTCTTCCAGAAATACTCACATTATTATAAACCATTTGCCCCCCACACTGCTCAAATCCTCCTCCCAGAGAATCTTTAATTGGCTCAATAAGATTTTCTTTATCTCCCCTTGAAGAAGAAACAATATCTAACCTATAATAATCAATTCTTCCACCCCCTTGCACATTATATGGACTATTCTTAATTATGCTCTCCAGTGTTTTTTCCAACACTTCACAAGCCCCTTTATTGTTATTTTCGCAAATATCTCTTTTATCACACTTTGTTACCAATTCACCAATATCCAAATAATTATTAGAAGGAATTTCACAATCACTTGTATAATGCAAAACACTTGAAAGAAAACTCTCCAATTCCTCGCTTTTTGCCAAACTATTTTCCCCCTCTTTCCTCAACATAATTCCTAAAAAAACAACAGAAATAACCATTACTAAAATAATTATCAAAACAAATCCTACTATTTCTTCCTGTCCTTTTTTATTTATTTTTCTCATTCTAATGTTTTATTAACCTCTATCATTACTAGTCCAATTTCACATTTATCATAACTAACACCATTTTTAATTTCCTTTCTACATAAAGAAACATAAGATGTAATAGGGGCTACATCCTCATTTGTAAAAATTTTAATCAAATTACAATTAGGATAATTTCCAAATTCACAATCTTTATTTTCGCCTCGAGGATATATTCTTTTTATTATTATACTTTCCACCCCCCAAAAATCCCTATATCTGTTTGAACTCCTTACCACCATTGCTTTATCTATATCAATTGCATTTGAAACTCCTGTAAATTCAAACTCAGGTGTATCTGCTAATTTTCTTACAATTCCCACAGCCTCCTCCTCTTTTGTTTCAATAACCCCTTCTTTAACCTCGCTTGTTCTAATAGAAAGAAAAAATAAAAGAACCAAAACAAAAAATATTGTCAGTGCAACTAACATAAAAGCCATTTGCTGTATTTTTATTTGTCCTTTTTTATTTAATATAATTCGCATATTGCATCCCTATTTTTTTCTTCAATTTCTTCTGATTTAATTTTAATTTCCAATAAATCCTCCAACCCATCATAATTCTGAGCCATTTTTTTCATTTCAGTTATATCTTGTGTTAAACCACTACCACACCTATTTGAAATAATCTGTGATTTCACTTCGTAAACTTCACTCAAACTTTCTAACCTCTTCATCAATCTTTCAACATTGCACTTGTAATTTTCAACAGAGCCAAAAATAGCTCCATAAACTAAATTCCCAGTGTAAAAAACAGCTTTATTTTCTTTTTTAACCCTCCCTTCTTCATACTCTTCACATCCTTCTCTATTACACCCATCTTCTACAACAATATCGCAGTCATTCCTTCCAAAACAAACTTTAATACTATTTGCCCTGCAATTTTCCAAATTTTCTTCTATATTTATATTCCCAATATTTCTTACATAAGTTCTAATTTCTCTTGGAGGGTCAACAAAACAATATTTTTTACTATACCAAATCATTATCTCTCCTGTTTTGAAAGGCATTCTAAATGGTGCAGATAAAAAATAAAGTTCTTTATCTTCTGTTTCAACAACATCTTCAGCAAAAACATATTGGTATTTTGGAGCAGGAATATTTCCTCCCCTATCACTCCACTCTTTATCTCCCAAATCAACTTTTTCAGAAACCTGAACCCTGTTTTCCCCAAACTTTCCTATCAAAGAACAAGAATTGTAAATTCTTGTTTCTTTTTTTAATTCAATAGAATCTCCTCTAAAACTTTCAAACCCAGTTATCATTGGATTTAACACATTAGAAAGAGATTTAGCTGTTTCAGTAGTTCTTTCATATTCTCCTGTTCCAAAAATTTGCATTGCAATAAAAAAAGCTAAAAATAAAATTACAGCACCAACAATAATTGCAAAAATCCAGGAAAAGTTTGCTGAAAATCCTTTTTTAAATTTCATTTACCCTCGCGAAATTTTGACTTTAGCCTCATTTTGTTTCTTTTCAACAATGAATTTAAATTTTCCATTTTCTTTTTCAACACAATAAGGATTTTCATCAAAAGCATTCATTTTAACATGTTTTATAGTAGCAGAATTAGGGTCAGCATATCTTCTTGGATGAAAATAAAAGTTGTCTTTTTTATAATGTGACTTAGTTATCTCTTCATATTGCTCATCATAAGGGCCTATAAGTTCTAAACTTGAATTAAAAAAACAAATAAAATTAATCTTTTCTTTTTTTAGTTCAAAACTTACCTCAGATTTTCCTCCTCCAGCACTATTATAATACTCATCTATTTTATCTTGTAAATCATCAATGAACATACTTGTTTTAACAGTTTCTCCTAAATCCATAATTATCATCATCACATAAAAAGCAACAAAAACAAAAACCCCTATTAAAAATAAAGAAAAAATCACTCCAAAAGATAATTTAATTTGCCCTCTTTTCATAAAACAAATTATTCATAAACATTATTAAATCTTTGCCTATTCCTGAATATCAGTTGGTTTTACAATTATTGAACATTCTGTTGGAGCTGGTTTATTTCCTGCAGTTCCCGGTTCAGAAAAATCAACACATTTTATATAATAATTTTTATCAGTATCCCATTCTCCAAAATGCCTTCTTAAATCATCACTTGGTTTATGAATCATTGCATTTGCAATTGAATCATTGCCCAAATCATAATCACACTTTGTATTGTCGTTTGATGTATAATAACAATCAGAATCTTCATCTGTTATAAGCTCTAGTTGATTAGATTCATGCAAAACTCTTACAACTTGAGGAGCATCATCATCCACATAAACATTAAAAGTTGTGCTTGTTGTATCTTGATTTCCTCCACTATCTATACACTTAATATAATAATTATGGGTTCCTTCCCCCAAACCTTGTGTTTGTTTGTGTTTATGCGAACCAGTTTCTAAAAATTTATTATATGATTCATTATCTATGCTGAAATAACATTCTGCAGTTCCTTGGTTATCTGCCCCATTCCTTGTTTCCAAACCAATTTCTACATCAACAACAGAGGTTGTTCCCGAAACTGTTTCTCCATTTTTAGGAAACAAAGAACCTTCTTTTATATTTAATGGCTGAGTTCCTTCCAAAACATATTCGTGGCTTGTTGTCATCTGCATTCTGTCTCCTTTATCTGCCCACGGCTGGTCTTCGCATCTCACATAATACTTGTTAATTTGCTCATCCTTTACACTAGTAAGTTCTGTTTTACATTCATACAACATATCTGAATTCATATTTGCCATATCATTTCTACATTCCATAGAATTTTCCATTTCACCATAAACTAAATCTGTTTTACTCCACCTACAATTAGCTGGTTCATTAGTGTAAAAACTTACTGGAACACTATCAACTCCGTGTTGCACATAAGAGCCACTTTGGATACTTTCTTCTTCAATTCTTGGAGGTGTAGTATCTGGACCTGATTTAACACAAAACTTAATTGCATACGGCTCTTCATTATAATATCCATTTGCACTTTTACAAGTTATGTAAAATTCATATTCTCCTCCATTGTTTATCTCTAACTCAGCATTTTCACTTTTGTTTGCATAATCTTCTAAACTTTCCTGATTAGGCAAACTCAATAACTGACTGTGATTATATTTAAATGCTGAAGAATCACCCATATAATAATCAATACTTTCAAAATTTCTTTCTGTTTCATCATAAGATATTTTACATTGGGAAATTATATCTGTTTGAATTCCAAATTCTATTGGGGTAAATGGCTCAATACAATCAGAACTCGAACCAAAACCTGATTCTGTATTAACAATTTCAGTTCCCCATGAAGGAGGTCTTGGTTTTGTATTTGTATAATCATAATTATTTGTTAAAACATTTTCCCAAGGAATTATTGATGGGCTATTTACTTGCGCTTCATCTTTCCAATAACAAAAACCCTCTCCCTCTTCTTCCTTATAAACACAACCCTGCCCCAAAGATTTGCACCTATACTCTGTACATTCATGCATTGGGTCTTCATTACATTCATTACAATTCTCTCCTCCAATTGGAGCTTCCCAAGGTTCACAAGAAAATTCAACTCTTTCATATTTTGTTTTTTTATAAGTTAAAACAAAAATAACAGCTGAAATTCCCAAACTAATTCCAAATGCCTGCCCCTGAGTTAAACTGCTAAACCATTCTCCTCCCAGTGCTTCATGAGTTAAAAATTTATAAGAAAAAGCACCTCCAGCAGCAGCATATTGCAACGCCTCTGTTCCACTTTCCTCCAACCCAATCATATTTCCAATAAATCCTCCAACTCCATAAGCTGTTGCCGCAAACATCAAACTTTGTGCAGTTCCTCCAACAGGTCCTTTGAAAAGTTTGCTAAATATCCCTCCATCTTTTTTTTGTCCGGTTTTTTCAGTTCCAGCACCTTCACTTCCAAATCCTTCAGTTGCACTTCCCCCTTCAAAATTATCGGTTAAAGGATCATTTAATTCCAAATCAGAAACCTGTCCTCTTGTTTGTGTAGGGATTTTGGGCACAACTTCCATCTGTTTTGTTCCCAACGCTACTTGATGATCTCCTTCTAATGTGTCCATCGGAGCCTCCATCAATTCAATACTCACCCCCATCAAAAACCCAATAGCCACAATGGACACAATAATATTTAACACCAAAAAAATTCCATTACTTTTTTTAAATAATTTTTTCATTCTTTTTTTCCTGTTCTATTTTTATGAACAAATGTTCTAATTTCCTGAACAAACTCTTCTGCCTTTTTAATTACTTCTTCTGCAAATTCCTCTTCTACTTCCTCAGGAACATCATAAACATTTTGATTTCTTTTAATTCTTATCTTATCAAAGTAATCGATTAAATCTTCATTCAAATCTGTTTCTCTTAAAAATTCAAAAACTCTTTTATGTTGCTCTTTTCCTATTACTCTAAAACCAAAAAATCCCAACACCCCTCTTCCGGCTCTTAAAACAGAATTATATGCAATATTCAAAGCCCAATCAAAATCTTTTGACAAAAAACTATTCTTAGCAGAATTTATATCACTCTCAGATAAACTAAAATCAATCTCTTGCTTTTCATTAAGCTTCTCAATTTTTTTATCTTCCAACAATTCTTCGAATTTCATTTTCCTCTCCTTTCACCATAATCACAGGTCCTGTAAAAATTTCCTTAACAAATTTATTTTTTCTTTTTTTCATAAAATCCTCATAACTCCAAATAATTGGATTAATATCTCTATCAATCTGCTTCTCAGTTTTTTTCAATAATTTAACTATTTCGGAAAAATCAACATTCCCTATAATCAATAAATCCACATCACTCTCTTCTTTAAAATTTCCTTTAGCGATACTTCCAAAAATCAACGCAAAATTTATTTCTTTATCTGACAAGACTTCAACAATTGGATAAACAAAATAATCTGTCCTAATAAAAATATTCTTCAAATAATCAACCACTACATTCTTTTTATTCAAATAAATTTTTTTCTCTTTTTTCAAAACAATATTTAGTTCATTTAAATTATCAATTTCTTTTTTTACACTACTTGGCTGTATCTTTAATTTATTCGAAATTTCCCTTAAATAGGTTTCAGATTTTTCAAAAAATAAAAATCCCATTATCTTAATCCTATTTTTCGAAGTAAATAATTTTTTTAACATATTTATTTTCATTTTAATCTACAACCTTATTATATGAATTTTTTATGAAATCTTTGATAACCCCTCCTGTTGGAGGTGATGGTCCTCCTGAATTTACAGGGTCTTGTGAACCTCCAAAAGTTCTCGAATCTGTATTTTCAGTTGGCTCTTCAGGTTTTGATTGAGAAGAAGCTACTTCTTCTTTACTTTCTCCTTCTGTAACCTCTATTGAATATCCTTCATAAACATAATCTCCGAAATAATTATAACCTGGTCCACAATCTCCCAATTTTGAACAAACCATCGCCATAACAGCCTCGGTTTCTGGTTCATTGCACCAACAATTTTCAACACATTCCCACTCTCCCCCTATTAAATCTTTTTCATATTTTACAACACAACTTTTATCTGCAACAGCACAAACTTTCTCTGAATTTCCTTCATTCCAAAATTCCAAACCTGGAGAATATCTGGGAACACAAATACTATTTTCGCTTCCAACATCTGGACTTATTGATTCAGGAACCATTTGATTAGCTCTTACAATTAATCTTGCTATTTCTCTATCAACCATTGTTTCACTAACACTTGAACTTCCAAATTTTGTCAAAAGATTAAATTCATCATCAAGTGGAAGCCACACACATTCTCTTTTATCAGTGTTTAAACAATCTTCTGCACTATCTTGAGCAGTGCACTCTTCCCACCGATTAACACCACAACCTGCCTGGGAGAAGTCCTCTTCTTCCCCAATAGTATCTTCAAAACAAATTTCTTGCCTAAAATCAGCGCAAGGTTCTACTATTTCTTCTCCCATAAAGCAGATGTGGCGAAAATGTCTACTACCAACACTGTCTTCACCTGGATTATCATTGTCATAAACACACCAAGATTCTCCATTTTTATAGTCATTTCCATTTGAGGTATCATAACAATTAACATCTTTGCATATTTTATCACCTATTTCTGGATTTTCACCTCTTTCAGCATCTCCGCAAATTGTTCCTTTTCCCAAATATTCGCAATTTCCACAAGACCTTGGAGAATCATCACAACTTTCAGATGCAGGAACAATTTTTGACCAATAATTATCATTATTTATTTTATTAGCATCATAAATATTTCCTCTATTTCCACAAGTATCCTCAAAATAAACTTTCCTGTCTTCACACCTTGTGCTTTCCGAAGGTTCGCAATCAGTATCTAATCTTTCTGCTGTGCATAAATAATCTTTGTAAAATGTCACAGAACTTACATTTGTGCTTTTTTCAACATTTTTTGCATTACACTCTCCTCTTGTTGTAAATTTACAAGTATCAATAAAATCTTTTTCATAAACACAAGCCCCCAAATCTTGAGAAGTTGCTAATCTTAAACAAGCAAGATCATCTTCAACATCTCTATTAAATTCAGGTGTTACTCCATATTCTCCAGAAAGTTTGTTGCATCTTGCTAATGTTACATATGCAGCTTCAGTTCCAATTAAACAACAACCCAACTCACATTGAGGAATATCGCAATTACTTTCTGCTCTCCATTCACCATTTTTAACTTCACAAGCTTCTCTCGGAGTATTAGACATACAAATTCCTTCATCACTATCATAACAACAACCCAACTCACAATAAGAAGTTGAACCACAAGCAGAAGGAGAAACACCATATTGCTCTCCAGATTCTTTAACATTTGTATTGCACATTTCTTCATCAGGAACATTTTGACAATAAGCTCCTTCAACAGTTTTTTCACAACAATAACTTACTTCTGATTCACTAAAAATAAATCCTGCTCCTACAATTAAAAATATAGCAAAAAAAACTAAACTCACAATCAATTTTTTTTCATTTTTCATTTTCATTTTAATTATTCATCATTTTTATTTTTTTATATTTCCCAACCATAACCTGGAGGCCAAGCAAGACTTCTAACAGCAAAATTAAATTCTTCTCCACTATTAATATTTTTCAAAAAATACAATGTTGTTCCATCTCCTTGTTTCTTTTTTTCAATTCTGATTTCAGGATAAGCAACCATATAAGACAAAGGGTCAGTATCTCCCCTTATTGATTCTTCATTTAGAATCGAAGTTGAAAGCGAAATTAAATTATACATTTTGCTTTGTTTCCTAATTTCAATTTCTTCTCTATAACTCTCTCTACTTCCATCTTTTGAAAGACTAACTGAAGGATTAATTCTAAACACTCTATTATCAGTAATAAATTCAAAGTCAAATTCAACACTTCCCCTATTTACATTATAACCCTCTTCTTCAAATTCTTCACTTACTTCTTTAACACAATTTCTTACATCTCTTTTTATTTGTTCTTCTATTTCATTTTCAATATGGCCCATAAGAACAGGTTGTTGCATTACACAAGTTTCATAATAACCCCCAATATAACACAAATATTCATATTTTTCCCCACCTTTGTCATAATAAAATTCTGGCTCATAACTTCCTCCTTGGGCTGTAATGTTATTAATTTTTGAATCAATGTCTTTGTCTTCTTCTATGCATTTTTCTATAGAACCAACATAATCTCCTTCTATATAATCTGTTCCACCTCCCCCCGGAAGTGGGACAACATCTGTTTGAATTAAAATAAATAACAAAATAACTGCTACAATTATTATTCCAATTATTACAAAAATTGCTACCTGTCCACGATTATTCATTTTTGCCTCTTTTTCATCAATAATTTTAAGATGTTTTTATTTATAAATGTTTTATTATATAATATCCTCGGGCTTTGCTATGATTGAACATTCATCTTGTTTATTTCCCCAAATATCTTTACAAGTGATGTAATAAGTATTCTCGCTGTTCCATTCAACAGTATGTATCTTCGAACTTGCCCCGCCCATAATAGAAGCATTTCCTAAATTAAAATCACAATCAACTAAAGAATTTATTTCATAATAACAATTTGCATCTTCTGTAGTTATAACTTTTAATTCATTTCCATCTTTGTAAACTCTTGAAACTTTTGGAGCATTTGTATCAAGCTCTAATTTAAATTCTGAAATATTTTGAGCTTTATTCCCTAAAATATCTTCGCATTTTACAATCAAACCATATTCTCCACTTTCCATATCTAACTCATGAAGGTGAACATCTGAGTTTGTTGTTAAAAATCTGTCTGCATAAATTTCGTTTTTAAATTCATATCTGCATTCAGCATTCCCTTCATCAAACCCTCCTTTGGTTGTTGCTTTTAGTTCAACTTTAACAGGTTCTTTTCCCAATGTTATTGTTCCAGAAGGTTTTATACTTGTAATTTCCAAAGGGTTTTCTGTTTTTTTCAAATTATATTTAAAATAACTTCCAGCACGCCCTCCATAATTCCTTTCTTCACTTTCACCTAACCATGGCTGATCTTTACATAAAATATAATAATCATTTTCTTCCTCGGGGGTTGGTAAAGTTGCATTGCACTTAAACCCTATTAAATTTCCAGTATTTGCATCTTGATTACATTCAAAACTATTTTCCATTTCTTCAAAAACTTCTGTCATATTTGTAGAAGTTGGTTTTTCATTTGCCCACTTACAATCAACAGGTTCATTTGCAAACATTGTTACATCTTGTTCTTCTGCGTCAAGTTTTATAGTTGCTTCATTTTCAGGATTTATAGAAGATACAAAAGGTAGGGTTTTATCTGGCCCTGGCTCAACACAAAAATTAATTTTATAATCTTGGTCATTTTCTCTTCCGAAAAGGTTATTACACTTTACATAATAATTCAAATCTCCAACTTTATTTAATAAAAATTCATAAATTGTATCTCCTTCATAACCCTCAATTTCTTCTCCCAAACCCAATTCCTCAACTGTCTCTGCATCAATTTCATTATTTTGAACTCTTTCATAAAGCTCTTCATATTCACTTAGAGAATTAACTTCTCCCCATAATAAACTTTCAACACTTGGAAGATAAGTTGCATAAGTATGATTCTTTGTAAATAACTCCCCTTCTAAAAACCAATCCCAATTTTCTTCAAAGCTCGGCTCTTGAGAAATTTTACACTGGGCATAAATATCTGTCTCCACTCCAAAAATCAAAGGAGTAAATGCTTGAATACACTCTCCTTCATCAGTTCTAATTCTAAATCCATTAGTTGAAACATCTTGATATTTAAAACTCTCATTTAATATTTCTTCCCAAGGAGTTATTGTAGGAATTGTATCTTCTTCTCCACTATCAACACATTTACCAAAATCACTTCCTTCATTTACCATTTGACATCTTGCTCCTAAACTCTCACACCTATAACTTGTGCAAGGAATATGGGGGTCTTCATTACACTTTTCACAATCATTATAATCATAAGGCAGTTGCCACTCATCACAATGATAAGTCACCTCAATAATTTTCGTTTTTCCTATTCCCATGAATTGAGTTACAACTAAAACTCCAATAGCTACTCCTATACCTATGGGTCCAAGTAATCCTGTTGGCCCTCCAACCGCTCCCAATCCCACTGTTTGTAAATTTCCTACTAATCCAATCCCTCCAAAATAACCTGCAGAACCTAATGCTCCAATTGCTCCAACAGCTCCCCCAACAGCCCCTGCACCCAAAGTCGTCCCTAAATTATCTGGACTTAAAATACCTGGCTTTGGCAACTCTCCTAATTCCATCTGATTATAATTATTCCCAAAAGGATCTATTATTCCCAATGGTAGATTTGTAATAGATTCAACTTCATCATACTCCCCTGGCTCAGAATATTGTCCCCTTTCAGCTTCAGCAAACTGCGAATAATCAAACTCTAATTCTTCTGGGTGACTTGGAGTTCCCCCTTTACTTCCTTTTTTTGTAACATGTCCTCCCCTATAAGTCATTTCTCCAACCCAATTTGTGTAAGCTCCACAATCTCCCAAAGAAACACAAAAATTATTCATTTGTTTTGTAAATTCATCTGTTAAACAATCGCAATTCTCTTCACACTCCCACCCATCAATTTTTTTTACCCATAAAACAGGACAAGTCAATTCAGCCATATCGCAAATTTGGTTTCCTGAAACCCTTTGAGCATCCATATTAATAATATCCTGAAAATCACTATATTCTTCTCCAAACTCCTCATTCAAATTTTGAGTTCTTGAATCACCTTGTTGAGGCAGATTAATTCCCAAATCCGAGCCAGGAGGATAACTAGGAACACAAATATTGAATTTAAACTTACTATCAATATCAACATTATGTAATCTACAATCAGGATTTAAATTACAATAATCCAAACAAGTCCCGCTACAACCTTGCCCTCCTCCGCTTTGAGAATTATAGCTTAGGCACTGCTCCCAAGTATTTACCCTGCAAAAAGCATCATTAACCTTATCTCCATTTTCCAATGTTTTTTCATTTTCAACACAAATTTCTTTTCTATAATCTCCACAAGGTTCAACTTCTACTACTCCATTATTGCAAGTAAAAGCATAATGCCCACTTCCAACAGCATCTACACTTATTTTTCCTCCAAAAGTATTTCTTTCTCCAATTTGACTATCATAAACACACCAAGATTCCCCATTGACTCTATTTTTTGTCCCTCTCCCATTATCCAAAGCATCTTTGCAATTTAGATTTCTACAAGTAAAACCTTCCATATTTCCCTTATCAGTCCCTTTTCTAAATTCCCCACAAATACTTCCCAAATCATAATTACAATTTCCACAACTATCTGAATTAAAATTGTTTGAATTAGGATTACAAGAATCTTCTTTTTTCAAAACCATTCCACCATTCCAAGAAGCTCTTTCATTTGTTGAATAAATATTTTCTTTATTTCCACAAGAATCAAACCAATAAATCTCTTCTTTATCTTTAGCACAATCTACACTGCTTTGTTTTTCACAAACAGTATCTAACTCTGGATTTGAACATAAATAATTTTTATGAAAAGAACTTTCTCTATTTGTCAAACCCATACATTCTGCTTTTGTTGTAAATTTGCACAAATTTTTTTCTTGAGAACTATCTTCAATAACACAAGCACCTCTGGTATCATCTTCTAAACTTTCAACACATGCAGATTCTTCTTGAACAGAATCATCCCATTCACTTGGAACACCTAAACTTTCTGAAAGAAAAGAGCATCTCCTCTCTGTTACAAATTGTGCATCTAATCCCACTTTACAACACCCTCTATTGCATTGTGGAACCTCGCATTTCCCGTCATCTAACCAAGAACTTTTTGGATTTTCTAAACAATCTTCTTCTAAACTATTTGGCGTGCACAACCCTTCGTTTTCATCATAACAACATCCTAGTTCAGTCCCTTCAGCTTTTACTACCGGGCTCAAAATAATTGAAAATGATACAATACTCAATATCAATATTCCTATTTCAAATAAACTAATACTTTTTAATTTCATTTTAAAGTGGGGTTCCTAAAACAGCATTTTTAATTGCAAATTTTGTTTCTTTTTCAGTATTTGTATCTTTAATAGTATAAATTTTGAAATCATCTCCTGTTTGGTATTTTGTAATTTTTGCCCAATTATTCATCATCATAATTTCTCCATAATCTGAATTATAATATTTTGCTTCTTGCCTTAAAATTTCTTGAGCCAAAATAAAAATATCATATACTTTTGAATTATAAACAAAAACCTTTCTATCACTTTTTTTTGAAACTTCATTTTTATTAAAATAAATTTTTCCTTCAAAAGGGATTTTAACTTTTCCTTCCATCAATTCAACACTAAAATTAACTTCACTGCTTTTTGAAAAATCAGTATCATATTGTTTTGATTTTAATTCTTTTTCATATTCTTTGTAACATCTTTTAACATCATTTTCAATATATTCATAAATTTCTTTTTCAAGATGTCTGATTAAATTTGGTTCAATCATTATACAAGGAGTATAATCCTTTGGAGAATAACACAATAAACTAATATCTCTAAAAGTTCCTTGTTTATAATAATCTAAAGGATATGTAAAATTAATACTCAATTTTCTTGGAGAAGTATATCCTGAATATTTGTAAATTTTTTCAATGCTTTCTTCAACTGGGGTATTTATGCAATTTTCCATATATTCTTCAGGATCTTCTGTAGTTGTTTTGGGTGGCTCAGGAATTATTTTATTGTAAAATATAATAAACAAAATTATTGAAACAACTAATAAAATTCCAATAATCACAAAAATAGTTATTTGCCCTTTTTTATTCATTTTGACTCCTGTCTCCTAAATGAAGAAAACGAGGAAATTTATTTAGATTTACTCTTTTATTCATTTTCATTTTAGCTCCAAAACGAGAAAATTTATTTAGATTTACTCTTTTATTCATTTTCATTCTCCATAAACTTAATTAAAGCATCTTCAATTAAGTGGGATTTATTTCTATAATTGCTTTTTTTCAAGAATTCTTCAATTTTCTTTTCTGTTTTTGAATCAACAGTTGCTGAAATCCTTTTTTTCATATTATTTTATATTACTAAGTAAACTAAATATTATTTAATATTTTAAGTAATACTGGGTATTATTTAAATGTTTCTTAATCAACAATTTTATTAACCAAATTTTTTTATTAATAAGATGAATAAAACATTAGTTAGCTTAAATGTTCTGGGAGCAATTAGTCTTGCTTATGGGATATTCGCGATTATTCAAGCAATTGTTTCAGGCAATCCTGGTTGGATTTTTTGGGCTTGCTATATTGGATTGATTCTCATAGGTATCGGCTCTTTAACAAAAAATTATTTACTGATTAAATCACAACTAAACATTTTAACAATTCCTCTGGTTATGTGGGTTCTTGATTTTATTTTAATTTTTGCATTTGATATTCATTTTTTTGGTATGACTGATTATTTCTTTAACCAAATAACTCTTTTTGCACGATTAGTAAGTTTAGAACATTTTTTTCTTTTACCTTTGGGCTATACTTCTCTTTATTTAACAAAATCTTTAACAAAAAATCCTTTAGAAAATGCTTTCATTTTTTCACTAATTGAATTGGTTTTTCTATTTGGATTAACTAAGATTTTAACTCTTCCTAAAGATAATGTAAACGCTGTTTTTACCTCAAGAATCAATTTTATTCCAAATACTGAATTTTACTTGTTTTATTTATTTGTTATAGGGATTATAATGATTTTTATAACTGATTTCACAATTTCAAAAATATTCAAAAAAATGTAATCATTGGATAAGGGTTACAAACCGAAACATTTAAATATATATAACAATTATGGTTTTTATGAGAAAAACACTTGCAAGTCTAATTACCTCAACATTTTTAGCTCTCAGTAGTCAAAGCTGTTCTACTATTAAAACTTTTGATACTTCTTCTACTTTGGGAGATGTAATGGCTCAAACAGTCATAGAATTACAATCAGAATACAAAGCAATTGATGAAAATAATTTAACTCAGAAACAACAAACCTATTTGGAGGATTTTAACACTCAATTTTCTCAACTTTCTGAGGAACAAAAACAAACTTATCTTGAAAAAACTATCGGTCCTGATTCTTACCTAAATAATTTCCTCCAATCTGGTCAGCCAGAATTTGGAAATAAAGAAAAGGTCTTTTTAATGCAACAAGACAATACTCCTTATCAATTTTTAAAACATTCTAAAGATTACAACCCAATTTCTTTAGAAGACACGACAAAAGAAGAATAATTTGTAGAAAATTTTAAACATTCTTCTTTAACTCCAAGAAATAAAGAAGATATTCTGGCCCAATACCCTTGGATAAATCCAGAAAAAATAACTGACAAAGATTTGGTTTATATTTACGGCGATATTCAAAACAAGATTACTAATTTAAATTATTTGTTTAATTAAACATTTCTTGCCTGATAAGCAACACACACTTTATCTTCAGGACATTTGTATCCTCTATGAATGTAGTCCCTATCTTCTTTAGGAACATTTGAGTATTTCATACAAATATTCTCTTTTGCATTTCCAATATTGGATTGTCCAAAATCTTCGCATTTTTTGTGGATAACACAATCCCACATAGGTATTTTTACATCTCCAAATTTAGCACTCATTTCAACACCCCCTCCTGTATTTTTTATTGTCAAATCCACACCCTTTTCCTCCTTAGCTTTTTCAATAATTTGTGATTTGCCCAATAGTATCAAATTCCCAATTTCCCCTCCAATTTTTAAATCATAAGAATTTTCACAAACAGGTTTTCCAACTCCCTTACCAAAATCAACACTTGCTTTCAAATTGTATTTGCAACCCAATTCTTCAGCTTTATCAAGATTTTCTTCACATTCTTCAAAAGTTTTACAACTTACTCTTTTTGTTTCCAAATCTTTCTTATTTGGGTAATCCAAATTTCCCAGTTTAATATCACTATAAATATATTCCTCTTCATTTTTTTCTTTAGATCTTTTTTCTTCATCCGAGTTTTTTTCAAAATGCTTTTTGATGTTATTTAAGCTATCTGTTAAGCCCTCTCCTGCTAATTCCTTAATTTTATCTCCTGCTAAATCTTGAAAAGGTTTAGAACGTATTTTCACTTGTCCAGTGCAGGTATCATAATTTTCAGCATTTGGAAATTTTGATGTTTTTTCACTATTTACAAATCTTTCTGCAAATCCCTTTTTTATAAATACATATGTATCTCCTTCAATTACAACTTTTGCTAAATTGTTGTCACCCTCTTCAATATATTCATCAAATTCATTTCCATATATTTGGTATTCTAATAAACTCTCTTTTTTTTGTTTACACTCTATATCTTCAAAAAATTGGTCTAAAAATTCTTCAAAAGCTTTTGCTTCAGCAGGTTTGTCTTCATCTTCTAACCATTTCCCAATATCCCTTAACAAACTCCCCAAGTTTTGTTTTGGTTTTTCCCATTTTATAGAATCTCTCTCTAATGCTTTCACTTTTGCAGCATTTTCTAATCCCCCAAATCCAAACGATTCTACTTTGTCTAATTTAGGTTTTTCCCCTAAACAATCAAAATTAGTTGGATTTATTTCAGCATTAACAAAGCTACTCGAAAATATTAACAACATTATTCCAATAACCAAACTAAGCCACGCAATTTTTTTCATTAGAATCCTCACAAATTTTTATTCCTTTTAAATTATCAATAATTCCAACTAAAACTTTATCACTTTCTGAACACCGAAAATTAATATGTTGGCCAGTTTCAACCAAAACTTCCACAAGTTCATAATCTTTATAATCCAATACATTGTCCAAGTTTGTATCATAAACACAATCTTCAACAACTTTTCCTTGATTAACAACTCTTTTAATTTCTTTACTATCCATTATATCCAGTTCTTCATTTTTATTAGTATCTCCCAACATTATTCCTCCTTTCCTAAAATCAGAAATTTCTTCAATTGATTCATGAGGATAGCTTTCTTGTTTTATTTCACTTAAAGAATTAATCCTCCACCCAACATTTCCTTTCAAAACACCTAAAGATTTTTCCCCACTATTCAAACATATTTCTTTCTCCATATAATTTTCCAAATTGTTTTCAATATTGTGCTTGCAATTACTATATCCTTCTCCCTCGTTATAAAAACAAACAAATCTCTTGCTTTTATTTTCGCAAGCTTTCCAGTCACTATTTCTTGTATTTCTTTCTGAATAAAAATCCCAATAATCATAATTTATTTCTTCATTAATCTCTTCATTGCTGGGTAAATTCTCTAACCCTTCAAAATCTTTTAAATAATCTGTATCTTTGCTGAAAACATTTTCTTCACCGGGGATTAAAGAATAAATATTCTTTCCATAAAACAACACAATTTTTCCATTATATTTATCATAATAACCAACATCTGGCGCTCTTTGAGGTAACCCTATATTCTTCAATATATCAGTTAAATCAGTCCAAGTATCTGGATTTGGATTATAAATATAAAACTTATTCTCATAAAACAAATGTATTCTCCCACCTTTTTCAGAAGGAAAATAATAAGCAACTTTTGGAATTTTATTTTCTGGCAAATTAGATTTTATCTCATCTGTTTTTTCTTCCCAACCTTCTTCAAAATCATTAATATACCACTTTCCTTCTCCAAAAACCCAAATTTCATCCTCATAAACATTATGAAATCCAAACTTTACCTCAAAATTTTTTGGCAATTTTCCTTTCCCTCCTGTAAAAATATCTTCACTCCTGTCAAACCATTCTGCCCCATTATAAATCATAATCTTATTTCTCCCCTCTTTTGTTCCAAAAAGATTTATTCTCCCAATTTCTCCTCTTTTAAAACTATAACCTGTATCAATCTCAAAATCCTCTGGCAAAAACCCGCATTTTGATTCATTACACCACTGACTTTTTTCTTCATTAAAGAACTTTCCAGAAAAAATATCTCCACTCTCTTCATTCCAATATTTTTCATAAGGATAATAAACAAATAATTTTTCCTCTCCAAAAATTTCAACTTTATCCTTTTTATCTCCCTCAAAATAATATCCTAAAAAAGGATTTTTAATTTCTTCAATTTCAGGAGTTACAATGGGAAGTTCAATTTCATCAAGATTCCAAACATCTAAACATTCTCTATATTCTTCAATACTCCTTTCTCCAGACCTATAATCTTCAGCACACTTTTTTAATTTATTGAAATTATTTTTACTGTTATTTCTTAACCAAACATCAAAACATCCTTGAGCATCACTTTCATTTACCTTATTATTTCCATACAAAGTCATACAAATTTCCAAGGCAATTTCTTCATCACAATCAGAATTCTCAATTGCACCGCAATATCCTTCACCCCCTTTTGGATTTTCCCTAGTTGCATCTCCACTAATTCCTTGATTAAACAAAAAAAACATAATTAATAAAAATAAAACTCCAATAATAATTCCTATTATTTTCACCTTTTCTTTCATTAGTAATTTTAAGCTGATTTTATTTTATAAACTTTGTTAATCCTCATTTTCAACTTTTGGAGCTAAAACAAATGCCAAAGAAAAATCATCATTTTTAAATTCAAGTTTTAAAGGAGTATTTGTTGAAAAATTAACAAAAATTTTATCAACCAACTTGCTTGCTTTAAGAAATTTTTGAAGGTAGTCTAAACTATATCTTGATTTTGACTCTCCAGAAATAATCTTTATTTCATCACTTGAAAATTCTGCTCTTGATGAATTTAAACCCGACGCTTCAACAACAAAACTTTCAGGTTTTGCTATAAATGTGCAAGAATCACTTACAATTAAACAATCTTCTACTGCATCACAAAAATCTCTGGGATTAATTTGGATTTGGCTCAAAAATTCCAATGGAGGCATAGACCTATCTTCTCCTTCAACCTCTATTAATGCAAGAGAAAATTTTCGTTTAACTCTATCAACTATATTGATATTTAATGCATTTTCTGTATTTTCCATTGTTAAACTAGAACTGCTCTTTGCCCTTCTCAAAATTGCTTTCAAATTATTCAAATTAACTCCTAAAATTTCGTTTCCTGCTTCATATTCAGAAAAAGCATTTTTTGGAAGTTTAAACAAAACTAATGCAATTGTAGCAGGATCTACAGCTAAAATACTAAGTCCTTCATCATCAAATCTTAATTTAACTTCTCCCACTAATTCAGAAATTATTGAAACAACTTCTGAAAAAAATTTTGGATTTTCTAATTTAGCTTTCATTTAAACTCCTATTAAAAATAAAACTCTTTTAATTCTCATTTTTATTTGAAAAGCCTTATACTTTTAAGCTTTATTATAGCACAGTTACTAAACTTATAAATATAATATTTTTTCACTATAATTATGGATAAAGAGGCTTCTTTAAAGGAAAAAAGAATTAGAAAAATTGCCCCTATTTATTATTCAAGAAAAGATGTTTTGTCAGAGATTTTTAAATTCTCCAAATCAAGAGAAGTTTCTCCAAAATACTTTGAAGGATTCGGAAAACGCCCTGATTCTTTTCAATACCCTTCTGATATAACTGCATTTGTTAAAAAAGGGGCTACTTCTTTCCATTGTTCAGAAGAACTTTGGCAAGACCCTCTCCAAATCTCTACAAATCTCTCTCAAGAACAACTTTCTGAATTAAGAATTGGTTGGGATTTAATTATTGATATTGATTGTCCATGGATTGATTATAGTAAAAAAGCAGCTCAGGCAATTATTAAAGCTCTTGAACACAGAGGGGTAAAAAATATTGGTATAAAATTTTCAGGAAGCAAGGGATTTCATTTGATAGTTCCTTGGGCTGCATTTCCAAAGAAATTAAACAACATTTCAACAGAACAGATGTTTCCTGAGTGGCCAAAAGCAATAGTAAACTACCTAAAATATTTATCCCGCCCAATTTTAGCAGATTTAATACAAAATTTCAGCGATGATTTTTCAAAAAAACAAGGACTTACTGGAATTGAATGCAAAACTTGTCATAATATAGCAACAGAAAAATATCAAATAACCCTGCGTTGCCCAAAATGCCAACCACCCTACATTGAAACATTTAAAACAAATTCTAAAGATTACAAGACTAAAAAATGCCCAACTTGTAAATCCGAACTCATAGAACAAAATTCAGAAAATTTTTTTTATTGCCCTTATTGTGAAATTGATTCTTTAAATTCTCCAAATAATTTTGATAAAGAAGTTATTGCAACAGATATTTTTCAAATTTTGGGTTTAGATCTTTTACTAGTTTCTTCCAGACATTTATTTAGAATGCCTTATTCCTTACATGAAAAAACAGGTTTAGCAAGCGTAGTTCTTTCGCAAAAAGAACTTGCAGATTTTGATATTTCTGTTGCAAATCCTTTAAATGCCAAAGTTAAACCCTTCCTACCAAATTCTGAACAAGATGAAGCAAAAGATCTTTTATTAAATGCAATTGACTGGCAGTCTCAACAACCCGATAAAAAATTAGAATTATCCTCGCAAAATTCTACTAAAAAAGATTTCAAACCAATTGCTCTTCCAAACGCCTCTTTTGATATGTTTCCTCCTCAAATCCAACAAATTCTTAGGGGAATGTCTGATGGGAGAAAAAGAGCACTTTTTATTTTACTTAATTTTTTTAGGTCTTTAGGAATGTCTATGGAAGATATTGAGAAAAAAATAAATGATTGGAACAAATTAAATAAACCTCCTCTAAAACAAGGTTACATAAACTCTCAATTAGTTTGGCATTCAAAAAATAAAATAATTCTTCCCCCAAATTTTGATAATCAAATTTACAAAGAATTAGGAATTTTTGACTCTGATCCACTTTCTCAAAAAGTTAAAAATCCAGTAAATTATGTTGTTGCAAAATCCCAGCCAAAAAACAAGAAACAAGAGAAAAAATAAAACTTTTTAAAGTAGGATTTCTTCTAAAAAATAATGAAAAGAGGTTTAACTTTGTTTGTGGTAGCATTTATATTCTTACTATTAATAGCTTTTTCTTCAGCACAAGAAAATGATACAGCAATTGATAATGCAAGAAATTGTTTAAAAGATAAAATTGGCGAGGATTGTGATTCTTTAACTACTGAGCAACAAATTTTTTCTATTTTATCCTTAGGCGAATATCAAAACTGTAAAGAATCTTTTTTATCTGATGCGAATAATATTTCTCAAAACCAAGAATGCTGGCCAAGTGCTGCTTGTAAACCTAAACAAACTGCTTTAGCCCTAATTGCTTTAAGAGATACTGGAGAAGCAGTTTCGCCTGCAAAAAATTGGCTTTTGAATCAAACACAAATTGCCTCTGATTTGATTTGGTTTTTGCAAGTTGAATCAGATAGCGCAGTAAGTTGTTCTGTAACTTATGGGGGGAATGACTATGATTTTAAGATTTCAGAAGATAAAAAAATATCTAAAGATGCAGGAAATTGCTTAAAAAGGTCTTCTGGAAGTTATTGGTATCAAATTCAGGGAAATTCTGAATGTTTAAACCATAAGTATCAAATTACTTGTGATAATGTTTTTAAAACAAATCTCTTATATAAAACTCAAGATTCTACAACAATTCATGTTTCACAAATTGTTCACACAGGAGATACAGACGATACATTGGAGGAAAAAATAAACTATCAGTGTTTCAAAAAAGGAGGTGTTTGTGATTTTGAAAGTAGCTTATGGGCTGTTTTTGTTTTATCAAATTATTTTGGCGAAGATGTTTCAAATTATCTTCCTTATTTAGAAGCATCATACAAAGAAAATTCTCTTCTTTTCCCAGAAGCATTCTTATTTGGAATAACTAATTCTAAAGATTATTTAAACATAATTTTAAAGGATAATTTTCAAGGAGACTTTTGGAGTGCTGGCTCAGGAAATAAATTTTATGATACTGCTTTGGCATTTTCAGCTTTACAGGGTGGACAATATTCTGAAGTAGAATCAGCTAAAAGTTATTTGAAAGATACCTCAAACCAAAATCAAGATGGATGCTGGGGGTCACTAGTAGATACTGGATTTTTGCTTTATGCAGGAGGATGGGGAGAATCAATTTCACCTGATCCTTCAAACACATCATCTAATGAGTCAGAAAATGAGACAAGTGATTTTAATTGTGAATCTAGTGGATTTTATTGTGTTGAATCTTCAAGCACCTGCACTTCTAGTGGCGGGCAGGTAAGAAGTAATTTTTTATGTGAACAAGGAATCTGTTGTTCTGAATCTCCAGATTTTTCAGAAGAAACCTGTGAGGAACAAGGAGGGGAATTTTGCCAATCAAATGAAACCTGTCCGTTTTCAAGACAAATTTCTAGTTTTTCAGATGGAGAATCAGGAGATACTTGTTGCGAAGCAGGATTTTGCGAACAACAAGAATTACCTAAAACAACTCCTTGCGAGCAAGAAGGATTTGATTGTAAGTCAAAATGTGGAACAGATGAAAAAATAACTGATTATAGTTGTGGTGAAGATTCAGCAGAGGTTTGTTGTAAACCACGCTCTGAAGATACTGAAGATACTGGAGATGAAGAAGGGAAATTTCCTTGGTGGATTTTTATGCTCTTATTTTTAATAATTTTAGTTATTTTAGCAATAGTTTTTAGAAATAAAATAAAGCTTTTCTTTTTCAAAATAAAATCCAAATTTAAATCAGGAAAACCTCCAAAAAAACCTTCTAGACCAAGGTTCCCTCCTGGTCCACGCCCTCCAGCTCACCGCCCCCCAATGCCTCCTTTAAGAAAAAGACCTCAACAACAAGGAGTTCATCCAAAACAACCTCCTATAAAAAATTCCCAAGGAAATTCTTCAAAAGACAAGGAGTTTGATGAAACTCTTAAAAAATTAAGAGACATGAGTAAATAGTTACTTTTATTAATTCTTTTTATTTTATTTGTTTATGAAAAAATTAATCTATCTTACTTTGTTTTTGTTGTTAGTTAGTTCAGTCCACGCCTTAGAAATAAAAACAGAAAAAGATACTTTTTCCCAAGGAGAAACTTTTTTAGCAAGTTTGCAAGGCAATATTTTAGAACCAATTGAAAAAAAAGACATTGGGTTTTTTGACAATCACTTAGAAATAGGATTTGATTTTGATTTTAAAAAAATAGGTGATAAATATTTTATCTATTTAGTTCTACCTTATAAAGAAAAAAATTACACCTTGAAAATAAAAGATGTTTATTTCAAAGAGAATAACAAAATCCAAACTAAAACATTGGAAAAAGATTTTTCAATTTCAAACCAAACAGCAGATTTTAATGTTAAACCTGGAGCAATTTTTGCAAAAGAAAATTTTACCTTAGAATTTTACAACAATTTAAATAAAGACATTGAAATTATCACTGATTTAGAAAATAAATCAAAATCCTTTAATTTGCCTTTACAAGATTCAAAACAAGTTCATTTTTCCTTAGATTACATAAACTCTAAAATTATAACCAACTTTGAAATTGAGTCAGATACTGGCTTTTCTTATTCTTTACCTATTGAAATTATAGGAAATGGCTCTCAAGATGATGAAGTAGACAATGAGTCCACAACAAACCAAACAACAAACCAAACATCAAACCAAACATCAAACCAAACAACAAACCAAACAACAAACCAAACAACAAACCAAACAATTGGAAAAGAAAATTTGAGTTTTCCACTAGGAAATTTGTCATTCAACATTTCAAAATCAGAACAAATTGATTTTCCTATTTCTTTAAAAAATATTGGAAACAAAACAGCTGAAAATGTTGATTTGTTTGTTTCTCCAAATTTGCAAAAATATGTTCTTATTTCTTCTGAAAAAATTGATAATTTAGAAAAGAATTCTTCATTAAGTTTGAATTTAACATTTGAGTTTTTAGAGTTGGGAGAATTTGAGGGTTTTCTTAAAGCAGTTTCTGAAAATTCTTCAGATAAATTAAATTTAACTTTTTTAGTTTCAGAAAATACCTCTTTCACAACTTCCGAAGTGCCTGAACAAACTTGCGAAGAATTGGGTTATAAAAAATGCGAAGTTTGTTACGGAACTACAACAGCTTCATTTATTGCATCTAACGCTCCTTGTTGCATTGGCTCTTGCACAGATGAAGAATCAGAAGGGATAAATTGGTGGATTATAATTGCAATTTTAGCAATAATCTCTTTAATTGGGATTGCTTTATGGCTTAAAAAAAGAAAACCTCGACCAAGTGCTAAAGATGTTTTGAAAAAAAGGTCAGAAAGATTTTCAAAGGATTTAGAAACTACTGGTGCTATTTCAAAATCTTAATCTTCGTTTTTTTCACTTTCTTTTTTCTTATTTTCTTGCGCTTCTTTAATTTTACTAGCAATTGAATTTAACCTTTTTTGTAAAATAGCATTATCTTGATAAAGTTTTTTTGCAACCTCATCATATTTATGCAACCTCAATGTTATTCCTGTCAAAATTTCCCCAATATAATCATTTTTTAAAACAAAATTCTCTGGTTTATTTATTTCAATATTTGATGGCATAAATTTAAATACAAAATTTAACAAATTCTCCATTTTATCAAATTCAACATCTATTTCAGCAAAAGTAGTAAACATTTCATCTTGTTCTTTATCTTCTTCCTTTTGCTCAAGTTTTTTGGGATTATGAATTGTTTTTTCAAGAACACTTGTCCCTTTTTCTTCATTCATAGAACTAACTAATTTTTCAATAGATTCTTTAACATGCTCTTTTGGTTTACCAAGAATCTCAATAATAAAACTTCCTTCTATTTTTTGTTCTTCATCCATTTTTACCTTTTAATAGCAAACCAATCAAAAGAATACAAAACAATGCAAAAACATAAATTGAGTATTTCTTGATTTGTTCACTTTTTGATTCAAATATTATTTTTTTAGAGCTTTTTATATTTTTTGGGCCTAAATAAATCACTTTTTCTTTAATTATCTGACTAGTTGTTTCATTTTTTATTTCTTCTTCCAAGTTTTCTTTTCTTTTTTCATTATCTTCCTTTTCCTCCTCTTCCTCCTCTTCTTCCTCTTCCTCCTCTTCAATACACACAATGTCTTGATTTTTTATATTTTCCAATGTTTTGTCTCCAATACCTGTTACTTTTAATAAATCATCAATATCTTCAAAAGGTCTTGAATCAACTATTGACTGAGATTTGACAGGTCCAATTCCATCAAGCTCTTCAAGTCTTTCCAAAGAAGCTGAATTAATATCTATTTGGTTATCTTCACATTCTGCAAATATTGGACTAATTAAAACCAAAATAAAAAACCAAAAAATTAAGTATTTCATAAAATCAAATATTTTCTTTTCTTAAAATATTTTTTCTATTCCCAAACACCCAATATTTTTTGACCGCATAAACATTTTCCTTTTTTTAACTTACTCTCAAATTCTTCTCTTTCAATTAAAATTTTTTTACAACTTGGACAATAACTTGTTTTTTCATCTGTTGTATAAACAAAATTCATTCCTACATCTAATGCAATTTTTCTTGCTTTTGTTAAAAATTCTTTACTTACATTTTTTGAACAAAAATGAATTGGGACATTTGAATCTAATTCTTTAATAACCCATGAAATAATTTTTCTAACATCATACATATCTTTATGTATTTCCTCAATTAAAGGCATTTTTATTTCAATCCATTTTTCATTTTTATAAAATTCTTTTATTGCCTTTAAAATATCTTCAAGGCATCCTCCAGATTTTTCATAAAATTCATTTCTCATAGAATAAACTTCAAAAATCCCCCCATCAACTAGCTTTGAAATCTCTTTCATAACCTTTTGCGAAACAAATCCTTTGCTGGCAATAATATGTTTTTTATTCTTTCCTTTTTGAACACAATCTTTCAAATATTCAAAATAAATAATCGGTTCACCTTGATAGATAATTATATCTGTTTCTAATTTGTTAGCTTGTTTTATTAACTTTCCAGGGCTTAAACTCATTGTAGGAACTTCTTCAAATTCTTTTGAATTAAAATTTTCATTCCAAATGTTTTCTCCAGGAATTACAACTTTCATAACACTTTTATTTGGCATAAAATGGAATATTTGTTCATTTTCGATTTTTTCATTCTTTATTTCATAAACTTTTCCATAGTTTAATGATTTTAAACTTCCTAAAATATTCATTCTAGCTTTACATTTTCCGACCTCCCCATTATCAATAAAACAATTATGTGGACACAAAAAACACTTAACTTTTTTTTCAGGAAGTTTTTTCCAATATTCTGCATCTTTAAAACCCATAATAAAAGTTAGTTCCCAGACTTTTTATATTTTCACAATCCCAACTTTTTTAAACCCCCTGCCTTTTCTCAGTTTATGATAGTCCAAGTCCCTGGAATAAATGGTTTAAATAAAACAACTGGCTGTGAAAAAGCTTCCAAAGTTATTTGTAACTTTCTTAATCTTGATTCTAAAAAAATTCTCCTTGAAAACGCAAACTTAGAAAACCAGGAATCAGAGATTTATCAAAAATCAAAACAGATTTTTCATAATTCAAAAAAAACAATTTTTTTAGGAGGGGATCACTCAATTTCATACCCTTTATCAAAAGCATTTGTGAAAACACATAATTCTCCGGCAATAATTGTTTTTGATGCTCATTTTGATTTAATGCAACCTCTAAAAAACCCAACACACGAAGAATGGTTGAGAGCATTAATTGAAGAAAAACCATTAATAGAAATACTTCTTGTAGGAATTAGAAAAAATTCAAAAAATATAGATGAACAAGAAATTGAATTTGCTAAAAAAAATAATTTAAAAATAATTTACTCAGATGAATTTGAAAATTCAAAAAACAAAATCTTATCTTTTGCAAAAAACAAACAACTTTATGTTTCCTTAGATTTAGATGTTCTCGATAAATCTTTGTTTGACGCTACAGGTTATCCCGAAGAAAAAGGACTTTCTCTTAATCAGTTAAAAGAAATTTTAGAAAAATTAAATAAAAATATAATCTCTCTTGATTTAGTAGAATACAATCCTAATTTAGACAAAAATAATTCTAACCTAAATTTAATTGCTAAGATTTTAAAACCTTTAATTCAATAATTCAAAATGAAAAAAGTAAAAGATTTTTCTTGGAAACCTGATTTAAAAGTTTCAGATTTGGTTAGTTCTATGTCAAATCTGGGATATCAATCTATTGAACTTTCAGAAGCTGAAAAAGTAATTTTGAAAATGAAAACCGATGACGCAAAAATCTTTTTAACTTTTACTTCAAATATGGTAACTTCTGGGTTAAGAGGTTTTTTTGCTCAACTTTGTGAATTAAAAATTCCAGATATTTTGGTTACAACTTCTGGGGCTATAGAAGAAGATATAATGAAATCTTTGGGAGAAAAATTTGAAATTTCAAGTTTTCATTCTGATGATCTTCAACTCCACGAGAAAGGCGAGAATAGGATTGGAAATTTAGTTATCAAAAATGAAAGTTATATGAAATTCGAAGATAAAATGGCTAAACTATTAAAAAAGGTATACTCAAATTCCCCAAGAGTTTCTGTTTCAGATTTGTTAAATCAAATAGGTCTTTTACTAAATGATAAGAACTCTATTTTATATCAAGCATCTAAAAATAACATACCTATTTATTGTCCAGGAATTGCCGATTCTTCTTTTGGGTTTCACTTGTTTATGTTCCAACAAAAACACAAAGATTTCATAGTTGATACAATTTGGGACATAAAAAGAATAACTACTGATTTGAGTTTCGACGATAAAAAAGGGTTAATCTCCTTAGGGGGAAGCATTTCAAAACATTACGCAATTTTTTCAGCCTTACTTTCAGGAGGTTTTGATTATGCAGTTTACCTTACTACTTCACACTCTTCTTCAGGTTCAATGAGCGGTGCAACAACTCAGGAAGCCAAATCTTGGGGGAAACTAAAGGATGATTCCCAATCTTCAACTGTGATAGGTGATGTGACAATAACATTTCCATTAATTATGTCAAGTGTTTTAGATAAATTACATCAAAAAGGTTTGTTAAAATGAACGAAGCGAAGTTTATTCTTTCAAAAAAAGTTTTGTTGAAACAATTAAAAAAAATACAAGATTTGGATTTAAAAATTTCATATTCCTATAAAACAAATAAAGAAGTAGGAAATTTGCTACAAGAACTTTCAAATGTTGATTTTTCAATCCATTCTTTAAATGAAATTTCTTTAATAAAAACTAAATCAAAAATTTGGTTTTTTACTCAGGCAAATTCTGTAAAAGAAATAAGAAATCTTTTGGATACAGGAATTAAAAACTTTGTCGTCGATAATAATGAAGATTTAATAACTCTTCTAAACACAGCTGAAAAAACCAATTCAAAAATTAACTTATCTCTAAGAATGAAATTTCAAGAACATAGGATTGGAACAGGCAAGTATTTTGTTTATGGTTTGTCCTCGAAAAAGATAAATTCTCTTTTACCAGATTTGAATCAAAACTCTTTTGTCAAAAATCTTGGAATACATATCCATAGAAAAACACAAAATACTTCAGAGTGGGAAATCGTTGAGGAGATAAAGGATTCTTTTTCTAAAAATTCTCTGAAAACATTAAACTTTGTAAATTTGGGAGGTGGCTTGCCTGTAAAATACAAAAACCACTCTTTAAACAATATAGATTATATTCTTGAAAAATTAAAAACAGCAAAAAAATTTTTAGACAGCTATAATATCCAAACATATATTGAACCAGGAAGATTTTTAGCAGCTCCTTGCATAAAACTCCAAACCCAGATAATTCAAATTCAAAATAATAATTTAATCATAAACACCTCTATTTATAATTGCGCTTTAGACACAATTTTAACAGGGACAAAAATGCTTGTGCAAGACGAATTAAAAGATGAAGAAAACGGAAATTACTATTTAATAAAAGGCAATTCTCCAACAAGAGACGACATATTTAGATACAAGGTAAAACTAAAAAACCCAAAAATTGATGATAAAATAATTTTCCTCAATGCAGGAGCTTATAATTATGCCACTGATTTCTTTGGATATAAAAAATTAAAAACACAGGTTATGGATTAATTCTTTTTACAAAAATTTATAAACTTTCGATGTTTAATTACAAAATAAAAAAATATAAAAGAAATTAAATTTGGTTAAAGATAAAACCTATGATATTTTAGTTAAATTAGAAGACATTTCAACAAGTTCTGCAGAAATAACAATTAAATCTATTTCTGAAAAAATTCCCTCTTTCAAACAAGAATCTGAAGAACCCCAATATTCTCCAGATGAATCAGAGAAAGAATCTAAATCTAATTTGGGCTGGTGGATTGCAGGGGCAGTATTATTTTTAGCAATAATCTTTGCAATAGGTTTTACTTTACTAAAAAAGAAAAACAAAATTTAGTTCTATCAAAACATTTATCAACTTTAAAATAGATCTTATAGTATACTTTATAATGGAAAAAAAAGAGGATAAAACATATAATGAAGCTATTAATTTGTTAAAAAACAATTCCACAAAAAATGGCTTTTTAGCATCAGAAGTTGATATTACAAACTATAAACGAGTTTGGTCAAGAGATGGTGTTATTCAAGGAATTGCATCAGTTATGTCTGAGGATAAAGAACTTATCAAGATTTTCAAAAAAAATCTAATTACTTTGAAAAAATACCAAGATTTCACAGGAAGAATTCCAAGCAATGTTGATGTTGAAAAAAATGAGACAAGTTATGGGACTTTGGTTGGAAAAGTAGATGCAACATTGTGGTATATAATTGGAGTTGGCCAATATTACAAATACACAAAAGACAAAAAATTCTTGAAAAATTTTTTCAATTCTTTTGAAAAAGCAATTTGTTATTTATTTTCTTTAGAACTTAACGGAAAAGGATTTTTATACATTCCCACTGGAGGCGATTGGGCAGATGAATATATAACTCACGGATATGTCTTGTTTGACCAACTCCTTTATCTCCAATCCTTGAAAGAATACTCGTTTATCTTAAAATCGTTAAATCAACAAAATAAAGAGATAAATCAAAAAATAAATTTATTGAAAAAACAAATAAAAATTAACTTTTTTCCAGATAAAAAAAATAAGTATTCAAAGTATCTTTACAACAAAGGACTTTATTCAAGAATTCTTAAAGATTATAAAAAAAGAAATAGTTTATGTTATTTTTCTTCAGATGGTTTTTCAGAAAACCTTGATTGTTTTGCAAATTCTTTATTGCTACTGACCAACATTTTGAATAATACTGAGAAAAATAAAATTTTCAAAATCTTGCTTTCAAAACTAAAAAAACAAAAACTCAAAATACTGCCTGCTTTTTGGCCCCCAATCACCTCTTCAGATTTTGAATGGAAAATGCTCAAGATGAATTCTTTATTTGGATTTAGAAATAAACCTCACCACTATCATAATGGAGGGTTATGGCCTTTAATTCAGGGTTTTTTTATTTCTTCCTTAACAACTCACTCAAAAACTAAACAAGCACAAAGATTTTTATCACATTTTTCAGAAATCCTTTCAGAAGATAAATGGCAGTTCAGGGAATATTATGACAGTAAAAATTATTCTCCAAAAGGTATAAGAAGAATTGGTTTTTCAGCTTCAGGCTTTATTATAGCATATCAATCAGTTTTAAAAAATAAAAAAGTATTTTTATAAAATGAAAATAATAGCAACAGATTTGGATAGAACTTTGCTCCCTAATGGAAAAGAGGAATATGATGGAACTTTAAATGTTTTTAAAAATTTAGTTAAAAAAAATAATTTTATTTTAGTTTATATAACTGGTAGGAGTTTTAATTTAGTTAAAAAAGCTATTAAAAAATATAAAATTCCTTATCCAAATTACTTAATAACTAATGTTGGAACAAAAGTTTTTGAAATTAAAAAAAATAATTCAACCAATCTTAAATCCTGGGAAAGATCAATTAAGCAACAAAGCCCTTTATGGAATACTAAAAAAATTAAAAATTCCTTAAAAAAATTAAATGAAATAAAACTCCAAGAGCAATTTAAACAAGATAATTTTAAAATAAGTTATTATCTTGATGAAAAATATCTTAAAAATCCTGAAAAAATTTTGAATAAAATAAGAAAACAAATATCTAGTTATTCTGCAAGAGTTATTTTCAGTATGGATTTTCCAGAAGTGAGAGGGCTTATTGACATAGTTCCAAAAAATGCTTCAAAAAAGGAAGCTCTTGAGTTTGTTATTAAAAAAACAAAAATCAAAAATAAGGATGTGGTTTTTTGCGGAGACAGTGGAAATGATTTTTCAATTCTAACAACAAAATTTAATTCAATAATTGTAAAAAATGCCCCTCCTAATTTAAAGAAAAAAGTTAAAAAAATAAAAAAGAAACATCTTTATTTGGCAAAAAAACAAAGATATCTCAACGGAAATTATGTTTCAGGTTTAATACAAGGGCTTATCTATTTTAAGTTTATAACAAAAGAACAAGTTATTCAAGAAATCAAGAATTCAAAAGCAACTCAGCTCCCTTAATGGAAAGATTATCAGAACAAGGTTTTATTTTTGGTTTAATAGAGTCAAAATATCTTTTTGAGGCATTGCTTTTCGCTTTTTCTAAAAAATATTTGGAAGAATGGGAGATTCCTCCTGTTACAATAATTAACTCAGGATCTAAAGTATTCGCCAAATTAACAAAAGCAGTTGCAACATATTCAGAATATTCCTCAAAAGTTTTCAACGCCTTTTTATCCCCCTTATCTGCCAGATTCTTTAATTCAAAACAATTAACTTTCAATCCTTTTTTTCTCGCTAAACCTAATAATCCTCTCGTGGAAATGTAGTTTTCAATACACCCATAGTTACTGCATTTGTTTTTCTTTCCATAAATATTAACTGTGGTATGGCCAAATTCAGAAGATTTTCCTTTTCCCCTATACAACTCTCCATTTAATATCAATCCACACCCCACCCCGGTTCCAAGAGTTAAACAAACAATATGCTTCCCTCCAAATTCTTTTCTTGCTCCCAAAACAGCACAATTTGCATCATTTTCCAAAACAAGTTTTTTACAATATTTGTTCAACTTTTTTAAATTTACTTTTTTAATATTTGGTAGATTTACAGGGCTTTGAATAATTTTATTTTTATAATCTAAAGGACCTGGAGCTGAAATTCCTATCCCTCCAAATTTTTCAATTTTATACCTTGTTAAAAACTCTTTAATTTTGTCTTCAAGAAAATCAAGTATCTTTGCATTTTTTACAGTTTTAAAATTTTCAAATTCTAATATTTCTCTTTTCTTAAATAAAGCAATTTTAGTATAAGTTCCACCTATATCAAAAACAATATCATAAGCCATCTTTGTCCATTAATTTGTGCATTTTATCTATTTTCGGAGTTTCTTTATATTCTTTTTTTTCCATCTCTGCAATTTTTTTTGTAACCTCATCACCCAGCTTTATTCCGTAAATTATTTTATCAATTAAATTCTCTCCCTTTAAATCAATTTCCAAAATAGGTTTTTTTATTAATTTTTTAAAATATTCAATCTGTTTTTTTTCTTTATCTTTTAAAATAATTATTTGAGAATTTTGTGGAAAATTTGCTTCAATTTCATTATGACAAACCTCTGGAAAAAAATTTGAATGAGATAATATTTCATTATTCTCATTAAATTGCGTTCTCCATCTTAAACTTATTGATTTCAAGTTCTCACTCGAACTATATATAACTGGGAACTTTCCTTTAACTTTTTTAGCAATTTTTTCAACTAGTTTTTTATCAATATCTTTCTCTTTAAAAATTATTCCCAAATATTTTGTTATTATATTTACGCATTCTATTAATGAATCTCTGGGAATTAAATCTTTTGAAAGTTTTTTAATTTCATATTTTGATTTAGAAAGTTTTCCTCCAGAACTAATTATAACAATTTTGCATTTTTTCCTTTTTGCCTTTTCAAAAAGATTGATAGTTTCTTTTGTATTTCCTGAATAACTAATTATAAAACAAAGAGAATTTTTATCTGCACTTCTCGGAAAATTTTCTCTTGATACTAGCACTGGGATTTCTAAATTTAGGGATTTAATTATTTCTCCAGGCATTGCACTTGAACCAATTCCACAAAAAATTACTTTTGAATATTTTTTCATTTATGCCTTTCCCACATTTGATTTTCATTTATATTAAGCTTCTTCATAAGCTTCATAACTATGGAATCAAGATAGAGCAAAGTAGATTGCTCAAAAAGACTTCTTAAGGGTTGCCGACTTTTTTTAGCTTTTATTTCAATAACATAATCTGAATGTTTTGCTATATGGCTTTCTTTTGCAGAAGTTATACAAAGAATTTTCCCTTTCTTAATTTTTTTGACAATCTTTAAAACATCTTCAGTTTCACCACTCCCAGAAATAACTATCGTTAAATCTTTATTTGAATTTTTCCCAGGCATTTTTCCCAATCTCCCGACCTTTAAACCCAAATGAGTTAATCTCTGAGAAAACATTTTTGCTACATGCCAACTTCTTCCTGCCCCAACCAAATTAATCTCTCTTGCTTTTGCAATTTCTTCAACAATATTTTTATCTTTTGATTCTTTAACTTTTCCCAAAGCTTTTTTTATTTCATTTAAAATCAAGTTAGTTTCTTTCATTTTTTATTAAACTTTTAATTTTTTCAGCTGACTTTTCAGGGTTTTTGGATTTTGTTATTGCTCCCCCAACAATCACAACTTCTGGATTAAATTTTAAAATTTTCCCAATATTTTTTTCATTAATTCCTCCTGCAATTGAAATTTTTTTACAAGGGATTAGTTTATGAATTTTTATTATTATTTCCAAGGGTTTTTCTCCCTTATTTTGTTGATCAATTCCTGTATGAACACAAATATAGTCGACTTTTGGCGAAATTTTATTTATTTCTTTTACCCTTTTCCTAATATTTTTAACATTTATTAAGTCTACAGAAATTTTTTTATTGTATTTTTTACTTGCTTTTACACTTCCTCTAATTGTATCAATATCAGCATTTGCACAAACTGTTGAAATATCTGCTCCTGCTTTAAAAGCAATTTCAGCTTCAAGAAAACCTGTATCCATTGTTTTAAAATCTGCAACTAACACCTTCTTAAATTTCTTAAATTCTTTTATGCATTTAATTCCGTTTTGTTTAATTAGTGGAGTTCCAAGTTCAATAATATCTACATAATTTTTCGTTTTTTCACAAATTTTTTTTGCTTTATTAATATCTGTCAAATCAAGAGCTAACTGTAGTTTCATTTAAATTTCTCCTTTTCAATTTTTTTTATTTTTCTAATTCTTCTTTTATGTCTTTTTTCAATGTCTTTTTCCTTTAACCAAATTTTAACCATTTCTTTAGCCAAATTCTCACTTAAATCTCCAGGCAGTGAAATAACATTTGAATCTAAATGTTCTCTTGAATGTTTTGCATTTTTTTTATTCCAAGCCAAAGAACAATAGATGCCTTTAAACTTATTAGCTACAATACTTATTCCTTGTCCTGTTCCACAAATTAATATTCCTTTGGAATTTGCTGTCATTTCTTGTGCAAGTTTTTTTGCAATATCTGGATAATCATCTTCTTTATTATAAACTTTTGAAATATCTTTTAATTTGTAATTTTTTTCAAGATAAAGTTTTAACTTTTCTTTTAACTTAAAACCCGCATGGTCTGCTCCTATCAAAATTTCATTTTTCATTTTATAACTTCTGCAAGTTTATCAGTGCAATCAATAATACTTACTTTTGAAGGAATTGTATTGGAAACAACAACTTTGCCTTGTTTTTTTAATTTCTTTAAAGCATTTTCAGCAAAAAAACCATGAGTTGCAATAAAAATGGTTTTATTGGCTTTTACTAACTTTCCTGCTTTAATTAAAGTATTTCCTGTAGAAATAATATCGTCTATAATAACCGCTTTTTTCGCCTTCTCTAATTTTTCCTTAGTTTTAACACTTACTCTTCTTGAGGAATGTCTTGTTTTTTCAAGTATTTTATATCTTAAATCCATCTTTTCAGCAACAGGTTTAACCCACTGCTCACTTTCTTTATCAGGTCCAATTAAAATTAATTCTCTCTTTAATTTTTTAAGATATTTTGTAAACTCTTCTGATAAACTAATTTTTTCAGCATTTGGAAAAAACTCGGAAAACCTTTTGAATCTATGTAAATGAGGCTCAACAACATAAACCTTTTCAAATATTTTAAATAATTCAGCAGTAATTTTTGCACTTACTGATTCCCAATTTTCAAATCTTTTATCTTCTCTTAAATACGCCAGATAAGGAGCAATAAGAAATATTTTTTTAGCCCCTAATTCTCTTGCAGTGTAGGCACTAAAAAGCACTTCCATAAACTTGTCATTGATATCTCCTGTTTCAGTTTCATAAAAACTTTGAACAAAATAAACATTTTTTCCTTTTGGATTTTTATTTAATTTTATTTTTAGCTCAGTATCTGGAAATCTTTCAACAACAGTTTTCCCATAATTAACTCTTGCTTTTTTAGCAATTTTTTTTCCCAAATGCCTTGCACCAGAACATTCAACTAATAAACCTCTTTTTTTCATAAAATAAACAATATTCTCGAGTTTATAAAAATTTTGAATTATATTTCAACTTTGTTTCCCCACTTCTCCAAAAAATCAACATACTCAACACTTCCTCTTTTTTCCCCTTTTTTCGCAACAAAAATCTGTCCAAATATTTGGTTTTGCAAATACCATTTTGCTTTTTGTTTTTCTTTTTTATCTAAATTTCCTTTCATTTTCACTTCAATTCCAACTATCTCATACTTCCCTTTTTTTGCATTTTTAATTGCTATAAAATCAGGAAACCCTGTTCCGATACCCAAAATTTTACTATATGGATTAAATTTTCTCCTAGCTCCAACAAGTTTATTATTTTCTAAATCTACATTGTTTGTCCACTTGTCAACAATCCATCCTTCTTCCTCTAAATCTTTCCTCACTTTTCCCTCAAATCTTGTGCCTGCAGCTCTTGATTTCTTGCCTTTTTTAACTTTGCTTTTCTTTTTCAAAACAATTTTTCCATTTTCATCAAAATCAACTTTATGCTCTACCATATTAAATTCTCCAAAGGTGATTTAATATTTAATAAATCCTTATTTGATACATGTGTGTAAATTTGAGTTGTTTTCACATCACTGTGTCCTAGCAATTTTTGAATATACTTTATATCAATCCCTTGTTCCAAAAGATGCGTTGCAAAACTATGTCTCAACATATGCGGGCTTACTTTTTCTTTAACTTTTTTTCCTGCCAAATTTAAAACTTTTTGAATAGATTTTTTTGTATACTTTCCATTTATTCCTTCAAAAACATATTCTGTTTTAAACATTTTTTCACTATAATATTTCAATAAATCCGTTTTTAAATTTTCAGAAAACAAGGTTACTCTATCTTTCCTTCCCTTGCCTTTTTTAACATTTATCAATTTTCTATCAAAATCAATATCTTTCCTTTTTAAATCAATTAACTCTTGTAATCTTAAACCAGAAGAATATAATAATTTAATAATTAATTTATGTTTCAAACTATCAGTTTTATTAATCATTTCTTTTATTTTTTCCTTACTAATAACTCTTGGAAGAGACTTTTCTTTTTTCTTTATCGGAACTTCAAAATTTGAAAAAGGTTTGTTTAAAATTTCTCTAAAAAAGAAACTAATTGAAGCATATTGCAGTCTAGAACTATTTACACTCACATCTTGTAAAAATAAATAATCCCTAACACTCTCAAAATTCAGATTAAGTCTACTTTTGTCACAAAAATTCAAAAATCTTTCAACATTATAGCAATAAGATTTTATTGTTTGCTTAGAATATCCTCGTAAAATACATCTTTTTTTCAAATCTTCTAAATATTTTTCTTTCTTTATAGTATAATCCATAATAGAACTTTATTTTCAATTCTATATAAATTTAAGTTTAAACTTTTAAAGTATAACAAATTTTTTCCCAAAAAAAGTAGGCATAATAGGTGTTATACGCAATCACAAAAGCACGCTACAAACAATAGCTTTATTAAATATTCAATATCTTAACTTAATATGGAATCTAAAATGGAAATTATTTCCAAATGTAGAATTTTATTGG
>CAYXNX010000004.1:0-64212 GCA_964467035.1 Candidatus Woesearchaeota archaeon | reverse complement strand
ATGAAGGAGAAATTGAATTAGATTTTGAAATAAACAATCAAAAAGTATCTGTTGGAAGAAAATTGAAGAGAAAAAAATCTGTTACTCAAGAAAATTCTTTTATTACAATCAATGGAGAAAAAGAAGAAAAATCTGTAACTGAAATAAAAAATAAAATTTTAAATTTAATAAATTATCCTAAGGAATTTTCCAAAAAAATAAACCTTTTATACAAATTCACAGTTTACACTCCTCAAGAAGAAATGAAACAGATTATTTTGGAAAACTCTGAAACAAGACTCAACACATTGCGTCATGTTTTTGGAATTGACAAATATAAAAGAATAAAAGAAAACTCCCAAATTTTAATCTCTAAAATTAAAGAAATTTCAAAATTAAAACAAGGAGAAATTTTAGATTTAGATTATTTGAAAGAAAATATTTCTGAAAAACAAAGTTATATAAAAGAATTAAAAATAAAAATCAGGGAATTAAATTCAAATCTTTCAAATTCAAATTCTCAAATTTTAAAAAAAGACAAAGAACTTTCTGAAATAAAATCAAAAATTGATGAAAAAAACAAATTGGAAAATGAGATTGAAAAGATAAATATTTTATTATCTACAAAAAGACAAAGAATACAAGAAATAACTAAACAAATAAATGAAATAAACAAAAATATTGAAGAAACTAAAAATAATTTTGACCAAAAAGAGTTTGATAAAATAAATTCTGATTTAGAGAATTTTTTAGTAGACAAAAACCAAAAAAACAATAAAGTAATAGAACTATCTTTGAAGATTGATTCGTTAACTAAAAGAATTGTTGAACTAAACTCTTTAGTAGGTAAAATTTCTAATTTAAAAAAATGCCCTACTTGTCTTCAACAAGTAAGTTCTTTTCATAAAAACAATTTATTTGATCAAACAGAAAAAGAAATAGCAAAGTTAACTTTTGAAAAAAATAGCCATTTATCAGAAAAATCCTCTTTACAAAATAAATTAAATTATTTAGAAGAGCAAATAAAAATATTGACAGATAGGACAAAATTTTTTGATTCTCTTAAATTTAAAATAGATTCTTTGAAATCAGAATCTGAGAAAACCTCGAATTTAGAAAAAGAAAAAATTTCTTTAGAAAATGATTCTTATTTATTGGATGAACAAATAAAAAGGATTAAACAATCTCTTTTTTCTTTGAAAAAATATGAAAACACTTATTCTATAAAAGAAAAAGAACTTTCTGAACTAAAATCTCAAAATAAGGATTTGGAAATAAAAAAAGCTCAAACAGAAAAAGAATCAGATATGACAAAAAAGGAAATAAATTCCTTGAATGAAAAAATTAAACAAAAAGAACAAATTAAAAAACAAGTACATTACTTAACAGAATTGAATAATTGGATAAGTTCGATGTTTCTTCCTTCAATTACCCTTATTGAAAAAAATGTTTTGTCTAAACTTCGCCATGAATTCTCAAGACTTTTTAATCAATGGTTTTCAACCTTAGTTCCAGATACTTTTAATGTTCGATTAGATGAAGAATTTACCCCGATAATTGAACAAAAGGATTATCAACTTGATTACTCTTTTCTTTCAGGAGGAGAAAAAACAGCAGTAGCTTTAGCTTATCGATTAGCTTTGAATCAAACAATTAACTCAGTTTTAAGTGAAATAAAAACAAAAGGAGTTGTAATCTTAGATGAACCCACTGATGGTTTTTCCCAAAAACAACTAGACAAAATGCGCGACGTTTTATCTCAGTTAGAGGTTGAACAATTAATAATAGTTTCTCACGACCCAAAAATCGAAACTTTTGTAGAAAATGTAATAAAATTGGAAAAACAAAATAATGTTTCAAAAATTGTTTAATAATTTATAAAGTATAGTGAGAATTGCAGGTTATTGAATCCATTCCAATTATTCTATAATTCGGTTCTTCCTGTATTTTTCTAATTTCTTCTATACGCTCCTTAAATTCTGGAAAAAACTCTTCTGCATTAAATCCCTTTTCAACTATTCTTCTTGACATTATGTTCCCCAATCCCCAAACATCTTTTTCCCCCAGAGATTGTATTGTAACATCATTTTCGTTAAAAAAAACATAATAAATACTTCTTTTAATCATATAATCTTTCATCTCTTTTTAAATCAAATATATTATTTAAACATTTTTATTATTCACAATAAATCATCTAAATTTTTATAATCAACATCTAAAGCAGAAAAAAGATTTTGTAAAATGTCCTCATCACCTGGCAAGTAAATTCCTCGAGAGTATTTAGAAATTGCCTCCCTTGTAACCCCTACTTCTTTAGCCAACCAAGTTTTAGTCTTACCAAATTCTTCCAATCTTTTCAAAATTAAATCCCCTAAATTCTGTTTTATTATTTTCCTCTTTTCTTCTTCTTGCTTTCTTTTTTCATTTTTAATTTTAAGTTTTCTACCTTTTTCAATCGCCCGATTATATGAAGCGCGTGACCTAAATCCATTTGCCCTTGCCCTATAATTTTCATATTCTTTATAACTTTTAAATCCATTTGTATGTGCAAAAAATTCTTTGTATTCTTTATCTGATTCAAAAATCTTTAAAGTAAAAGGGTTCATTCTTTCTTTTAATCTTGTTAATTTATAGACAGTAGAATATGAAACATCAATTCTTTCAGAGATCTGCCTAGGATTTAACCCATTTCCATTATCATATAATCTAACAATCTCCTCTTTAACTTCTTCTGGAATTTTTCTTGCCATAATTTTTCAATTTTTATATCAGTTATAAATCTATTGCTTTAAAATTAGATTAAGAATACTAAAAATATAACCCCGAAAACTTTATAAAACCTCTCAACATACTAAATTTATTAAAATAAGTTCTAAAAGAATTTAGAGGTTAAATGAACTCCGAAGATTTAAATAAGTCCATGTTAAAATCCAGCACAAGTCTTGTTGGGATTGTTTGTAGTGATGGGGTAGTTCTTGCTGCAGACCGTCAAGTCACAGCAGGAAATTTGGTAGTTGGAAAAGCATTCAACAAAATATTCCCAGTAAGAGATAATCTGTTAGTTGCTTTCACAGGTGGTGTTTCAGATGCCCAATATTTGTTAAAAATCGCAGCAGCAGAACTTAAACTCAAAGAATTAAAAGCACATAGGCCTTCAACAGTTAAAGAATCTTCAAATTTAATTTCCTCAATTACCTTCAGAAATATTCGTCAACCAACAATGATTCCTTCTATCGTAGGAACTTTAATCGCAGGAGTTGATGAAGATGGTTCAGCAAAACTATTTTCAATAGAGCCTGCAGGAGCTGTATCAGAAGTTAAAGATTATGATGCAAATTTTTCAAGTGGAGTTCCTTATATTTTGGGAGTATTGGAAAAAAGTTGGAAAAAAGACATTTCTGTTAAAGAAGGTGTTCAATTAGCAATTGATTGTTTAAAGGCATCCACACAAAGAGATGTTGGAAGCGGATACGGGATAGATGTATTTACTTTAACAAAAGATGGAATTAAAAAAGAAGTAAGTCAAGAAATTGAGTCTATTCTAAAATAATTTAAGAAAATGGCAGACATTCTAAAACAAGTGACTGACGCCTTACCAAAGGTTGTAAGTGAATCGTATTTTGAAGGAGCAAATATAGTTCTCTACACTGATAGTCCTGAGTTTTTTCTTTCAGGAGAATCTCAAATTAAAGAACTTGTGAATCAATTCAAAAAACGTATTGAACTCAGGGCAGATAAAAAAATACTAGAATCTGAAGATAAGGTTCGCAAAATTATAAAGGAAATTGTTCCAGCTGAAGCAGATGTGCAAAATATTCTTTTTGATGTTCAAAGAAGTATTGTAGTAATTGAAGCCAAAAAACCAGGACTAGTAATTGGGAAACAAGGTTCTTTGTTAAAAGAAATAAAAAGCAAGGTTTTTTGGACACCCCAAGTTCAAAGAAGTGCTTCCCTAGAAAGCAAAATAACTGATAATATAAGGAGTGTTCTTTATGCAAATAATAATTACAGAAGAAAATTTTTAAACGAAGTAGGTAAGAAAATTTACAAAGATTGGTCTCCTGAAAAACAAGACATTTGGGTAAGATTAACTGTTCTTGGTTCAGGTAGACAAGTTGGTCGAAGTGCCTTTTTGCTTCAAACACCTCAATCCAAAATACTGCTTGATTGTGGGGTAGATGTTGCTTCTCAAGGAGATGATAAATTTCCTTATTTCAACATTCCAGAATTTGACTTGTCAACTATTGACGCAATAATTCTTTCTCACGCCCACCTAGATCATTGTGCCTTAGTTCCTTATCTTTATAAAATGGGTTACAAGGGCCCAGTTTATATGACTTCGCCAACAAGAGATATTGCCTCTCTTTTAGCTTTGGATTTTATTGGTGTTGCATATAAACAAGCATCCTCCCCACTTTTTAGCTCAACAGATGTAAAGGAAATGGTTAAACATAGTATCTCCCTAAATTTTAATGAAGTAACAGATATAACTCCTGATATAAGATTAACTCTTTATAATTCTGGACATGCTCTTGGTTCAGCAATGGCTCATATAAACATTGGTAATGGGGCACATAATCTTCTTTATTCTGGAGATATTAAATATACAAAAACTCGTTTACTTAATCAAGCAGTTACAAGTTTTCCACGTATTGAAACAACTATTGTGGAATCAACTTATGGAAGCAAAAATGATGTCTTGCCTCCAAGAATTGAATCAG
Source organism: Candidatus Woesearchaeota archaeon (assembly GCA_964467035.1). GTDB lineage: Archaea > Nanobdellota > Nanobdellia > Pacearchaeales > GW2011-AR1 > JACPLR01. The sequence continues at coordinate 59,512 of CAYXNX010000004.1, read as the reverse complement.
AAAATGATTTGCTTGAAAAAATAAAAAAGACAATTGATAGGGGGGGGAAGGTTCTCATTCCAGAATTGGGTTTGGGGCGAGCTCAAGAAACAATGTTAATAATAGATGATGCAATAAAATCAGGAAAATTGCCAAAAATCCCTGTTTACATAGATGGGATGATTTGGGATATCAACGCAATCCATACAGCTTATCCAGATTTTCTTTCACACTCTGTTCGAGCTCAAATTTTTCAAGACAATAATCCTTTTGTTTCAGATACTTTTAAAAGAGTTGGCTCAACTCTTGAAAGAAAAGAAGTTATCGACGGAGGACCTTGCGTAGTTCTTGCAACTTCTGGAATGTTGGTAGGTGGAGCATCAACAGAATATTTCAAATATTTTGCCCCTTATAAAGATAATTCAGTAATTTTTGTCTGTTATCAAGGAGTGGGTTCTTTGGGAAGAGAGGTTTCAGAGGGAGCTAAACATTATCAAACAGAAGCAGGAGAAACAATAGAAATAAATTTAGAAGTAAGTAAAATAGATGGTTTTTCAGCCCATGCAGGAAGGAACGAACTATTAAACTTTATAAAAAATTCAAAACCAAAACCAAAAAGAGTTGTTATCAATCACGGAGAAGTTTCAAAATCTTTGGACTTAGCTAGCACAATTTACAAAAACCAACATATTGAAACAAATGTTCCAAGGAATTTAGAAACATTGAGGTTGAAATAAAATATTTTAAAAACTAATTTTCCCATCATATTAAAGAGAGGTCTTAGAAAGTGAAACATAATCTAAAAATTACAGCAATTTTAATATCTATGTTTTTATTAACCCAGTTTATAGGTCTTCTAGTTGTTCATGCTTATACCCCAAATATCCAACAAATTGAGGTTAATGGAACTGTTCAAAACATCACGACTAACCCTCTGCCTTATGGTCTTGAAACCTCTGAATCAGACCAAAATGTTTCTTTATTTTCAATACTTATTTCTTTTATAATTGCAATAGCAGTAATTTTTCTTTTAATGAAATTCCAATCAGTTAATTTTCTAAAAATCTGGTTTTTTTTAGTTGTAATTTTGGTTTTGTCAGTGAGTTTTTATGCATTTGAAATTTTGATTCCTTGGGAAATTCCTTATAATCTTGCCTTAATCATCCCTGTTTTAATAGCTCTTCCTTTAGCATATTTGAAAATTTTTAAAGGAAGTATAATCGCTCACAACTTTACAGAACTTTTAATTTACCCTGGAATTGCAGCAGTTTTTATTCCTCTTTTAGGATTGATTTCTATAATCATTTTACTAATACTAATCTCAATTTATGACATGTGGGCTGTTTGGCACTCTGGAATTATGCAAAAGATGGCTAAATTTCAAATGAAAGAGATGAAAGTTTTTGGGGGATTTTTAGTGCCTTATCTTTCAAAATATCAAAAAAATAAATTAAAAAAACTTCGTGAAAAATCTAAAGAATCTAAAGAAAAATCTGATAAAAAAGTTTCAATGAGGGTTAATATGGCGATTCTCGGAGGAGGAGATGTTGTTTTTCCAATAATTACTGCAGGAATTATTTTTAGACTTTGGGGATTAATTCCTTCTATCGCTGTTATTGTTGGAGGAACTCTTGCTCTTTTTGGGCTATTTATGATGTCAAAAAAAGGAAAATTTTACCCTGCAATGCCTTTCATTTCATCAGGATTATTTATTGGAATTTTAGCTGGTTATCTTTTGCATCTTTATGTTTAACAATATTTTTAATATAATTATAACCTAAAAAAGAAATACTTCTGTATTTATTTAATAAATAACTCCTAGTTTCTAATTTGTTTTTCACAATGTTTAAAGATAGTGTGCTACCTTGCGTCATTGTCTGCTTACATTATTTTGTCTTTCAGCCATACACTAAAATATTACAAATTCATAAAAAGAAAACTAACTTCAAATAAAATTATGCGCTTTATATTGGATTTTTTATTCCTCAATTTCAACAGGAATTTCTTCACCCGTAGGCATTCCCTCTATTTGTGTTGCTTCAGATTCTAACTCTTGCAAATACTCTATTTCAGCATTTGCCCGAAGTTCTTGAATTAAAGAACTAATTAATTCTTGTTGTTTTTGTTGCTCTAATAATGAAATTATTTGAGATTTTGATTCTTCATAGGGAGGAATTTCTTCAGGAGATTGTTCTTTATTCATTTCATAAAATTCTTGAGCTTCTTCTTCGCTAACTTCAAAAGATTCTTCTTCAAGTTGGGTTTCTAAATATTTTTGAATTGCTAATTCTTCTTTAATAGAATCTTTTTGTTCTTCATAAGAAATTCCTTGTTGAGAAAGTTGTTCTTTAAAATCTTCTAAAGACATGTTTTGCATTGAAATTTGCTGTTCAATTATTGATTCTACTTCCTCATTTGAAATAGAATAATCTCCTTTTTCTACTTCTTGCGAAATCAACTTTTGATTTATGATTTGCTCTAAAGCATCTTCCTCAGAGATTTGTTGACCTTGTTGTCCAATTATCTGTTGAATATTTTCAACTTCTCCAGAAGTTATTTCTTCTCCATTTATTGTTGCAACAGTATTTCCTGTTAAACTAGAATTATTATCTTTATCAGAAAAAATTATAAAACTTCCAACGATCAAAACAGCTAAAACCAAAATAACCCCATACTTCCAAAAACTCTGGTTGTTTTTATCCAATTCTTTTTGTTTATCCTCTGATTTTTCCATTTTATTCTAAAACCAAAAAACACACTTTTTTAAATTTTTTGGTCTTTAATTAATAAGATAAAATTTTCCTTTTTCTTAATGGATAATAAATTATCCCAAATATTATTAAAATTATCCCAATACTTAATGCACTATAACCTGCGTAAACATATCTGATGTGTTCTTCAAATAATTTTATTAAAGCAATTCCCAAAACAAAAGAAGAAAAACCAGTTCGTATATAAGCAAGAGTGTTTCTTTCATTAGCTAAGTTTGTTCTTTCTTGTGCTAATTTTTTATGACTAATTAATTTATTTTTTAAATTAATATTCTCATACCCCTTATTCTTTTTTTCCATTTTTCCTCTTTTATTAAATAAAATGTTTTTTATTATTTATAAGCTTATTTGTTTTAGAATTTTTGAGTAAAATCAGAAAAAATCTTAATAGAAAAATTAAAAATGTTTTGAGTTTTTAATTAATAATAATTGCTTCGATATTGGCTGATTTTTAGTGCAACGATGCCGAAGGCAAAAAATCAAAGTTTTTGAGAATGCTGTTTTAGTATTTTGAAATAATATTTTTTTGGGGGAGATGGGTTAGAGAGACGCACGCTTTCTTCTTCCTAGAAAGGAAAACATCATCTATATCATTAAGTAAGAAATTTTGAGAAATTAGTTAAAATAAAAACAATGAATTTCCGAATTGAAAAAAAGAATTTTAATTAAACTAACTTCGCGAGATTATTCTTTCTTATCTTTGTGCCTACTATTAAAGAATAACACAACCGCAACATTTATAAATGCTTAATTCATTTTGAAGTAATGACACAAAATCAATCATATACAATCAAATTGGGAAAACCAGTAACATTTGGAAAACCTCGGAGTTTAACTAATGAGGAATTTTATGATATAACTAACTCCTTAGGATTTAATGAACAAACAGCTAAAAGATTACAAAGAGCTACTTCAAAAGTTTCTCTACCCGGAGGATATCAATCTACAAGAGAATTTTACTTTAGTAACGAAGATTCTGATGGAAATATCTTTGCTATCGATTTTGAAAATTCAGAGATAAAAATTTATGGTCCAAAAGCAAGAAATCCTACAGAAATTCTAAATACATTATCTGGAAAATACAATGTTCTTGATTCTCATTTCAGTCAATTTGATTCTTCAGATTTTGATGCTCTACCAGAGGTTAAGGATAAAAATGAATATTAAACAAGATACAATAGATAAGGTAAAGAATTATTTTAATTTAAATATTTACGAAACAAAAGTTTGGGTAGCCCTACTTCAAAAAGGAATGGCTTCAGCAGGCGAAATAGCAGAAATTTCAGGAGTTCCAAGATCAAGAACTTATGATGTTTTAGAATCTTTAGAAAAACAAGGTTTTGCTGTTCAAAAAATTGGCAAGCCAGTAAAATATCTTGCAGTTAAACCTATCCAAGTTGTAGATAAACTAAAGAAAAATGCAATGGAGCAAATGAACGAAAAAGTAAAAACTCTTTCAAATATTAAAGACACACAAGAATACAAAGAACTTGAATTACTTCATAAATCAAACAATGATTTAATTAAAAAACAAGATATCTCTGGAACAATTAAGGGAAAATTAAATATTAACTCCCAAATTTCAGACACTTTAAGTTTAGCTCAAAAAGAAGCAATAATCTGCACTTCTGCTCAAGAGTTAAATAAAAAGCAAAAATTATTTGCCCCTCTTTTCCAAGAATTAGATAAAAAAGGAGTAAAAAAATTAATAGCAGTCAATGGTTCAGATGAAGAAATAAATGAATTAAATGAAAAATTAGGAATCAAAGCAAAAAAAGTAGATTTAAAATCTCATTTTTATATTGCAGACAAAAATGAAATCGTTTTTATGTTAAACCAATCAGAAGATAAAAATGAACAACTTGCTATTTGGTTTTCATCTCCATTTTTTGTTCAAACTTTCACAAGTTTATTTGACTTAGCAACAAAAAAATATTAACAATATATTTAAAAAAACATTATCAATGTATTTACATTATATTAATGAACAATGCCAAGAATTAGAACTATTACAAAAAGAACTTTGCTAGGTGCTTACAAATCAAAAGTTTACACTCCTTTTGATTTTTTTGGTTTTGAACTAAACTTAAAAAGACCATATTTAACAAAAAATCCAAATCAAGGAGTCCGGGATTCAATAAATGAAAATGAAAGAGCATTAAGCAATTTCCCAGATGATGTTTTTGAGGAAATAGAATCATATTATTCAAAAAATGAAAAATAATAACTCCTCAGAACTTGAAAAAATTTTAAACCAATTAAATAGTTCTGACCCAGATACAAATCAAATTTTGGACAAATTATTAGATTATTTAAACAACGAATCAGAAAATTTAACTCTTTCAGAATATAAAAGAATAAGAAACTTGGTAGATGGCTCCCATAATAACTCTTACAAATGTTTAATCTCTAAATCTGTTAAATCTAACACTATTGATAAGTCAAAAGCAGACAAAGTAGGGAGAATTTTAACAACTTATTTAAGGAACCAACATTATGCTTTGCTTAAACTCTCTGAAGATAAAAGAGAAGATATAAATAAAGAAAAACATTCTTTTCCCTATCCTGGAAAAAATTCTACTTCAGACAGAAAACAATGGGAAAAAGATGACAGGATGATTTATGAATTAGAAAGAAAAGCATATGGTTTCGAAGAAAGAGATGAAATAAATGGTTATCAGTTTCTTAATAAATCTTCGGAAGAATTAGTAGATTCAATAAACCCTAAATCTTTAGATAAATACAATCTTGCATCTCTAAAAAGAATTGCAAATTCTGCAAAATCAGGCCTTAGAAATAAGATTAGTAATTTAACCTCAAAAATTTGGACTACACAATCTTGATTTTTTTAGTCCCCATTTGTTTCATAGTTTTTTTATGAGCTTTCTTAAATTCTTTCAAAAATCTTTTAACAGGAATATCAGTAGGCATAGCACTTTTTATTTTGCCCTCTTCAACATACCAAATAGGGTGGACTTTTTTAAAATTTTTCACAGCATCTTCCATTTCAATTCTTGGACCTTCAAAAACAATTTCTTTTTTTCTTTTCAAAACTCCATAAACTCTTGCTTTTTTCAGCCCCGGATAATCAAACTGCCATTCTTCAACCCCATAATATTTGCTAACTTCTTTTTTCAAAAAATTGGAAAATTTGAATAATTTTGTTCCAGCAATATCTCCTGGCTGTTTTTTTGTTGAAATTTCAAAAATCACAAAAATTCCTTTGCTTTCATACGCCTTTTCTCTTATTCTATAAATATCTATTTTTTTAGGATAAAAAAATTCCTCATCAGGTTTTTCTAAAAATTCCTTTGCCTTTTTTTGAAATTTTCTTAAAGTTTCCCCAGAAAGAGCTCGTGCAGCATTCCGGTCTTTATAAGTTGGATCAATAAAAACAATTGGAGAACTGATTTTCGTTTTATTCATTTTTTTAAAAATATCTTCTTTATTTTTGTAATGTTTTTCAGGATCTAAAACAATTTGGGTTTTTGCTTTTGAAATCTCAGTCAAAAACCTCCTAAAACTTTTATAATGTATAACTAAAAGTTCAATCAAATAACCTGAAAATCCTTTAATATATGATTCAGCACCATAACAATTTTGTCCATGCACAAAGGATTTTGCAATTTTAATTTCTTTATCAAGATTTTTGCCTTGGTTAATTTTATTCTTTACATAATTTACATGAAAATAAGACAAATCTGTTAAATTTCTCGCATTTTCAGGTTTTGAAATTCTAACAGTAGGCACAATTTCTACAATAACTCCGCTTTTTTTAAATATTATTTTATAGTAATCTCTTGAACCATGGTGTCTTTTTACTTTAATTCTCTCACCCGGAATCCTAAACCAAAAAAATATTTTCTTAAATAAATATCCTATCTCCTCTTCTGAATATTTTTGATTAAATCTAACAAAAATATCAATATCTTGTTTCTTTTTTCTAATTAAAGTCCCTTTAGCCAAACTCCCGCCAATAAAAGGTGTAGCATCAATATTTTTCTTATTTAATTTAATTTTCAAATTATCAATTGTTTTTTTTGCAATTCCTTTCAAATATTCTTCACTTTTATCTGAAATATCAATTTTATTAAATTCTTGTTCAAGTATTTTTTTCATTTTTTCTTTTCTTCATCGTTGAAGCAATATCAATAACATATTTGCCTTCTTCTAATTTATATATGACTGGTTTTTTTTCATTAAAAAGGTTTGTAATATCAATTTCAAATTTACCTGGTTTTAGAATTCTAATACTCTCCAAATCAAGAACAACAGGAGTATCATCTCCCTCTGATTTTATAATTTCTCTAACATCTTGCTCAATTTTCTTTTTTTCTTCATCACTTAAATCCATCTCTTCGGATTTTTCTTTCATCTTTTCAATTTGTTCTTCTCTTATATAAAAGAAAAAATGACTTCCACAACTACAACCTTCCAATAATTCTTTTGAACCATCTGGATAAACTTTGCTACAATGAACGCATTGGTGTGGCATTTTATTACTTGGCTATTTTTTCCTTATTTAATTTCAAGTGATGGGATGACATCGGCATATTGGGTATAATAACACCTCAAATAATAATAGAAATCAGATTATAAATAGTTTATTCTTTTTCTCTTTTTATTCTAACTCCAAGTGCCCGCACCCCAAAAACTTTTCTTTTTTCTGGGTTATTTCTGCACTGAATTTCATAAGGAGGAATATCTGTAACATTAATAACTTCTTCATATCCTTTTCTTTTTGCTTCTTCTTTTAATTTTAAATTTGCTTGGCTATAACTACCTCCCTCCACAAATAAACCCCCATATTCAATAGATTGTTCATCAAATCCTTTAGTCCTTGCATATGTTTTCAAATTTATATTGCTAATTTTTATTTCATCTCTCATTCCCCAAAAAATGGAATTTCCTTTTTAACATTTGTTATAAATCAAAATATATTTTTAATAAAAAATCCCAATAACAAGACAGCTTTGCTGTCCTATTTGAGGAGAGTTCGTAAAGAAAACCAAAGTAACTCTTTTTATAATTCCAATAACAAGACAGCTTTGCTGTCCTATCTGAGGAGAGTTCGTAAAGAGAACCTTAGGTTCTTTTTACAATGTAGACCACAGGGGTTTGCTCCTTCGGAGTTTACGACGAAACGAGAAAACCTCAAAAAGAAACATTACAGTGTAGACCACAGGGGTTTGCTCCTTCGGAGTTTACGACGAAACGAGAAAACCTCAAAAAGAAACATTACAGTGTAGACCACAGGGGTTTGCTCCTTCGGAGTTTACGACGAAACGAGAAAACCCCAAAAAGAAACATTACAGTGTAGACCACAGGGGTTTGCTCTCCTTTCCACAAAAAGCTACCTCTACCCTTTCTCAATTTTGCTACCCTATAAGCACCTTGTTTCCTGTTTAGGGCTGCTCCGATCAAGGTCTGACCCGGTTTGCAGGAGCAAGGTCAAATAGGACAAAATATCACAGTCCAGGCAAAGACTCTTTGTAAAAAGAATCACTTACCCCCTTGCGACCTGCCTAGAGCTCACTTGCAAATGGCGCAGAGCTAACGCGCCGGTCTGGTCTACAATTACACTAAAATTAGCAAGTTTTTAAGTTTTTTCTTACCAAAATTTTAACATAAAAATAATCCTCCAAATAAAAACAACAATGGCTAAAAACATAACCCCGTTTAAAACATGGAGAAGAAAATAATTTCCAAGGTCAAATCTAATATCTTTAAATCCTTTTTTACTTACTTTCTCATCTTCTTTTTCTTCCTTAGCATCTTTAACAAACTCTTTATTCAAATTAATCTCTTCAATTTCCCCTGTATAATCTTTTCTTTCTTCATTTAAATTTATAGTCTTATTAGAACTAATTAAAACACCTCTTTTTTTAACAGTCAAGCTTTGAGTTTCTTCCTCAATTTCCCCATCACAATTCAATTCAGCTTTCACATCATAAATATCTTCTTCAACATTTGGAATTTTAAAATCAAATCTTTTTGTTTCAGAATCATCCTCTCCATATTCCTCAATCTCAAATTCTTCACTTTCAATATCTAATCTCAACTCCTCATTAAAAATTTTCACCACACAATCTTGTTCTTCCTCTCCCCAGTTTTCAATATCAACTTCAAAATTTGCATAATCTTCTACTTTCAATTCAGAAGGATTTATCTCAAAATTTTTAATCACAACTTTATTATTAATCCTTTCAATTTCTATTTCAACATAATCACTGTTGCATTCATCCTCAGATTCAACATAAACATAAACAACAAAATCATTATTCTCAACATCTTCAGGTATTTCAATCCCAAATTCAAAAGTTTCTTCTTCCCCTTCATCAATCTCTTTTTCATCACTTTTTTCTTCTAAATTTTCTTCCTCATCTAAATCATATAAAACTGCTTCAATATTAAAATCCCTATCTTCTTCAAATTCATTCTCAATCTCAACTTCTACATCAATCTTTTCTCCCACTTCAAAAGAATCTCTATCATCTGGCTCTCTAATTTTAATTTCAATATTTTCATTTTTTGAATCACACTGAGAAGCATCTTTAAACATTTCCTCATCCTCTTCATCATTAAAACAATTACTTGTATCAAAAGATAAACAATCATCGGCACAACTCAAACTTCCCCCATCAAAACCCTGTGTTTCACAAGTTTTTCCATTTAAATTCCCATCATCACAAACTTCATCTCCTTCAATAATCCCATTTTCACAAATACTTTCTGGTGGTTCCTCTGAGTCGTTATCCGGAGAATCACACCATCCACTATTATCTCCCATTATATAATCAGCATCACAACAATTTCCTACCCCATCACCATCTGAATCTGTTTGAAAAGGATTGTAAACAAAATAACAATTATCATCTTTATTTTTTACCCCATCATTATCATAATCTCCTTGAGGATTATTTAACAAAGCAAAAACCGGAGTAACTAAAAGAAGAATTAATATCAAACCCCATATTTTTTTATTCTTCATTTTTATTATTTTTATTTATTTTTTTATTATTCAAAGTTTTGATTACAAATAATCCTCCCACCAATATAGCAATCAAAGATATAATCCCTATGCCCTGTTTCGATTTTGTAAATCCTGTAACTGCTCCTGTAATTCTTGGGAAAAAACTTTCTTCTTTATTTTCATCAACTTTTGTATTTTTGGTTGTATTTTCAGTTATATTTTCAGTTGTTGATTTAATTGTTAAATTTTCTACTTCATCTTCGCTTTCTCCTTCACCTTCACCTTCTCCTTCACCCCCACCTCCGCCTCCACTACTCCCTCTCCCATTGTTATTATCATCTCCATCATCTTTGCATTTTCCACAATCTTGAGGGCATGTTTCACATGTTTCATCCCCCCTACATTGATTATCTCCACAAAATCCTGTTTCATTACATACGCTTGGTTGACCAGTACAAGAATATCCAAATTCTACTTCACACATTTCTGAACATCCATCAGAACTATTTGTATTCCCATCATCACACTCCTCCCCTACATTAATTTCTCCATTCCCGCAAACATTTTCTTCAGGTGGCAACTCGTTCAATGTTAAACTTTGATTAAATTCCCCCCCAAAATCTTCGCCATTATAGTTTGTTTGTTCATTTGCCTCAATCCCATTAACAACAAAACTTATTGTTCCAGAAGTTACACCTTGGCAGGGAGAGACTTCTATATAATATTCTCCAGCAGATAATTCTGTTTGTCCAATAATACTTCCATTTATATCTCCATTTAAAATTGCATTTAAATTGTAATTTCCCTCTAATAAAGAATCATTGTATGAAATATTCCCTTGGTAATAAACTGGAGGGTTCATAGGACAAGATAATCCGAATACAAAACTTACAACAAAAATACTAAATATCAAAATAATTGCCTTTTTCATATTCTCTTCAAATTTGCATTATTTAAAAATATTGTTGTCGTCGAGGAAATGATTTTTGTTATTATTTATATTTAGTGAAAAATTATGAATTAGGAGGGGCATTTAAAAACTCTCCTATTTCTTTCATAATTTCTTCCTTATTTTTATCTTGAACATAAATTATTTTATTGCAAAATTGTTTTAATATCTTTGGAAATTTTAGATAATCTTTCTTTACTTTTTCAAATAATTCCTTTTCGTTTGTTTTTCTAAAATGTTTTCTATTTTTTTCTCTATTAAATAAAAATTCTATTGATTCTTTTGAATTTTTAGAAGGGAGAAGTCCAACAATTATGGCATCTCTTTTAATTTTGTTTCTTAATTTTCTGCTTTGTTCTTTAAATTTTCTTGAAGTAATTGAACCTCCTAATAAATCTAAAACAAAATCTTTATTGCTTTCAAAAGTAGAAATAATTAATGTAAATCCTTTTTCCCTAATGAATTCATTTATTTTTCCTGATTTTATTGCTTTATCTAATCCCTCATATTCTTGGGTGTATTTTTCGCCTATTTCATCAGTAGAAATATACTTTAAATTCAATTTTTTTGCAAGAATTTTGGAAATTGTTGTTTTTCCAACAGACCTTGGACCTGTAATCACAATTTTCATAAAATAATTAGAAAAGAGATATTTAATAAATTAATGAAAAAAATAAAAAAACAAAGAAATAAAAATAAATTTTTGAAAAATTAAATTGTGTTAGGCTCGTAAAATACCTTTTCTCTTCCTTCACTTCCTGCAGCAGTTCTAACCCAGTATCCTTGTGCAACAACTATGTTTGAGGCACTACTCCATGTAGTATCTCCATTTGCAGTAACAGAATCTAATTCATAAATTCCTAAATCAGAACCTACATAGTTATCATCATAGAATGGATGTCTTAATGATTTAAAAGCTATCTCCCAATCAAGTGATTCATTTTTTGCACCATATCTTCCAACTAAATTCCAACTTTCAGTAGCTAAATCAATTCCAGTTTCTCCAGGTGTTGTATCTATTGGGAAGTTTTCTTCAACTCCATAAAGAGTGTCTTCATTTTCCATTTTTACCCAATATCCGTATCCTGGAACAATTTTTTGCAAACTTCTACTTGAGTAAAATCCATCGTGGTTTGAATAAGGTCTATTTTTCAGCCATTTTCCTTCAACTGCATCATATTGGAAAACACTCCAAACCTCACTGTCATAGACAATATTTTCAACAATTCCTCCAAATACAGAATCAATACTTGTATCTGTAGGCATATAAGGAATTGAAATCAAGTTCCATCCTTCTTCTAATTCAATACCCCAGCTGTAAACAATTGTTTCAAATGAATAATATTCAATTTCATTAGAAGTTTTATTCATCACTTTTATGATTGTTAAATGTTTTCCTTTTTGCTCTTCAGAAGGAGTCCAATCAACTTGACATCTATTCTCAGGTCCTTGTTGAGTTACATTCATTCCATTAGGAGTCACAGTTTCTTGACATTCTACAAGCTTTGAAAAATCTGTTTTGAATCTCTTTTTACTTGGTACATCCCAAGGTTCATCTAAATCAAATTTGAAAACTTGATTTATAACTCCTTTTTGTGTAGGTGTCATAAGTATTGGTTCCAAAATTTCAAGTTCAAAAATCTCTGCATCTACAGAACCGCCATCTTTGTCTTCAATTGTTAAATCAACAGTGTGAATACTTGCTTCACTCCAAGTGTGATTAACTTCGCAATTTCCATTTTCATCAGCAGTTGTTTCTTCTGTTCCATTATCAAATGTCCAAATACAAGTTAAACCTGCTTCAACATCTGCTTTAACATCTGAACCCTTAGCAGTAAATTTAACTACTTCTCCAACTGATGCTTCTTTTAGTCCATTTCCATTATCGTCTTCTTGATTTGGAGCTTCTATTTCTTGTTCAACCTCTGGATTAACATTTTCTACCTCAACATTTGTTGTTTCAGTTGCCTCATGTCCTACAGCATCTCTTACAGTTAAAGTTAGTTCATATTCTCCGCTGTCTTTGTATTGGTGTCCATAATTTTTCTCCGAGTAATCTTCTGAACAATTTTTTGTTTTTCCATCTCCCCACTCTATTTCACAAAAAACAATTCCTTCATTGTCTTCTGCATCAATATTTACTAGGGTTCTTGTATCAGAACTCCAAGTATCACTTTCAATACTCTTTGATTCTGGTAAATTTTCCTCAAAGTAATTAATCTCTGGTGCAGTATGGTCTACAGTAAAATCACTTACCTCTGAATCTGGAGAAATAATATCGTTTTCAGAAGAAACTAAGACACAATAATCTCCTTCCTCTTTTTCTTCCAAATTTAAAGAAACAGGTTGTTCACTGAAAGGAACATCATTGCCAATTTCTTCAGAGTAATTTCTCCGATCATCCAAATCGTTACAATTGTATTCATCTTTATCTAATAAATAGATATCATAATCTATTGAAACACAACTCTCTCCACTAACTTCCCAAGTAATATTCAAGCTGTCATCAACGAAATCATTATTTGGGTTTGTAATATCAATATTGCATCCTATAGCACTAACAAAACCTGTAGCTAAAATAACTCCTAACATCAAAATCAATGTTAAATTTTTTAATTTCATTTCTTTTTTTTATACCTCCTTTCACTCAATATTGAAAATTATTTGTTATTGATTATAATCTTAAAGCTTTGCTCTTTAAAAGTATTTTTGTCGTCGAGAAAACATTTTTTGTAACCACCCAAAACCAATGAACCTCATTAAGCCTTCTCTTTATTTTTAGCTTTTGGCGAAACTAAATACAACATTCTTAATATAAATTCAACAATTATAACAACCAATAAATAAACAAAAATATTTGGTAATAAATCTCCTAAATGTCCAATACTTCTTATAGTGTCAAATTTAAAAAATCCTGGCGCGGTTAGTGCAATAGCTAAAAGTGTAAATGGAAAAGTTTTTGCAATATCTTTTGACAAATCTTCGTTATAATAAGCAGTAATTCTTACAGCTCCGATAATTCCAGTAGAAATTAAAAGAATTGTAGAAGGGTCATTTTGTAAATCTTCAGCTAAAACAAAAATTAAACTTGCCATTATAACAAACCAAAAAAACACCACTACTGGCAAAATAATAATATACTCTAAAATAAACAACAAAGTAGCAAGTAATTTATAGAAACTCGGGTCGTTTGTTTTATTATATTGGTTTAAATTTAAATCAAGCAAATCTCTTTTTGCTAAAAACCTATAAAAATTCCAAACAAAAATTCCATACAAAGTAATAGCAATTAATATTAACCCTAGATTAATATAAACTCTATATTCTTCAGGAATTGCACTTGAAACAATATTAAGTCCTTTAACAATTGTTTCTTGGAATACAACATTTATAATTTCACCGAAATCTGACATATTTGCCTCTTTTGAAATAAAAGATAGAATCTATTATAAAACTTTCTAAAAATGTGGGAGGCAGGATTCGAACCTGCGTAAGCACTAAGCTAACGGATCTTAAGTCCGTCCCGTTTGACCACTCCGGCACTCCCACATAATTGTTCGATTACTCATTCGAAACCGGAATTTTAGACGAATGAAAATCGCAAAGCATTTATTTTTAGGCATTTCTTCCTATCTAGTATATTTCATAGAATTATAAAGGGGTTTTAAAAGTTACTATTAATAATTTCTTTATCTTATCAACACTATCAATTAACTCTTGTATAATCCCTATCATTTTTTAAACTCTGCACCTTAATCCCAAAACATCAAAACCTTGCTACTCTCTACATCCTATTCTTAAAATTATTTTCAAATTATTCTACTTTAATAAAATTTAAACACCCTTTTTCATATAATTATACTGCTTGAAATTTCTTTAATTCTGAATTTAAACAAATACACTTCCAATAATTTTCTACAATATTCAAATCTTTAGTTTTTTATAAACTCCCTATTTTTACCCTAAATGTATAATCCTAAACTTTGTTAATTTTATTCCAATCATTTATAAACCCTCTTTATTTATTTTAGGAATGCCTCAGGGCAAAGGAGTAAATAAATGAAAGAAAATACAGAACATGGTTCTGAAAGGCCGAGAAAAAAGTTTCAAGGAAACAGACCTGGAAACAGACCTGGAAACAGACCTGGAAACAAAAGTTTTAGTGAAGGCGGAAGAGGATTTAGAAAAAGCTTTGGTCCACGTAAAATGCATAAAGCAGTTTGTGCAGAATGTGGTAAGGAATGCGAAGTTCCCTTTAAACCATCTCAAGACAGACCAGTCTATTGTAATGAATGTTTTAGAAAAAAGAAAGAATAATTAACAGTTCCAATTTTCTATTAATTTTTATATTTTTATTATTGATTCAACTTACTTCATTTGCAAGATTTGTTAAATATAAATCTGAACAAATTTGTAGTTTTTTTCAATAAATTTATTAACTTCTTAATTTTACTATTTTGATGAAAAAAACAATAATAGAATTATTACATAAAGAAACCAAATTTCCAATAAAAGATATTGAGCAAAATTTAGAAATACCTCCTTCCCAAGAAATGGGGGATTATGCATTTCCTTGTTTTATTTTATCTAAATCTTACAAAAAACCACCTCAAGAAATTGCTTTAGAAATTACAAGAAAATTAAAAAAAGAACCCCTCAGTAAAATTTCTTCAATTCAACAAAATGGACCTTACATAAATTTCTTTGTTTCAAAAAAACATTTTGCAAAAGAAGTTTTAACTCATGCTTCAAATGAAAACTATGGCAGTTCAAAAAAAGGGGAAAAAATTTTAGTAGAACACACTTCAGTAAACCCCAATGCTTCACCCCATGTCGGAAGAGCAAGAAATGCAATAGTTGGAGATTCAATTGTAAGAATTTTAAAATTTCAAGGAAATAAAGTTGAGACTCATTATTATATTAATGATGTCAGCAAACAAATCGCAATGCTCGCTCTCAACTTCAATGAAGAAGATACTTTTAACGATTTACTAAAAAAATATATAGAAATTTCACAAAAAATAGAAAAAAATCCCAAACTTGAAAAAAAAATTTTTGAATTATTAGAAAAATTTGAAAATAAAGATAAACAAACAACTAAACTTTTCAGAAAAATAGTTGACACAGCTGTTGAAGGGCAAAAGAAAATATTCAACCAGTTTGGAATTGATTTTGACTATTTTGATTATGAATCAAAATATATTGGAAAATCCTCCCAAGAGCTTTTAAAAAAATTTGAAAAAACAGGCAGGCTGTTTGAAGACAAAGATAATCGTTTAGTTTTAGACCAATCAACAACACCCTTAATCAAAAAAATGAAAGCCCCTTATTTTGTTCTTGCAAGAAGTAATGGCACAGGACTTTATGGTTTAAGAGATATAGCTTATACAATAGAAAAAATGAAACACGGAAAAAACATAATTGTTTTGGGTGAAGACCAAAAAAATTACTTTGAACAAATTTCCGAAGCTCTAAAACTTTTGGGTCACGAATCTCCAAATGTTGTTCACTATTCTTTTGTTCTTTTGCAAACTGAAAAAAAAGCAACAAAAATGTCAACTCGTCGTGGAGAACTGGTTTTGTTAGAACAATTTTTCGAAGAAACAATAAAAAAAGCAAAACAAGAAATTGAAAAAAGAAAAACTAAAGGTGACCCTAAAAAAATAGCAGTTGGGGCAATTAAATACGCAATGCTAAGAAATGACAACGAAAAAAACATAATCTTCTCTTGGGAACAAAGTTTAAACTTCGAAGGAAATTCCGGACCTTATTTACAATATTCTTACGCCCGAGCATCTTCAATTTTAAAAAAATCAAAATTTTCTCCCGCTCTCGAATTTCCCGAAGATATTTCTTCCTCAGAATTTCAACTAATTAAAAAATTAGCAGAGTTTCCAGACATAGTGGAACAAGCAGGAAAAAAATTTTCCCCAAGTTTAATCGCAAACTACTCTTTTAATTTATCAAAAATTTTTAACGAATTTTATCATAACTCCAAAGTTCTTGATACACCCGAAGAAAAATTTAGATTAAAATTAGTGCAGTCGTTTCGAAACACAATAAAAAATTCTTTATATCTTCTGGGTATTGAAGTAATGGAAGAAATGTAATCAATAAATTTTCCTACAAAGAAAACATTTATATACTGGGCTATCTATATTCAAATATTATTAAAGAGGTGAAAGGAGGTCTTTATGAAAAAAAAGAAAGCTAAAAATAATACAGGAGCTTTAAGCAAACTAGTTACTTTTGTTGCTTGGTTAACAGGTGTGATTGTTTCTTTAGCTGTAGGTTTTGCACTTACTGGAGGAACATTGTCTGTACCTTACTTAGGCGTAGTTAATCAAATTGCAGGATGGGTAGTTATTATTGCAACAATTGTTGGAGCAATCCTTGCTATTGTAGATTCACTAAGTTAAACTTAAATTTATTTATTTTATTTTTTATTTATTAATTTTTCAAATTTTGCAATAAAAATTTTGTTGTAAAATTTTTTTTATTTTTCAATCAATTTTCTCATAAAAATTTTTAGAATTACTGTCTTTTCAAATTCAACTCACTTGCAATAAAAAAGTTTAACAAGGCCTCTTGATATTTGCATGTTCAAATCTTTATTCCCCAAATAAATTATTTTAAGAATTATTTCTTTTTGATTTTTGAAGGTTTTATTGGCTTAAAACTTTTCCAAGCAAGTTCAAACATTTGTTCCAACGATTGGGCAAAAAAAGGAGTATTAATCCAAACACCCACATCATAATTTGGATGAACCTCTTTATCATCCAATAACATAAACATTATTTGTTCGCTATCAATAATTGTAAACCTTCCACTAAAACTTTTCATACTTCTCACTTCAGCAACATTTGCAAGTTCTTTTGCAACATTTTCATTAGAAGAATCAATAGGAGCTGCAATTCTAACTTTAACACCTTTTTTTCTTGCTTTATTAAATGAAGGCATTAAAACTTCCATTTTTCTATTTAACCCTTCTGTTGTTGTAACAATAGTTATTGTTTTTTCAGCACTATTAATCAACATATCTAAATGATTATAAAGATTGCTTCGTCCCCTTAAACTCCCTGATAAATCACTAGGTTCAACATATTTAACTCCTCGGCTAAATAAAGAACTTAATTCTTCAAGAACTTCATCCCCCTTTAAACTTTCAAGCCTCTTTGTTTTTTCTTTTGCACCACTCATTAAATTTTTCTTAACTCTTTCAATAACCTCTTCAGGTTTTAAAGCAACAAACTTGATTGGTTTTCCCAACTTCATAACAATAAATCCTTTTTTCTCCAAACTTTCCAAAATATCATATGTTCTTGAACGAGGGACATCTGAAATATTGCTTAACTCTCCTGCTGTTGAAACACCTCTTGACAAGAGAGCTGTCCACACTTTAACCTCGTAAAGGTTTAGATCAAAAATCTTTCTTAACCGACTTAAAAATTCCTCTTTAACTATCATTTTATTAATCATATTAAATAGTTTGAGTATTTAAATCTTTTTGTATTTCATTTATTTATAATGAATAGTTTTTACTTTTTATCAATAGTTAATACTCAATTTTTTTAAAAATAAATTAAATTTTATCCCTTTAATTTTAATTTCATCTTCAGCAAAATCTTTTAATTCTTTTTTTTCTGTTAAAATTTCAAGTTCTTTTGCATTAGTTTTTTCTTTCAAATTTTCTTTAAAGTCAGTTAATCTTAGTGCCATTTCTTTTTCGCAAACAATCACCAAAGCAATCTTATTTTCCTTAACAAGTTTTTTCTTTTTCCTTAATGATTGAACAGCTCTTGCAATATTTCTCACAAAACCCTCGGTTTCAAGTTCAGGAGTTATTTCAGTATCAAGATTAACTTCTATTTCCTTGTTTGTTGAATTTTCAAAAATAATTTCTTTTACATTTAGTTGATTTTTAATTATATCCTTTAATTCAAAAACACTTTCTTCATTATTCGAATAAACAGTAATTTTTGTTAAAGGCCATTTTAAACCAATTTTATTTTTATCCCTTTCATAAAGTCCTTTTTCAATTATCTTAAAAACAAATTCAAATTTGCTTTCTAAGGAAACATCAATTTTTTTCTCATTAGCTTTTGGCCAATCACAAAGATGAACACTTTTTTCTTTTACAATTTCTTTTTCTCTTAAATCTTGCCAAATCATTTCACTAATAAAAAGAGATACCGGGGCAAGCAAATTCACAATTCTTTTAATACAATGCCCAATAATTGCTCCTTTGTTTTTCTCTCTATTCATTTGAATATACTGTCTCGATAAACTATTAAGAATAAAATCAGTTAATTCTCTAAAAGCTTCACTAAATTCAAATTCGTCCATATTTTTTTCATACTTTTTTGTCATACTTTCAAGTTTTGATAAAATCCATTCATCTCCTTTGTCTTTTGCAATAACTTTTCCCTTTTCACAAAGATTTCTCATATTCCACAAAACATTGAAAATTTTCCCAACTTCTTTTTGCATAATGTCTCCATTAAATTTTTGAGTTTCATAAGGCGCAACATCCCAGCAATAATAAAATCTTAACATATCACCCCCATATGTATCTAACGCTTCATTTCCAGTAGTTACATTTCCCAAAGATTTTGACATTTTGTTCCCGTTTTTATCTAAAACCCATCCAGTCATTGAAACTTCTTTATACGCAGGTTTTTCAAAAACAGCTGCTGATGAAAACATCAAAGAATAAAACCACCCTCTAATCTGATCCTGTGCTTCATTAATCCTTGAAACAGGAAAATTTTTCTCAAACAATTCTTTATTCTTGTGAGGATAACCCCAGCTTGCAAAAGGAGCAACTCCAGAATCAAACCAAACATCCAAAATTCCCTTTACTTTCTTAAACTCCTTTCCATTTTTCTTAAAACTAACATTCTCAACAACATGCAAATCTTTTATCTTTTTTCCATAAAGTTTTTCTAATTCTTTGGAATTTGAAATCACAATTTTCTCCCCATCTTCACTTTTCCAAATTGGAATTGGGATTCCCCAATATCTTTGTCTTGAAATATTCCAATCCTCAGCATTAGCTACCCAATTATCAAATCTTTCTCTAGCAAATTCAGGATACCATGTAACTTTCTTGTTTTCCCTTTGTATTGTTTTTTTAACTTTGCTAACTTTGAAAAATAATTGATTGCTTAATCTAAAAATCAAAGGATTTTTACATCTCCAACATAAAGGATAATTGTGATTTACTTTTTCTTTAAACAAAAGTTTTCCTTCATTTTCAAGATATTCTATGATATCTTTATCCGCATATTTAACAAAACCTTGAAATCCTGCCTCTTCTTTAAATTTGCACTTTTCATCTAATGGAGAAACACAAGCTAATCCATAGTGTTGTCCTACTTCATAATCAGTTTTACCATGTCCTGGAGCACAATGAACCAAACCAGTTCCTTCTTCCACAGTTACAAATTCTTCAAACACATCTTCCCCCTCAGAACCTTTTTTTGTCCTCATCTTACTTGCAACTCTCTCCTTCAACAAAGGTATAGAAGAAATAACCTTATGCGCCTTTCCTAATTCCCCCTTTCCCAATTCTTTTTGCAATGGAACATCTAACAAAGGTTCATATTTTTTTCCAACTAATTCTTTTCCTTTAAACTCTCTTTTTATTAAATAACCCATTTCATTATCACTTAATTTTTTCAAAAGATTTTTAGCAATAATTATATTTTTTCCAGTTACCTCTACTGTTGCATAATCTTCTTTAGGAGCAATTGCAATAGCAACATTTGCAGGAAGGGTCCAAGGAGTTGTTGTATAAACTAATAAACTCTCATCACTATCTTTTAAATTAAACAAAACATAAACTCCTGGATCTGTAACTTCTTTATAACTATCAGTTACTTCATAACCTGCTAAACTTGTTTCACAATGCGGACACCACATAAGTGGTTTTTCACCTTCATAAACCATTTCTTTATTATACATTTGAGAAAAAGCCCACCAAGCACTATCAATATAATAATTTTCATATGTTAAATAAGGTTCTTTTCCATCATATAAGCTACCTAATTTTTTATAAGCTTTCATCCAATTATCTTTATTTTCAACAGCACTTTTCTTACACTCTTTCATAAACTTTTTAATCCCCAATTTTTCAATATCTTTTTTACTTTTCAAATTAAGTTTATGTTCAACCATATTTTCCACAGGAAGTCCGTGAGTATCAAACCCTGGTTGGAAAAATGTATTATATCCCTTCATCAAAGCAATTCTTATTAACAAATCTTTGAAAACTGTATTTTTTATATGTCCAACATGAGGTGTAAAATTAGCATATGGGGGCCCATCTAAGAGAAAATATGGTTCCTTTTTTTTATTTTTATTAAGTAATTTTTCTTCTATTTTGTTTTCTTTCCAAAACTTTCTCGTATCTTTCTCAATTTGTTTTAAATCTAGCATTTATCTTTGTACAAAACTCTATTTATTAAATTTCTGTTTTCCGAATTATACATTTCTTCACAGATTTCCTGCCCAAACAATGTTCTTTGCTGGATTGGACAATGCCAACTAAAAAAAAATTCTATTGCTTCTTTAACATCATCTTTTTTCAATATTTCCTCTCTTCTTCCATTGCTTTCAATATAATTTCTCAAAACCCTAGCACAAGCTTCACTATATAATTCTCCTTCATCTTGCGCAATAAATCTATAACTCATTTAAACTCCTGCGCGCAAATTTAAAAATTTGCGCAATCAAATAATAATAGCTATAATAGAAATAATTCCAATCTTATTCGTTTGGTTTATAGCCATCTTTATTTAAGAAAAAATGGGTTTTTAAGTTTTACTTAATTAAATTCTCTTCTTCATCTTTACTTAGTTTTCCAAGAACAATAAAACAATACGGTTGTTTCACTTTTTCACTTTTAATTTCATTTAATTCTCCAAAATAAAATCTACTTCTAATCCCTATTCTTGAACATACTACCACTTTTCCTTGAAATCCTGCCTTTTCCATTTCATCTCTTGCCTTCTCAAACTCTAAACCAATATCCACAAGTAATAAAGTGTGTGCTCCAATTTTTTGATTATTCTCTATTACTTCCATAAAACTTTTAGGCTCAAAATTTTTTTCCCATTTTGGTAAAGATGTTGTTTTTCCAAATTTATACAAACTTAACCCACTTTCAGCAACAGCATCAAAAATACTCCCAGCATAAACAATTTTATACTTCACTTTATTTTTTTTACAATCATCTATCAAAGAAATATGTGTTGTCGCACTCATGGGAGCTCCATAAACTAACAAACAAACATTTTCTTTTTTAGCTAATTTAATTAACTCCTCACTTTCAACAAGTTCTCGAGGCGCATCTTTTAGTTTAATTTTTAATTGCTTCTCTAACTTTTTCTTTGTGTAGGGAAAATCCACTGTATAATTTTCCAAATAAACATTTTTACAATTTCTTATCAAACTCTTGCCATGAATTGAAATTCCTCGCTCATCCAATCCCAATCCAATTAAATAAAATACCATTTTATAATCTGTCAAAAGGACTTTTTATATTTAACATTTTCCCTGATGAATGGATATAGTTTAAAGAAGTTTCCTGAGATTTATGTCCTAACATTGCTTGCACATCTCCAACACAATCTCCTTGTTCAATTAAATGAGTTGCAAAACTATGTCTTAATGTATGTGGGTGAATTTCTTTAAAATCAAGACCAGCTTTTTTACTTGCATCCTTAACAATTTTCTGTATTGTTCTTACACTATATTTTTTATTTCTTCTACTTAAAAATAAATAATCTTCTTTTCCCAAATTATTATCTAAAATAATTTGTTTTAAAACAGGTGCCAGTCTTTCAGAAATAATAAATAATCTATCTTTTCCTTCCTTTCCATTTCTCACAAATCCATATCTATTTTTTAATTCTAAATCTTCAACTTTTAAATTAATTAACTCACTTACTCTTAAACCTGCTGAGTACATCAAAGCAATCATAATTTTGTGTTTAGAATTTTTAATGTTTTTAATTAATAATTTTATTTCTTCTTTTTTCAAAACTTTTTGAATTCTTTTAGGCACTTTTGCATACTTAATATTTATCTACATCTTTTTATCCATAACATCTTCAAATAAGAATTTAAGCGTCATATGACATTGATTTAAGGTATTTCCTGAAAGATTTTGATTATCTAATTTTTGCAAAAAAGCACTAACATCTTTTTTTGAAATATACTTCAATTCCTTCCCATTCCATTTCAAAAATCTTTGAATCCAGTAACTATAATTTTTCACATTTTTGTCAGAATACCTATATCTTTTACATTTTCTCCTTAAACAAGTTTCCCAGTCATAAGGAATATAAACCATTATAACACTAAACACTATATATTTAAAAATATATTTTACAATTCAACAATAGTAATTTTTTCTAGACCCTGAACCTAATTTTGCTTCTTTCAGACTTTTAACTATCAAATATTAACTGAGTTCGTTAAAAGTCTGTTAATCAAAATTTTGCTCCCCACAACCCCTCTATTGTCAAGACACCCCCAATGCAAAACTCACTCAAACAAATATCTGAAGAACTCGTGCCTCTCCAAGTATTCGAAGTCGATTAACACCCCTTATAATCAATTGAATTTAGAAACTTTAATAAACAAATAGAACCTCAGAAATATTATGAAAGATGATAATAAATGGAAAGCTGGATATTTTGGTATCTTTGGATTATTAGGATTGCTAGGCATACCTACTCAAAATTACGAGCTTTTCGGATTCTTCGGATTTTTTGCATTCTTCGCTTTCTTCTCATTAAAAAAGAAGTAAGTTTCTAAATTCAACTCTTCAGGATTTTTTTGCTTCGCAAAAAACCGCTTGCAGCTATCCCTCGTCACTAACGGGAGATTATAACAGGCATTAAATCCAATTTTTGAAAATGCCTAAAATAGAATGAGGTAAACTCAAAGTCGCTTAATATAGCCAACCAATCCTTTCGCAGCAGAAACAATATTTTCTCTTGGTTGTTCATTAATTGTATTCAATGTTTCTAATACGACTTTTAATTCATCAGAATCATAATGTTTTACAACATCTTCCCTTTTTCTTGGATAATTTCCAGATGTTGCATAAGCTCTTATTGCTAAATTCATAAATGAATGCTTGAATAATTTCCAAAAAACATTTCTGGCTTTTTCATCAGTCCATAAAGAAGCGTGGGCAATTCTATGCGACATTCTTCTCGTAACACTCTCTAAACCACTTTCATACAATGATTTAATCACTTCATCTGTTGGTAATTTAACTTCAGGGATTAAATCAATTCCATAGAGAGTCTTACTTCTGAATTTGTTTGAGAAATCATGACTATGATTTTTTGGGCCTATTAACACAGATTTTGGTAATGGTGTGAATAGGTAAGTTTCATCAAATTCAGAATTTTGAAGATATCCTTCTAAATCTGAAGCAATGCTTTGAGGATATTCTTCAAAAACAAGAAGAATGTCATGATCGCTTCTTCCCTCAATCCAAGCATCTCCCACCGCAATTGAACCAATAGCTATCATAGATAGATAATTCTCATATTTTGAAGATGCCCACTGATGAAGATTCTCTAAATTTGAAGCCATAAATTAGTGGAAATTATGAATTATTATAAACATTGTGCTTCTTGAGTTTACACCTTGATTCTTTAAACTAATGGGACTTCGTCCTTGATGAACGGCATTTTCAAAAACTCTTTCGCCTTCGGCTCGGGCACGTTGCACTCTCCTCACTTCGTTCGGGACAGATAACAGCGATTAATCAAAATTTTGCTTCCCACAACCCTTCTATTGTCAAGACACCCCCAATGCAAAACTCACTCAAACAAATATCTGAAAAACTCGTGCCTCTCCAAGTATTTGGGGTCGATTAACACCCTTATACGAAATCAAGAAATTGGGCTCAGAACAAAAAGATTTATATTGTTGGCAAAGTAGTCTATATATATGGCAGAATATGATAAATTGGCTCAGCATTATTTAGAGCGAAGAAAAGATAAAACGCGATTTGATTATAATCGAGATATTGAAGTTCCTGCTTTAATTAAAATCATTGGTGATGTA
Source organism: Candidatus Woesearchaeota archaeon (assembly GCA_964467035.1). Classification (GTDB taxonomy): domain Archaea; phylum Nanobdellota; class Nanobdellia; order Pacearchaeales; family GW2011-AR1; genus JACPLR01. The sequence continues at coordinate 34,746 of CAYXNX010000004.1, read as the reverse complement.
AAAAACAAAGTTATTCTAGATATGGGTTGTGGTTTTGGGGATCATGCTCAAAAATTATCTAAGCAAAATTATAAAAAATTGGTTGGATTTGACATTAGTAAAGAATTAGTCAAATTTGCAAATCAACAAAAAATTCCTGATTCTAATTTCTATGTTGGAGATATGAGTAAAAAGTTAAAACATGAAGATTCAACTTTTGATATTGTTTATTCAAGTTTAGCAATACATTACATCAAAGACATTAACAAATTATTCAAAGAAGTAAATCGTGTTTTAAAGAAAAAAGGGATTTTTTGTTTTTCAACAGGCCACCCAATTTTTAATCTAATCAATCAAACTAAGGAACACATGATTGGTGTAAAAAAACAATCTTATAGAAAAAGAATAATTTTTGGCAATTATTTTGATGAAACCCCAAAACCAAATGATTTAGGAAGTTTAGGAAAAGTGGAACTTTGTAATTTTACCTATGAAACACTGATTAAAGCAGGAATAAATAATGGATTTGAATTAATCGATTATAAAGATGCTGAGCCAACTAAAATATCTAAAAAATATGATTCTGAAAAATATAGATTAACAACAACTTTGCCAACTTTTATTTTGTTCAAGTTTAAGAAGAAGTAATGCCCAATTTCTTGACGCAATGGAACGCTACGCTTTCGTCGCTACGCTCCTCACCCCCTGTATAACAGGGGTTAATCAAAATTTTGCTCCCCACAACCCTTCTATTATCAAGACCCCGCCCAACGCAAAACTCACTTCCAACAAATATCTGAAGAACTCGTGCCTCTCCAAGTATTTGGGGTCGATTAACACCCCTTATATCCAATCGCTCCATTTCATTTCGCGACTCTTCGCATCGAAAAGATGCTCGCCAAACATCCTCAAAAAATGACGAATCAAAGATTCTATTTTTTGGAAGTTTGAGAATATAATGGAGATTGGGACTTACGCCCTCCGCTTCGCTCCGACCACGCCTTGCAGGCTCTCACAAAATCAAAGATTTTGTTCAGAGGATTTAACAGGGCTTAAACAGAAAATCCTTGCAGGATTTTCCTAAATTAATTTCTCAGCCAGCTCGTTACACTCGCGGGAGAAATTAACTTTCCTTAATCGCGATGTTAATTGCAATAGTGTGAATTTTCTAGACATCTTCGTTAGAAGAGTAGCCCCCTTAAAAAATAAAAAAGTTTATAAAGTTCTATATTTCTTTAAATATAAATATGGTTCAAAAAGACAAGAAAGAAAAAAAATCCGATGAAGCTTATTGCTCTTCTTGTGGAGAAGTTATAAAAAAAGAAGCAGAAATATGCCCAAAATGTGGCGTTAGACAAAGAAGTCATCATTCATTTTCTGGAAGGGAAAAAAACAAAGTTGCCGCAGGCCTTTTAGGAATTTTACTTGGCGGAATCGGTGCACACAAATTTTATTTAGAAGATATTGGAATGGGAATTTTGTATTTGTGTTTTTTTTGGACTTTCATTCCTGCAATAATTGGTTTAATTGAAGGAATAATTTATTTAACAATGACCGATTCTGCATTTAAAGCAAAATACGGATAAATTTTTATTCTACTTATATTTAGTTAATAATATGGGACTAAATTATTTACTAAAAGAATTAAAAAGGGGATTAAGTGAAGTCTCTAAGTATATTCTTTCTCATCATAAAAAAGAAGATTATTATAAATGCTATTTATTTAAAATTAAAAATAAACAAATTGCTTTTTGTTCTCGTTGTCTTGGAGTATATTTAGGAATTCTCTTAGGAATAGTGTTATTAACTTTTCAAATACCAAATAAAAATTTATATTATTTTGTAATTGCTTTTTTCCCCATATTTGCTTTAATTGATTGGTCAATATCTGCTTTTAAAAAATCCAAAGGCAATAATATTTTAAGGACATCTTCAGGAATCTTTTTAGGAATAGCTTACGCTTTTGGATTTTTTCTTTTTTTTAAAACATTTCCAAATTACTATATAATTTGCATCGGATTTTTTTATATAGTATTAACTTTTTTATTAATAAAAATAAAACGAAGGCTACTCTAAATCATTTAACGAAAACTCACACCACTTCTTCGTCGCTTCGCTCCGACCACGCCTTGCAGGCTCTCCTCGTTTCACTCGTCGGGGCGTATAACAGCGATTATGTCTAATCAGAATTCGGGCTAAAAGATAGAAACCGAAAGATTTATTCTTGTTCAAATACATATGGGCTTTCTTCTATTTTTTGGTAAACAAAATATTTTCTATCGCTCTTTTCAAATGGGCTAACTTCTCTCGCATTTACAATTCTCAATTCCGCGTAAGGTTTACCAAAAATATTTTTTCCGCCCTTTGTATTTGGGACTAAATCAATTGGAAGTTCCACTCTTCCATCAGCTCTTGCTTCAAGTTCAGCTACTCTTTTGAATCCTTCTTCTTTTAGCTGTTCCTCTAGTGTTGGAACTTCAATATTATACCTTGGGATTATTTCTTTTTTCATGTATTTTAGAATAAGTCTAATCTTTATAAATCTTTCGGTTCTTTTACTACTCTGAAGTTAATATCAAATACGCCCGAATTCTGAACTCAAAATCCTTCGGATTTTGCCACGCTGCGCTCTCCTCCTTTCAGTCGTCGGGAGACATAACAGGAATTATGTCTAATTCAGAATTCGGGCTAAATAGAAATATAATTTGAAACCAAAAGATTTACTGGTAATCACTTTTTCCAATATTCAGCTTTCTTGTTAATTATCTGTTTAGTATTCATTTAATTATCTCCTCTTGCTTATTTCCTTTTGAAATTTATCTCTTATCTCATTAACCTTTTTCTCGTTTAATTTGATAATAACAGATTTGCACTTAACTAGAAATTCAGGAGCTTTTTGAATCATTTTGTTATATTGCTCATCTGGAACAGTTCGGTCTATATAATATTGGGAATCGACTCTAGCTTTTAATGAGTCCTCAGTAAAATTTAACTCTGCTTCTTCAAAATATTCTTCGAGGAATCTTTTTGCAAATTCAATAGTACAAGAATGAATCTTACATTTTATACCCAATTTCATCAAGACAGCGTATAATGAGAAATAGATTGTATAGTATGCTGTTGAGATTTTCCAATCTTTAATTATGTTTACCCTCATTGATTCAAGTGCTTCTTCCGCTTTCTTGATATAAGCATTTGCGAGATCAGAGTTTGGCTCAACTAAACTTAATCCTCCTTTTTTCTCAGCACACCATTTTATTTTATCCATTTTTGAAGACCTTCTGTATAAATTGTTCTACATTTAGAAAAACTACATGATTTTTTAAAACTTCTTTCAGAAGGATATCTTTTTTTAGATTCTTCTCAAATGTTTTCAGAGGATAACATTTAATACTTATCTCTATACCTAAATTTTTTGAAATTTTTTTTATTTCGTCATTGTTATAACTTCCTACAATAAAAATATCCAAATCAGAACCTTCTTTTTCTAATCCTTTAACATAACTTCCAAAAATTATGCCGATTCCTTTAATATTGGGAATGATCTTTTCTATTATTTCTTTAATCAAAAGTTTCTTTTCTAAAAATGCAATCGCTTTATATTGTTCTACGAAAGCAAGATACCTTTTAGTGAACTCGCTTGGATTTAATTTAAATGTTTTAATCTTGCCCTTAGTTTTTGATTCTATCACTCCTTTATTTTCCAAATCCTCAAGAATAAGCTGTGATGTTCTCGGACTAATTTTTAGTAATTTTTCAACTTCTCGAATATAATATTCTCTATTAAAATCGTTCGTAAATAAAGATAATACTTGCAAGGTATTTTCTGTAAATCTTATCTTTTTATACATATGTATAATCAATAATACAATTACTATATAAATCTTTTGGTAGCCCAGAAAATGACAAATGACGACCCTAAATGTTCTTTTAGAAAAGAACCAAAACAAGACACCCTACTCTCTCTTCCTTTGGACATATATACTCTCTGCGGTCGAAATTTATCAGTAATCCAAAAACTTTGATTTTTTGCCTTCGGCATCGTTGCACTAAAAATCAAGTCCTCTAAATATTCGGACGAAACTAACAGGAATTTAACGGTTCCGAAACCTTGCAGGTTTCTCCACCCAAATCGCCTTAGGCGACTTCGTTTAATCGCGATGTTCAACGAAATTTTTCATTTGGCTATAAACTATCTAAAATGTCTTAGAATTCTTTGAGGATTATACCATGGCGTTGTAGATGGTTTGGTTAATCTGTATTTTGAAACTTCTGCTCTTTTCTGTTCTAATTCGGGAGAGTAATCTCTTGGAAAATCTTGTTCTGAAAATTCTTGTAATGATTTTCCCGTTCTATCTTCGCACATTTCCTCCAATAATTTTGCAGAAGTTTCTGTTAATAATGCCATGGTATTAAAGAATTCTAAGTTATATTTAAAATTTTGTATTCAAAACGCCAAAGGAAAAACTTGCTCCGTTTCACTCCGCACTCCGCTGCGCTACAATATATCTGCTGCCTCGTCTTTTAAGACGAGGTGCAAATGTATTTATTTCTAAAAAACTTATTTATTACGAGAAAGAAGGCGGTTAAACCGCCATAAAATTGCCTAGTTGAAACTTTCTCAAACTAAATAAATGTTTGCTTTCGTGCGCGAAAGCTATGGAGAAAAATGGAATTAAAACATACAAAACACGCAATAGGACAAAGTGCTTATCACTTTGTTTGGAGACCAAAATACAATGTATCGGTTTTCAAAAAAGAATACCCTCGGAAAATTTGTGAAGATGCAATCAAACAAGTTGCAAAAAAACATAAAATAGAAATTATTGAGTTAAAAGTTATGCCAGACCATGTGCATTGTTTTGCACAAGTTCCGTCGACAATTTCGGTGAGTATGACTTTACAATTTTTGAAAGGAGGAAGCGCGAGAATTTTTTTCAAAAAGTGTACTCAATGGTATGCTTTTTTTAGTAGAGACGGAACAGTTAAACCTCATTTATGGAGCCCTGGAAAATTTTTCCGAAGTGTTGGAGCAGTAACTGCTGAAGTAATTGAACAATACATTAAGTATTCCCAAGAAGAATGGAATTTTGAATTTAAAGATTTAAGACAAACAACTTTGTAACTTCTTAAAGAGATACCCCTGCCTTTAGGCCAGGGAGTATGTCATTCTCCTCACTTCGTTCGTCGGCGGATTTAACAGGGCTTAATATAATAAAATCAATTTTCTGTGCACCTATTTGGAAAACCTTTTATTGTGATAACTTTGCAATATTTTTAATTGTTTTTTTACATCAAGTCCAAGTTTTTCAAAAACTTCTTTCACATCCTCATTGATTTTAGCTTCATTTCCTTCTTCATCTAAATAAAAATCCTCCATATAGAATTGATGTAAAAGTTCGTGAGTTAAAATAACTAACATTAATAATAAATCTTCACGAACTTTTAATGTTAATGGATGAGAAAAACTTGGACCTACCCAATCAACAATATAAACATCTATTTCTTTTTTTCTCCAAGGCTTTCTAACAATTTTTGGAATTATTTTTATAATTTTGTTTATCTCAGATTTATATTTTTCTTCAAATTCTTTTCCTATTTTTCTGACTTCTTTCCAATCTTTATTTGCTTTTTTGTATTTAGTCAGATGTCTGAAATAAACTCTTGAATATACAAATTTTAATTCCATATAATTTCTCCAATACATAATGTTTCAGGTCTTAAACAGAATAATATAAAACCTAAAATTATAAATGCAATTATAGCTATTAAACAAATGATCTCTATTTTTTTATTATGTTTTGTATAAATGGATTCTTGCATATATTTCTTTAAAGTCTTCTTCATATTTTTTCTGTTTTTACCCTCTTTTTCTATTAATAACATCCTCTCTAATATTTGTTTATTTGGTTTGATTTGATCTATTTTAGATTTTACTTCAGATATGGATTCTTTTAAAATCTCTTTAATTTCTGAATCATCCATCTGGTTGTTATTCCTGTTTATTCTCCACAAATAATAAATGATTATTATCAAAAGCAATATGACACTTATTATACACCAAAGACAACAGGATACATTTTTACTTTCTTTAATGACATTTTTTGTCTTTTCAGGTACTATTTCAAAAGTTGCCCTTGAAATTGTTGAAAAATCTCCATAATTCAATTCTGCTATAACAGTATATTCTCCTATTTCTGTTTGATTGGTAATCAAAATATTTTTAGAAAAACATTTCGAAATATTTACTGTTTTTGTTTCCCCTTCATTAATTATACTATTGTTATTTTCATCTACAATAGTATAATCAATAGATACTTCTCTAGAAGTATTATGTTCTAAATTTTCTATTCCTGTTAATATCGACAATATTTCATTTCTTTCTATTCTCTTAAGAGGTAAACTTATATCAAACTCAAAGTATTTTTTCTTTTCTGTTTCTTTTTCCGGTTCTTCCACCACACTCCCTATAATTCCTCCTGCACTACCTCCGCCTCCACCCCCTTCATCTCCTCCAGATTCTACCTTAAAACTATCAAAAGCACTAGCATTATGCCCATCTGCCCAGGTAACTGCTGCCCAAAATCTATAATTTCCTTCAATAGACGGAGAGTTCAATTTCCCAAAAGTAGATGTATTTTCTAATGACCCCGCAAAAACCATTTTCTGCCCTTCTAACCCGTTTATTACATTATTTTCTGTATCAGTTATCCAATAATTAACTTCCACATCTTTACCAATATCTAGATTCATATTAATGAGGTTTATGTCTCCCCTTACATCATCAGAAGGCTTGACTGAAGGAGGAGTATCTACACCTATATCAAAAGGACCACCATAACCCGGGATAACGACTTCATGGATAACAGATCTGTATGTGTGTCCATTCCATTCTGCATAAGCAGTTTCAAATGTATGGTTTTTATTTTTAGAATCTTTCTCTATTTTAACATTATTCTCTTTTATCTTAACTTCTCCTTTAATTATGTCAAATGTGTCTTCAGGCGGTGTTATATTCTGAATTATATCTCCATCTCCAAACTGGACATCAGACATATCTGTATTGTTTAATGTATTATGTACCTTATCTGTTATTTTATATCTTACAAAATCTTTTGTTTCATTCAAAAACTCTAGTTTCTTTTGTATTACAATGGGTGCTGGTTCATCACTGCCTATAAGAAAAGTATGTATAGATGAATCTACTTCATTTCCTGCATTATCTCTAGCTCTAACCTGCCAAGAAACGTTTTCATTGTAATAATCATACCATCCATTTGGGTCAGGTATATCATAAGTGTAGTTTTGTCCGGAAACCAAACTTATATTTTTCCATTCAGACCAACTATCTTCTCCATATTTATATCTTATAGAAGGCATTCCTTTTACCCCAGAAGTTTCATCTGTTATAGTTACATTGATATTCATTGGTCCTGAATCAGACATTTTTATTTGAGAATTATTCCAATTAGAAAAAACCGGATTGACAGAATCTACTATAATAGAATCACTTACTGCAGGACCTATATTCCCTGCTTTATCCTTACCCCATACATAAACACTCACATTCCCTTGGCTAGCTCCGGATAGAACTCCATTTTGGTCTGTATCCCAGCTTCCTGAAGTTGTTCCTTCATTGTTTGAAAAATTATAATAATAACCATCTATTCCTGAAAGTTGCGCTTGATCTTCAAATCCAAAATAATCAAAATGGAGAGTTGTTTCTGTAGAATAAGTTGAACCATTTTCTATTAAAACAGAGGCATTTGCAATTGAGATATTCTGTTTATCAATTTTAATGATTGCTTCTTTAGCATTCTGAGTATTGCCTGCATTATCTTTTGAATAGTACCTAAGAACTCCGCTTTCAAAAAAATTTATTTTTTCTCCTATATATTTTGTTTCAAGAACACAGGAATCATTGAGATTATCTGTAGTACAATAATAAGTAATATTTATTCCTGAATTTGCAGGATCTGGAAGGTCTGATTCAATTAAATTTATTGAAGCATTTTTATTATTCCAAGTATCATTATAGGCATAATCATCATAGGTATTTGGAGGTGTTTTATCTATTTTTACTGTAAAATTCCCTATTTCTGAGCCACTTCCTGCTTTATCATATGATTGATATCTATAAACAGTTTCTTGTTCAGAACTATAATCTAATTCATAAGGAGAATTTATTCCACTTGTTGATTCAGGGTCACACCCATCTCCCCCACATATTTTAACAGCATCAGGATCATTTTCTAACCCACTTCCTCCGGCATCACTCGGGGTTAATGTTATTGTTCCTGTTGAATGATTTATCCAAAAATCATCATAGGCATAATCGTCATTTATATCTGGAGCTTTTTTATCTATAAGTATGGTTGTCTCTCTAACATCTTGGATATTGCCTGCATTATCTTTTGAATAATATCTTAGAGTTCCATTTTCAGAAAAGTCAATAGTTTCTCCTGTATAATCAGTGTTTGGATTACATTCTTCTCCTGTGCAGTATTTTGTCCACTCACATCCTGAAATATCACAATTTTCATTAAGAGTTATATCTGCATTGTCGTTATACCAACTTCCATCATGAGTGTAATCGTCTGATGTAGTAGGAGGTGTTTTATCTATTTTTATAATTAATTCGTTTGTTGTCTCAATATTTCCTGCATTATCTTTACTTGCATACCTGAAGCTAGTTTCTTGATCAGATGAAAATTCTACCTGGCTTGTATAATCTGTTCCACTTGAAGGATCACAACCAGCATCTGTGCAATACTTTGTCCAATCTTTTCCTGAAACATTGCCAGAATCAGTATAGTTCAGCCAGACATACTGGGTTGTATTCACCCATGTATTATTATTAGTAAAGTTTGTTTCTGTAATCGGAGCATTTTTTTCTATTTTTACTTCAACAGACTGGGTTTCCTGGATATTTCCAACATTGTCTATTGAATAATATCTTAAGTAACTCGTTCCCTCATCAGAGATATTAACTGAATCACTATATATTTGAGAAGGAGAACATGTATCTGAGTCATCAATGCAATAATAGGTAGTATCTACACCTGAGCCAGAATCTTGCTCATTCAAATTAATAATTGCATTTTGATTATACCAACCCCCATTATAAGAATAATCATCATCAGTAACAGGAGAAGTAGTATCCTTGTTCAGTATTAAATGATACTCATCACTATTAGCTCCTTCTGAATCCTGACAAGTTATGTAAATATTATTTGCATTTTCTTGCCACAAATCCAGGATATAATTATGAGTTAACTGTGTTCCTGTAAAATCATATGGTTTTGATGAATAGTCCATAGGGCTTTTACTCCATCTACATGTTGAATCTTCATTAGTATTAACCTCTACTGAAATACCTTGGGAAGAAGACTCATTATACCAATTTCCCGAACCAGGAGAAACACTGTCAATATTCGGAGGATTATTTGGCCCTGAGCTAAGAGTTATGTTGTCTAGCTTTTGTGTTCCAAATGCATCTATTGTATCTGAAACATTGCCTGTTCCTAACGGGGGATCCATTGTACTTCCATCTGCTAAAATCCATATTGGATCTCCTTCTGACCAATGTAAGCCACAGCTATCTCCTTTTTCTCTTCCTCCAAAAGCACAAGTTGATTCATATTTTAAATTTCTTAGATCATCCACCATACTTCCATCAGAAGCAGTTTCACCTGGATAAGAAACACAGTAACACTGTTCAGATTCGGGGAATCCTCCTGTATCGCCTTCTAAAAAAACACGGTAGGTTGCATTAGCTCCTTCAGCAGGGTCTCCATTTGGTTTGTTTACATAAGTCCAAACAGCCTTATTCCCTCCAGCTAAAACAAGACCTGATAAAATAATAATAAAAAACATCAAAGTAAATATATTTAAAAGTAGTTTCTTTTTTATTCTATTGTATTCCCCTTTTTTTACCCTTGGCATCTTATTTATTCTTATTTATCATTATTTATAAATTTATTATTTTTATTCTATTATCATTGAATGATTATGATTCACATTAATCATATAACCTTCTCCTAAACTTAGATTAAACATATTCTTTTCTGTACCTTTAACATGAGGAGTCCATTCTTCTTTTTCAGGATCACTTCTATCTAACTCTGATATTACAGGATTATAATCAGAAGGTATATCTTCCAAAAAAGTTTCTGAATCATAATTCTCTGCATGATATTGTATTCCAATAGCATTGTATCCTTTAGTTCCATCTGAACTTGAAATTAAACTAAGATTTGTTGGAGTATTTATTGCATCTCCTGCAATTGTATGACTATAATTATGATTCACATTAATCATATAACCTTCTCCTAAACTTAGATTAAACATATTCTTTTCTGTACCTTTAACATGAGGAGTCCATTCTTCTTTTTCAGGATCACTTCTATCTAACTCTGATATTACAGGATTATAATCAGAAGGTATATCTTCCAAAAAAGTTTCTGAATCATAACTTACATTAAGTGGGAGGCTTATAAAATTGTATCCTTTAGTTCCATCTTGGCTTGCAATATATTCAAAAGTAAATTTTCCTACTGTTTCTTCAGAGATATTAACAAAAGTGTTTCTTACAGCCCCTACTTTATAGAAATAGTATTGATCTTGTTCAGCAGAAGTATGGTTCCATGCAGTTCCTGAAATTCCTGTTACATTAGGGCTAGAATCGAAATTGTCTATATCCTGAGACAGGTAGATATTATAGCTATCTGCTCCAGGAACTTCACTCCAATTAACTTTTATATCTTTCTGGTTAGGAAGAACTTCTGCACTAAGATTAAAAGGGTAAGAAATTTTATCTCTAATCAAATGAAGAGTTATAGTTTCACTATCGCTAACTCCATCAGTGCAGGATGTTTCTACAGTTAATTCAGTTTTTCCGGTTTTATTCTCAGTTGAAAGATTCCATAATTCTGATATAGATTCATCTTTAGACAAACTGCCAATAGATTTTGTGTAATTTTCATTTGGTGTTTTGTTTATTAGAGATTGATTTGATATTAACAAGGTTGCATTACATCCATTTATATTTTTTAGAAGAGCTGTTATATTAGCAGTTAAATTAAAAGAAGTATTTGGTTCAACTGCAGAATCATCTTCAGGGTTGGTAATATTAACATCTGCAACTCCTTCTTCTGCAACAGTAAAGCTAGAGTTAGTTCTGTTCAAATTATCTGCTTTATCATAAGCAGAAATAGTAAGGTTAAATTGTCCGAACCTATCTACTTCATCCTCCGGGATAATAAATTTATAAAGACCTTCAGAAATATTCATCTCCCAGGATCTCTTTATCAAACCTTCAGGAGAAGTCATATTTAAAACAACTCTGTCCATTTTTCTGTTGTCAGATATATTAGCACTCACATTAATAGGGTTTAATGGTTCTACGATTTTAGGAGTTACATTAATAGAAATTATATCTGGAGCAACATTGTCAACAATCAAATGCCAATATTCAGTTTTGTTTAAGAAATTCCACGAATTATCAAAAGCATCCACTCTCCAGAAATAATATCCATCAGATAAGTTTTGAGAACTGTTTGTTTGATATTCTGTTTCATTTGCAGGTTCATTTAAAACAATATCATTAAAAGAACTATCATTTGCTACCAATAAATCAAACTTCCTCTCTGTGGTGTTTGGATGCATCCAATTAAAATTAAATGTTCTGTTCTGGGTAAAAGTATTGTTCGGGGGAGAGACTAAATCAAAGATTGCACCAACAGATAAGTTTACATTCTTAATCTCCTTAGTTTCCCATATTGCGTCTCCTTCTGTTTCAGCTGACATACCATTTACTTCAAAACTAATATTGTCTCCTGGTCTGGCTCCTTCATCTTCTGAAGAATCCTGGTTGTCTCCACTACAATATAATTCATATTTATTTTCCTCTGTTACTGTAGTGTTTCCGCATTTAGTTCCATTAGCATCATAAGCAGAAATTACATCTCCGGATCTTAGTGTTCTTTCACCAATAGTTCCGTTTCCTCTAAAAACACAAGGTTTTGGAGGTAATAACCAAAAGTCTTCATGAGGTGCATAATCTAACCAATTTCCTTCATCATCATATATATTTGCCTGAAAATGAACAAAATAATTATTAGGGTTACTAAAATAATCAGTGGAAAACGCTGTCTTGTAATGTCCAACGCCTTCTCTCTCAAAATTGCCTGAAGAATTTTCTATAATAAAAAACTGATCTTTCCGTTGAGGTTGAAAAAACGCATCAGGCAAATACATATTTGCCACATTATGCATCATTTCATTAACTTCTTCATCAGTTTTATTATCATAACTATGAATTCTCCAAACATTTCTCTCTTTAGAGGTATCTGTACCCATCAATTGGATTGTAATATCATAAGGATCTGCTAATTTACCGTTTTTATAAAACCAACAATCTACAGGAATTTCTTCATATTGATAAAAAGTTTCATTGATGTTTTCAGGATGTTCTCTTGAATGATTACATTGAGATTTCCAATTATGTAAAGCAAATATTTTTAGAGTGTCATTTCTTTTTTCTGCATTACTACAAGAAACATTAACTGAAAAATTATATCTTTTATTATAGACTCCTGCATCAGTGATGTTTACATCCCAAGAAACAACCTCTTCTTCACCCTTTGCTATATCTCCAATATATTTTGTTTTATTAATATATGTTAAATTGTCTGGTTTAATAATAAGACTTGCGGAACAACCATATATTGATTTGAATACATCTATTGTAGCATTAACATCATAGGTTTTGTTAAAATATGCTTCTGTATAATTACTAAACCAGGATTCGGTTGGAGGGAGATGGAAATGCGATTCATATATATCTGTGTAAGGATTGGTTATATTAACAGTATACCTAGCACCAGTATAATTGAAATAAAATACAGGAGAAGAACCTAACCTGCCTGAAGTATCATTACAATTTATACTCCAGTTATGCCTACCCTCAGATACCTCCTTACCAAACTCCTGGACTGTATTCTTACTTACATTGAAAAAGCTCTCGTTTTTTGCTCCATCCAAATAAAAATCACATCTTGGTATAAGGGATATATTATCAGTCACATTATACTTAAAAGTGGTTTCTTCTTCATTCTTTATACTATTATTTCCAGGTTCAATTAACTCAATATAAGGATTTGTCAAATCAACATAAAAGGTATTTTTGTTAATAGAGGTAGACTCATTTCCTTCAATATTGCTTGCAGAACAATACCATTCAGATTCTCCTTCTGAAAGGTTTTCTACCTCCCAGATTGAAGTGTTGGTATATCCTGAAACATTAAATGTTTTATTAGTCCATGTCCCATTTTTCAGAAAAATAGTCATATTACTTAGTTGATATCCTGACTCTGCAGAACAATTCAATTCTACATTACTATCATTAAGATAAGAATTATTTTTTGGGGTGTTCAAGGTAACATCTAACAAAAGTTCTACATTAAATGTCTCAGTATCAGAAAATCCTTCATTATCTGTTTCATCTATACAAGATACTTTCCATTCGTATACCCTGTTATTTAAACTTACATTGAAATTATTTTCAGAATTTTCATTTATATTGTTGCTTGATTTAACAGAAGAATTATCAATAAACAATTCACACGATTCAACATTCGAAAGATTATCACTAACATTATAGGTAAGCTCTATATTTTTATCACCTACTGTTTTATTTCCTACAGGGTCTATTAAATCTACTGTTGGAGGAGTTTCATCTACTGTAAATGTTCTATTTTGAGAAGCCATAACTTTATTTCCGCCAATATCTATAACCTCGCAACTCCAAATATATTTCCCCTCATCTAAAACATCCTCATTAAATGTTGCAGAAGTAGAGGTTCCATTAACTTCTTCTTCAGATTTAACTTCCCATCCGCTTCCCCAACTACCATACAACTTTATCTTTTGCACAGATTCACTATCCATTCCTGAGCAAATGAATTCAACATTAGACTCATTAAATATGGAAGCATTTGAAGGAGATATTAATAAAGCACTTGGGAGATTTTCATCAATAATTTTTGTTATTTCTATAGCACTAATATTTTTTTCAGTTTTATCTCTTCCAAGATAGGTAAGGTTCACTATGTTTACTAATTCAGTTCCATTTTCAATACCATAATTTGCATCCACTATTATATCTATGATTTTATTTTCTCCTTCTTCCACAACACTAAAATTCCAAGTATTGTTTCCTGAATCAGGCGTAGGGGTAGAATTAATAAATGTTACATTTTCAGGATAGTTTTCAACTAAAGTTATATTTTTTGCATCCCCATAACCAATATTTGAGATATTTATTATATAATTAAACTCTCCTCCAGTAGGATCAATTGTTTCAAGATTGCTTGTTTTTGATATATTCAGTTCAACTTCTGCAAAAACTTCAAAGCTATCGTTGATTGAATTTTCATTGCCTGTTGTGTCATTGGCCCACAAGCTAACATTATAATATCCCACCGAAGTTAGATTTGCAGGAGATAAACCGAATTCCCCATCACTATTACCTGAGGAATAAACTACACTTCCATTAGGATAAGTCACATTAAATTCAGTTGTATCTAGATTAAGGTCTGTAGAAGTCCAGTTAATATATATAGACTCTTCGTTATATTCAACTTCTGTTTCATTCTTAAAAATTGAAAGATTAGGATTTATTGTATCAACTAAGAAGAAATATTTCCCAGAGGTGTCTGTGTTCCCAACACTATCATTACAACTTACTTCAAAGTAATGCTCTCTATCCTCGAAAGTATCTGAATAATTTGCTCCTGTCCCCGAATTATTTAATTCCATTGTAATATTATCTCCATCATCAATGGATATTCCACACCATTCCATTTCCTTGTTTGAAGAAACATTGAAAATGATATTAGAATAGTTGAATTTAGAATTATTTCCAGGGTTTAATATACTTATATTAAGAGGAACTGTATCTATAGTAAATGTAACATTATCCTTAGCTATATTTCCCGAAGTGTCATTTGTCCATGCTTTTAGAGTGTTCAATCCTTGATTAAATGTTACGTTAGTTGGATTTGTATAAGTTACATTTGTTCCATTCCAATTATACCAAATTTGGTCAATCCCATGTTCATCATTAGCAGTAATATTAACTAACAATTCCTCAATACCATAAGTTTTATTTTCTGGAGAATGAATATTTACTTCAGGAGATCCTAAATCTACCACCTCAAAAATTTCACTAATTGAATTTTCATTACCCGCGGTATCATTTGCCCATAAATTAATTTCATAATCTCCTAGTTCTGTAATATCCCCTGGAGTTAAATTTATTTCTCCTGTTTCTGAAGTGCTTTCATAAATAAGAGTTCCATTAGGATAAGTCACATTAAATTCAGTTGTATCTAGATTAAGGTCTGTAGAAGTCCAGTTAATATATATAGACTCTTCGTTATATTCAACTTCTGATTGGTTCTTAAAAATTGAAAGAGAAGGAGACATAGAGTCTGTAACTTCAAAAGTATCCTGCGATTCATTCTTATTACCTGAATAATCATCTGCATATAATCTTATATCATAGGTCCCTTCACGAGTTAAATTATCAAGCTGTAAAATAACTTCTCCAGCACTATTAAAAGAATTATAAATTAAATTTCCATCAGGATCAGTTATATTAAATTCTGAATTGTTTAAAAATGAATCACTGGCTGTCCAGTTAATGTAGATATTTTCATACCCTTGCTCTACATGGGATGTATTCTTATAGATATTAGTTTTAGGTGGAGTACCATTAACATAAACAAGATGGTTTCTCTTATATGTTTTATCAGTATAATTGCTATAAAAATTAGCTGTCATGTTATAAACTCCTGGTTCTTCAAAAGAAGGATAATAACTACATCCGTTAGCATTACTGCATGTCCCTATTTTTGTATCTTCTCTATAAACATGAACATCCCCTGATTCCGGCTCTACAAAATTTGAATATACCTTCACTACTGCTCCTGGTTGCACCCAAATATCCGAATCCTTATCATTTAACAGGAATTCGTATTTTTCTATAATAAGATGATTAAAGTAAGGTGTTTTATTTACTTGTCCTGTTGAATCATTTCCAATAAACCTATATGTATGGTTTCCTCCATGAAGTCTTTCTGAATAGCTACATTTCTTATAAGTCCTGTTTCCTTCACAATTTAAAGTAGTGTTTTTCCACCCACCATCAAAATCATTCTCCATTATAATATCTCCAACTTCATAATTATCTGTAAATGTCACATTAATGTATGTTATACCTGTTTCACTTGCATTATAGTATCTACTATGATTTTTCCACTTGGGCTTTTCTGTATCAACTCTTAGATTATAAGTATCATTTGCATTAACTTCTGGATCCGAGGGTTTGAAACATTTTACACTCCATTTTGTTGAAAAATAATCAGGAATATCAAATATCTCAAAAGTAGTATTTACACCCTCTTCTGTAGATTCGTTATTAGCAACAATTGTATCGTTAATGTAAAGACTGCAGTTCATTTCAGGGGTTTCAGATGAGAACCTGAATGTAAAGTTTATATCATCGTCACTGCTATGGTAATTATTATCAGGACTTAATAGGAACATCACACTTCCGGAAATGTCTATAGTAATTGTTTCAGAAGAAAAAGTATTGCCTGCGTTATCAATAGCTTTTACATATACTTTATAAGTCCCTTTTGATAATTGGTCTAGAGTAATGTTTGTGGGTGTTCCGTTTTCAATTCCAGAGCCTTCTTTGTTTAATTTAAAACCTTGTGTGTTATCCAAATCGTCCACATAAATTTCATAGGATAAATTAGAAGCATAGTTATCTTCCATAACTACTTCTATTGTAGGGGTACTGTCTGATACATTCATATCCTCAGAAAGAATAGTGGCATTTGGTTTTGTTAAATCAACATTGAAATTCCTGGATTTATTTGCATAATTTCCTGCAGAATCCTTACAATCTATACTCCATTTTTGATTCTCTCCTTCATCTAAACCATTAAAACTAAATTGTTGCTCAGTTCCTGTTGAAACCTGTTTACTTGAAATTTCACCTCCATTAATGTATAAAGAACAATTGACTTCATCATCTTCATCATCTGCTGAAAATTTGAAATTTTTGCTTGTTGTGGAAATCCAGGAATTATCTTCAGGAGAAATCAAATTAATTTCAGGAGCTTCTGTATTAAGAACATTTACATAATAACTTTCATTAGTAGAACTATAGTCAGAGTTTCCTGAAAATTTTGATGTTATTTTATACTTGCCTGGATTATTAAACTCCTTAAGGAAAGAGACTCTATTTTCTCCTTCCCGTATTATACTTCCGTCTTCAAAAACAGTTATACTTCCTTCAGAGGGGTTAACCATACTGGATACAATATCTACATTCTCTTCCTGGCTAACAGTTATATTGTTTTCTGCCCCATTAAGTGTTAAATTTATATCCGAAGGAGTTTTAGTTATTGTAAAGGAAGAAGTATTTTCAGCATAAAGATATTGAGAACTTTGATTAGCATAACATAAATAGCCATATGTTCCTGCACTATCCAATGAAACATTTTTGCCAATTTCTTCTGTTACATTATTGCCTTCTCTAAACAATTGCTCTTGGCTATTGCCTAAGCAATTACAATAAACAGTAAAATTTTCTTTTCTATATGCAGAATCCTTACTAAAACTTAAATTACAACTTCCTTCTTCTCTAACATTTAATTCTTTAGTTTTTGTTTCTGAACTATAATTTTCTGTTTCACTTGAATTACACTTTATGCTATAATCTCCTAGAGAATCATTAAAATTATAAGGACTTGAAACCAGAGTGTCATCTATAAATAAAGAGGCATTTGTTTCATCATGATTTTCAATTTCACAGGAAAGAGTAGTTTCCTCCTTTTCAGATATGGTCCATCCTTCACTAGAATCAAGGACTAATTTAGTTTCTGTTTTATTTGAGACATTAAGATTTTGAGATATCTCCTCTTTAGAATAATTATTATTTCCTGTAGTGTTACACTTATAATCATAACTTCCACTTGAAAAATCAACAAACTCGCTTACACTTCCATTAGATGTATTTACTAAAGAACCATCCCTATAAAGATTAACAAGAAGGTTTTCATCTGAAGAATTACATACAATAGTTGTATTTTGGCCTTTATATATTTTGAATCCATTTTCACTGGAAAACTCAAGGCCAGGACTTGCCCTAGTAACATTTAGATAATATCCAACAGGACCGCCAGAAGAATAATTGGAATTTCCTGTAGAATTAGCCAAATACTCATAATAACCAACTCCTAAATTGTTTATATCTGGATTACTTATCTCAATACCATCTCTAAACAATTGTTCAGTTCCTGAATCGGAAATTGCAGTAGCATTACTTTCTTCTCCATAGGCAATAGTCAAATTATTTTGATTTCCATTGAGGAATAAACCTATGTTATCTTCTTTCTTAGTTATATTTAAAGTATTGCTTATCGAGTTGGGCCTGTATTGAGATGTCTCAGAACTATTACATACATAATTGTAAGTTCCAATATCTAAGGATTGTATGTCAGAGATACTCCCTCCAACAGAAGAGCCCATCAAAACACCATCCCTATACAAAGAAATATTGACATTTTCCTCAACAGAACATGTTATGTTTGTTTCTGTATCTAGTTCTTCATTCCACGAAGGGTCTGAATTTAAGGTTATGTTTGGGGTGGCCCTAGTAACATTTAGATAATATCCAACAGGACCGCCAGAAGAATAATTGGAATTTCCTGTAGAATTAGCCAAATACTCATAATAACCAACTCCTAAATTGTTTATATCTGGATTACTTATCTCAATACCATCTCTAAACAATTGTTCAGTTCCTGAATCGGAAATTGCAGTAGCATTACTTTCTTCTCCATAGGCAATAGTCAAATTATTTTGATTTCCATTGAGGAATAAACCTATGTTATCTTCTGTCTTGGTTATATTCATTATATTTGATGCCTCTTCAGGTTGATAGTTTGCAGTTTCACTTATATTACAAGTATAGTTATATTCTCCTGCAGGATGTTTTGTTGTGTGAGGTATCGAAACACTTTCTCCCCCTACAAAAAGATTGGGTTCTGCTTCATTATGGTTCGCAGAACAATCTACAGTTGTTTCAGTTCCATACACTTCATTCCATGAAGGGTTAGCTGTTAAATCCAGAGTTGTATTTGATTTAGGCCCAACACCCAATAACTGACTTTCTGAATAAGAAGTATAGTTCTGACTTTCAGAAGTATTACATGTTATTGTATAATTATCTTCAGAGCTATAAGTTTTTGAGTAACTAATATTCCCAAAACCTGAAATCAATTCTGCTCCATCTTCATATAAAGTAATTTGAGATTGGTTATGATTAACATTACAGGTAAAATTTGCTTGTTGTCCAGTGTAGATATGATCTGGTTCTATACTTAGATTGATATTGGTCTGAGCTCTCGTAACATTTAGATAATATCCAACAGGACCGCCAGAAGAATAATTGGAATTTCCTGTAGAATTAGCCAAATACTCATAATAACCAACTCCTAAATTGTTTATATCTGGATTACTTATCTCAATACCATCTCTAAACAATTGTTCAGTTCCTGAATCGGAAATTGCAGTAGCATTACTTTCTTCTCCATAGGCAATAGTCAAATTATTTTGATTTCCATTGAGGAATAAACCTATGTTATCTTCTTTCTTAGTTATATTTAAAGTATTGCTTATCGAGTTGGGCCTGTATTGAGATGTCTCAGAACTATTACATACATAATTGTAAGTTCCAATATCTAAGGATTGTATGTCAGAGATACTCCCTCCAACAGAAGAGCCCATCAAAACACCATCCCTATACAAAGAAATATTGACATTTTCCTCAACAGAACAGGTTATATTTGTTTCTGTACCTAGTTCTTCATTCCATGAAGGGTCTGAATTTAAAGTTAAAGAAGGAGTTTCTCTTTGAACAATGTACGAGATTTCTTCTGTAGAGTTTTTTAATCCAAAACTATCATTGATGTAATACTTATAATAATAATTTCCAGGAGATAGTTGCTTACTGAAAGAACAATCTCTTTCTGTATCACTGCCACTACAATCAAGGGTTTTATTTTCTGGAGTTCCTGAAAAATTATGCTCAATTACAACAGAACCTATTTCAATATTATCTTTAGCAGTTATGCTGAATGTATTATTTTCTTCTGTATAGTTAGCAACACTTTCAGGATTCTCAGAGATGTCACTATACCATGGATTCTTATAATCTATTGAAATAGCCCTTTCACTAGACCTATCGTAGTTCGGAGTTTCACACTCAATAAGCCAGTTAATATCCCTCCCTTGTTGTCCATGGTCATAAGTTAATGTAGATTCAGTGCCTTCTAACACATCACTTTCACTATCTTCCAGAGCACCATTTACATATAAAGAACAATCAGCTGTAGAATAATCATCATCTATGTATTTGTAATCAAAATTAATTGTAGGGCTGGTGGTAACAAAGTTATCCTCCGGGGAGATTAGAGATACATAAGCATTATCAACCTCAATATACTTAGGAGTTGAATTAGCCTTATTACCGTACTCATCAATTGCTTGTACTATTACTTCATAAGTTCCATTTTCCAATTGATTTGTTGTTATATTGTTGCTTCCTGTAGTAAGACCGCCACCCTCTTTATTAACCTCTCCTTCTATAAAAATGGAATAATTGAAATTTGAAGAATAAGAGTCATTTACAAAAACAGTTAATTCAGGTGTAGGAGTGTAAAAGAGTGTTCCGTTTGAAGGAGAAGTTATATTAATGAATGGTTTAGTACTATCAAAATTGTAATTTCTAACCTCGCTTTTATCTGAATTACCTGCCTCGTCTGTACAATTAACATACCATTCTCCAGGAAAACCTGTTGGAACTGAGCTAATATTGAAAGAATGGTTGCTGTTAGGACTGACTGACTTATTTTCTTGTTTAGTTCCATTTAGGTATAAAGAACAGTCTAATGGTCTAAGGAAGTTATCACTTACATGAAACCTGAATTCTGTAGTTCCGTATAGTTCTGAATTATTCTCGGGAGAGAGGAGAGTAACATCGGGATTTGTCGCATCAGGCCCTACAATAACGAAATATGTTATAGAGTCGCTTAGATAACCTTCTTGTTCAGGAAAAAAAGCAGTGATATTATAGTATTTGTCTTCAATGTAATCTGAATCAATGTAAGTTAAGTTTCCTCCTCCATATACTTCTGCTCTAAGAACTCCTTCTCTATAGATGCTCATGTTAGCTACTGAAGGATCTGTAACAGATATCTCTGCATCTACCTCTTCTCCTGAACTTATAGTTATATTATCCGAAACACCATTTAATGTTAAGTTCCACTCAGGACGCATCAATAAGGTTTTATTTTCTTCTGCATAAATATTATTTAGTGTTGAGTTAATAAAAACTGTATGTTTGGCTGTTGGAACAGTAAATGTGTAATTATAAAAACCATTTGAATCTGTTTTAGTTTGTCCTGAAGCTCCTTGTTCAATTTTATCTGTTCCCGAATTATAATAATATCTATTCCCATCAATATAAATTGAAATATTGTGGTCCTTTACTGGCTCTCCATCTGTAGTGTTTAAATAACCGTAAACTTCCACTGTACTCTCGTTTTCATCAACACTTACTTTATTGAAATCCTCGCTTAGATTCATTCCTGCTATTGTTATATCGTTTTTTGAACTTTCCACATCACTAACTGAATCATGGATTGATTCTATAATTCCATAAAAAGAAAATCCCACATGTTGGTGTCCTGTAGCATTAACTCTCCAAGTTAATGTGCAACTTTCTCCTCTATCTAAATTGCAACTCTGCGGATTAGAATCTATTGTATAGAAAGGTTTTGCTCCTTCTGTTTCAGGAATAGCTCCCAGTTTTTCATCTCCTGACTGGACATAGAGGGTTTTTGTACTTTCTCCTGTCCTTTCATGGTGATATGAAGTGTTTGTTTTTACAATATATGCTCCTCCTGCTTCTGAAGGTATTTGATAAGTGTAATTGTAATTTCCTGATGAATCTGTAGTTAGATCTCCTGTAGCGTCTTTTTCAAGCATTCCTGAAGAAGAATTGTATTTTAATTCATCTTCGCCCATATAAATACTTATGTCATGATTTTCTAAGATAGTTCCATTATAAAGTTCTACATGACCAAAAATACTAACATTTTCTTTTACTTGTGTAGTATCTGGATTAATTGATTCTGTAACATTAATAGAAGGCCATATTTTAATTTGTTTGGAGTTGTCTGTATATAAGTTATTTCTTGAAGCTGTGACATTTATATCATATGTTCCTGATGTGGGTAAACTAAAATCAAATTCGTAAAAACCTGTTGAATCAGTTGAAGTAGTTCCCAGCGAGTTTCCATTAGCATAAATTGAAACAGGATTATTTCCTATTCTCTCACCTCCACTTGTTTCAATATTTCCGTAAACAGTAACAACTTCATTGGTCTCTATATTTTGGTTTGGATTAAAACTCTCTGAAATACTTAGGGAAGTTATTGTGACATTAACTATTTCTGAATACATGTTATTTACTGAATCATGGATTGAATCTATTATACCATAAAAATTCCAAGGAGTGTCTTCTGAGCCTGTAGCATTAACTCTCCAAGTTAATGTGCAACTTTCTCCTCTATCTAAATTGCAACTCTGCGGATTAGAATCTATTGTATAAAAAGGAGTGTCTCCAGGAGTAGTTGAGATAGCCCCTTTATTTCCCATTGGGTCTTCAGTAGGGTCTGTAATATAATCAAGTTCTATATCTCCTGACATCTTTAAATCAAAGGTTTTTGAGGAACCTGTCATTCCCTCTAAGTAAGTTTTATATTCTTTCTCATTGTCTATATTATCAAAACTGGCTATTATGTTATTCTCTCCTTTTTTATAAATATCTATGGAGCCTGAACTCTCAAGAGGTCTAGCATAAATAGTTATATCATTATCTTCTGTTAGATTCTCTTCAAAAGTTGCTCTTAAATATTGAGAATTATTAATTGTTGCCCAATTATCGTCTTTTTCCTTAACTTTGTCATAAACATCTCTTATAAAATTCCTGTTTTCATCTAAATGAAGAGCATCAGAGATTTCAATAATCTCAAATTCCTGTTCAGATAATTTTGGGACATTCCATTCAATTCTGTCGTATTTTGAATTATTGTTTTCATCAATAAATCTAACATTATATTTTTCTTTATTTGTAATATCCACCCTTTTTCCATCAATCAAATGATAGATTCTTGGCTTTATCTTTGATTCAGAAATATCTGTGGAAGCAGAAACATTATAATAATGGTTTGAAGAATTTGAATAAACTTTAACTTTTTTCCCATTTGGAATCCTTTCTTCTTCTTTTTCAGGGGGAGGTGTTTGATATGTGACTTCTACAATTTTATTTTCAGAAGTTAAATTTAGATTCATGCTCCAGTTTACATCTTTTCCAACCTCAATATCCTTATGTTTCTTTTTTAGGACAGAAAATCCTTCAACTTGTTCTTCAACAACAAAACTTTTTTTTGATAATCTATCAACTTTTAATTCTATTTTTCCTTTTCTGTTTTCAGACAAAACTTCTTTTTTCCCTTTTTCCTTTACTCTGACTTTTGAAGAATTTGTATCAATATTTATTGAGAAATTTTTATAATGTAAACTTGAATTATGCTCTAAAACAATATTTTTTCTTATTGTTTCCCCTTTTATATCTGATGGTTTTAGGCTTTCTTTTTTTGAACTCTGTATATTTTTTTCTAATGTATTTGTTTGTTCTTTCTTCATTTCTTTTATTTGAACATTGTTTGCTTCAGGAGGCAAGATATCCAAAAGACTGGTTTGAGTCTTGTTTTCAGTTATATTAATTTTTACAGGAGAAGTGTAAAATTCAATATCTTTTTTTATTTCTTCTTGAGAATCTATTTCTGAAATAATTATTTTTTCCTTTTTACTTCCATTAACAGAAATATTAAAAGCATCTTCAGGGATTTTTTTTGTTATGTTTATAGAAAAATTATTCCAGGTATGATTGTAAGGATTATAAATAATTAAATTAGAATTCCACTTAACATTCTCTCCAATTTTAATATCTTCGTGAATTGGCTCTGTAATATTTACTAACAGACTCTTGTTTTCTCTAGAAAAAGTTTCATTCCCATAGGTTTCGTTCTCAAACGTCTTATTCTCATAGGTTTCCTTATCAGGAGTTTCATCTTCAGTTGTTCTGTTTTCAATAGTTTTATTGTTAGTGGTCTGATTTAATATTGTCCCATTATCCTGAGTTTTATTATCCAGAGTTTTATTATCCAGAGTTTCATTACTTGTGGTTTCATTAAAATCTGTATTGTTTCCTAGAGTTTGGTTGGACTGGTTTATTTTAGGATTAGTATTGTTATTGGTATTGTTAATTGGAGTATTATTTCCGTCAATCCCTGTTTGATTTGATTCATTTAGATTTTTAGTATCATTAAAATCTGTTTTTTTATTAGGACTCTTGTTTAAAGTAGAATTATCTGAAACTAATCCTTCAGAAAAATTAGTTTTTTTTTAGTCTCTTCCTCAACACCTTCCTCTATTGATTTTCCTGTTATAGAGGAATTAGAAATATTTTGTATATCTGCACTTACTGATAAAGAAACCAAGATAACCATAATTAATAAAAATACTTGAAAAAATGTAAAAATTCTCTTATTGTTCATTTTTTCCTCCTTCCCCAGATTTAAATAAATTTACAAAAAACCCAGTAATCTTCTCCCAAAAACCTTTTTCTTTTCCTTTTTTATTTTCTTTATCCTCAGTACCTTCTTCATTCCCGGCAACTCCTGTAACCTCTCCTCCGCTTACCTGAAGTTTCTTACCTTCTTTTAATTTCTCAGCCTCCTCAGGGTCAAGAGTAACATCTATCTTCCCGCAGGGAGGACCTATTTCTGGACAAGTAGCTTTAAGGCTGTAATTCCAGAATTTATTTTTAGCAACATAAATGTCTTCAGTTGGTTCCACCCAGGTTAAATTCGCTTTACTATTGCAATAATACTTATTACTGGGGTCATTACTTCTATCATAAATCTTTTGAATTTCACTTTCACTTAATGCCCTATCCCAGATAGCTACTTCGTCTAATTTTCCCCCATAGAAATTTTTAGATGCATCTGCATTTGTTCCCAAAATTAAATCCTCTGAAGTGTCTACATCTCCCACTCCAGAAAAGTCTGCTGTTCCAACTTGTTCTCCATCTATAAAAAGTATTAATTCATCTCCATCCCTCATACCTACATAATGATGCCATTCTCCATCGGCATAATCTTGAGAATATCTAACTGCTATATTGTCACCATCTCCTGCTTTCCAAATAGGTTCTTGATTAAAGTCTAATCCCAAATACCATCCATCATGGCCTCCAAGATATTTATTTATAAATTGTTGATAATTATCGCTTTCCCAAGAAGTCTTACTCCAAACAGAAATAGCAAAATTACCAGAACCAAAATCTAAACTATCATCGTCAGGTATTTCTACATAATCATCTTCTCCATCAAAATCATAAGCTTCATTCACTTGTCCTGATTGAATATAACTTGTATCATAAGCAGTAGAGCCAGAAGTTTCTTCCATTCTATACTCTGCTATTAATTCATCCCTTACAACAGTGTGGTCTGTTGCGTTGTATAATCCTTCTATTTCTTCTTCAGATAAAGCCCTATCATAAATTCTTACTTCGTCTATTTTTCCATTTACGGCTTCTTGAAATCCATTATTCAATCTCCCACCAATTAAAAATCTCTCTTGTTCTGTGCTTGTTAAAGTATCTAAATCAGAATTTGAAACTGTGCTTTTTAATTCTCCATTAACATAAAAACTAACTTCATTATTATCTGCATCAACAACTATGACAATATGATACCAAGTATTAGTTGAGGGTGTAAATCCAGAAGTGTCTAAAGTATCATACCAATTTCCCCCTTCTTTATGTGTAAATTTTAAAGCATTATCGTTTCCATGCCAACCAAATTGATAATTCCCATTAGATAAACCAAAATTTCCTTTTGAAATCCATGTGTAATGGTCAATACTTCCTGTATCAAATGTATCAAAATTAACCCAAGCCTGTGCTGTAAATTTATCTCCATTATCAAATCTTAAAGAAGCATCATCAGGAACTTCAACATAATCATCACTACCATCAAACGAATAAGCATTTCCAATTCTACCAGCAACACCTTGTGTTACTCCACCATTTAAAGAACCATCATTCATTCCATTTATGTTTCCATCGTTTTCAAGATAGAAATCAAGAGAGGTTCCGCCTTCAGTATAATTCTCATCATGTGACCAGTAGCTAATAAAATCAGGAGGACAATCAGCAGAAACTAAACCAGATTGGAAAAAAGCAAGGGATACAAATATCAGGAAAGGCAGGAGAAATACTTTTCCAAAATTTCTTTTTTGTATTAAATTATTAAACCTCATTTTAAATCTCCTCATTTTTAAACTACAAAAGAATTTTATTTAAAGTTTTTTCTTTTTTGAAGTTTTCATTTACCATATATTCAAAATGATTCTTATTATTTAATAACTTTACCATAATGCGCGCTTCGGGGCAACTCCTTCGCTCCATTTCATTCCGCTCGGACATATTGCATTAAAAATCAATCCTCAGAGAAACTAACAGCGATTATAAGAGATTGGGTTACTGGCAAACTTTTATAATGTTCACAATACCCCTAATAATTATGAAAAGTCCTGAAACTCTAAACGAAATATTTATTGAAAAACAAAAATCTCTTGAACAAGAAAGACAAGAGATTCAAGAACTAGTAAAAAAACTAAAAACAAAAGACCTTAAAGAAGAACCCCAATCAAACTACAAATACTTTGAAGGTCTTTCTGGAATTAAAGCCATGTGGCACGAAATAAATTCCTCTTTAACTAAAAACTCCAATGAAAGAATTTATGGAACAAAAAGACCTGCTTTTGAAAAATTTGTTGCTTTTTACGATGAACATCATAAACAAAGAAATAAACTTAATGCTAAAGCAAAAATCCTAATTCCCGAAGAGTTTAAATCTCTTGCTTCCAAAAGAGAAAACAAAAATACAAAGACTAAAATTACAGATTTAAAAAATGAAGCAGAATGGGGAGTTGTTGATGATATCCTATATGTTCAATACATTATCACAAAACAACCAAGAGGATTTTTAATAAAAGACAAGATTTTTGCAGAAACATTTAAACAAGTATTTGATAAAATTTGGGAGAAAACCAAATAGCAACCGAAAGTATTATAAATCTCCAATATTTCCTTATATTAACATAATCCCAGGTGATCCTTTGGGGTTGCCTGATGCTTTTTATAATGGCAGAAACAATTGTATTTATCGACTCAGGTTATTTATCCTTTATTTCTAAATTCTTTGGCAATGGGAAACCTCTAAAATACAAAATGGAAGTTTTTGCAAAAAATCTTGCAAAGGCTAAAAATCTTGAGTGCAAGAAAATCTATTTTTACACCGCTCCGCCTTATCAAGATTCAACCCCAACTAAAGAAGAAAATAGGAGAAAAGCAAATTATGACAAGTTTGTTTCAAAATTAAAAGAAGTTGGGATTATTGTTAGAGAGGGAAGGTGTCAAAAAATAGATAATACTTTCCAACAAAAAGGAGTTGATACTCTTTTAACAATTGATTTATCAAGGATTCCAAAACAAGAAAATATTTCTGATGTAATTGTTCTAACTTCTGATACTGATTTTGTTCCAATCATAAAAGATTTATTTGAAGATGGAATAAATGTAATTCTTGCATATTTTACTGATAGGAAGAGAAAATCTGGGCTTTCACTTTCAAATCATTTATGGAAAGCTTGTAAAGATAAAATAAAAATTAGAAAAGAATTTTTTACAGATACAAAATAGAATTTTTCCCACCCTCCAACTTTCAAAAAGACAATCTCTCTTATTTAATGGGCATCAAACAACCCACCATCCCAATGGACATTTTTAAAATTAATACAAGTGCCTTCAAACAACTCTGCGGTTTTTTCTACAAAAAAATCCTCTGAGACGCTACGCGCTTTCGCAAGCTCACCCTCATATAACAAGGGATAAAAGAAAAAATGCCTCGGCTCGCAATTTTCCCAAATTTACTTCGCAAACTTCTCATACACGCGAACGTTAAGTGAAATTACGAGCCAGTTTTTAAGATAAAAAGTTATTTATATTAATTTAATTCAATAAAATAATATGACAGATAAAATAAAAAAATTATACAATCCATTCAAAATGTGGGGGAGTTGGTTTGGAGCATTAATTGGAATATCTTCATTGTTGTGGCTACCTAATACACACATAGATTTTTCTAAATTCAATACAGATTTTTTACCAATAATATTTTTATTCGTATTATTCGGAAGTATAGGTTTTATCATAGGTTGGGGAATACATTCTTTAATAAGGAAACAAAAAGCTGGCTCGTAACTTAAAGGGACGCTGCGCTTCTCCCTTCGGTCGACCACGCTGCGCTCTCCTCCTTTCAGTCGTCGGGAGACATAACAGGAATTTAACGGAAACCTTATTGTACTTCGGTTTTCCAAACCGCCTTCGGCGACTTCGTTAAATTTCGATGTTATACGAAATATTACTCAGAATGTTGTTCTATTTATGGAAGTCCAAATTATTTTTCCATGTAAAAAAGATTTGCTTTCGAATGTATTGCTTGGATTTTTCCCCAATTTTCTATTAAATCCTTTTTTACATTTTAATCTCACTTCAAAACCTTCCCAGTTTTCAAATACCACATATACAAGTCCAATTCAGCAGAACTCATTCCCATTTTCCCAGCCAGCCTATTAAAAGTCCCTTCTATCTCTAAATACTTCTTCGTTGTCAATGTTTTTGGTTTTTCCAATAAAAATCCATTTTCAAACAACACACTTAAAATATGCCTATCCAAAATCGCCAAATTTTTCACTCCAACATTTCTCAAAAAATGTGAGGACTCTTTCATTCCCAATCCTTTAATATTTTCAACAAGAAACTCTCTTTTTTCAATCTCCGACTTCCCTTCCAAACACAATTTAATATTCCTAAATTTTCTCGCCTCAACAATAAACTTTGCCTTGTTGTTATGAAACCTATGCTTATTCATCTTAATAATTCTAGCAATATTTTCTTTTGGTGAAAACAAAAAACCTCTTCCCCCAATTTGATTTTGAATTTTAATAGCACTTTCAGCCCTTGAATTTGCAGTAAGCAAACAAAAACATAACTCAGAAAACCACCCCTCTTTATCTTGATTCTCAAACTCCCTAAATTCTCTCAACCTTTGCTCAACCAAATTTTTTACCCTTGTTTTCTTTAATTTATTAATTTCTTCAATAAGACTCATATATTTTCATAATCACAATATTTATAAGTATTTTCTTCTTAATTTTTCCAATGAGAAAGAGTGATAAGAAATACTACAAAAAACTAGCAAAAAAAACTGCTTTACCTTTAGCATTTTTATTAGTATTTGCATTCGGAATTTTATTTTTTGTTTCAAATATTGAAAAACCTGTTTCGCTAAGTCCACCTTCTGGTTTGAATGAAACCTTGCCCAGAATCATTAATTTTCAACAAATTGATAGCCAAGAAAGTTGGAAGAAACTTCGCTTAGATGATATACCCTATGAAGGAATTGGAGCTTATGGGAGAACATCTGATTTTGCAACGATAAGATATGCTTTATTTTCCGATGAAAATATATACTCTTCAACTTTAAACTCTGAAGAGGATTCTCTAACTTTTAAACAAGAAAGTTACGCTGAATATTATAATTTACCTGAAGAGAAAATTAAATTTTTATATTCTTATCCAATTATCAATGGTGATGACATAGAAACTTTTATTGAAGTTTGGTACGAAAGTGGAGATGTTTATAGATTCAATCCTTCTCGAAAATATGATGCTCAAAATGTAACTTCAGATTATAAATCTAGTTTTAGCGAAATAAATGAAGATTCTTTCAAACCAGTTGCAGGAACTTTTACAGGAATTGCTGAAGGAGAAATTTGGCTTTTCAATTCTGGTGGAGATTTAATAATAAGAAAATTAAAAGGAGATGATGATGAAGAATATGTTCATAATTCAGGGATTGTTGATGGCGAACCTAAACTTGTTTATTCTTATGATAATTTTGGAGGAGGTAAAGAATCTTTAATATATGGAAATTTTGAGTATTCTGTTCCTAGCACAAATTTAGAACTTAATACATCTGGCTCACACAATGATACTAGTAAATTAATATATGAATATGGTTCTAAGGTAGGAGGAACTTATTCAAAGTATGATTTAAATGGTGATGGATCAGTTAATGAAGATGACTTAAATGTTTTATTGAATTTTTCCAAAAACGAATATCTTCCTCAAGAAAAAGGATTAGAAAAATCAGGAATTCACATTTGGGTTGAATCTGAGGGGAGTCACAAATTAATGAACTTTGATGGAACAGGAGATGGTGGGACACCAATTTTGAGAGATATATCAAATAATTTTAATGAAAGTTATGAAGATTTACCTCACCCAAATAAAAAACAACCTTCAATGGGATTTTTTGATTCATCTGATTTATTTTTAGTTTATAATGACTCCTCAAAAAATTCTGGATTTTACCGCTTATATAATAATTATGATGGGACTGGTTCAGGACTAATTGATATTTATCCTTATTGTAATCATGATACTTTTGACAATTTTTGTCATCATGAAGAAGATATTGACAACTCCAATAATGAAATCTATTTTAAAGTTAAATGTTCTGCCTCAGATAATTATATTGAAATTGAAGAATGTGATGATATTTGTAAAGATGGAAATTGTGTCGAACAAACTTCAACAGACCCAAAATGTATTGATACAGATAGCGGACCCAAAGGAACAAATGCTAACCCTTCAGGAACATTAGGCGCTTATGAAAAAGGATACATAAATTATACTTTAGATTTGGACAATGAACCATGGATTGCTGTGAATGATACTTGTATAAATTCTACAACTTTAAATGAATCAATGTGTGACATTAGAGATTCCCCCTCTTTTAGGGAATACTATTGTCCTGAAGGATGTAGTGAAGGAGAATGTCAAGGAACTCCTGAAAAATCCTGCTCAGAAGATGATGGGGGGAAAAATTATAGCATACGAGGAACAATAACTTATTTGGTAGATGGTAGAATTCATAATGAAACAAAAGATACTTGTGAAGGAAGTCAATTAAGAGAATATTTTTGCTCAGGAAATGAAATAAATTCTACACTGCATACATGTAAACAGAATTATACTTGTTATAGTGGAGAATGTGTTTTTGCCCCAGACCAAAACCAAACTCAAAACCAAACTCAAAACCAAACTAAAAACCAAACTTTAAACCAAACAGTTCCTGATACTACTTGTAATGAAGGTGAATTAAAATGTCAAGGAAACAAAACATTTGAATGTACCAATAATGATTGGGTTGAATTACAAGAAGACAAATTAGGATGTAGCCCCACAGAAATTAAAGATATAAGTAAACCCCTTATTGCTGTTTTAGTTATTTTAATTATAATTGTCTTAATTGCAATTATTGGGTATTTAGTTTATTTAAGTGTTAAAAAAGATAATGAATCTCGCAATATTTCTTCAAGTTCTCAATCTTTAACCCCCTCAAATCCGCCAACCCCTCCAAAATCTCCACCTCAAAAAACCCTGACACCCAAAAAAAAGTATACTAGTTTTTCTTACCAACCAACAAAACCAACTAGTCAAAAAAGATTAAGAAAAATTCCTAGAAATTAATTTTTCCAAAATTTCATCTTTTTTCTTTTTTGATTTAAAACTCCTCCCAAACCCTACCAAAACATAATTAATTTCTCTCCATTTTCTTTTTGGGAATAATCTTTTCAAATCTTTTTCAATTTCCTTTTGAGAGTTCCCAGAACTCCAACCCATTTTTTTAGAAATATAGGTTACATGTGTATCTACTCCAATTTCAGATTTTCCCACAACTGCTAAAAAAACATTTGCAGTTTTTCTTCCTACTCCTGGAAGTTCTATAAGTTTTTCAAATTCTTCAGGAACTCTGCTTTTGTATTTTTCAACCAATACCTTTGCACAATTTTTAACATTCCGAGATTTGTTTTTGTAAAAATTAATAATCCTAATCTCTTTTTCAATTTCTTTCAAATCAGCATTTGCTAATTTTCTCAAGGAGAACTTTCCAAAAAGATTTTTACAAACCAAAATTGTTTTTTCATCTCTTGTTCTTGCAGAAAGCAATGTAGCAATTAAAGTTTTCCAATCTTCATCCCACCCCTCCGCCGCCAACCTCATTTCATTTTTCAATTTCTTCAATTCTTCAAATTGAGCCAAAGCAATTTTTCTATTCATTTTTCCAAGATATAAAACTAACAACAGATATAAATAAAAATCCAAAACCCAAATAAACCTCAAAAAACATCATTCCAATTCCTAAAATCAAACTTAATTTCCAAAGAGCCCCAAAATATTTTCTTCCTTGCTTTAATTCCTCTTTTGTAATTTTTTTTAAAAAAAACCCCAAAGGTATTGCAAAAGATAAAACAATTAAAGATAATAAGTATTTCATAATTTATTTAAAATAACTTAATTTAAAAGCCTTATGAAACCCCTTATTATTGCATCAAAAAAAGATCCTGCAGGAATGAATATAGTTGAAAATTTAAAAAAACTCAATTGCAAAATTCCAATTTATTTAACAGAAAATGAATTAATTCACGCAGAAAGTATAGATGAAAATCTCGAAGCTGATTTTATAATTTTTGCATCAAAACATCAATCTATAAAAAATATTCCTTCTTTAACAGTTCACACAGTTGGGAACTTTGGAGAAGCAAAATTCGGAGGACAAAAACAAAAGCTTTGTCCTGCCAGTTCTAAATTAACTAAACATTTTTTCCAAAATCTCTCAAAAAACTCAAAAAAATTAGATTATGAAATTTCTTTAGAGGTAACACACCACGGACCTTTGATAAAAACCCCTTGCCTTTTTATAGAAATTGGTTCAGTTTTATCTCAGTGGAAAGACAAAAAAGCAGGAGAAATTATAGCTAAAACAATCTTAGATTCTCTCTCCTCATTTCAGGAAAAAAATTTCCTCACAGCAATTGGAATTGGCGGACCTCATTACTGCCCAAATTTCAACCAAATTCAATTAGAAAAAAAATACGCAATTTCCTATATCTTTCCACAATATAATTTGCCTTTAACAGAATATTTAGTTAAAGAAGCAATTTCCAAAACAAAAGAAAAAGTCGATTTGTTTATAGTTGATTGGAAGGGTCTTGGAAATTTAGAAATTAAAAATCAAACTCTAAAAACTTTGGAAAAATTTAATTTGCCAATTTTTAAAACAAAACAAGCAAAATCAGTTAATTAAAAAATCTTCATTTAATTCTTCAATATTGCCACAATGTCCCAAAATATCTGTTATTGTAACAATCCCTTTCAATGTTCTATTTTCAATAACTGGCAATCTTTTTATGTTGTATTTTGATAAAATTTCAGCTCCTTTTTCAATATTCTCATCAGGACTTATTGTTCTAACCTTTTTGCTCATAATTTTACTAATTTTATAATTTAAATGAGGGATATTTTTTATTATATCTCTTTCTGTTATTATTCCTTTTATTTTGTTATTTTTTGTTACTATTAAACATCCAATTCCTTTTTTTGACATAATTTTAGCAGCATCTTTAACACTTATCGAACTATCTATTACAATTGCCTTCCTCATAATTTTTGAAATTTTCATTCATACCTCTTTAAATAAAAACATTCTTTCTTTTTAAGATTATCTAAAAAATTTGTAGATTTTTAAAACCTGTAACAATCATATTTATGCCAATAGCTCCTAAGAAAAAACCATTTAACCGCAACAAAATTTCCATATTTTTATCAAAAGCTACTCTAAATTTTTTAGTATTTATTTTTTCTTTAATATTTTTCAAAGAGGTTATAACAAAGAAATTTCCCCCCAAAACTATTGTTAGAGAAACAAATCCTTCGAAGAATTTAAGTTCATGAGCCATTAAAATAATTATTGAAATAGTGCCAGCCCCAACCATAAAAGGCAATGCAATTTCCGAAGCTAAATCATCTAAATCTTCTTTTAATTGAAAAAGCGCTTTTCTACCCCCTACAATAAAAATATAGGAAAATGAAAATAAAACAATTCCTCCAAAAATTCTGAAAGATTCAAAATTTGTCTGAAAAATATTCTTGAAAAGAAAACTTCCAGATACCAGAAAAAAAGTGAATATAAAAAATGAAATCAAACTAGCTTTCCACAATACCCAAGAAAATTTTTTATTGTCCAATTCTTCCATCACTGGCTTCAAGTATAAAAACATTGCAAACGGATTCAACATAACCAATAAAGAAATTATATGTGACATCATCTTTTTCCACGATTTTAAATTTATTCTCTTTTTAAATTTATCTAATATATTTGATATACAAAAATTTTACCGACGAGAATTAACTAAAAATATTCATTATTTTTAAATAAAAAATAAGCTATGTCTCTTAATTTACAAATTCATTATAGTTTCTTTTGACTCCAAAACTCTTTTCTAAAGAAAAGTTGCTAATACCTTTTCAGGATTCGATCCTGTATGTTGAGTTTACGAAACATCCGCAACAAAGTGAGGACA
>CAYXNX010000003.1:0-94325 GCA_964467035.1 Candidatus Woesearchaeota archaeon | reverse complement strand
CTTTATCATATTTATTTTCCCACGCATCATTTAACATATCTAAAGCTAAATTAATATCATCCCCTTTAATTGTGTAATACTCTTCATCATCTTTATCAAATCGTTTTTGTCTTTTACATAAAACAACCTTGCATTTTATAATTTTTCTTAATCTTGCTAAAAGTTTTTGTTGCTCCCTAAATCTTCTGGGATTAACTGCTTGTTTCAAGGAAGCATTATAATAGAAAATATTAATTAAATCATTCTTGCCAATAATTTTCTTAAAGAAGTTTTCAAAATCGAAATGATAATCAGAATATTTCTCATTTAAACTTTTCAGCCCATAAACAAAATTAGCACCATCAATATAAATAGAAACTCTTTTTATCATTTTAATAAAATCCGGAATTACCTAAGTACGGAATTACCTAAGTAATTACCGGGAACACGCTTGCGGTATGTCCGAAGACTTAAGGCAATACCTGTTACCTTAATATACAGAATAACTGCATTTATTTAAGTCTTTCGCTAACTAAAAATCTTCCTTAAAAAAGATTAGATATTGAAGTAGATTTTTTGGGAATGGGTCAAATTTCTGGAGAGACAATAAAAAATTATATTCCTAAGGAGCGGAGGATTAAAAGTTAATTTTTATAAAGATAAAATAATGCTTTTTGGACTTTTGTTTGGAAATTTGATTGAATTAGATTATATTTATTATAGAATTATTGGAAAAATAGATTGGTTTGAATCAGCTTGTCCTAATTTTGGAATGCAGTGCAGTTTTGAGTTTTATCCATTGCATAATATTTATGGAGGGATTTTTGTGTTATTTTTATCGTTATTGATATTTGTAGAGAATTGGAAATTAAGGTTTGTTGGATGGTTTTGTTTTAATGTCTTTTTGAATTTAGTTTTAGATATTCTACATTTGTTGATTGGCTTTGGGATATAATTTAAAAACCCAGATTTATTTATTAAAAAATGGAAAAAAGTGAGATTGAGAAAATTTTGAAGGCGGGAGAGATAGCGAAGCAAATTAAAAGTGAGTTAAATAAAATTGTTAAAAAAGATAAACTTTTGTTGGAAATTGCGAAAGAGATTGAATCACGGATTTTTGAGTTAGGTGGGAAGCCGGCGTTTCCTGTTAATCTTTCAATAAATGAAATTGCAGCACATTATACTCCTAGTTATAATGATGAAGCTATATCAGAAGGGATATTAAAAGTTGATTTTGGTGTGCAAGTTGATGGTTTTTTGTCTGATACTGCAGTGAGTTTTGATTTAGAAGGAAGTAAAGAAAATAAAGATTTGATTTTATGTGTAGAAAGATGTTTAAAAAGTGCAACTGAGGGGGTTTCTAATAATGAAACTTTGGCTGAAATTGGGGCAAGAATTCAGAGTGAGGCTGAGAAAGAGAATTTGTCCCCGATAAAAAATTTATCAGGGCATAGTATTGAAAAATATAATTTGCATTCAGGCATTACAATTCCTAATTACGATAATGGTTATGATGCTGTTTTAGATGAAGGGAGTTATGCAATTGAGCCATTTGTTACTAAAGGGGTTGGAAAGGTAAGAGATGGAAAGCCCTCTGGAATTTATGAAGTTATTAAAGAGTCTGTTGCTGTTAGAGATCCGAAAGCGAGGGAAGTTTTTGATTTTATTTTGGAAGAGTATGGAACTTTACCTTTTTGTTCAAGATGGTTGGTTGAAAAGTTTGGGACTAGAGCTTTGATTTCTTTGGCTCAGATTGAAAGAGCTGGGGGATTGCACCAGTTTAACCAGTTAGTTGAAAAATCAGGAGAAAAAGTTGCGCAGGCAGAAAATACTATTTTGATTTCTGAAGATAAAATTATAGTTACAAGTGAGTGATTGGGGATTTTATTGAGATTATAGCGTTCACTTCGTTCGCGGGTGCGACAAGGGATTTTTGTTTCGGAGCTCAACGAAAATTTAATTTTAATTGTAAATGATTGGAATTTTTTACAAAGGGTTTGGGTTTTCTTTAGGAAGGAATTTTTTGATGGATTGATTTTTGGGAAATTGATTTTTTATTTTGGAGAGGGGTTTTTAATTATAGTGGAGAGGGTTTATAGAAGAAGAAAATTCAGAAGAAATATTTTCTAAAAGAAAAATCTAAAAAGCTAAATTACATTAAAAAATCATGGTGGATAGAAAATATACTCGAAGGCAATTTGGTAAAGAGGTTGTTGGAGGAGCGGGCAGAGTTGGGGTTTATGGAGTAATTGGGGGTTTTGTTGGGAAAATTGCAGAAGAAATTTATGATTTGTATAATGTTGGAATAAAAAAATTAGGAAATAAATTTGCAGAGTATGATGAAAAAATTGAGAAATCTGAAAATCCAATAGTTGAGAATACTGTGAAGCCTGTTAAAAAAGCTGAAGATTGGAGGCAAAAATTTTGGAGTAATCTTTTTGGAAGAAGTGAAGAAGATAAACAAGAATTTAGGGAACAATATGAAATTGAAACTGAGCAAGATAAAAAAAGAGATTATGAAAACCAAGTTGAAGAAAAAGCAGAAGAGGGTTATGAACAGGTTTCGAGGAGAGGATTTTTAGGTAATATTGTAAATTATGCTTTTAGGCATCCTGTTGGGAGTGGGGCAGTAGTGGGAGGAAGTTATGGGGGGCTTAGGGGAGTTTCAAAAGGGAGTGAACATATGGAGAGAGCTAGATTAAAAGATGATTTAGCAAAAACAAGAGAGGGGGTTAAAAAGTTAGAAGAAAAATTGGAAGAGATAGTTGGTGAAGGGAGTTCTAAGTTATTAGTAGTCTTGGGTTTGGGTTTTATTTTTCTCTCTGTTATGTCGAGTGCTGTTAATTTAACTGGTTATTCTGTTTTGGCCTTTAATGAAATTTATTCTTTTGCAACTAGTGGGGTTTTTTTATTAATTGGTTTTATTTTTGTTTTGGCTTTTAGGATTAGAAGAAAGGTTTAAATAAATTGACAAATTGGGGAAATTATGGAAGTTGGAGATTGTGAATTAAAAGAAGCGTTTTCGTGTGATGAAGGGGACTCTGTTTTAGAGGTTGCGAAAAAATTGCGAGATGAAAAAATTAGACATGTAGTTGTAATTAAAGGGAATAAACCTATTGGAATGATTTCTACAACTGATATGAATAATAAAGTTGTTGCTGAGAATAAACTTGCTGAGAGTTTGAAAGCTAGTGAAATAATGAATTCTCCGGTTGTAACTAAAGATGTTGCAGAGTCTTTAGGTAAGGTTTATTTTGATATGATAAAATCCAATGTTTTTTCATGTCCTGTTACAGAAAACGGAGAATTGAAAGGTGTTTTGAATCTAAATGAGGTAACTAAAAATTTAATTAAAGATGGCATTGGAAAAAACAAAGAAAGTAGCTAAATGGGCTGTTCCTGCTTCTCCAGATATTGAAAAACAAATTGAAAAAGCGATGAAACTTCCAGAAGTTAGGAAGGCTTATAGGGAGTATAATGGGAATCCTGAAACTTTTAAAGAAGGATTGAGAAAGTATATTGAATTAGAGAATTATGATGTTTCGCGGATGAGAAAATTTGCGACAGGAATTGATACTGGAAATAAATTCTTAGTTCCTTTTGACGCTGTGACTGATGCAATGATGTTTGCCGGAGGGGTTGGGGCTGGAGTAAAGGCGACAACAACTGTTGCAAAACTTCCGTTTTATTTAACTTATGATGCTTATTATCTGGGGAAAACAGGAGATATTGCTGGAACTTTGGGTAATTTTGCGTATGAATTGGGTTCATGGTTTTTACCCGGTTCTGCACCTCATTTGATTAACTATTATACAAATCAGGCAGATAAATATTCTGTTGAAGAAGGTGCAGAAAAGTTTTTGAGCAAGTTGGAAAGAAAAGCTTCTGAATTTGAAAAGTTTAAAGAAAAAAAGTCTAAGAGTAATTTGGAAGAATTAGCAGAAGTTGCGTGATTTTCTAAAAACTTTAAGGATAAACATTAAATCTTGTATCTCTTAAAGGTTGTGCATTCATTAAAATTGCTTTTTCTTCTGAAGTTACGCAGGTATTATTGAATTTTGCAGTTGGTAAATTTAAAGCTTTTTCTAACTTTTTAACCCCTCCAAAGTATGCTCCCCCAAGGTCTGCTACATCAAGGTCTGCTCTCTCAAGGTTTGCTCCTCCAAGGTCTGCTCTCATAAGGGATGCTCCTCCAAGGTCTGCTCTCTCAAGGTCTGCTCTCTCAAGGTCTGCTCCTCCAAGGTCTGCTCCCCTAAGATTTGCTTCCCTAAGGTCTGCTCTCTCAAGGTTTGCTCCCTCAAGGTTTGCTCTCATAAAGTCTGCTCTCCAAAGGTCTGCTCTCCAAAGGTTTGCTCCCATAAGGTTTGCTCCCTCAAGGTTTGCTCCCTCAAGTTTGGAATAAGGTAAATAGATTGTAGGCGCAGAAAGTCCTATTAAGTTAGAATTGCTTAAATCTATTGGATTTCTTTCAGGATTTTGATTCATTAGATAATTTTGCATTTCATGAAAACCTTCATAATTTCTTAAATTAGCTCCTTGAGGTAATTCAATTCCTCGAAAATTTATTTCTCCTGATAGAATTTCATTTACTAATTCTTCTACTTTCATTTGTTTATATTGGACAGCCATGTTTTATTTTGATTATAGGAGTTTATAAATATTTTTATGATTAACTACTTTGGAGTTAAGTTGTTTATTTTAGATGTTGGCAATAGATTAATAAAATGTTTTTTTCTAAAAATTTTAAGGATAAACCCTAAATATTATTGATGATAAACACTAAATCTTGTATCTATTAAATGTTGTGCTTTCTCTAAAATTGCTTGTTGTTCTGGATTTACTCGTGTATTATGGAACTTTGCAGTTGGTAAATTTAAAGCTTCTTCTAACTTTTTAACCTCTCTTATGTCTGCTCTTATAAGGTTCTGCTTCATCTAGGAGTGCTTTTCTAAGATTTGTCCCTCTAAGGTTTGCTCCCCAAAGTTCTGCTCCTATAAGGTCTGCTCCTCCAAGGTCTGCTCTCATAAGGGATGCTCCTCCAAGGTCTGCTCCCCCAAGTTTTGATCCTCTAAGGTCTGCTCCTCTAAGGTATGCTCTCCAAAAGTTTGCTCCCTCAAGTTTGGAATAAGGTAAATAGATTGTAGGAGCATAAAGTCCTATTAATCTAGAATTGCTTAAATCTATTGGAGATTCTTGAAGATTTTGACTTTTCAAATATTTTTGCATTTCATGAAAACCTTCATAATTTGCTAAATTAGCTCCTTGGGGCAATTCAATTCCTCGAAAATTTATTTCTCCTGATAGAATTTCATTTACTAATTCTTCTACTTTCATTTGTTTATATTGGACAGCCATGTTTTATTTTGATTATAGGAGTTTATAAATATTTTTATGATTAACTACTTTGGAGTTAAGTTGTTTATTTTAGATGTTGGCAATAGATTAATAAAATGTTTTTTTCTAAAATAATTATGGAATTGAGTTTGTATAATACTTTAACTAGGAAAAAAGAAAAGTTTGTGCCTTTGAAAAAATCTTATGTAGGAATTTATTCTTGTGGTCCGACAGTTTATGGGTATCAGCATGTTGGAAATATGAGGGCTTATATTTTTGCAGATACTTTGAAAAGGATTTTGATTTTTAATGGGTATAATGTTAAGCATGTTATTAATGTGACTGATGTAGGGCATTTGACAAGTGATGCGGATGAAGGAGAGGATAAGATAGAGAAGTCGGCGAAGAAAGAAGGAAAGACAGCAAGAGAAATAGCTGATTTTTATTTTGAGGAATTTGAAAAAGATTTAAAAAAGTTAAATATAATTATGCCAGATGTTTGGCCAAAGGCTTCGGAGCATATTGATGAGCAAATTGGTTTAATTGAGGAGCTTGAGAAAAAAGGTTATACCTATAAAACAAGTGATGGAATTTATTTTGATACTTCTAAAGTTGAGGATTATGGGAAACTTGCAAAATTGAAAGTGGAGGATTTGAGAGGTGGGGCGCGAGTGGAGTTGGGTGAAAAGAAAAATAAAACTGATTTTGCATTGTGGAAATTTTCAGAATTTCCTGGGAAAAGACAGCAAGAGTGGGATTCTCCTTGGGGGTTAGGTTTTCCTGGCTGGCATATTGAGTGTAGTGCAATGAGTTCTAAATATTTGGGAGAGAGATTTGATATTCATACTGGGGGCGAGGATGCTGTGCCTGTGCATCATACTAATGAAATTGCTCAGAGTGAATCTGCTTTGGGAAAAAAACCTTGGGTTAAGTATTGGTTACATGTTTCATTTCTTACAACAAAGGGGGAAAAAATTTCAAAATCAAAAGGTGGGCTTTTTACAATTTCAGAACTTGAAGAAAAAGATTTTAATGCTTTAGATTATAGGTATTTTTGTTTAACTGGACATTATAGAAAACAACTTGATTTTTCCTTGAAGAATTTGAAAAATGCGCAGAATTCTTATGAAAGGTTGAAAAATATTTGTTTAGAATTGGAAGATGATGGTGAATTTAATGATAAGTATTTTCAAGAATTTAGGAATTCTGTTAATGATGATCTAGATACTGTAAAAGGATTGCAGATTTTATGGAAATTAGTTAGGGATAAAGAGGCTAGGGGGAAGGTTGAAACAATTAGAAAATTTGATGAAGTTTTGGGTTTGAATTTATTGGAGAGGGAGAAGATTGAAGTTCCTGAAGAAATAAGAAAAATGATTGGAGAGAGAGAAAAGGCTAGGAGTGAGAAAAATTGGGAGAGGGCGGATGAGTTGAGAGATAAGATTAAGGAGAAAGGATTTGTTTTGAAAGATGGGAAAAGGGGGACAGAAGTTGAGAAGTTTGTGTAAATTTATTTTTAATAGTTTTGTTTAAAGGATATTTTTTTATTATTTGAATTTTTTCTAAACTCTGTAATTAGAATTAAATTTATAGGAGCTTGAAGTATAAAAATTTGAGTAAGTTCGTTAAATGTTTGTTAATCAAAATTTTGCTCCCCACAACCCTTCTATTGTCAAGACACCCCCAACGCAAAACTCACTCAAACAAATATCTGAAAAACTCGTGCCTCTCCAAGTATTCGAGGTCGATTAACACCCCTTATACGCAATTAAATTTTCACTAGTCTAAATCTCATTCTTCTTTTTAGGAAAAAGAAGCAAAAAGAAAGCACACATCTCTTATTTTATGGGTTTTACGAACGGAACCCACCGTCCTAAAGTGTCCTCTCAAATTATATGACGAGAATTTGCAACTTTGATTTTTTGCCTTCGGCATCATTGCACTCAAATAGAAAGATATAAAAACTGGTTTGATTAGTAGTTTAAAGAGGTGAAAATGGCTGTTCAATTTAATTATGTTGCAAAAAGAGGTTGGAAACCAAAAAATCCTGATGAGAATTATGTGATTACTTTATTGAAAGTTGAGTTGGATCCTAAAGCTGTTAAAGAAGCAAAATACCAACATTCTAAAAAAAATTATACAAAAAAAGAGAAGAAGAGATTTGAACACGAATTATTTAAAGAAGCTGCTGCTACTGTTGCTGCTGAATCTTCGACTGGGACTTGGACAAAGGTTTATGATGGAAAAGATTCTGGAATTCCATTAGCTATGAAAAAAAGAGCATTAGCTTTTGATTTGGATTATGAAAATAAGATATTTAAAATTGCTTATCCCTTAGAGCTTTTTGAACTAGATAATATTCCGGGGTTGTTAGCAGGAATTATTGGGAATATTGCGGGGATGAAAATGGTTTCTGCTATGAGGGTTTATGATGTTAGGTTTCCTAAAAAAATGGTTAAAGCTTTTCCAGGTCCTGCATTGGGTGTTTCTGGAGTTAGAAAAATACTAAATAAACCTAAAGAACCTTTGGTTGCAACTGTTCCTAAACCCAAAATTGGAAGGACAGATAAGGAACAAGCAAGTTTAGCAAGAGTTTTATTTACTTCTGGAAAAGGAACTTATGATGGGATTAAGGATGATGAGAATTTAACAAATCTTAGTTTTAATAAGTTTGATAAAAGAGCTAAGTTGATTTTAAGAGAGCAAAGAGAAGCTGAGAAGAAAACAGGAAATAAAAAGTTTTATTTGTGTAATGTGACTCATTCAAGCATTGATGAAATGTTGAGAAGGGCAAATCTGATTAAAAAATATAAAGGCAAATTTATGATGATGGATGTTGTTACAACAGGAATGACAGCGGTTTATGAAATGAGGAAAAAGAATCCTGGTTTGGCAATTCATGCTCATAGAGCGATGCATGGTTTTATGACAAGAGATAATTCTCCAGGAATTCATGGGAAAGGAAAACTTTATGGTTTTTCAATTTCTATGATTTTGTTGGCGAAATTGTTTAGGTTAATGGGGGTTGATTCTCTTCACGGAGGTTCACCTTTAGCAAAAATGGAGGATTATGGGGAAGCTAAATATATTCAGAGATTATTGCAAGAGAAGAATTTAGATAAGCATAATAAAATTCCTACATTGGGACAAAAATGGTATAATATTAAACCTGTTTGGATGACTGCTTCTGGTGGTTTACATCCTGGGGATTTTGAAGCTGTTTTGAAGGAATTGGGGAACGATATTTTAATTCAGTGCGGAGGTGGCTTATTAGGACATCCTCAAGGGGTTGAAGCAGGAGTTATGGCTATTGAGGAGGCGAGAGAAATTTATTTTCAGAATATTCCTTTAAGAAAATTTGTGAAGGACAATCCTGAAAGTCCTTTGGCAAAGGCAATTGAGCAATGGGGATATGGTCCAAAAATTGTTTATTAGATAGTTTTATTAATTTAATATTGTTAATTTTCTTATGTATAATTTGGAGTTAGATAAGCTATCTAAGGAAATCAAAAAATCAGATGCTAGGAAAATTTTAATTCAATTACCTGATGGTTTGAAGCCAAAAGCGAAAGAAATAGTTTGTAAATTAGAAAATGAAACTGATGCAGAGGTTTTGATTTGGTTGGGGCAGTGTTTTGGAGCTTGTGATTTGCCTTTGAATGCGGAAAATTTTGGGATTGATTTGTTAGTTCAATTTGGACATAATAAATTTAATAAAAAATTTTGGGAAAAATGAAAGTTATGTATATTGATGCAAAATTTGAAGGAGATTTAAAATTGGGTGAAAAATTAA
The DNA here is from genome assembly GCA_964467035.1 of Candidatus Woesearchaeota archaeon. Classification (GTDB taxonomy): domain Archaea; phylum Nanobdellota; class Nanobdellia; order Pacearchaeales; family GW2011-AR1; genus JACPLR01. Next base: position 85,219 of record CAYXNX010000003.1, on the reverse strand, counting down.
TCAAGTATCTGAAGAAAAATAAAATTGAATCTTTGGGGATTTTTGCAAGCACACAGTTTTCTGAAATTTCTGAAATTAAAAAACAATTAAAAAAATTGGGTATAAAAATTTTGACAACTAAGGCTTCAAGAACCAATGATAAAATTCAAATTTTGGGGTGTGATTGTTATAAGGAAAATTTTGAAAAAGATTTGTTTTCTGAAGCAGATGCTATTCTTTATTTGGGAGACGGGTTGTTTCATCCAAAGGCCCTTTTGTTAGCACAAAGAAATTTGTCTAATCCAAAACCAGTGATTTTATGGGACCCTATTGCAAAGAAAATGAAGATTGTGGGTAAGAAAGATATTGCGTCCCAGATTGGAAAAATGAAACAGAATTTGAAGGCGTTTATTTTAGCAAAAGAAATTGGAATTTTGGTGACGCAAAAACCTGGGCAACAATATTTGGCGCGAGCTAATAATTTGAAAAAAGAATTAAAAATAAAAGGGAAAAATGCTTATATTTTTTTAACTGATAGTGTTAATTTTGAGGACTTTGAGAATTTTAATTTTATTAAGTGTTGGGTTAATACAGCTTGTCCGAGAATTGGAACTGATGATATTGTTCACACAGATAAACCAATTGTTAATTTAGTTGAAGCATTTAATCCTGAGAAATTTTTGGACGAATTTCAGTAATCTTCCTGAGAGTTTTCTTCTTTATCTTCAGAACTTTCTGTGTTTTCAGATTCCTTGTTTTCTTCAGAACCCATTGCATTAAGTTCAGAAATGTCTATTTGGTTTATGAGTTCTCTGAATTTTAGAAAGTTGTCTGGCGAGATTCTTGTTCCAGCTTTTGTGAATCCGGTGTATCTGTCGCTTGTAACAAATTCCCGAATTGTTACTCCTGGTTTTCCTCCGAAATCATCAATTCTTACAACAATTTCTGTGTTTTCATTCTTTTTTACTTTTCCAATATCTTTTTCCATTTTAATTTCCAGTAAACTTGATTATTAAAGTTTTTGGTGTTAAATTTTTATTTTAACATCACCTTTCTTAATCATACATTGACACAATAATCTTTCTTTTCCACTTTCATCAAAACCCATATCTTTTTCTTGTTCTGTGAATTCTGAGAGGTTTTCCATCCCTTCAATTACTTCAATTCTGCAAGAACCACAGATTCCATTTTGACATGCAAGAATCACTCCCAGTTCCTCTGCTTTTTCAATTAAATCTTTTTTATCATTTTCTTTTACTTTAACTTCTTTGCCTGTTTCTACATTAATTAATCGTGCCATTGTTTGAAAACTATTTTAATATTTAATTATATGTTTTTAAATCTTACTAATTAACTTTTCTTCTAAGGGGTTTACTTAATGTATACCTTTCTTTTCTTTTTTCATGGATATACCCATTTGTTTTTAATAAAGTAATTATGTTCCAAAATTTTTCCTTATCAATTCCTTCGTATTCAAGAAACTTTCTTTGAATTGAGCTCAACGCAATGTCTTGGTATTCCCGAGGATGTTTTTCATGAAAACTCTCTTCATCCATGTAATTTACTATTCTTTTTGCAAGGGGAAATTCATCTCTAAAGATTTGTTGCATTCTGTTTTCAACACCTTTGGACATCATATTACTTTAAACAATTTGTAGTATAAATATTTTTTTATTTACAAAAATTTTTAAAGAGTTAACAATAGTTTATTTAATGGTAGAGAAAAAGCAACTTGCAGAAGGGCAAAAAGCTCAACTTAAGAAGCAACAATATGGGATTGTGGGGGAGCATTCTGCTGTAAAAACCTGCGGGTGGACTAAGAAAATGTTAAGGGGAGAAGGGGGTTGTTATAAGTTTAAGTTTTATGGAATAAGAAGTCATCAATGTATGCAAATGACAACTTCGATGTATTGTGCCTCTAGGTGTAAATTTTGTTGGCGAGGACAAAAAGCACCTGTTGGAAAAGAGTGGTATGGGAAAATTGATTCTCCTAAAGAAATAATTTCAAAATCCTTAGAAAAACATGAAGATTTCTTAAAAGGTTTTGGAGGATATAAAAAGTTGAATAAAAAAGCATTTCAAGAATCTAAAAATGTAAGACATGTTGCTTTGTCACTTACAGGAGAACCAATTACTTATCCTAAGATAAATGAGATATTAAAAGAATTTCATAAAAACAAAATTTCAACATTTTTAGTAACTAATGCACAATTTCCAGAGCAAATTGAGATAATTGAAAATGTAACCCAACTTTATATTAGTCTTGATGGAGGAAATAAAAAAGTTTTGAAAGAAATAGATAGACCATTGTTTAAAGATTACTGGGAGCGTTTGAAAAAAAGTTTGGAATTGTTGGCTACGAGAAAATACCGAACTTGCATTAGGTTGACATTGATAAAGAAAGAAAATATGAGGGATTTTGGAGATTATGCTAAATTAATTAATTTGGGTAAGCCAGATTTTATTGAGTTAAAGTCTTATATGTGGGTGGGTGGGAGTCAGAGATATTATAATGTTGAGAATATGCCTTATATGAATGAAGTTAAGGAATTTTCCAAGGAGTTGAAAAAATATTTGCCAGATTATGAAATTATTGACCAACATTTGCCCTCGAGAGTTGTTTTGTTGATGAAAAAATCTTTGAATGGAAAAAAGTATATTGACTTTCCAAAGTTTTTTGGATTTGTGAATTCAGGTGTTGATTATACTTCTGAAAATTATTCTTCAAATAAAATAATGCCAAATATTTAAAAATTGGATTTATCTTTACAAATAATGGAAAATTATCAAGAAAAAAAAGAGTCAATGGAGAAATTTGCAGGGAGGAATTTAGTTAAAACAATTTATGAAGTTTTTAATGAAGAAGAAGCTGTTAGATGGTTTTATTCTGGTAATGTGGGTTTAGGAAATTCAAGACCTTATGATTTTTGCAGAGCAAATGAGTGGGGAGAAGTAGAAGATTTATTGGGGAGAATTAAACAAAAAAATTTTTAATCTAATAATCTGCGAAGTTTTTGTTTAAATGTTTCTCCTTCTCTGCTTAATTGTTCTTTTTTAGTTTCTTTGTTTTTTCTTACAAATCCTACCCCTTTAAAATTATCCAAATTATCCCAATTAATTTCTTGTTTTTTTAAATTACGTTTTAATAATTCAATTTCCTTTGTTGAAAATTTTATTGAATCCAATTTGTATGTATGGAGTGATTTATGTGCAATAGGGACAAATTTTGCTAAAATTTCGTCAACTATTTCAGCATAAACTCTTATTTCTTTTTGAGCATGAGGGTCGTTTCTTAGAGATAGATAATGTCCTAAATTGTGAACATCTCCAGTTCTCCAAGTTTTTGTAAATGTTCCAACACCTTTGCTCATACGAATTGAATTTTCGCTAATCCCTAATTTCCTTAATTTCTCAATGCCTTGTTTTTGTTTTTCAAAAGTTTTGGCTAAAATTTTTTTAGAAGTTTCTCTGTCATTTTCTTCCATTAATTTATTCCTTCCTTGTCTGTTTTTTCTATCTTGATGTTTGAATTCAGTATCTTCTGGAAAATAAATTTGACTTCCTTTTGGGAAATATCCCATAAATCCGTGGAAATCCAATGTTCTGTGTCTTCCAAATTGTCTTGGGTCTGAAAAAACAGGGGCTTTTGATTCAAAAGCTAATTCAGCCATTTCAATAGGAGATGTGTGATTATCTCTTATTAAACTTCTTACTAAATTTGCATTGTCTGTTAAAGTTTTAGTTCCTTCTCCATAGCTTGTTCTTGCAGCTTCTGCCATGGAATTATCGTCTCCCATATAATCTACTGCTTGGATTTCTCCGTTATCTAAAACCTGAAAAGGCGAGAATAAAATTTCTTCTAAATTTTTTACTGTGCGTCTTTTTGTTTGACTGGACTCCCAATTTTGTGGAGAAAGAGGGGAATCTACAATATCTTCATCTTTTGGAAATGTTAAATCAATGGAAATTCTTCTTGGATTATAAAGAGCATCAAACGACAAGGGTGCAATTTTTCCTAAAGTGTTTTTTAGGTAAACAATATAGTCCTCTAAAGGGTTTGGGAATTTTTGTGAGAATTTTTCCATTGATTTTATGAAGCCAACTAAAGACAAAAAGTCTGATTTAATATAATATCTTGTGTTTTGGTCACTTCCCAAAATAGATCTTGAAAGTTCTCTTGCTAGGTCTTTTTTAATAAGCCAATTATATCCTCTCAAAGAAGATTCACGAATTTGAGAAAAAATCTTGTCAGCTTCTTTGTTTCCTGTTTCAAATTGAAAACTCGATGTAAGAGGTTTAGAATATCTTAAAGAATATTCATTTACACTATTATTTGGTTCGTAAATAAAATTTAAAGCTACTTCGATAGGGGATTGTATTACAAATTTGGCTTGAACAGATTTAAAGGGGGCAAGTATTCTGTTTGTTGCTAAATACTGAATAAATGAATCTTTGGCTGGTTTTTCCTTGAAAATTTCTGTTCCGTGTCCAAGAGTTGCAACTCTTTCAACAGTTCCATCACCTCCCATGTAATCAACTAATTCAAAACTTCCTGAATTGCCTATTGCTCTATTTTGGAATAATGCTTTTTCAGATTCTTGAGAAGTATATCTTTTTGTTTTATTTAATCCAAATGGTTGGGGATCCATATAATTTTAAGGAAATAATAGTTTTTAAAAAAATATATGGTTAAATATTTATTTTCTTAATCTAAAATTGTCAAGTTTTTTGTATTGGTTGTTTCTTTCAACAAATGAGTTTATGAAATCTTTGTTTTGTATCCTTGCTTGATTAAATCCAGATAATTCATAAGTTTTAAGTCCTGCTTTTGCAGGATATGGGTTGAATTTTGCTCTGTTTCCAACTTCTTTTGAAACATTTTCTCCTATTAAAACTGAGTTTTCAGCGATATCTGAAATTCTTTTTGCATCTGTTAAGCTATTTTTTAAAGGAGTAAACAAAAGTTTACCCTCCTCTTTTTTTGCAACTATATCCCCAGAGTTTATTCCAATACCATAGTTTATTTTTTTTGTGTATTTTCTGTTATGTTCATTTAGGATTTTTGTTATTTCATTTCCTGTTTTAAGTGCGTTAATTGAGTTATCAAAAGTTCTTGTGTTTACTGGAGCAAATACACCAATTAGGTGTCCATCTGATTTGTAGACTCTTCCTTTATTTTGACTTATTATGTCTTTAATTTTTGCAATTGTTTCATTAGCATTTGAGCCTTCTGTGTCAATTTCTTTCCAATTTTTTATTTTGATTGCAATTAATGATGATTTTTGTTTGTCACCGCTTAAAACAAGAGAGTGGGCAGCAGAACCATCATCTTTTTCTTTCTTTTTTTCAGGTTTTGCTTTTATAACTCCTTCTCCATATCCTTTGTCATTTGAAGTATATTCTGGAGAATGTTTTTTCTTTAATTTTCTAAATGGTTTTTGCATAATGCTTGTATTAGAATATTTCTTAGAAGCTACAAAAATAAAAAGCCCAAAGATTAGAAAAATAAAAAAGATAAGCAAAAATCTGTTTCTTGCTAAAATTCCTTGAGCATTTGGATTTTTTGAGCTTACTGAAACTGCATTTCCTGTTAAAGCTGTTTTTTTACTTAAATTTTGAAAACCATCATTTATCGAGATATTATATTCTCCTTCAGGGGCCTCCAAATATAAAGATTCAGACTCTCCTTGTGTTAAGTTTGTTTCTATAACTTTTGTTTCATTTCCTATTTTGATTTCTATAGGATTATTGTAGGGAACGTTTCCGATATTTCTTATTGAAAGAGTATTATTCTCTAAATTGAAAGATGCTTGTTCATTTTCTTTAACATATATTCTTTTTTCTGCAGTTAGTCCTTCTGTTTTTGCTGTTAAATTCATATATCCTTTTGGGGTGTTTGGAGGAAGTTTATAAAATGTTGAATTGTCTCCACTTGATAAAATGTTTAGATTTTCCTCTCCTGTTGAATCTTTTAATGTATAAGAAACTTGTTGATTATTGATTGTTTTGCCAGATTGGTCATAAAGTATTGCTTTAAATTCTAAATCTTCTCCAGGGTTTATTTCTTCTTGTGTTTTTATTTTGATTTTTGTTGGTTTTTGTTTTATTGTTATTGTAAAGTTTTCTTTTCCATTGTTTGTGATTTGTTCATCTTTTTTTTCATATGCAAAAATTTCTAAAGTGTATTCTTTAGATTCGATTGTTCCGGGAAGTTTTATTTCTCCTTCGAATTGGCTGTTTTCAACAGTAACTAAAGATTCCAACCCTGTTGTTTTTAATTTTGCTTCAATAAATGCATTTTCTACTTCTACACTGTTTGGTTTTCTTACCTCTCCTGAGAAAATTAGAGTTTCATTTGGATTAAATTCTAAATTATTAAAACTTGTATCAATTTCCAAATAATCTACTATGTCAAATTGTAAACTTTTTTTTGTTTGATTTTGAAAAATTAGCTCTAAATAACATTTTCCTGACATTCCCCCTAAGAAATTTTTTGTTAAAGGAAATGTTAATTCTTTTTCTTCAGAGTCTGTTAAGTAATTTAGATAAAGCATTTTTGAAAGGTTTCCACATACTAAATTTATTTCTTCCCAACCTTCTGTTCCATCTGTTCCCCTCACAACCTCTATTTTTTCACCCAAAGTATAAACTTGATTGGGTTGTGTTGAGAGAAAAATTTCAGAACTTGCTACACTAATAAATAATATTAAGATAAGTCCTGCGAACACCAATTTTTTATCCATAATTAATGTAGTTTTACTTTATATTTAAAGGTTTTTATAATGGTTGATTTAAACTAAAAAGTTTTGAAAATATAAATTTAGTAAATTTGTATAATTTGATTATTTTGTTTTGAAAAATAACCAATTTTTTTTATTTTCTCCAATATTTGTTTGTATCAGTGCAAAGTTGCCATTGAGTTTATTTCCTTTGAGTTCAATTTCAATTTTTCCCTCGGCAAAACATTTTTTCATTGATTTGTCCTTGAGGTTTTTGTATATTCCTTTATCCCAAATTTCAACCTTGCCTTTCCCGTATCCTTCGCTAATTTCACCTTCAAAATTTGCATATTCCAGTGGATGGTCTTCTGTTTGTATTGCTAATCTTTTGGTTCCTATTTTAGAAGGTTTTTTTGGGATTGCCCAGGATTTTAAAACTCCCTGAATTTGAATTCTTAAATCATAGTGCAAATGTGTGGAGTTGTGTTTTTGGATTACAAAAATCTGATTATTTTTAATACTCTTTTCTCCTTTTGGTTCATTGGTTTTCTTGAAATCCCTCTTTTTCTGATATTTTTTTAAATTCATATAATCTAAAAAGAAGCAATGTTAATAAATGTTTTTTGTTGTGTTAATCATAAAATATAAAAATAATGGATTGTTTTTTATATATAGATAAAGTAGTAATGGTATTATCTGTATTTTTGTTAAACATAAATCGCGGATTTAAAATGGATAAATTAAAAATTTCAAGTCCTGTTTTTGAAGAGGGTGAGGAGATTCCGAAAAAATATACTTGTAAAGGGGAGAATGTAAATCCTGAAATTAATATTGAAAATCTTTCTGAAAAAACTAAAAGTTTGGCTTTGGTTATGGATGACCCAGATGCTCCATCAGGAGTTTTTGTTCATTGGGTTGTTTGGAATATTTCGCCTGATAAAACAAAAATTTCTGAAAATTCTGTGCCTGAAAGAGCTGTTCAGGGAGTAAATAATTTTGGCAAAACAGGTTATGGTGGGCCTTGTCCTCCTTCAGGAACTCATAGATATTATTTCAAAATTTATGCTTTGGATAGTAAAATTAGTTTAGAACAAGGAGCTAGTAAACAAGAACTTGAAATGGCAATGGAGGGAAAAATTATTGCTCAGGGAGAATTAATGGGAAGAGTTACTATCAGTTAATTTTTATTACTAACTTTTATAAATATGTTTATCCTTGAAAAAGTATGGCAAATAATGTAAATCCTTGGGAGGTTTCTGGAAAGATTGATTATGATAAACTTGTGAAAGAGTTTGGCACTTCAAAAATTTCTGAAAAAATTTATGCAAAATTATCAAAAGCACACCCTTTAATTAGAAGGAAAATTTATTTTTCACATAGAGATTTTGATAAGTGGTTGAAAAGTTATGAAAAAGGAGAAAGAGTTTATGTTTTAACTGGAAGAGGGCCAAGTGAAAAAATGCATTTGGGGCATTTAGTGCCATTTTTAGTTGCCAAAAGTTTGCAAGATTTATTTGGGTGTGATGTTTTTATTCCTATTTCTGATGATGAGAAGTTTTATGTAAAAAAAGATTTAAGTTTTGAAAAAGCTTTAGAATATTCTAAAGATAATATTTTGGATTTAATAGCTTTGGGTTTTAATCCTAAAAAGACATTTGTTTTTCAAGATTTTAAGTATACTAGCATTTATAGATATGCAGCTCAATGTGCGAAGAAGATTAATTATTCTACAGCAAGGGCGATTTTTGGTTTGAAATCTGAGAATAACATTGGTTGGAGTTTTTATCCTGCGATGCAAGCAGCACATATTTTATTTCCTCAATTTGAAAAAGGCAAGGGAAAAACTGTGGTGCCTGTGGGGATTGATCAAGATCCTTTTATTAGATTGACAAGAGATATTGCAAAATCTTTTGGTTTTGAAAAACCCACAGCGTTACATGCTAAATTTATTCCTTCGCTTCAAGGAAGTGTGAAAATGAGTGCTTCTAAAGAAGGAGTTATTTTTCTTTCAGACGACGAGAAACAAGTTAAAAATAAAATCAATAAATATGCTTTTTCTGGGGGAGGCGCTACAATGAAAGAACATAAAGAAAAAGGGGGAAATCCAGATATTGATGTTTCTTTTCAATATTTGAAAATATTTTTTGAAAAAGATGATGAAAAATTGAAAGAAATGGAAGAAAATTATAAAAAAGGAAATTTATCCACTGGAGAATTGAAAAAATACACAATTGAAAAAATTAATGAATTTTTAGAACAACATAGGAAAGAGAAAGAAAAAGCTAAGAAGAAAATTGGGGAGTTTTTGTATAGTGGTTAAAAGAGGTATAGAATGTTTTCTAATTGAAAGTTATGTAGTTTATGAATATAATGATGAATCTTTTTGTTCTAGGAGAAGAGAAAGAGGAATTTTAAAAGAAGGAAGTTATATTGTTTTGGATTCTGATGAAAAATCAGCCATTAATAGGGTTAAAAAAATAATTCCTGATTTTGGAGAGGAAGAATATAAATTTAAAGTTAGAAAATTAGATGAAAAAAACGAGGTTTACAATTTGGGAGATGTTTTATAATATTGACTAATTAATTAAAGGACTTTTTCCCGCAGGAGTATATGTTCCTAAATTGTAAAAATGTGTTTTTCTTCCATCTCTTGATAGAATAGTTTTTTGATGTTTGTTATCGTCTGCCCATCTAGGCTTTTGAACCAAAGGTTCTGTCCAATAATAATCCATATTGTATTGGGGTTTTGCTTTTGAAAGAGTTTTTTGAGCATGTTGGTATATTGCCTCCCAAGCTTGTTTGTTTAGGATTCTTTCAGTTTCATTCTTTCCTTGTAATGGATTTATGAAAAGAGCATGATTTCCGTCAAATTCATTTAGGCAACTGTAAGCGTGGACAACCCTTCCATTCGAGTATGTTTTTGCATCAAAAATTACATCTTTTATTGGCACATTTGCTATTTGCGCTCTTCTTAAAACAGTGCTTGAAAAAAAAGTTAATTTATTTTCATCATAATAAAATTCTCCTGCTTCACAACGCAAAAGTCTTGCTAAATCCACAGTTGTATTTGTTCCAAAAGGAATTTTTCCTGGCGCTTCTAAAGCGTTTTTTGCCATTTTCCATTCTTGTTGTAATTCTGCTTGTTGTTTTTGATATTCTTGGAATTCTTTTTCAGCCTTTTCTTGATTTAAACATTCTCTGTATTTTTGTTCCAAATGTTTTTGTTTTTGTTTTTCTCTTTTGATTTCAATTTGTTCTTCAACTTTATCAATTTGGTCATCTAAATAATTGGATTTTTTTTGAAGTTCATTAGTTTTTTCCCTGTTTTTATTGTAATCTCTTGCTACTAAAACACTTGAAGCTCCTAAAATTCCTGTGAGAGTATAAGCTAAGAATTCGCGTCTTGTTGGAAGTTCCGGAGTTTTACATTCTTGTTTTAGTCCTTGTGCAACTATGTAAGGTAGAGTTGCAACAGTTTCTAAAGCATTTCTTATTGATTTCATTTTAACGACTGTTAATTTAATTGTGAAAAAATTTGGACAATAAAATAATGTAATTTCGTAGTTTATAAATCTTTCTATATGTTATTACTCATAAGTTAGTAATTTGAGGGGCTGGGAATGAAGAAAGAGGAATTTATGTAGGTTTTGAGGATGGGAAAAGAGGACTTATTGAGTAGAAAGTTAGTTTTGAATAAAGGAAGTTTGTAAATAATTAATCCAAGCAACATTTAAATAATTAGAATTTCTAAATAAATTATGAAATATATTACCTTACACAGCGATTATATCAAATTTAAACCTTTGAAAAAAGCTTTGAAATCTATTGAACTTAAAAAAGGTGAAGAAAAAGAAAAATATATTGAAGAGCCTTTGGTGGTTTTAACTGCTATTGAAGAAAGTGATTCAAAAGATTTAGTTGAGAAGTTTGTTGAATCAATTGAAGAAATTGCTTCCCAAGTTAAAGCTGAAAATATTGTTTTATATCCTTATGCTCATTTGTCTTCTAGTTTGGCTAAACCTGAAATTGCAATGGAGATTTTAGATGAAGTGAAGGAAAAGTTAAAAAAGATTTTTAAAAAAGTTGAAAAAGCACCTTTTGGGTATTATAAAGAATTTGAATTAAAGGTTAAAGGGCATCCGTTGTCAGAGTTGTCTAGAGAGATTAAAAATGAGAAGGAAGAGAGTGAAGAAAATGTGAATATTAAGCAAATTTTAAGAGAAATTGGTAAACAAAGATTAGACACTAGTAAGCTAAAAGAAAATGACCATAGGATTTTGGGTCAAAAAATGGATTTATTTTCTTTTTCCGAAGTTGCTCCAGGAATGGTTTTTTGGCATGATAAAGGATTGACAATTTTTGAAGAACTTAAAGATTATTGGAAAGAAGAGCATAAAAAAGAAAACTATAAATTAATTCAAACACCCCAAATTATGGAATCAAAACTTTGGAAAGTTTCAGGACATTGGGATAAATATAAAGAAAATAATTTTATTACTTCTTATGAAAATAAACCTTTTTTAGTTAAACCAATGAATTGTCCTGGAGGAATGTTGGTTTATAAAAATTCTTCAAAATCTTATAAAGATTTGCCTTTAAGGATGGGGGAAATAGGGGTTGTTCATAGAACTGAACTTTCAGGAGTACTGTCGGGATTATTCAGGGCTGTTCAATTTACTCAAGATGATGCACATATTTTTTGTGCAAATGAAAAACAAGTTGAATCTGAACTTAAAGATTTGGTAAATCTTATTAATAAATTTTATAATAAATTTGATTTAGAATTTGACCATGTTGAACTTTCTACAAGACCTGAAAAAAGAATTGGGAGTGATAAAAATTGGGATATGGCTGAAAAAATTTTAGAAAAAACTTTGAAAGATTTGAAAATGAAATATAAAATTAACAAAGGAGATGGAGCTTTTTATGGTCCAAAAATTGACTTTCATGTTAAGGATTCGCAAAAAAGAACTTGGCAATTATCAACGATTCAATTAGATTTTTCCTTACCTGAAAGATTTGATTTAAATTTTAATGATAAGAATGATAAAAAACAAAGACCAATTATGTTACATAGGGTAATTTATGGAAGTTTTGAAAGATTTATAGGTATTTTATTGGAACATACTAGGGGAGCACTTCCAACATGGTTAGCTCCTGTGCAAGTAAGGGTGATTAATTATACAGATAGGAATATAGAGTATTGTGAAAAAGTTATTGAAAAATTAAAAAAAGAGATTCCTCATATGAGAGTTGATAAAGATTTTGAATCTGTGCCTTTGGGTGGAAAAATTCGGGAAGCTGAAATTCAAAAAATTCCCTACATAATTGTTATCGGGGATAAAGAGGAGGAGAATGAGAGTTTGGCTGTTAGGAGAAGAGGGAGTAAAAAAATTGAGCAAGAAAATGTTGAGAATTTTACTCAAAAGGTGGGGGAAGAAATTTGGGAAAGATTATAGAAAACTTTTATTAATGCTTTATTCTAAACTTAATAATGGAAAAGAATTTAGATAAACTAGTAGAATCTTTATCCCCTATTGAACGAAAAATAGTTCCCTTTATTGGAGAAAAAGATATTGATGTGCTTATTGAAAAATCAAAGCTTGATAAAGTTTCAGTTTTAAGAGCTTTGGAGTTTTTGAATTCTAAAAAAATTATTGATTTAAATATTGAAAAAAAGAAAATTGTAGAGTTGGGAACTAATGGAATTTATTATGTAAGAAAGGGGCTTCCTGAAAGACAATTAATCCATCTTTTAGAACAAGGTAATTTTTCAATTCAGGAAGCAGAAAAAAAATCTAAACTGACCAAAAATGAGTTTAAGGCAGCTCTTGGAGCTTTGAAGAAAAAAGCTTTGTTAGATATTAAAAATGGGACTTTGATTCTTACTGGAAATAAGGAGGAAATTACTAAAAAATCTTTGGAAGAACAAATTTTAGAAAAACTTCCTAAACCTTTGGAAGAATTGGAAGCTGAAGAAAAGTTTGCTTTTGAATCTTTAAAGGAAAGAAAAGATATTGTTTATATTGAGGAAAGACAGGTTGTTAATTATGAAATTACAAATTTGGGAAAAGAACTTGGAAAAAAGGATTTAACTTATACTGAAAATTTGGTTGAGGAGATTACAAGTGAGATGATTCAAAAAGGTAGTTGGAAAGGAAAGAAATTTCGGAGATATGATGTTGTTTCTCCTGTTCCTAAGATAAGTGGAGGGAAAAAACATTTTGTTAATCAAGCAATTGATTATGGGAGGAAAATTTGGACTGAAATGGGTTTTGAAGAAATGACTGGCAATTTTGTCCAAAGTTCTTTTTGGAATTTTGATGCTTTGTTTACAGCACAAGACCATCCTGTTAGAGAATTACAGGATACATTTTTTATTAAGGATTTAGAAGCAAATCTTCCTGAAAAAAAAGTTGTTAATGAAGTTAAAAAAGCTCACGAATCAGGGGTTGGAGGAAGTAAGGGTTGGGGTTATAAATGGAGTGAAGAAAATGCTAAAAAAGTTTTAATTAGAACCCATACAACTTGTTTATCAGCTCAAACTCTTTATAACTTAAAAAAAGAAGATATTCCAAAAAAGTTTTTTGCAATTGGTAAAAATTTTAGAAATGAAACAGTTGATTGGAGTCATGGTTTTGAATTTAATCAAACAGAAGGAATTGTTGTTGATCCTAATGCGAATTTGAGACAGTTGTTTGGTTATTTGAAAGAGTTTGCGAAGAAAATGGGTTATGAAAAAGTTAGGTTTCAGCCAGCTTACTTTCCTTATACAGAGCCAAGTGTGGAAGGAGTAGTCTGGAATGAAAAAAAGCAAGAGTGGGTTGAGATGATTGCTGCAGGAATTTTTAGACCAGAAGTTACTAAGCCCTTGTTGGGTATTAGTATGCCAGTATTGGCTTGGGGACCTGGTTTTGATAGAATGATGATGGGGATTTATCAAATAAATGATTTGAGGAAATTATATGAAAACGATATTAAACAATTAAGAGAGATTAAATTTTGGAGTAAATAATGGCAAATGTAATTTTTCCAAGAGAAGAATTTGAAAAAAGTGTTAAACTTAGCGACGAGATTATTGAAAAAATTTCTTTATTTGGGACTTCCTTGGAAAGAATCGATAATAAAGAAGTTGAGATTGAAATTTTTCCGAATCGGCCAGATCTTTTGAGTTTTCAGAATTATATAGCGAGTTTTAAGCAGTTTTTGGGTAAAAGTAAGGGGGGAATTAGAGAATACAATATTAAGAAAAGCAATTATAAGGTTCGGATTGATAATTCTGTTAAGGAAGTTAGACCTTTTACTGCATGTGCTGTTGTGAAAAATTTAAAATTTAGTGATGAAAAAATTAAAGAAATAGTTGACATTCAGGAAAAATTGCATAACACTTTGGGAAGAAAGAGAAAGAAATTAGCGATTGGAATTTATCCTTTGGAGAAAATTAAATTTCCTATAACTTACAAAGCTGAGTTTCCGGATAAGATTAAATTTCAACCATTGGAATTTCCTAAAGAAATAAATGGAAGGCAAATTTTGTCACAACATCCTGCGGGAAGAGAATACGGGGATTTGTTACAGGGTTTTGAAAAATACCCTATTTTTATTGATGCGAATAAAGAGATTTTAAGTATGCCTCCAATTATTAATTCCCATAGAACTGGGAAGATTTCTGAAGAAACTGAGGAGGTTTTTATTGAGTGTTCTGGAGCTGATTTTGAAACTTTGAAAAAGTGTTTGAATATTGTTGTTGCGACTTTGGCTGGGATGGGGGGAGAAATTTATCAGTGTGATGTTAAATATTCTAAATCTGAAAAATTGCCAGATTTTAAACCTGAAAAAATTGATTTGTCAACTGAAAAGGTTAATAATTTGTTGGGTTTAAAGCTTAAGGAAAAAGAAATTGAAAATTTAATTAAAAAGATGGGACATAATTATTATAAAGGCAAAGTGGAAATAGCTCCCTGGAGAGTTGATATTTTGCACGAGGTGGATTTGATAGAAGAAATTGCAATTGCTTATGGGTATGATAAAATTTCTCCTGAGATTCCAAACATATCAACTATTGGAAAACAATCTAAAGAATCTGAATTTCAATCGTTAGTTTCATCAATACTTGTAGGAGCTAATTTATTAGAGGTTTCTTCTTATCACTTAATTAAAGATTCAGAAGGTAAGAAAAACAAATTTGAAAATCTTATAGAAGTTGAAGGTTCTAAAACAGAGTATAAATATTTGAGGCCTAATCTTTTTATTCCTGCTATGAGAATTTTGGGAGAAAATGTTGATGTTTCATACCCTCAAGAGATTTTTGAAATTGGAAAAGTTTTTAACAAAAATGAAAAATTTGAAACCAAAGTAGAGGAAAATTTGAATTTGATGATTGCTATTGCACCAGGAAATTTTACTAAATTAAAGCAAATTATTGATTATTTTGGGAGAATGTTGGGTGTTGAATTAAAAGTAAAAGAGCCTTTAGAAGAGCTGGATAAATTTATCCCGGGAAGAGTGGGGGAGGTGTTTTATGGAGATGTTTCTTTAGGTTATTTTGGAGAGGTTCATCCAAAGTTATTAAGCAATTATAAAATCAAGATGCCTGTTTCTTTTATGGAAATTAATCTTGACGAAATTCTGAATAAGTAGGTCCGTCTTGTTAGTTTCAATTTTTGAGAATGCCTACAAGTTAGAGTTAATACAGAAATAGGAAATCAGATTTTTTCTCTCACCCAATAGGAGAAGGCACTTTCTACTCTTTTGCTTTTTTCAATTCTTCAACAACTTTCTCATCACAATTATAATCTCCAAGTCCATGACATTTTGTAGCTTGAACTAAATAATCCCCATGAAAATCACTACCAGAAGTGATGATAAGATTATACTTTTCTGCTAATTCTTTAATTTTCTTTAATGTTTGCTCATCTCTTCTGTCATCCCTATCGCCATTATCTATTTCTATTCCTTTTAATCCCGCTTTAACCAACTCCTTAAAATTTTCTTCTTTTAACAATTCTTTTGAACTTAACTCTACCCACGGATGAGCCAAAACAGGAACGCCACCATATTTTTTGATTAATTTTATTGCATCTAAAATAGAAATTTCTTCAACAGGAACATAAGTTTCCCCTTCTTTTGAAATATATTTTGGCCATAATTCTCTAATATCTCCCAAGCCAATAGATTTCAAATATTTTATAAGATGAATCTCCATGAAATTTCTGTTTGGATGATATGTTTTAAGCAAATCTTCAAAACTAACATCTATTCCTTTTTTGTTTAATTTTAAAATTATTTTTTTAACTCTGTCGATGAGGTTTTCTTGAATTTTCTCTACCTCTTTTTTAAAATTTTCATTTTGGTAATCAATAAAGTAGCCCAAAACCTCATCTTCTTTTGCACGAATTTCTATTGCAGGAATAACATTAATTCCTTGTTTTTTGCCTTCCTTAACTGCTTCAGCAACTCCTTCAAAAGAATTGTGGTCTGCAATTGCTAAATTTTTTATTCCTTTTTGTTTTGCTAATTTTACAACTTCTGAAGGAGGCAAATCTCCATCCGAATAATAACTATGTGTATGCAAATCTGAATTTTTCATGATTATGGGAAAGTTGTTTTATTTATTAACTTAACGAAAGTGCCTTCTCTAATACATAGCCCACCCAAAAAAATATTATTTCAAAATACAAAAAAGAGGCGTCTCGAACTCACTTCGTGCCCCACTGCGTTCTCGGGCTAAAGCCCTCGGGGCTGATAACAGGGGATAAAGATGAAATCCTTCGGCTTGGGATTTCCCAAAATTTCGCCCCAGCTCTGAAAAAATCCTCAGCTAGTCACTTCGTTCCAGAGGATAAATTTTTGGAGGGATTGCCACTTCTCTTAATCACGATGTTAAACTCAATAAAAAAATCGGCTAAATATAGAAGGGGCAGGGATTCTATTTCAGATGTTCTTCAAGACGGATATTTCTATAACCTACTTTTCCGTCTCCAACTGTCAAAATTCCTGTTTGTCCAGTATCTAAATGTCCAGAATTCCAAAATAAATCAGTTACTAAATTTCCTTCAGAAACGTGATTTCCATAAGTGTCATTTGCTCTGTGTCCACTCTCATGGAAATGCCCACTAACTGCTTTATTTATTCCTAATTCTTCATATAATGATTTTAAATCCTTATTTCCTCTATTTTCTTGTCTTATCTCAACAGGATAACCTGCTTGAACAATCTGCTGTGCAACAGACAGAGGAAATACAGAACCTTGCTCAACATCATTACCATTTAGATTAAATTTTTCTGTTGCTTCTCCGAATTCAGCCATATCAACTGCATATTCAGGATTGTCAAATTTTCTTGGAACATGACAAACAACAATACTTTTGTCTGAATCATTTACCAATCTTCGTAAATCATTCATGTTGGCATATTGCATTGCTCCTTGAGCAATTCCTTGTTGAAGAGCACCAACATATTGACCAAATTCTTCAAATTGCATTAATCCTTTTTGAGTTTGAATATATCTTCCACTTGGAATTTGTTCATGATTTCCGATTTGATATTCCCCACCACAAAGAAAATCTGAACCTGGCAAGAAAATTAGACTATGACCTTTTTGTTCTGCTTTTGGAGTTTTTGTTGCATCAATTAAATTTGAATATTTATCTGCAAAAGCATCCATTACAGGTCCAAAAGCAAGTAGTGTTTCATGGCTTCCTGGCTGAACATAAGATTCAAGTCCACTTTTTCCAATTGAATCAAGAATAAAAGCAACATAATTTTTACTATCTTCAAGAGTTCTCTGCTGATTTCCAATATCCCCGTTTATCAAAAGTTTTTCTGCACCCAATTTTTTCAAAACTTCAATAGTTGCTGGAACTATTCCTGGGTCTTGATGAACATCAGATATTACACCATAGTGTGTTTCATTTGCCATAATATCTAGAGAAATTTAATACCTTATAAATGTTTCTGTTATATAGTAATTAAATAGTAGTAAATTAATGAATCCCTGCCCTTTATTCTTTTAACTAATGGTGCTTCCTTCGCAAAAACCGTTTCACTTTGGCCCAGGTTTTTACTGGGAAAAACGAATATAATAGGAATTTAACGGAAAAATGCTCGGCTCGCATTTTCCAAAATCGTTCGCTACGCTCACGACTTCGCTAAATTCCGATGTTAATTGCAATTGAGAAAGAGGGCTAAAAATTTAAATCTCTAATTGATAATTCCCACCCAAAGAAGCGCGCGCAATTTTTCTATCGAAAATTAGATAGCTGAAACTTCGTTTCAATTAAATTTATATATCTGTTTATATATCTTTTTTTAGAGGTGTTAGCACCTCAAGATGCTTAATTCTTGAAAAAATGAAAATGATAAAAACACCCTAATTTGGAATGTGACGAATAAATGCCTTTACTCGTGTTATTTTTGCTGTCTTGATGCAAATAGCCCCACAAAAGATCTTTCTTTAGGGGAAAAATTAGCAGTTATTGAGAATATAGATATTCTAAATGTGAGTTTAGATATTTCTGGAGGAGAACCTTTGATGTCTGATGAAAATTTAGAATTAATTAAGGTGATTTCAAAAAAATTAGGCAAAGATTCAATTTCAATTACTTCTACTGGCAAGGGCTTGGAAAGAATAAACTTAGAAGATCTTTTTAGGTGGAAACCAGATTTATTTTAGAAATTATCTAGGAGGCACTGGAGAACCAAAAAAAGAAATATTTTCTTTCAATAATTATTAAAAGTTTTGCAACATGGTTTAGATAGTTTTTTAATTTGGATTTTATAATATTTAATAAGGTAATGCCGCTGTAGCTCAGTTTAGGATAGAGCGCGTCATTGGTACTATGATAATATCAAAAATGACGAGGTCACGGGTTCAAGTCCCGTCAGTGGCTTTTTCTAAATTTGGTTATGAATAAGTATCCGAAACATTTAAAAACCTTTATGAATATGTATTAATAATTAAATTAGTGGAGGTTAAAATGCCAAGACAAGATGGAACAGGACCAGACGGCCAAGGACCTTTAACAGGAAGAGGTTTTGGACCTTGTGAAAATAAAAGGCCAAGATTTTTTTCATTTAAAAGACAAAGGTCTGGAAGAGGTTTTGGAAGAATGTCTCCGAGAAGAGGCTTTTTTGGAAGATTTAGAAGTACAAGAACTGATAATATCGGAGAAAGAGAAGCTTTAGAAACAGAACTTTCAGAACCTAAAAAAAAGAGAGATTGAGCCAAGATTTTAAGATGGAATTAAATAAAAAACGTTGGAAAAAATCTTTTGTATTAGCAGGGAATATGCTTAAAAGAATGATTCCTACAATTTTTGGGATTATGCTTTTAATTAGTTTAGTGAATGCAATTGTTCCTCAGGATTTTTATGGACAATTATTTCAAGGAAGTTATTTAATTGACCCTTTAGTTGGAGCAAGTGTTGGAAGTATTTTTGCAGGCAACCCGGTTTTTAGTTATATAATTGGGGGAGAACTTTTAGAACAAGGGGTTGGGTTGATAGCTGTAACTGCTTTTATTGTTGCTTGGGTAACTGTGGGTGTTGTGCAACTTCCTGCAGAGTCAATTATGCTTGGTAAAAAATTTGCAATTATAAGAAATCTGGTAAACTTTGTTTTTTCAATTGTTGTTGCTGTAATAACTGTTTTTATTTTAAATTTTATTGAGGGGGGGTTAGGATGGTAGAAGAATCAAATAAAAAAGATATTGAGAAGCAAGTTAAAAAACAGAAAAAAAGTAATGCAGGGTTTTATTTTTTAGGCATTATGTTGGTAATTTATTTAATTGTCTTTTTCATTAATCCGATTATTTTTAATTCTTCAATGAAGATTTTTTATGATATTTTTTTGAAAGTTTTAGGAATGTTTATTTTAGTTTTTTTACTGATGACTTTATCAAATTATTTTTTTACAAAAGATAAAATTTTTAAGTATCTTGGAAGAGAGTCTAAAAAAAGAAGTTGGTTATTGGTTATTGGTTTAGGTATTTTATCAAGTGGACCAATTTATATGTGGTATCCTTTGATTGCTGATTTAAAAGAAAAAGGAATGAGAATTGCTTTTGTTACAACATTTTTATATAATAGAGCTATAAAAATTCCTTTTTTACCTTTACTTTTGTTTTATTTTTCATTCAAATTTGCGATAATTTTATTAATTGTTATGATTTTACTTTCAGTAGTTCAAGGATTAATAATTGAAAGAATAATGGAGGTTAAAAAATGAAAATTGCAATTGCTTCTACAGGCAAAGATATTGAAAGTGAAATTTCTGATGTAGCAGGAAGAGCTCCTTATTACTTGATTTTTGAAAACAAGGAGCTTGTTGAAACAGTTGAAAACCCTTTTACAAGAGGAGGAGGGGGTGCTGGTTTAGGAGTTGCTGAAATGCTTGCTAATAAAGAAGTTGATTTAGTTGTTGCTGGAAATTTTGGAAGAAATATGGAGAGAAGTTTAGAAGAAAGTGGTGTTGATTTCAAAATTGGAAGTGGAAGTATTAAAGAATTTTGGAAGGAGGAATAAATGCCAAGACCAATTAGATGTAGGAGGATAATGTTTAGACCTGATTCTACTTACTTTAAACCTGTAGGTATTCCTTTAAGAAATCTGAAAGAAAATGTGATTTCTCTTGATGAAGCTGAAGCTTTGAGATTGATTGATTTGGAAGAGGCAGAACAAAAAGAAGCTTGCAAAAAAATGGATATTTCCCAACCTACTCTTTCAAGATTGCTAAAAAATGGTAGGGAAAAAATTTCTGATGCTTTGATTAATGGTAAAGCTATTAGAATAAAGGGGGGTAATTTTGAGTATTGTGAGTAATATCTATTTTTTGGAAGATTAAATTTCTTCTGGAGTCCATTTTATTTTTGTAACATCACCAGTTAATGAAAAAAAATTCTTTCCAATGTTTTTTACCCAATCAAAGTATAATTCTCCTAATTCTTTTACATTTTCTTTATCTTTTAGTGCAAGTCCATTATTTGAAATAATTAGAAATGCATTTAAAAGTAAGAAGACAACTAAGATTGTTGCAAATTTCATTTTAAAAAATGTCGGGGATATTCCAATCCATTTTTATTGCATGTGTTGTAAGTGATTTCATATTGTTGAAAGCATCTCCAAGCCAGCTCAAATAAAGGCCTCCTGCTTTTTCCAAACCATCTATAGTGCTTAAATTAATTCCTTGTCCAGCAATACTTGCCATAAAGGATATGTAGACAAATACCATTAAAAGAATTAAAAAAAGCCAATGCAGTTTATGTTTTACATATTTTAGTTTTACATAAAAGAATATTGCTACAACGAAAAACAAAATTCCCCCAATTAAAAGTAAGCTTGCCATTTTATCTTGTTATATTAAAGAAGTTAATATTTAAAAACATTTATGATTTCTTTAAAATGGTAAAGCCCGTTAGTACAGTGGTCAAGTATAGCTGGTTCTGGGCCAGCTGACCCAGGTTCGAATCCTGGACGGGCTATTTATAGGATGGAATCCTGCTTGGAGAGTTTGATTCGAACCTTTGTCCTCACTTTGTTGCGGATGTTTCGTAAACTCAACATACAGGATCGAATCCTGCTTGGAGCGTTTGATTCGAGCCATAATTAAAAGCTTTTGATAGGCAATATTGTGGGAATTGCTTTTTGTAGTTTAAAATAATAAAATTTTGTTATAAGAATAAAGATGATTTTATAAATAAGGGTTTCCTTTTTTTAGGATGTTGGGAGATGTTATCTTAGATATTACACAAAGTTTGACAGGAGTTATTGATAGTTTTGGTTATTTGGGTATTTTTATTTTGATGGCTATTGAAAGTTCTTTTATTCCTTTTCCGAGTGAAGCTGTTTTAGTTCCTGCAGGAATTTTGGTTCATCAAGGCCAGATGTCTTTTATATTGGTTTTTCTTTCAGGTATTCTTGGAGCTTTGTTTGGGGCGTTGGTGAATTATTTTTTGGCTTTTTATCTTGGGAGAGGGGTAGTTAATTTATTGGTTGATAAATATGGGAAGTTTTTGTTTTTAAATAGAAAAAGTATTGAAAAATCAGAAAATTTTATGGAAAAACACGGAGAAATTACAACTTTTACTGGACGATTAATTCCGGGAATTAGGCAGTTGATTTCTTTACCTGCAGGATTTGGAAAAATGAATTTGAAAAAATTTATTTTTTATACTACTTTGGGAGTTAGTATTTGGAGTTTTATTTTAATTTATTTTGGTATGGTTTTTGGCAATAATTTATCCAATATAGAAATTATTTTAAATATTTTAACTAATTGGATAATTTTTGGAGTTATTGTTTTAGTTATTTTGTATATTTTTATTAAGAAGTATTTTGTAAAAAAGAGGTGATTTTGTGTTTTTCAAAAGATTTTGGAAAAATGGCGTGTTTGAGTGTTTTGTAAATCTTGAAAAATGTTCAACTTTTTAAGATAAGTAGCAAGCATTCGAATCCTGTCTTGTATTTTTAATCTTAGCAAGGTGTTTTTAAAACTTTAAGATAACATTTATAAATTGTTTCATTAGATTAAGGTTATGGATTTAATTAAAGAAAGCAATAGTTTGAATAACAAATCCTTGGAGGATTTATTAAAAATAATTGGAGAAAATACAAGTCCAAATTTATTTAAGGAATCAATGTTGAGAATTGCTCAGCTTTATTTTGATGGGTTAGTTGAATCTGGGAGAGGTTATGAGGATGAAAAAGTTCAGAAAGAGCAAAAATTTGCCTTTGATTTTTGGATGAAGGAATTAAAAGAGGTTGTTGGATGCTATTATGATGAGAGAAAGAAAATTTCTACTGAAAAAGTTTTAAAAAATTTTGGGAAGTGCGAGGAAATTATTTTGAAATATGGTTCTAGAGATGAAACAAATGTAAGGCATTTAGTTGGATATGAGAATGAGGTTAGGGCTTCTTTTTTTGATGTTTTTGAAAAAATGAAAAATGAAAAATTTGATTTAATTATTCCTATTGCATCTGGAGGTTTCGAGCCTGGCGCTTTATTTTCTTATTATCTTGGGTTAGAGAGTATTTTTCCAATCAGGTATTCTCAGATTAGGCATAAGGATGAGGAAGTTAGGGTTCCTTTTTATGTTGATCATAATTATATGAATAATTTAATTGGGGGAAAAAATGTCATTCTCTCTGAAGATGTTATTTGTTCTGGAAAAACTATTTTGGGTGTTGTGAATTGGATTAAGAAATTTAATCCAGAAAATATTTTCTTATATGTTGTTGGTAATTCTAAAAGCGATTTGAATTTTAGTGGTTTTTGTAGCTTTGAAGATTCTTGCAATTTTTATAAACTGAAATGTTAGTAAGATTTTTATACTTAGAAAATTGAGGTTATTTATGCCCCTTTGGTGTAGCGGTCAAGCATTGGGCCCTCTCGAGCAGTGGTTTATCCTTGATGAAAGGATAAACCTAGATTCTCAAATCAGCTGCTCTCTGGCAAGACTTCATAGGTCGACAATTAGTTAATTGTTAGGTCCCGAGAGTTAATGAAGAAGCTTTCGTTTTTTCAGCGAATTTTGGGATCTTCGGAGAACGGCCCAGACCCGGGTTCGAGTCCCGGAGGGGGCATATTGGGAATCGTAGATTCCCTACTACTTCGTAGATTTGTTGAGATTCAAAATTTGATTTTTCGAGTCAGAGCAACTTTGCGAGTGGGGGTTTGAAAAGGATGGAACAAGGCGAGCAGGGTTGGGAGAAGGAGGGGGCAGAAAAGGGACCTTATTATTTAGGTCCCTTAGTTATTTTAATACATCTTTTTTTATATATAAATTAATATAAAACTTCAAATATTTGTCAAAATATGAAAGCAAAGATAAAAAAGCTGAATAGTGACGGGGTTGTAAGGGTTGAAACAAGCGGAGATATCAAAGAAATTTTGATTAATGAAGAATTTTTACATCCTAAGGATGAATCTATTTCTCTCTGTTTTAAGGGTAAAAATAGTTCAGGAATTATTGAGCTTACAATTAAAGAAGTTAGAGAGCTTACTGAAGCATTGAAGAAAAAACAACATTTGATTAAAGATGTTAAATTAATTCATTAAATTTCAGAAATTACAAGAATTATTGAAGTTTTTGATACTCGGCAATTGAAATATTTTTTTAGAAAAGGTTTTGGCGAAGCAAATATGGGGAAAGTTAGGATGATAAGTTTTATAAATACTTTTTATTTAGATTAGTTATGGTATGGCCTTGGATTATTGGAGTATTGGCAGTAGTAGTTGTAATTATGTTTATAATTTATTATAATAAGTTTGTTGTTCTTGGAAATAGGATTGATAATTCTTTGGCACAAATTGATGTTCAGTTGAAAAAGAGAGCTGATTTAGTGCCTAATTTGATTGATACTGTGAAAGCTTATGCAAAACACGAAAAAACAATTATTAGTGAAGTAACTAAAGCAAGAAAAGAACTTGTGAATGCTGGTTCTATGGAAAAAAAGGTTCAAGCTGGAGATAAATTACAAAATGCTTTAAAGTCTATTTTTGCTATTGCTGAAAATTACCCAGATTTAAAAGCTAACCAAAACTTTTTGCACTTGCAACAAGAACTTTCAGCTATTGAAGATAAAGTTGCTTATTCAAGGCAGTTTTACAATGATAGTGTTTTAAGTTATAATAATGCAATCCAAGTTTTCCCAGGGAAGATGTTTGCAGGAATTTATGGAGTTAAAGAAAAACCTTATTTAGAAATTAGCGAAGCTGAAAGAAAAGTTCCAAAAGTTAATTTTAATTAAATCTTCTTTTATCCAATATTTTGGGACAGAAAGTTGTGTTTGGATTTGGATTAATTTCCAAGTAACTTGCTCTTATTGATTTTTTATTTAAATCTTTTTCAAAATGGATTGTTGGGACTAAACTTTTTGATTGAATACTTTGACGACCCCCAAAAACTAAATTTCCAATTCCATAAAATACAATTTGTTTTTTTCCATATTTTCTTTCTTCTCTAATCTGTTGGGCTGAATGAGAATGATGGCCAATGATTAAATCAACTCCTGATTCTAAAAGAATTTCTGAGATATGTTTTTGTCTTTTAACTAAATGAGAACCTCTTACAGGTCCTGCATGAAGATTTACTATCTTGAAGTCTGCTGAATGTTCTTCTATGTTTCTAAGGAGTTCTGTTAAATTTTTATCTTGGGAATAATTTGACACTGATTTTATTCCTGCAACCCCTATTTTATTTTTTTCAGCAACCATATCAATCGGTTCTAAAACATCAGTAATTGAATAAATATCAAAACTAATCTGATTTAAGTTTAATTGTAAAGGAAAATAAGCTTCTTCTCCATTTCCTGCACCCATAAAATTATCTAAAATTTTTAAAGTATTTTCTAACCCTATTTTTCCTTTATAATCAAAAGTATGATTATTGGTTAAAGAAAATGCATTTACTCCTGCCTGTTTTAATATTTCATAAGAAAGTCCGTGTTGTCCAAGGGGAAATTGTTTGGGATACATTTCTTTTCCTATAGAATTCAAGGATTTGTTGGGGATTATTGGTCCTTCAAAATTAACAATAGTGTAATCACTTTGATTAAATATTTTCTTTAAATTCTTAAAATAAACTTCTGCAATTTCTGGAGCTGAATTTATTTGATTAATTGTGTTAAAAATCCTAGTCATTGAACCATACTTTGGACTACCAATATAACCTCCCAATAGTGTATCGCCTCCAAATGTGATTTTAGCTTCTTGTCTGAAAGGATTTATTAAGGGAAGTAAACAAGATGTTTGTAAAAATTTTCTTCGGTTCATATTATTGATTCAAATAACCCATTAATATTTCATCTATGAATTTGATGGGGACTTGTTTAGGATTTTTATTTTTATCTAGACTTGTAGGAGTATTTTGTCTTGTTAAATAAAATCTTAGTCCTTTTTCTTGTTTATAAGATTCTAGTGCTGATAATGAACCTCCTGTTTTTAAGGGAGTTGGAAGATATTTTGCGTTTTTTCTTTCTTCACTTGGAGGAGCTCCCCATCTTAATTCTGGGCAGTGGTTTGGATTAAATGATAAATCAAATAATCTCTCTTCTACATCTGATAAAGAAAGTTCTATTGGGGATTGAATTGAATCTGAATAGAAAAATGTTTTTGAGTTAAAAAGTTGTGTTTTATATTCTTTAATTGCTTTGGCCATTTGTTCTGTATTTTCAAAATCAGAATAATCATAAGAGCCTTCTTTTCCAAAATTTTCTAAAGCTTCTTCAATATTTTTTGCTAAATAAACATATTTGTTTTTTCTGTCAACATCTGAAGAAGGAGAGCTCCAGGTTTCCCATCTACCATTTGCTTGGTAGATATTTTCGTTTTGAGAATTATTTGGAAAAGTTATTGGACCGTGATTTAAAACATTTTTCCAAGCGTCTTGAACAAACTCTTCTCTTGCTTGCATCATTTCCAAGTATTGTTGGGAAAAATCTTTTATTTCATTCAAGATGTCTGATTTTTGTTGTCTTAATTTTGTTTTTACAAAAGAAGGAAAGGAGCAAATTTTTTTTCCTTTTATTTTCATTTCTCCTTTTTTTATTTTTGCTTGGTCTTTGTATTGTTGAACTGAATAACCAAAAGGAATCATTTCTTCATTTGTTAAAAATTCTGCTTTATCTGAAGCTATTTTTGAAAGTCTTAACATTCGGAATCCCCCATAACATCTTTCAAATCCTTCTGGTCCATCTTCAGCAGATTTAACAAATCCTAAAGAGGAAATATCTTTGGCATAAGTTACTGAATGGTCAGGGTGACTATCTAAAAAGTTTATTTCGCCTGTTTTGTTTATATTTCCAACTACCAAAATATGTCCGTTAGGATTATAAGCTACAGTTCCAGGTTTTAGGAATTTTGGTTCTATTGCTATGGGAACTGAATCAGTTTCTTCTAAAAAAGGGTGTGTTCTAAAATTTCCTGTTAAAAATGCTGCCCCAGATTTATAACCTAAAGTATAGGATATAAAATCTGAAAAACTTCCTCTGAAAGAAATACTATCAAAATGTTTTATAGGATGGTTTCCGTAGGAATATCTTAAATCCCCTCCTTTTTTAGAAGCTATTTTTGAAATAACAGAAGGTAATCCTCGTCTGTACTCGTAATATGTTTTTAAAACTGCTGGAAATGACCCACAGTGAGTAAGATTTCTTAATAATTCTAATTCAGAATTTGAAAGCTGTTTATTTCCTTCTGAAAAATGAGGATTATTTAAAAGATTCATTTCATTGTCTCGAAATATTGAATCTGGTTTTGCAGATTTTTGCCTAGAGGATCCATTTTTTTTATGTTGGTAAATATTATTTACCCATTGAGAAAATTTATCTAATTCTTCAGAATCCCATTGTCTTAAATGTGGCCACACTCCTTTATTTGAAAAAGTTTGTATATTCAAACTGGGTAAGTAAAGGATAGGAAAGATTGATAATCCTTCAGCTGTTTTCTTTAAAAATTTTCTTCGGTTCATATTTCTCTTTAGGGAAATTTATTTGACTTAAAAAATTTTCTACAATTAAATCTCTATTTTCTAAGAGGTCAGTTCTAGTATTATCTCCGATTTCCAAATAACTTGGTTTGAAATTAGAAGTGTTAAAAATTTGAAGGGGGTTGAGAGTTGTTTCTCCTTTTGAATTTTTGTTTCCTAATTTTATGTTTGGAAAATAATCATTTAATTTGTTTTTATCAGTTGCTATTGCTTCTAAATGGAGATGTATTCCCGAGGAGTTTCCAGTTCTGCCAGTATATCCTATTAATTGTCCTTTTTTTATAATTGAACCCTGTTCTATATTTAATTTACTGCAATGTCCAAATAATAACGACAAGCCATATGTTTCGTTTTCTAAAATTATTGTTTTTCCATATCCATTTTTCCATCCTGCCTCTTCAACTTTTGCTTCAAACGGGGAATAAATTGGAGAAGGTTTTTTATTAGTTCCAAAATCTACCCCATAATGAAACTTATCTTTTCCAGTGAAAGGATGTTTTCTATTTCCGTATTCAGATGTTACATATGCATTTTTTAGTGGAAAAATTATTTTGTAATCAGAAGCTATTTTGTAATCAGAATCTGAAGCTTTTTCTTCTAAATTATTTTGTTTTGAATCATTATTTTTGAATTCAGTTGCACCTGAAAAAGTGCTCCCAAGTATAATTGAAGATGTTCCGATTAGCGAAATTAATGTTTTATAGTTCATTTTAATAATCCTTTGAAGAGTTGAGAAATTTTACGAGAGTCAGTATTTTTCTACTTTATTCAATGATAAATGTAGAATTTACCTCTCTCTAAAAAGTTCGTTTTTTTCATAATATTGTATTATTAAAATTAATTAATGAGCAATAGAATACTGAAAAACATCCTTTTTGAAAACAACTATTATTGTTAGAAGAGAGGTGTTTTTAAATCTTTTGTAAAATTTCGTTTAATTTATTGATTAATACTATCTTTTAGATTGTGTAAAAATTTAAAAAGAGTTGGGTTTAATCAAAAATATGGATAAAAACTTATCTAGAAGAAATTTTATGAAAGAGATTTTAGTTGGGGCTAGTGGTTTATGCTTAAAGGATGCTTGGAGTCAGGATTCTAATGTAATTGTAGAAGAACTTGAAGATCCTTTTTTAGAAGAAAAAAATTTAGATAAAATTTTATTAACAATTGATGATGGTCCTAAGAAAAGTATGGAAAGAATATTGAGTGGGCTTAATGAAAATCCATCAATATTTTTTGTTTTGGGTTCTAGAGCAAGAAATCAAAAAGAATTTGATTTAATGTTAAATGCATTGGAACAAGGAAGCGAAATTGGAAACCATTCTTATAATCATCCAGGATATTCAAACATTCCTGTTTCAAGAGGTATTGAAGAGATTGAAAGAACTCAAGAAATAATAAAAAATGCTTATGACCAAGTTGGTTTGAAAATGCCTTTGTTATTTAGGTTTCCTTATGGCGATGATGGTTTTTGGATTTCAGATTCTGGGAAAGTTAATGGCTCTAAAGAAAAAGAATTAGCTTACAGAGAGTATTTTAGTAAAAAAGGTTATGATGTTTTCCATTGGGATTGTGATACTAATGATTGGAGATATTATTCTAAAAATAAATGTTCTGCAAGTTCTATTATGTCAAATTGTAGGAGGGCAAAAGAGGGAGATATTGTTTTGATGCACGATACTGGCTTTTCATCAAAAAATTTAATTCCTTTTTTTGTTAAGAATTATAAACTTGTGGGTTCTAGAGCAGAATTAAAATAATTTTTTTTGTTTTTCATTTTCTAAAAATTCTTTTGCCTCTATATTAAAAGTTTGCAAAATATTTTCAATTGCTGGAAGGATTTGTTTTTTTAGGTAGTATTCAATATCATAAGGTTTGTTTTCTTCAGGAAAATTTGCGCGTTCTCTTGTTAAAGCTTTTTTATTTTCAGATTGTGCTATATAATATTGGATTAGCATTCCTTGATTTACTGGCATACCTTGAGACAGCATTTTTTTTGCAATTGTAACATGGGGAGTTTTTGCCTTATATTCTGAAAGAGGTTTTTTTAGTTGGGTTTTTATTATAAGTTTCTTTTTTTCAACCTCTCTGTTTTTTATTTTTTTGATTGTTTTTTTAATTAACTCTAAAGCAGATTTTTCATTTCCATCTTCAAGTATTTTTTTAAGAGTTTTATTTTGAAGTTCTCGAGCAAGTTGACACCAATCTCTTCGAACTGTTTCAAAACCTCTAATTTTTAATTTTCCTTTTTCATTAATCAAGGCGTATTTTTTCTTTGCCCCTATTTTGCCTTCGCGAGTTGTAACCCAAATCCCTCTTTTGTAAAAATCTTCAAGCTCTAATTCCATAATTCCTGGAAGTTTTGAGTTAATTTTTTTTAAAAATTCCAAAGATTGAGTTTTTGTTTTTTCTTTTAACTCGAGTGCAAGAGAATCTGTGTCAGAGTAAATAGGGTTAAATCTTTGTTTTTTTGAATCTTTAATTAATTTTTTCATATATTGGCGGGAAATAGCAGTTGTAGCAGCACTTGCTTCAGGACAATAATACCTTGCTCCGAAAAATCCTTGATATCCGTAAGAAGCATTTGCCAAAAGTTTGAAAGCATTGCTTCGAGCTTTTAAAATTGGTGAAGGATTTTTTTGATATTGTTTTTTATATTTTTTTCTTAACAAGATTATTTCTTTTAACATTTCTGGAAAAAATCCAGGACTTTTAGAAAAGTAAATTTTTTTCCCTTTGCTTAGTTCCACTTCTCTAGAGTTTTGTGATTTTTTTTCTAAAAATGTTGAATAAGATAAGTTAAAAGATGCAATGATACTGGGCCAATAACTTGTGAAATCAAACATTACAATTTTTTCATAAAGTTTGGGAATTGGTTGGAGCACAAATGCGCCTTCGTATTGTTCGCGTTTTCTTCTTTTTGAAATCATTTCATGAGTTGGACGTTTTTCAACTATTTCATCGTATCTTGATAAGTTATGAATTATGTAACTATCAATATTTGCACTCATTCCATTTCTAGAAACATCAAATAAAGGTTCTTGCATTGTTCTTGAAAATTCTAAAATATCTGGCCATGCCTTCATAAAAAGATTGTAAGTTAAAAGTGAATCTTGGAGATTATATTTAAAAAATTTTGTCCATTCTGAGGAAGTCATTTTTGCTTGCGGTTTAAATTCGTGGTCAATTTTTTCTTCTCCTAAAAGTTCTGATGCAACATCATTTAAAGAAAGTGTTTCGCTTTGAAGGTATTGGGAGTAAGCAGTTTGAATAAATTGAAATAAATCTATATGGGTGCGACCGGATATTTTCGCTCTTTTACTTAAACCACCTGAAAATTTGGGCTCGCTTGAATCAATTCCCAAGGATAATTTTACTTTATTTTTTTGAGCACGGGATTTTAGATAGGGTATGTCAAATCCATCTGAAAAATATCCAGTAATTATGTCGGGTGAGATTTTTTTAATATAATTTACTAATCCTTCAAGCATTTTTTTCTCTGAGCTAAAATATTCAACATTTGGTTGATTTTTTCCTTGGGTTTTGCAGGTGATAACTTTTTTAAAATTATCAGAAACCAAAGAAATCATTAAAATTTCACCTTTTCCAATTTCAAATTCTTCTGTTTCAATATCCAAAGCTAACACATTGGGATGCAGAATTTTTTCTTTTTCTAATTTTTTTATTTTTCCAACCTTTAAACATAAATCTACATCTAAGGAATTTGCAATTCCATTGAATTCATTAGTTTGTGAAATTTCCTCTCCTTGAATTGAACACCATGTTGAAGGAATTAAATTGCTCTCTAAAATATATCTTGTTGTAAAATTTATGTCGTGTTCCCTAATATGTTCAATATATTTGTGAGGAAGTGATTCTGCAATTTTTGTTAGGTCTTTGTGATTAGTAATCTTAATTTTAAGTGCCTTGACTTTTTTTCCCAAGAATTTTTTGTTTTCTAATTTTGTTGATAAAACTTTAGCAGTTCTATTTTTTGATTTAACTGAGATTTTGTTTATTTCTTCAATTATTTTTGGAATTTGTTTTTCTTTTACAGAGGATTTTAAAATAGCCCATAAAAAAACATCACAAGTGTCTATTAGACAAACTTTTTTCTTTGATAGTGTATTTCCAAAAATTTTTACATAACTTTTACCTTCAAAATCAAAATAATCATAATCTAAAGGTATGAAATCTATTTCCATGTTTAATAAAAGAGAAAAGAGTATTAAAGAGTTTTGTTGGTTATTTTTATTAATTATTTTCTAGTAGTTACAATAGAAAGATTTATAAATTTTGTTTTGTTACCTAAAATATGGATTCAAAAGATGGATTAGATTGTGTTGGATTTTTAGAAGGAAATCTTGACCCTGAACAAAGGCAAGCTGAATTGGAATTTAAGCAAAAAGAATGGGAAGAAAAGATTAGTTGGGCTGAGGCAGAAGATAAAAAAAGATATTATGGCTCGTTCCTTTCTGAAGGAAAAAAATTATATGAGGGAGATGCTAAAAAATATGCCTCTCCAAGAAAAAGATTATTGGCAGAATATTTTCCAAAAAGATTTGGTGAGGGTGGGTCTGACCCGGTTAAGCATAAAAGTCCAAATAAAGTTTTTGGACAATTTAGAAGAATGATAGAGTATTCTGAAAAAAGGGTTGAGGAATAATTATTTATATTTAATTAATTTTAATAATATATGGGTTTAAGTATAAAAGATATTGTTCCAAAAAAAGAAATTTCGTTTGCAGAGCTTAATGGAAAGATAGTTGTTGTTGATGCATTTAATGCAATTTATCAATTTACTTCTACTATAAGGCAATATGACGGAACTCCTTTGCAAGATAGTAAAGGGAGGATTACAAGCCATTTGTCTGGGCTTTTTTATAGGAATATTAATTTGTTAAACGAGGGAATTAGGGTTGTCTATGTTTTTGATGGGGAACCTCCAGATTTAAAGAGTGCTACAAAAGAAAAGAGGGAAAAAATTAAAGAAATTGCTAAAGAAAAATATGAAAAAGCAAAAGAAAAAGAAGATTATGATTCTATGAAAAAATACAGCCAACAAACTGCCAAACTTTCTAAGGATATGATTGAAGAATCTAAAGAATTATTAGAAGCTATGGGGATTCCTGTTATTCAAGCTCCTAGCGAGGGTGAAGCCCAAGCATCTGTATTAAATAAAAATCACCAAGCTTATGCTGTGGGTTCGCAAGATTATGATTGCTTGCTTTTTGGGGCTCCTAGATTAATTCAGAATTTAACAATGTCAAAGAAAAGAAAGACTTTCACTGGTGTGAAAGAAGTTTTTCCTGTTGTTGTTGAGCTAGAAAGAGTTTTGAATAAATTGCAAATAAATTATGAGCAATTAATTTGTTTAGGAATTTTAGTTGGAACTGATTATAATCCTGCAGGGATTCCGGGAATTGGGCAAAAAAAAGCTTTAGATGCTGTTCGAAAATATAAAACTCCTGTTGAAATTTTTGAGCAATTTCCTGATGCTGATTTTGATTGGCATGAAATCTTCCAGATGTTTAAAAAACCAAAAATTGAGCAAAATATTGAAATTGAGTTTCCAAAAATTAATGAAAATAAAATTAAAGAGGTTTTAATGAGCCACGATTTTTCTGAAGAGAGAATTGAAAAGCAATTGGCAAAATTAAGAGAATCTAAGGAAAAACAGAAACAAAAGACATTGTTTTGAGATAATGTGTATAGCAAGGTGGACATATGTCACTAGGCAAAATCAAAAAATAGTTCGGAGATAGATTCTTCGGTTTTGTATGAAAAAAGAAGAAATAAGAAAAGAATACTTTAAACTTAGAATAAAGGAGTATTCGCCTGTGTTAATCTAACCCAAATACTTGGAGAGGCACGAGTTTTTCAGATATTTGTTTGAAGTGGGTTGCGAATGAAATGAGTAATTTTGGTTAAGAGGTGTTAAATCTGCCGACGAATGAAGTGAGAAGTTAAGAAGTCATAGTTAAAAATAGAAAGAGATTTAAATATACAATAAATAATTTTTTTATGGGAAAAAAGAGAATTTCAAAAATCCATATTGTGGGAATTTATGGTTCTGGGAAATCAACACTAGCAAAAAAATTATCCTCTTTATTAAAAATAAAAACTTACGATTTGGATGAAATAAAATATAAACGAAAATATGATATAATTTGGCCTGTTAAAGAGCGATTGAAAAAAGTAAAAGAAATTTCAAATAAAAAATCTTGGATTACTGAAGGTGCGTGGACTTCTTATGCTGTCGAATTATATAAGAAAGCAGATTTAGTAATTTTCTTGCAAATACCTCAACTGGTATTATACAAAAGAATTTTCTCAAGACATTTTAAGAGAAAATTCCATAATTATAAATATCAAGATAATGGGATTAAATCAACATTTAATATTATGAAAAAAGTCCACAAATATTATCACGACCCAAATCATTTTGTGACTTTAGATTCTCACAAAGATTATCTACAAAAATATGCAAAAGAATTTTTGATAATGAAAAATAATAAAGATATAAAAGAATTAATAAAGAAGATTAAAGAGATGAATTCTTGATTGGACATAATCGGTGTTATGCTCAATTCGGGACTTGCCTCCACAGAGGTTAAAACTGAAAATTCTAATATTGTTATCTTCGTTAAAATCATAAAGAAAGCTCTCACAAAATTGCTACGCAAATCTGCTTAACAAAATTTTAACGAAATTGTCAGAGAATAAAAGCCTGTCAGAGAATAAAAGCCCCTGCGAAGAGAATCATCTCTCCGCGCGCAGGATTTGAACCTGCCTAGGGAATCAGCACATGGCATTGATTTAGTTTTACCAAGGTGTCCTCTTGACGCACATGGCATTCATAATTTTTTAGAGGACTATGATTGAACAGTCGGAGAAGTTTTACTAATTTCTTCAATAGATTGAAGAGCTTCTTCGATAGCTTTAACTTGGTCGTCAAAGACTTTTTCTTTATCTTTCATCTGTTCTTTAGTATTATTAAATTCTTGAGAAGCTCTTTCAATTCCTAATTCTTTTCTTCTCTGTTCTCTTTTTGTGTCCTCTTGAACATCTTTCTTCCAATTTGCTAAATCTTTTTTTAATTTATCAATGTGCTGTTCTTTTGATTTCACATCTTCCTTTAACTTAGACTTACTATCCATTAGCTCTAGTTTTCTTGTTGTAAGTCTTTCAACTATACTATATCTTGATTGACTTTCTGCCATACAAAAAAGAAGATGTTCTCTATTTTTAAAATTTTCGGCAAATTCAAAATAATTCTCTGACAACTACGATAACAACGAATTTTCGGAGATTGGAAACTCACGAGGTCACTTCGTTCGTTCTGCTCGTGCCACGCCTTGCAGGCTCTCGTGTTAAAGACCTCGGAAGACATAACAGGGCTTAAACAGAAAATCCTGCAGGATTTTCCCAAATTTTTTCTACGGCAAAACTTCGTTAAATTCCAGTGTTATCAGCAATAAAATTTTGGGCTCGGGCAGTGCTTACGCACATATAGTCTGCCTTCAGCAGTTACTCAAAATGGGCAAAAATTTATAAACTACCCTTTATTTCTAATTATTAAGAGGTGAAGGATAAACCTCTAAGTTTTCTTAGAGATTTGGAGATTAAAAATGTCAGAACAAAAACCAAACGAAAAGTGTCCTTGTTGTGATAGAGAAATAAGAGGGTTTAGAGACTATCCTTTAATGCAAATTTTGTCTGTCTCTACCATAAAGCCAGAGGAAGTTCCAGATAGTGTAAGGGGTGGACACAATAGTGGACGATTATTAGAAGAAACAAATGTTCCGAAAGAAGTAGTTGCCTATTTTAAATCAAATCCACAAAAACAAGACTATGCCCATTCTGATGGACATATCTATGAAAAATTAGTTGAGCAAAGAAGTAGAAAATCTGAACCAGATGTTTTTTGGCATAGAACTCCGAACATATCAAATATGGTAAGAAACACCGTTCAAAATGAACCTCTTAAAAGATATTTATCTACTTTAGAAGGAATGACTGGAAAGATTATTCCAACAAAAGAGTTTCTTAATCAATTTGGAAATGAATCTGAACATGGGGTGGCAGAACCTCGGGAAATTGGGGATGGTTTATATCTCTTGCTTTGTGAAGGAAAAGCAGAAGAAGGAATTAGAACTGTCCAATTCAAACTTGGAGTCAACCCTATGGATATGGGAAGATTACATAGTGAGATGGTTTACACTATCGCTCTTGAAAATTTAGCTACAACACAATATGTTGGTAAAATGTTAAGATAAATAACAAAACTTTGCTTCATAAAAAGATTAAAAACAGAGCCCTCGCCTAAAATTTTACTTCAGAATGTTGCATTCTCGCCTATCAGATTGGGTCGTTGAACAGAAGATAAAGAGGAAATCTCAAACTGGATGATTTCCCAAAATTTCGCCCCAGCTCTGAAAAAATTATCAGCTTTGTTTCACGAGGAGGATTTTTTAGAGTAAATTAAACTTCTTTTAAGCCCGATGTTGGTTGCAATTTAGTTTAAGTTTAATGTTCTTTTAGAAAAAGAGGGCAATTCCAGTCCATCAGACATGTTAAAAAAGAAATCTTTAGAATATAATTAAATTTATAATTTATAAATGGCGGTTCATATGGATTACAAAATCAGTGTAGAAAAATTATTTTCTCCAAATTTGTTGAGGTAAGGAAAAGAACACTTCAGAGATGGACAAAACTTCTTAATGAGACAAAATGGTAATTAAAAGATAAATCAAGAAGAAAGAGATGTAATCCTTTTAGGGAGTGATATATGTCTGGTGGGAGCATAATTTTTAGATAACGATAAATTTAAATAATGTCTTCTTTTTTTAAGGATATGGTTGATGTAACTGATGCAAATTTTGAACAAGAGGTAATTGAAAAATCAAAACAAGTTCCAGTTGTTGTGGATTTTTGGGCTGATTGGTGTGCGCCTTGTCAAATGTTGGGACCAATTCTTGAAAAGTTAAGTGAAAAATATGAAGGTAAATTTGTTTTAGTTAAGGTTGATGTTAATCAAAATCAAAATAAACCTGCAGAATATGGGGTTATGAGTATTCCAGCTGTTAAACTATTCAAAAACGGAGAAATAGCTGATGAATTTGTTGGAGCTCTTCCAGAATCGAAAGTAATTGAATGGTTGGACAAAAATTTACAATGAGCAAAATATTTTGTTTAAGCTTGGTTCTAGTTTTTAGTTTTTTACTAGTTGGGGCTAGTGAAGTGGATTCAACTCTTGAAGAAATTAAAAAATTTTCAGGTGAAGAAATTCCAGGAGTGGCTGGAAAATTATTTGGAAATGAAAGAATGGATATTTATATTTCAATGAATAATGGGGAGGAAATTGTCGTTGGAATTGTTACTGAAAATAAAAAGTTTGTTGGAGCTCAAAAAGAAGGAATTGAAAACCCGACATTAAGAGTATATACTGATGAAAAAACCTTGAAGGAAATTCAAAATTCTGAAGATGTTTTGGGAAGTTTTGAAACAGCTTTAAATAATGAGGATATTGACTATGAGGCTGTAGGTTTTGGGAAAAAAATAAAGTTTGGATTTCTGAGATTTTTATCAAGTGTAACAGGTTGGTTTAGATAATCTTCTTCCATTTAATTACTCCAAGAAAAATTGCCCAAAGAAATATTAAAACTCCTAAAAGAATGAATAAAACATAAGGACTATGTTGGAAAGGGAGAGCTACATTCATTCCGTAAATACTTGAAATTAATGTCGGAATTGTTAAAAAGATTGTAAAAACTGTTAAAACAGTAATTATATCATTTAATCTATTTGAAACACTTGTCGAATAATATTTTCTCATGTTTGTTATTGTTTTTAAAGTAAGTAAATTAATATTCATTGTTTGATTTAAATCAACAATTAAATCTTCAATAAAATCTTTATCTTCTTCACTGAATTTTAAAGAGCGGATTTTTACAATTTTTTTATAAATATCTACTAAAGGATGGAAGGAGTAGTTATAGTCATTGAGAATATCCTCGGTTCGAACTAAATCAATTAAATCTTGGTTTTTCAAATTTTTCAAATTTTTTCTTTCTTTTTTAATTTCTTTATATATTCTTCGAACAGAAATGTCAAAATCTCTTGATATTAAATAAAGAAATTTCATTATATTTCTTGCATGTTGGTCTGTATAAAAAACCATTTTCCCAGTTTTAACCTTTTCAAAAATTTCTAAGTTATTTCTTGAAATTGTTATGAAATTATTTTTTGTGATAATTATAAGGAAAGAAGAAGTTTCTTGATCAGATATTTTTTTGGTGGGAATTCTTAGAAAAACATAGATTCCTTCGCTTTCTGATTCAATTCTAGGAGATTCATTTATGTCTAATCCATCGACGAATTTATCCTTATCTAAATTAAATTTTTTTATGATTTCATCAATCTCTTCTTTTTCAGGATTTACGACATTTATCCAACTGTTTTTTTGGTATTTGTCTATTTTTTTGAAAGATTCATTTTTAGAAGTTCTTTTATATATTTCTATCATATATTTGTTAAATATAACTTGTTTATAAATTTTAGCTTGAGTATTTATAATTGGTCTTCATTAGCCAAACTCCTGCAAGGAGGAGTATTGAGCCCCCATAAACTATGTTTTGTGATGGGATTTCATTAAGGATTAAATAACCCAAAATAGCTGCGACAATTGGTGAAACAATTATATCAATAAGAGAGTAAATGTTTGCATTTATATCTTTTATAACTATACTTATGAATAAAAATGCAACTCCTGTTGAAATAACTCCCAAACATATTGCCCAAATTATTGCTGGAAGATGTAAACCAAATAAACTTTGAGAACTTATTTGTGTTATATCACCAATGCCTGAGATTAAAAGTGTTGGAAGCAAAATTAAGGCAGCAACTGCCATAGACCAAACAATATCTTCTCCTTGTTTTTGATTCCCTTCGTGTCTTAGATAAGTTACCATTGCTGCATAAACTGCTCCGTCAAATAAAGCTAAAGAATTGCCCAAAATAAAACCTCCAGAAAAAGGTTTCATAATAAAAATTCCTAAAAAGGCCAATAAAAAAATAAGCAAGTGAATTTTTTTTGGTTTTTCTCCTAAAAAAGTTGCTGAAAATATAAAAACAAAAAAAGGAGCTACACTCCATAGAAGAACCACATTAGCAATTGGAGCAAGACTCATTGCCCAATTAAAGATGCTTATTTGCAAGGCAATTAAAAGCCCAACTGTAAATACATCTTTTTTATTGTTTTTTGGGAATTTTGGCAAGTTCTTTTTTATTAGTAAAATTGTTAATACAAGAAAAAGTGTTGCAAAAAGCACCCTATAAAAATTAAGAGTTAAAATAGGGATTGAATCTCCTGTAAGTTTAACAAAAATACCGATTGTTGCTTCTGCAAGAGTAACTAACAATAAAGGAATAAATAATTTCATAAATACCTCTAAACTATTTGATAAAGTTGGTTTAATAATTTTTCTGAAATAAAAATTGTTGCTCAAGCAGGGTTCGAGAGTATACTAATTTTCTTATAATGTTGTAAAGATACTGTTTTCTGGAATAAACTGGGATTAATTCAGAATGGGTTTGTAGAATAATTCAGAATGGCAAGCTTTATAAATCAGTTATTTTTTATTGCTTAGATGAAAAGATCAAGTAGAAGATGGAAGAAAAGATGGCAGATGCGATGGAAATGGCAGAGAAAAAAGCTTAGAAAAACAAAGCATCTAAGAAAATCTAGAAAATCAAAGTCAAAGTAGTTTCTATAATACTTTATTATAGTAATGTTTTTAATTCAATATTTTCTTAATAATCTATGGAAAGTGAAATTTGGACTGAAAAATATAGGCCGAAAAAATTTGAAGAAGTGGTGGGGCAAGAAAACATTGTGAAAAGAGTGAAATCTCTAACAAATGCAATGAATATTCCTCACTTGCTCTTTGCAGGGCCTGCAGGGGTTGGAAAATCAACATTAGCATTAGTTGTTGTAAAAGATTTGTTTGGAGAAAGATGGAAAGAAAATTATCTTGAATTGAATGCTAGTGATGAAAGAGGGATTGATGTTATTAGGGAAAAAGTTAAAGATTTTGCAAGGACTAAAGCAATTTCTGAAGTGCCATTCAAGGTTATTTTTCTTGATGAAGCAGATTCATTAACTCCTGAAGCACAAAATGCTTTGAGGAGAACTATGGAGAATTATACTTCAAATTGCAGGTTTATTATTTCTTGTAATTATTCTAGCAAAATTATAGATCCTATACAATCAAGATGTGCTATTTTTAGATTTAGGCTTTTGGAAAAAAAAGATGTTGAACGAATTGTAAATAGAATTGCTGACAATGAAAATTTGAAAATTGAAGAAAGTGGTGTTGAAACATTATTTGAAGTAAGTGAAGGAGATTGTAGAAGAGTTATTAATCTTTTGCAAACAACAAGTTCAATAAGCAACACAATAAACTCTGATTTGATTGAAACTGTGGTTCCAAGTGCAAAACCAAGTGATATTAAAGTTGTTTTGGAGTATGCTTTGTCAGGAGATTTTGTTAACTCAAAAAATAAACTTTTGGAAATTATGTTAAGGGAAAGTATTGCTGGCTCAGATGTTATAAAGTCAATTCAAAAGGAAATCTGGAATTTACAAATAGAACCAGAACTTAAAGTTAAGCTTACTGAAAAAACAGGGGAAATTGAATTTAGAATTACTGAAGGGGCTGACGAGTTTATTCAATTAGAAGCTTTATTAGCAAGTTTTGTTTTAGCTGGAAGAGGTAATTAGTTATGCATAAAATACTTAAAAAAGCTCAAGAATTTAGAAAATTTTCGAGAGAATTAAGTAAAATTATTCATGAATTGGATGAGGAAGGATTTGGCGAAAAATATTTTGAATTAAGAGATTTCAATACTGAAGATGAAACTAAATGTCCGGAAATTTTTAGGAAAAGGATTATCGATAGTTTAGCAATTTTGAGATTAAAAAATATTCATCAAATTTTTACAAATTATAGAGAAAGTAGGAATTATTTTGACAGACAAGTTTTTTTAAAATATAATTTTGATTTAGAAAAAAATTTAATAAGAGAGTATAGAGAATTAAAAAGAGAATGAAAAGCGATAATTGGGTTGAAAAATACAGGATAAAAAATCTTGCTGATGTTAAAGGTCAGGAAGAAGCTGTGGGAAAAATTAGGAATTTTTTTGCAAAATTTCCGCAAAAGAAAAAAGCAATTACTCTTCACGGGCCTGCTGGAACTGGAAAAACAAGTTTAGCTTATGCTACTGC
Source organism: Candidatus Woesearchaeota archaeon (assembly GCA_964467035.1). GTDB lineage: Archaea > Nanobdellota > Nanobdellia > Pacearchaeales > GW2011-AR1 > JACPLR01. The sequence goes on along the minus strand of CAYXNX010000003.1, from coordinate 44,748 downwards.
TAAAGAACTTAATTATGAAATTTTTGAATTGAATGCTAGTGATTTTAGAAATAAAGAACAATTAGAAGCTAAATTAAAACCTGCTTCTGAACAAAAAAGTTTGTTTAAAAAAGGCAAAGTTCTTTTAATTGATGAAGTTGATGGGCTTTCTGCTACAAAAGATAGGGGTGGGCTTTCAGAATTAATTGAGCTTATTGAATCAACCTACTTTCCGATAATTTTAACAGCTAATAGTATTTGGGACCAAAAATTTAGTTCTTTAAGAAAAAAAACCGAACTAGTTAATTTGGGAGATATTGATTATAAAGTTATTGCGCAAATTTTGAGAGATATTGTTATTCAAGAAAGATTGGAAATTAATGAACAAATTTTGCTTTCTATTTCAATTAGATCTAAGGGAGATGTTCGGGCTGCGATAAATGATTTGCAAACATTAGCTTACCAAAAAGATTCTTTTTCAGATTATATGAGTATTGGAGAAAGAGGCAGGGCACAAGATATTTTTAATGCTCTTAAAATGGTTTTTAAAAATAAAGTTAATAATAAAACTTTAAGAATTTATGATAGTGTTGATATGCCTTTGGAAAAAATATTTTTGTGGATTGAAGAAAATATTCCTTATGAATATTCTGGAAAAGAGCTTTATAATGCTTTTGAAGCTTTAAGTATGGCTGATGTTTTTAGGGGGAGAATTAGAAAACAAAGATATTGGAGGTTTTTAGTTTACCAAAATATTTTTTTAAGTGCAGGAATTTCCTTAGCAAAGTCAAAATCAAAAATGGGATTTACCCATTATCAAAAACCTTCAAGAATTTTGAAAATTTGGATAAGCAACAATAAAAATAAGCATAGAACGACAATTGTTGCAAAATATGCTCGTAAAATTCATTGTTCTAAAAGGAAAGCTGTAAAAGAGTTTAATATAATAAAACCGTTCCTGCAAAATCCAGATGTTCAAAAAGAACTTAATTTAAGTGAACAAGAAATAACATGGTTAAATAAATCAAATTAAAAAAAAAGGGTGTAAAATCCGAAGACCAACACCCTACTCTACCGAAATAGAGTAATATATATAGATTTATTGAGTATATAAACTTATCTTACTACTTAAAAGTTATTTCAGTTTAGGATTTTTGAGATTAATTTTTTAAAAAATCCTTTTTCATTTTTATCTTTTGATTTATTAGATTTATTGACTTTTTGCGAAACATTTTTTTCTATTAGTTTATTTATTTCTTTTAAGTCATCTTTTTTTAGATTTTTATCATTGTTTTGATTTTGATAATAGTTTTTAATTACATGGCTTGAGCCACTTCCTCCTGCCCAAACTAATAAAAACCCTATAATAAAAAATAAATCATAAAACCAACCAGAATTGTTTGTTTCGTAAATTCCATAATCTGAAAAAATTCCTGCTACCAACATAACTGGGGCAATAGACCCGTGCATAAAACCTGTTGGAAAATTGGCACTATTAGTTTGCCAGTATTCGTGATTAGGATAATAAGTCCAAACTCCTGAAGCTAGAAACAAACTACTTACAACAACAATCAAGCTTAGTATAAACCAAAATCCTCTCATTTAATCTCCTCAAGTTTTACGAATAATTGATAAATTTTACATTTTGATTTCATTGGATTTAACACCCTCATTATTTATTGAAGTAAGAAGGTTTTATAAATTATTTGCTCTTTTTATTAGAGAGGTTGAGATGAGAATAAGAAAAGCTAGGAAGAGTGATACGAAGAAAATCTCTATGTTGAAAAGGAATACTCAAAAGACAATTAATTCTAAGGATTATAGAAAAGAAGTTATTGACCATCTAGTTAATTATAATTCTCCAAGGAAAATAGAAGAAAAAATAATTAATTCAGATGTTTTTTGCGCATGGAATGATGGTAAATTAATTGGGACTGTTACTCTTGAAAAGGATTTGGTAGGAGGACTTTATATCAAACCAAGTTTTATTGGGAAAGGAGTTGGAAGAAAATTAATGGATTTTATCGAAAATTTTGCAAAGAAAAAAGGAATTAAAAAAGTTAAACTTTATCCTACTAAAACAGCGATTAAATTTTATGAAAAGTTAGGTTATAAAAAAGTGAAATCTTCTTATTGGAAGATTGATAAGTTGAAAGTTAGATTTTACGAAATGGAAAAAAGTTTGAAGAATGATATAAGAACAGATATTGTTAAAAATAAAAATCTTACAAAAAATCAAAAGAAAACTATTAATGATGCCCGAAAAAAAGAATTTGGGAAGGAAGAAGTGAAGAATTTTTCAAAAGATTATGAACCGGAAACTTTGTGGTTTTTTGTTAAAAATAAAAATAAGATTGTTTCTCTTGGAGGATTGAGGCCGGTTAAATTAGAATTTAAAGGCAAAAATTATGATATTTGGGGAATTTGTTCAACTATTTCTTTAGAAAAGAAAAAAGATTATGGCAAAATTATGATTTGTTCTATGATTCATTATGCAAAAGAGAATGATAAGACAATTTTAGGATTTACTTCTGATAAAAATTTAAAGATTTTTGAAAAAATTGGTTTAAAGACGAAAAAAGATTTTATTAAAAGATTTGTTTATGTTAAACCAAATGGAAAAAAAATTTATGATAATGATGGAAGTGGAATTTACTATGAAAGGAAAGATAAAATTATTTCAAAAATTTTGAAAAACAAGGAAGAAGTGAAAATTTTTGTTGAACATTGGTGATTTATTCTTCAACTTCGTCTGATTTTTTTAATTCATCCAAATATTCTTCTAATTTTTCTTCTGTGTCAGGAATTTCTATGAAAGATTCATTTAGATAATTTTTAGAAAGATGTTTTGATTCATAGAATTCATCTTTTACCATTTTATGTTATAATAAAACAAGAAAACTATATAAATCTTACTATCGGTTAAAATTTATGATTAGTAAAAAAAGAGAAAAAGAAAAGATTAAATTTAGGAGAAACTTTGCAGAGTATTATAGTTTTTTAAAAAAGTATAAGCCAGTTTTTATTTTAATTTTGGTAAGTATTTTGGTTGTTGAACTAACAAGACTTGCTCCAAAATATTTATTTAAAATTGTTATTGATGAAGGATCTAGTTTTGCTGCAGGAAATTTAATAAGAAGCGAGTTTGTTGAAATTTTGTTGATTATTTTGGGGATTTATGTGGGGCTTGGGCTTTTTGAAGTCATTTTTGTTTGGTTAAGAGTTCATTTGCTCGCGGTTCTTGATTCAAAAGTAGTTTTAGATATAAAAAGAAAATATTTTAATCATATTGTTGATTTAGATTATGAATTTCATACAAGCCATAAAACAGGTAGTTTGATTTCTCGACTTACAAGAAGTTCTTCAGCTGCTGAAATGATGACAGATATATTGGCATTTAATTTTTTGCCAACTATTATTGGTTTGATTGTATCAGCTTTGTCAATTGCATATTTTAGTTTGATTTCTGGTTTAATAATTGGAGCTATTACCCTTGTATTTGTTGCTTATAGTTTGTATATACAAAATATTCAACAAAAAGCTAAATTAATTTATAATAAACAATTGGATAGAGAAAAAGCAAATGTTGCAGATATTTTTACAAACATTGAAACAATAAAATATTTTGGAAAGTCAAAACCAATACAAAATAAATTTTTGAATATTGCAAAAAATACAAAAAATAAAGGTTTGAAATATTGGTTTTATTATAGATGGTTTGATTCTGGACAAGTTGTTATTTTAACATTGGGGACTGTTGCTCTTTTGTATTTTCCAATTGTCCAGTTTTTAAATCAAGAAATAACTTTGGGAACTATTGCTTTTATTTATACTGTTTATTTTAATATCATCGGAAGTATGTTTGAGTTTGTTTGGGGAGTGAAAGGGTTTTATAGAGCTATGTCAGATTTTCAAGAATTGTTTGATTATAGCGATATTGAAAATCAAATAAAAGATAAACCAAATGCTAAAGATATTGATATCAAGAAAGGAAAAATTGAATTTAAAAATGTGGATTTCAGTTACTATAAGGAAGGATTGTTTAATAATTTTAATCTAAAAATACCTCCAAATAAAAAAATTGCATTGGTGGGAGATTCAGGATGTGGAAAATCTACATTAATCAAATTACTTTATAGATTGTATGATGTTGATTCAGGAGAAATTTTGATTGATGGGAATAATGTAAAAGATGTTAAACAGGACTCTTTAAGAGAAGAAATGTCAATTGTTCCCCAAGAGCCGATTTTATTTGATGATACAATTTACAAGAATGTTAAATTTTCAAATCCTCGTGCATCTAAAGAAGAAATTATGGAAGCAATTAAATTTGCCCAATTGGATAAAGTTATTAAAAATTTGCCTAAGAAAGAAAATACAATTGTGGGGGAGCGGGGAATTAAACTTTCGGGTGGTGAAAAGCAAAGAGTTTCAATTGCAAGAGCTATTTTGGCTAATAAGAAAATTTTAGTTTTGGATGAAGCTACTTCTGCTTTAGATTCAAAAACCGAATGGGAAATTCAGAAAGACTTGGAAAATTTGATGAAGGGTAGGACTTCAATTATTATTGCTCATAGATTATCCACTATAATGAACGCTGATTTAATTGTTGTAATGAAAGAAGGGAAAATAATTCAAAAAGGGACACATAGAGAACTGATTACTGAGGGCGGGGAGTATCAAAAGCTTTGGGATTATCAAAAAGGAGGTTATATTGAATAGTGATTCTTGGTTGTTTATTTGCCATTTTGTAATAGTTACAAATAGAAAAGTTTAAAAAGTCTGATTTTTATAATTCTCTATGACAAATGATGTATATGAAAGAAGGAAAGCAATTTTAGGAGAAGGTTCATTAGAAGCTCTTTTCCCCAATTTAGATTCTAAGGTAGTAAATGCTATGGAAGTTTATCAATTAGTTTCAGATGAAGGAAAGAAATATTTGGAAGCTCTTAGAGGGTATATGGAATCTCCTGCTGAATCTTTTTCAGAATTTTTAGAAGGTAATCCTGAACAAATTAGAGGAATATTGGCAAGTGATGAATTTGTTGATGAATTAAGGAGTTATATTGGGAGAATACAGAATAATGAAAGACAAGGATTAGAGGTTACAATTCATCCTAAAGATATTTATGAATTTATGAGATTTTCTTTTACAAGATTAGATGATAGGAAAGTTGATGATTGTAGTGGTCTTTTACCTCCACCTCATAGAGGAAGAAGAGTTTATACTGGTCAAACAGAACAACCAGGATCAAATTTTGATTAATAAATATCACAGTATTATTTAATAAAGATTTAAATATAATTTTGTTATATTTATTATAACTTAATTTGAAATGAATTTTTTACAATTTCTTGAAAAAAGAAAATACTCAAAGGATTTTTGAAAAACGAGAACTAAAGATAATTGGGAAACAGTTTTTATATAAAAAAGTTAAAGTAATAAAATAAATTTAAATGCGAAGTTTTATAAACCTTAGTTTACATGTATAAACTAAAATGGAAACTTATAAACTAAAATGGACTAGGTTGCAAAATGAAATATTTAGATTCCTTTGTGTAAATGCTGGCAAATCAATAAACAAAAGAGAAATATCGAGAAATCTAAATGTGTCTCCTACTGCTGTTGCGAAGGCTTTGGAAAAATTAAAAAAAGAGAAAATTGTCAAGGTAGAAAAACATGGAACTATTAATTTAAGTGCTGTTGAGTTAAATGTGGATCGAGATTTTGTTATAAAACTTAAAAGAACAGAAAATCTTAGAATGATTTATGAATCTAAAATTACAAATTTTTTGGAAAATAGTTTTCCTGGAACCACAATAGTTTTGTTTGGAAGTTATTCAAAAGGATATGATTTATTTAATTCAGATATTGATATTGCAATAATTGGGTGCAAGAAAAAAGATATAAACTTTGTTAATTATGAAAAGTTTTTTAATAAAAAAATTTCTCTTAATTTTTATGATTCTTTTAATGAGATTAAAAAAGAACTTAAGGAAAATATTTTTAATGGAATTGTTTTAGTGGGAGGGATAGAACTATGAAAGATTTTGAAAAATTTATAAAAAAAGGCATTGTAAAAAAACAATCTCCAGATTTATCAAGAGCCAATGCTTTGGTAAATGAAGCAGATAAAGATTATGATTTTATTAAAGAGATAATAAAAAAATTCCTTTTGGACAATAATAACTAAAATGTTATAATTACTTCTTGTTACGATGTGATTATGAAATTTATTCGTTCTAAAATGTTAAAAGAGGGATTAAATGCATCAGGTTATGGAGCTCATGAATCAGAAATTGTTTATCTTTATAATTTGGGTTTTTCAGAAAAAGAAATTGAATTTGCAGATCAATTGAGATACTTTAGAAATGGAATTGAGTATTATGGGAAAAGTTTTAATGAAGAATATGCTATTAAAGTTATTGATTTTATGGACAAAATAAGAAAGAGGTTGAGATGAGAGTAAGAAAAGCAAAACAAAAAGATATACTTGAATTAATAAAAATAGGAAAGGATATAAAAGAATTTGATATATCCTCTGAAGCAGGAGGTTTTTGGCCAAAAGAAATTTTAAAAGAATGGATAAATTCTAAAAACGATGTAATTTTAATTGCCGAAGAAAATGAAAAAATAATTGGATTTGTAATGTTTTCTTTTCATAAACCTACAAAGAAGGCAACTTGGGAAAATGCATGGGTTTCAAAAGAATTCCAAAATAGAGGAATCGCCACAAAACTAATGAAAGAGGCAATAGAAATTTTAAAAAAGAATGGGATGAAGTATATATGTTCATTAATTAAAGAAGATTCAAAAAAATCAATTAAGCTACATGAAAAAAATAATTTTAAAAAAGGTTATAAATTCTGGTGGTTTTATAAAATCATAAAATGAAAAAACAAAAATTACAAAAAAATGAATTTTTTGATATAAATAAATTTCCTGCAAAAGAGGGAATGTTAGTATTTGGAATCTCAATGAATAAAATTTCAAATATTCAAAGTGCAACGAAATGCTTTTCTTACATTGAAGAAATTGTTAAAAAAATTAGATATCCTTATGTTGGTTTAACTTTTCTTTATTCAGATAATCTTTATCTTTATCAAAAAGGAGATGCAGTAAAATTAAACAAAAAATTTCAAACATTGATGATTTCTCATAAAAATGAATTTCAAAAAATTTTGAATAAGAATTTATGGTATATTCGGGATTCATTCGGTTTTATCACATGGAATCAAGCCCTTATTGAAATAAAAGATTTTATGAATTATTTTTCAAAATTAATAGAGATTTATAATAAAGATAAAACATTTCAAAAATATCTTAAAGAGGATATTAAAGAATCAAAGAAGAAGATTGATGAAGAAAATGTTTTGTTTATTCTTGAAGAGATTTTAATTTTTTATCTCGCTTCAAAAGGGATTTTAAAATTTCCAAATAAATATCTTAATGGAAAAGAAAAATGGGTTTTATGGTGTTATCCTGGAAAACCTTTGAAATCTGAAATTTATCTATATCAAAAAAATTTCTTTAAACTTGAAAATAAAGAAAATGATTATGAAAATTGTTATTATGATTTAATTGAAAAGAAGTTATATAATTATGACAATATTGATTTAAATAAATTAAAATTTTAAAATGAAAAAGCCCAAAGTTCTTTGTATTTGTGCAGTTGGTTTGAATAGGAGTAAATATCTTGCGAAATATTTAGGAAATAAAGGTTATAGAACTAGGTATGGTGGAGTTGAAGATAGAACAGATTTGATACCAAATCATTTTAGCCAAGAAGATGTTGACTGGGCAGATATAATTATTATAACAAGAGCGAGATTGGAAAAATTATTTAAGAAAAAATTTAAAGCAGGGAATAAAAAGATAATTGTATTAGATGTAACTGATTCAAAAAAATTGATTCCTGGAAATCTTGTACATTTAAGAAAATTAAGTCATGAAGAATTTCAGAAAAAGTGGACAAGACCTAAATTAAGAAAAGCAATTAAACCTTATTTACCTTTGGAATTAAAATGAAATTACACATTTATTTATTCAGGCATGGGAAGACATTTTATAATGAGAAAGGTATTTTTACAGGTTGGAAAGATTCTAAGTTGACAGAGGAAGGAAAAAAACATGCAAAGATAATTGCAGAAAAATTGAAGGATAAAAAAATTGATGTGGCTTTTCAAACAAAGCTTTCTAGGAGTAAAGATACTTTGAAAGAAGTTTTGAAATTTCATCCAGAGTGTCGTGAAATAATTACTGCGAACAGGATGATTGAAAGAAGTTATGGAGATTTAGAAGGAATAAGTCATGAAAAATTTAAAGATATGATTGAGAATAGGGTGCTTGATTTGAGAAAATCTGGAGATGCGTTTGAAAATTTATCTAGAAAAGATAGAAAAAAAATTGCTAGCAAATTGGCAGAGAATGAATATGAAGTTGTTCATAGAGGGTGGAATACTCCCCCACCAAATGGGGAAAGTTTTAAAATGGTTGAGCGTAGAGTAAAAAAATTTATGAAAAATTTGAAAAAATTTATGAAAAAAGAAAAAGTTAATGTTGCTATTTCTGGACACGGGAATTCTATAAGGTTGTTTAGAAAAATTTGGGAAGGTGCTACAATTGAAGAAACTGTGAAGTGGTTTATTCCTTATGATAAAGTTTATCATTATGTTATTGAGGTTTAGAAAAATTTATAGATATAGTTAATTATATAATTACCCTGGAAACTACAATTCAAATTAGTAAAGAATTATTAAATCAATTGAAAAAGATGAAGATGCATGCTAAAGAAAGTTATGAGGACATTATCTGGGATTTAGTCGAGGACAGAAAAGAGTTATCTGAAGAAACTAAAAAGGCAATTGAGGAAGCGAGGGAAGAAGTTAGAAAGGGCAAAATACATAGTTGGGAAGACATAAAGAAGGAGTTGCAATTAAATGTATAGAATTGCGTTTTCTGATAAAGCTTAAAAACAATTTTTAAAATTAGAAAAAACTCAAGAGAGAATTGGAAAAGTTCTTGAAAGAATTAAGATTAGGCCTTATCGTTTTGTTGAAAAACTTGTGGGAATTGAAGGGTATAAATTAAAAGTTAGAAAATATAGGTTAATTTTAGATATTTACAAAGAAAATTTGATTATTTTAGTTTTAGAAATTGGACATCGAAGGAATGTTTATAAAAATTAGACGTTATTTCTTAGTGGTTACATAATAGAAAGATTTAAAAATTGCTTAAATTAGTTTAGTAAATGAATAATAAAGGATTTTTAGTAATGGAAAATTGGGATGGTAGCAATGTAACTCTTCCTAAAAAACCTTTATTTGGAGAAGAGGTTTTGACTAAAAAAATTATGAATACTCAAGTAATTGGAATAGTTAATAGGTTTGTTAGTATGAAATTGAGAGGATTTACAAATGGGAGATTATAATTTTAGATTAGAGAAAGTTGGAAAACAAAATGATGGAAAATATGTTTTGCATAGAAATAAACCAAGTGTTTTAGATAATTATAGATATGATTCTATAGGTGATTTAAAATTTAAGAGACGATTGAACCTTGACAAAAGAAAATATAGGGGAAAACAAAATGAATAGAGAAGATTATGTTTTAGAATTAGAGAAGGAAAATGGTTATTGCGAATGTCCGGAACTGCAAAAGCTTTATGATAAACGAAGAAAAGTTGAAAAGTTGGAAAAAGAATGTGAAGATTTTTTTATTGATGCTGATTGTTCTGAAATTCGAGACGAGGATTTGGGGTATTGGGAAGATTATAGAGATAGAATTTGTGAGCTTGATAGAGCAAATGAAAATTATGTAGACACATTACAAGATTATTTAGAAAGAGAAACTGTTGTTTTAACCAGGAAGAGATTTGGATTGGAGACAATTAATTGTGCTTTATGTGACCAACAAATTGGAATCGTGGATTAATTATCTATAATCATGATGTGGTTCATATTTTTCTAAATGGTAATTTCCATTAGGATCTATATCAAATCTTATTCTTGCTTCTTTTGTTACACGAATTGAATATCCTGGAAGATGACTTAATTTTTCTGTTTTTCCTTGTCCGTTTTTAATTTTTTCAATTGTGTCTTCAACTTTTTTTAATTCCTCTCCTTTAATTCTTTTGATTGATTTTTCAAAACCTTTCTCCCTGATAATTCTTCTGTTATTTTCTCCTTCACGACTTTGCGCAAAACCTAAATAAATTCCAACGACTAAAAAAGCAAATCCTAAAACTAATCCGAGATTTACAGATATTTCTTTTATTCCTATTGATGCACCCAAAATATTTGCTGATGAATTAATAATTAGAACAATTCCTAAAAGGGTTAAAAATATTCCTATAAATTTCCTCTTTTTCATAAATATTAAAACAAAAAAAGATTTATTAAGTTTTTTCTCTAAAGAGTATATAAAATCCTCCTGCAATTAAGCAGAGAATTGCTAAAAGTAAAAGTGTGGGAAAAAATAAGTTTGAGTAATTTGTGACTTCTTGGTATCTTGATGAGCTTGAAAATAATCTTGAGAGGAATCCGTCAAAGTAAGTTCCAAATCCAATTCCTGTTAAAGCTATCGAATATTTTTCAGGATGTCTAAAAATAAAGAATAAAACTGCTATAAAAATTATGAGAATCCCATAATGATAATGATGGATGTTTAGGCCGGTGATATCTCTTAAAATACTGATTTCTCCTGCTTTGAGAATTACTAAAAGTCTCCAAAATATAAATGATGCTAATAAAGAAATGCAGAAAATTATCAGGTGTTTTTTGTTTTTTTCCATAAAGATGATTTAAAATAAGAGTTTATAAAAATAGCGTTAGTAACCAAATCTTCTTTCATAGTCCTTGTGATTCATCCATTCTAGAATTATAGATAAAACACAAATCTCGCCATTTGCAACAGAATAAATAAGTCTCCAACCTTTAGGTAAATCATATTTCCACAAGTTATCAATTTCGTATTTTTCAATGTATATTTTTGGAATTAATTTTTTCTGTATTCTTATTCCACAAAAAGCATTTTCTTCTAAGTCATCTAAAGCTCTATTTATTCATCCATAAAGTTTTTTATCTTCTGTTTTAGAATCTTTGAGTTTTTCAAAACTTTCTTTGAGTTTTTCATCGGCAAATTTAATCTGTGACTTCATCTTGACAATTTAGAATTATTAAGATATTTTTTTACTAACTCTGGGTTCCAAATCCAAACAATCCATCCTTCTTTATCTTGGGCTATTTTTCCAGATTCTAATAAATAATCAAAAATTACACAAAAAGTTTGATAAATCATTTTTTTAGGCAATGCTTCCCAAAGAGACTTTTTTTTGTACTCTCCAGAGTTATCTTTAATAAATTCTTCTACCATTAGGATTGTATCTAATTGAGGGTAATGCAAAATATTTTTTATTATTTCTTGTGGCATGGTTATACAAGTATGTATAACTATAAAAATCTTTTGGTTTTGGAAAATTGATTTATAAAAATTGAGGTTACTGCCAAAAGTAATTATTTTCTTCTAAAATATAGACTTCATCAGTGAAATACCAGAACATTAATTTTTTGTCTTCTGGTTTGCATTCTACTAAAGTATTATAATTATGTATGTTGTATCCATGGAGTAAAACATAGTCTGCAGGTGTTTCGTAGACATAACTACAAAAAGAATCTACTGGAAAAATTGAATAAGAAGTTACCCAATAAATTTTTCCAGATTTAACTTTAGGGTGGTTTGATTCAATATATTCCACTATTTTATCTGAAATTGAGCTTATCATTACTTCATCTAAAATTCCTCTTTTTTTACAATCGTTAATTACATATTCTGCAAGTTCTTTGTCTTTTTCAAAATCGCCTGTTGATTTAATCTCAATGTTTAATGGTTTTTCTCCAGATAACAAATCCATTGTTTCTTGGTATTTTGGTATATAAAATTCAAAAGCTTCTTGAATATCAGAGTAATTTGTTTCACTTACTATAATTCCTTTTTTTGGAATTCTCCACATATTGTTTTGATGAATTACTATAATTTCTTTATCTTTTGAGTAAGTTATGTCAAACTCTATAAATTTGAAATCTGGGTCTGAAAGTGCCTTTTCAAAAGATTCTAAAGTATTTTCTTCATAATCTATTGATGCTCCTCTGTGAGCTCCCTTAATAACTTCGGCGTTGATTTGGTCAACTGCAGGTACAAAAATTACTAAACTAATAACTAAGTAAATTGTTAGGGGAAGTTTGATTAACAATGCCCATTTTAATACTCTTTTTTTATTTATTGGTTTAATTTCCATGATTTTTCTAAGTGTTTAGAGTTTATAAATGTTTCTAATTGTAATTATTTAAGAGGAGTAACAATATAGAAAGATTTAAAAAATATTTATCAAGTTAATTTTTATGGATTATAAAAAACATATTGTATCAAATAAAAAAACGATGTATTTTTGCATAGGACTCATTCGTCTTTAGTTGATGAAATAATGAAAGAAGGGGTTTTGTGTGGTGCAGGAGATTTTTTAAGTACTGCAACTTGGCAACCAATAGATTATGATAGAGCAAAAGCTTTGTATAATCAAACGCATAAAGGAGATAATGCAGTAGTTGTTGTTAAAATACCTTGTGATAAAATTAACAACCCTGGGACTGATAAACATTTGCTGGCGACAGTTAAAGGAATTGGTTATTTTCATCCTAAAAAACAAGAATTTGCAATAAGGCCAGAATATGTAAGTGGTTGGATTGACAGAGATAATGAAACTTATAACTCAAATCCTTATGAAAATAGAATGCCTGTAAAAGGTTTTGAACAATTTGAAGATATGCTAGATTAGGATTTATTCTTTAACATACAACCTAATTTTGTCATCAATTTTTTTTGGAGTTAAATTCGGGAATTTCCAGGTGTTTGAGACTACTCGCGCGTTTTTTGGAAGTTCTGATAAAAGTTTTTTTTCAAGTTTGGGCATTATATATCCAATCTGGAAAAGAGTTACAATATTAAAATCTTGCAAATTTGTGTGCCAGAAATTTTTCCAGTGAAAGTGCGCGTTTTTTAGTTTGAGTTTTTTTGCTTTGTATTTTGAGTAGGTAACTAGGAAGGGATTTATTTCAAATCCATGGGCTTCGGCTCCAGCGCGAGCAAAGGCGAAAACTAAACGACCATCTCCTGAACCCAAATCAACTGAAACATCTCCTTTTTTTATATTTGCAAAATCAATCATTTTTTTAATTGCTTTATCTTTTGAAGGCTCATAAGGAGCTCCGATAATGAATGGAATGAAAAATAACAAAGCAAAAAATAACAAAAAACATAAAATTGCAAATAAAAGCATTATTTCCATTGATTAATTAAATAAGAAAGTATTATAAAGTTTATTAAAATTTATTTAAGTTTCAATTTTTTTAATCTACCAAAATCATAAACTTTTTCCTTACCTATAGCTAGAACATTGAAGTTTTCTAAGTTTTTAGCAGGGATTGCTGAGTGAGAGTCAGAAAGATAAGAGTTTACAATTGCACCTTCTATTGTTGGAAGGAAACTTGGAAGGATGATAAATTTTTTATTTTTATATCTCCCAACTAAATAACATTTGTATTTTTCTTGTTTTATTTTTTCTGGGTCGCGGAGGATTATTGCTGGATGCAAATGTCCCATAACAATTGTTGAAATTTCTTTTTTTAGAACTTGTTTTGGGAAAATATCCCCGTGAATAAATGCAATATCTTCAATTATATGATAATCAACCAGTTTTTTATCTGCAATTTCTGCAATTTTTTCATGATTGCCTTTTATAGTGATTATTTTTTGACGAGAGATATGTTGGGAAACAATATACATTATTTCTAAAAAGCGTGTTTTTTCACCTTTTTGATATGAAAAAAAATGTTTTAAATCTCCAAGAAAAATTACTCTTTCAATTGATTTTTTTTCTTTTTTAAGTTTGGTAAAAATTTTGTCTATTTCAGATTTTGTTAATCTCATTTGAGTTTCAGGCATTAAAGAACCTGATTCTCTATAAGTAAATTCATGCCCTAGATGTAAATCTCCAATTGCTAAAGTTTTTATTTTCGGAATGTAAACTGCTTTATTTATGAATTCAAAATCCTTTTCTTTAAAGAGTTTCTTTTGAGTCATTTTTTTCCAACTGCTTTCATATGCAAATCGTGCATCCTTTTTAGAAATTTCTGTTTGTCTTCAATTTTTATCAAATCCATATGACCCTGAATTATTAAATTAAGGGCAAATGGGCTGGGGAGTGTTACTGTTTGAATTTCAATTTTAACTTTTTTTGTTCCAATCATTTCTAAAACTTTTTTTGCATTATCAATTTCCATAACATCTTCTAAAACTTCACGCCTAGCTTCATTTAGAATAGGAAATTTGTTTGAGACTTTACGAACTGCAGCTAAAAGAAAATGGCTCTTCATTTGTTGTTTCCCAACTGATTTTTCCTGACCTTTATAAGTTTTAAGAATCATTAAAGAACGAGTAGCACAGTGGCGGAATCTTCGCGCTAAAATATCTGTTTTTTCAATTGCTTCTGTTAAAACTTCTCTAATATTTTTTGAATTAAGAAATTCAAATGCTTTTTCAATTTGGAGTTTTTCCCCTGCAAAATAAAATCCATTATCATTTATTCCGATTTCAATGTCTCGCCCACCAGCCTGTGCCATTAAATAACCCAAAGCTCTGGAAAGTGCGTCATTTACTCTTCGGCCAAACATACTATGGATTAAAAGATAATTTTTTTCTCCTTTGTATTTTTCAATTAGAATTTTTTGTGAGTGTGGAATTTTGAAAAATTTATGTTGTTCCTTAAAATATTGGTAAATGGATTGTGCTGTTGAATCTGGAATATAGAGCTGTTTTTTGAGATAATTCAAAATTGATTTTTTTGATTCTCCACTATTAAATTTTTCACATAAGTTAGTTCTTAAATTATTTATTTCTAAAGCTGAATCAAAGCTTAGGGGTAGAGCTTCTGAAAACCAAGAGGGGATTGTTGGGGAGCGAGTGGAAGGAGTTACATAAATATTCATTCCTCGAACATATTTGTATTCATATCTTGAACCACCCAAAACAAAGACATCTCCTTTTTTCATTCTTTCTAAAAATCCTTCATCAATTGCTCCAATTTTTTCTCCTGAAGAAAGTTTTACATTAACAAAACTTTCACTTGGAATTGTTCCCAAATTTGTGAGATAAATAACCCTTGCTAATTTCCCTTTTTTTCCAATCATTTGGGTTTCTTCATCATACCAAATTTTTCCATAAACATTATTTTTTTCTAAAGCATATTCTCCAGCTAGATAACTTATTACATCAAAAAAATCATTTTTTGAAAGTCCAAAAAAACAATATGACTTCTTGATTAGGTTGAAGACTTCATTTATGTCCCACTGTCGATAAATAGCCATTCCATAAATTTGTTGGGACAAAACATCTAAAGAATTTTTTGGAAATCTTACTGTATCAATTTTTTTTTCAATCATCTCTTTTTGGATTACTGAACATTCAACCAAATCATCTCTATCTAAAACTACAAAACGTCCCTTAGCAATGTTGTGGAGTTGATGACCTGCTCTCCCAAGTCTTTGCAGTGCTCTGGCTGAACTTTTAGGAGAACCCAACATAAGAACTAAATCAATAAAACCAATATCAATTCCTAATTCTAGAGATGTTGAACAAACAACAACTTTCAGTTCTCCATTTCTTAATCTTTCTTCGATGTTGTATCTTAAAGATTTGCTTAAAGAAGAGTGGTGTGCTGCGATATTATCGTCTCCATAAACAAGAGGGAATTTTTCTTTTAAATGACTTACAACTCTTTCAGTGCCAGCTCGAGTATTTGTAAAAATTAGAGTTGATTTGTGTTCTTGTATTAGCTGATCTATAAGTTCATACATATTCAGATAAATTTCTTTGTCTTCAATTAGATTTTTAGAAGGAGTTAAAACTTTGGCATCTATTTTTTTATTTAATGGAACCTTAGCAATTTCAACTGTTCTTTCTTCTGATATTCCTACAAGAAATTTTGCAACTTCTTCTAGAGGAGAGATTGTTGCTGAAAGTCCTATCTTGACAGGCCAGATTTTACTGACTTCATTTAAACGTTCTAGAGTTATACTTAAATAAGTTCCCCTTTTATTATCTAAGGAATGGATTTCATCTACAATGCAAAATTCTATCATCCTTAAATATTCGACAAACTTTTTTGAGGTTAGAATTATTGCCAAAGATTCAGGAGTTGTTATAAAAATATGGGGTGGTTTCCGAGCCATTTTAGCTCTTTCAGAAGTAGTTGTGTCTCCTGTTCTTAAACCTACACGAATTTCTTGAAGTTTGATTCCTTTTGATTTTGCTAGTTCATTTATTTCTTGTAATGGTTCTTCTAAATTTTTATGAATATCATTGCTTAAAGCCTTAAGAGGAGAAGTATATATTGCATAAACTCTATTTTCTAATTGGTTCTTTTCTGCTAACCCGACAAGGTAATTTAAAATTGATAAAAAAGCAGTAAGTGTTTTTGTCCCCCCAGTTGGAGCTGAAATTAGGATGTTTTTCCGTTCCCAAATTGCTGGAACTCCGTATTTTTGAGTTTGGGAAAAATCTTCGAATTTTGAAAAAAACCATTCTTTTACAAGAGGATTAAGAGTTTTAACTATATCTTGACCTTTTCGTTCTATAGATTGTCTGATTTGAGTCATTTTAGAATAAGTCCTAAACTTAAATTTCGATTAAAGTTTATATATTTTTTGAATAAGTCCAAGAATTTGTTCTTTCAGAATAATTATAATCTTGTAATCTTGAAATTGTATGGAGCAAATTTGAATAATCATTTAAGGGAATTTCATCTAAATGTGAATTTTCTTGAGAGGGATTTCCCTCTAAATGCATAGGATATACGTCCAAGATTTTATTAAAACAATTTAAAGCAAATTCTCTTTCATCCTGAAGCAAATTTTGACTAGACCTAATTTTAGAAACAATTTTTTTATAATCGTCGTGTAAACAGTTTTTTATAGTTCTATCTGTGGGATGATCTCTTTGAAATTCTTGATGAATTATTCCTTTTAATCTGTCTTTAATAGAACTTGTCATTTACTTTTTCTTTATTAGAGGTTTATAAAGTTTTCTACAAAATTTTGAAATAAATAAAGTTTAAATATGAAGAATATTTCATATAATTATGGAAAATAAAAAGTTAGGTATTTTATTGATTGTAATTTCTCTATTAATTGGGGGAATGTTTATGTATTTGGTTGATAGTTTAGTTGATAAATCTGACAAAATAGGTTGTTTTAATAATCCTAATTGTATTGAGATTGAGAGGAAATTAAGTGTTTCACATTTTGCAATAGGAATATTTGCTTTTGTTTTTGCTTTAGGTTTTTATCTTTTGTTTTTTAATAAAACAGATAAAATTATTTTGGAGAAATTAGAGAATGAAAAAAAGGAAAGTATTGAAAATGGCAAATTTGATTTTGCGCTTAAATTTTTAGATCCCAGTGAGGCACGAGTTTTGAAAAAAGTTAAGGAACAAGAAGGAATTACTCAAAGTACTTTGAGGATTAAGACAGATATGTCTAAAGCTAAGTTAAGTTATATTCTTCAGGATTTAGAAAAAAGAAATTTAATAAAGAGAGTTAGAAAAGGAAAAACAATGCAAATTTTTCTTAAATTGTAAGTATGAACGTTTAAAGAGTTAAATTTAGTAGTTTTAGGGTTTCTAAATGCTTTTGTTCAGACGCTAAGACTTTATAGTTTATTTTAAATATTTTTGGATGAAAAAAAAGAGTCAAATTTTTCAAAATTTAAAAATTGTTTTTAAAGATAAAAAATATTTATTAATTTTTTTAATTGTAAGTTTTATTTTTTATTTAATTAATGTTTTTATCTCAGGA
This sequence comes from Candidatus Woesearchaeota archaeon, assembly GCA_964467035.1. Classification (GTDB taxonomy): domain Archaea; phylum Nanobdellota; class Nanobdellia; order Pacearchaeales; family GW2011-AR1; genus JACPLR01. Next base: position 26,862 of record CAYXNX010000003.1, on the reverse strand, counting down.
GGAAATAAACCTTGGGAATTTTACTCAACATTGAGCTTTTTTGGAACTATGGGATTTGGATTAAACCTTTTAACTAGTTTTTGGAAAACTGTAGAGGTTTACTCTTTTATTAGTTTAGTTTTGATTAGTTTGTTAGTTGGAATTTTAGTTAGTTTAATTTTCTATAAGATTAATCTTGGAAAATCAATTGATAATAAAAAATTAGGGATTTTTGGAAGTGCAGGTATTTTTTTAGGAGCTTTTGTTCCAGGATGTAGTGCTTGCAGTATTGGATTAATTTCATTTTTAGGGATTGGAGCAAGTGTTTTAAATTTTTTACCCTACAAAGGTTTAGAGATTTCAATTTTGTCAATAGGACTTTTAGGATTTACAATTGTTAATATTGGGGAAAATATGTTTATTTGTAAAAATTCGAGATTTAAATTAAGAGGGAAAGAAAGAGATATTGGAGAAGAATAAATCAAAGGTTTTGCGCAATCGTCTGAATCGCCTGAAAGGCTCAACAAACAATTGAGAGTAGATCAAAAGATCTTCTCTCATTCGCTATTCACTAACGCTCATATCGAATGAAAGGAGGTAATGAAAAAGATGGAAGAAAGTGATACAATAACAATGAATAAACAAGATTTGTGGAAGTATAGCACATTTGTTTTAGTTACACTTTTAGTTATTGGAGGAATTGTTTTTTTAGGAGGAAATAAAGAAGGAAATGTTGTTGCAAATAACAATCCTCCTAGTGAACCTAGTGGAGATAACCAACCAAGTGTTGTAAGTGCAAGTGCTGATGATGACGCAAGAATTGGAGACCCTAATGCTCCTGTAGAAATTATTGAATTTAGTGATTTTCAATGTTCTTTTTGTGCAAGAGCTTCTGGAACTGTAAAACAGGTTTTAGCTGAATATGGAGATCAGGTGACTTTTGTCTATAGAGATTTTCCTTTAGATAGTATTCATCCTATGGCTACGCCTGCTGCGATAGCTGCGGAATGTATAAGGGAACAAGGAGGAGATGAAATTTATTTTGAATACCATGATGTGATTTTTGCAAATCAACAATCGTTAAGTAAAGCAAATTTGAAAAAATGGTCACAAGATCTTGGTTATGATATTGATGAATGTTTAGATTCTGAAAAATATTTAAGTGAAGTAAAGAATGATCTTGCTGATGCACAAGCTGCTGGAGGAAGAGGAACACCTTACTTTATAATTAATGGAAAACCTCTTAGTGGAGCTCAACCATTTTCAGCGTTTAAACAAATAATTGATGCAGAATTAGCATAAGTTTAAATTTATTTTTATTTTTATTTTTTTATTAAATTATAAGTATATTTGAGAAAAAATGAAGAAAAAGACTGCATTAGAAATCCAAACAAATAAAGTAAAGAGAAAATATGATAGATTTTCCAAGTTTTATAATCTTTTTGAAAAACCTATGGAAATAGGAGTTTTAAATAAACTAAGGAAAGAACTGATTCAAGATTTAAAAGGAAATATTTTAGAAGTGGGAGTTGGAACTGGAAAGAATTTAAAATATTATAACTCAAAAGCAAAAGTAACTGGAATAGATATATCTCCCGGTATGTTAGGTAAAGCTTATTTAGAATTGAATAAACTAGGAAATAAAAATATTGAATTAAAAGAAATGGATGCTCAAAATATGGAATTTAAAGATAACAAATTTGATTATGTTTTATGTACTTTTGTTTTATGTTCTGTCCCAAATCCTATAAAAGTTTTAGAAGAAATGAAAAGAGTTGTTAAACCTTCTGGGAAAGTTTTAATGATTGAACATATGTTGAGTGAGCATCTTTTACTAGCTATTTTTGAACATATACATAACCCTTTAACTAAATTTTTATTGGGAGTTAACATTGATAGAAAAACAATTGAAAATATTAAAAAATCAGGATTAAAAATAAGTAGAGAAGATAACTTGATGCTGTTTGATGTATTTAAAAGAATAGAAGCTGTAAAGTAAAATTAAGAAGAATCTTTTTTCTTTTTCTCATCTAAATCTTTTTTAAAAACAATTGTGCTATATGGAAAAGGAATCTCAATTCCTTTCTTATCAAATTCTTTTTTAATTTGTTCTATTAAGTCAAAACCAGTTGGCCAAGATTTGAGAGGAGAATCTACCCAAAAGTAAAGTCTTAAATTAACAGCAAAGTCTCCACATTCAGTAACTCTGACATAAGGTTCTCTTTTTTCTAAAATTCCTTGTTCATTTTTTATTTCAGGAATTATTACATCGGGGTGTTTTTTTGCCTTGTCTATCATAATTTTTTTTGCTTTATCTATATCTGAATCATAACTTATTCCAAGGTTTATTGTCCAAATCATTCTTTCTTCTTTTATACTGTAGTTAATTATTTCTTTTTCAGAAATTAATGAGTTGGGGATTATTATTCTTCTATTATCCCAAGTTTTGATAGTTGTGTGTCTTAAGTTTATATCTTCAACATCTCCAAATTCGTCTAAAATTTTTAATCTATCTCCAATTCTAAAAGGAGTGAAAATTGCAATAGAAATACCAGACACAATATTTGATAGTGTTTTTTGTGCTGCAAAACCAATTACAATTGCTACAATTCCTGCTCCTGCAAGCAACGAAACTGAAAATGTTTTAAATCCTGGAATAAGCATTAAAATAGAGAGTAACGCTAAAATAACTATAAATGTAGAAATAATTGTTTTAAAAAATTCAATTCGAGTTTTTCTTGATTTTTTTTCTTGGGTAAGTTTTCCTTTCTCTAGTTGAGAAATTATTTTTTTAAAATATCTTTTAAATAAAAGATTAATAAATAAAGCAATAACAATTATAATAATTGATTTTATTAAAATCTTAAAGTATTCTGAGCTCCAGAGTTGAAGAAAATTTATTTCCATAATCTTATATGGAATTCAAGGTTAATAAATCTTACAATTCTTTTTAACTATGTTCTTTGGGATTTATTTGAAGTGAGTTTTGCGTTGAGGGTGTCTTGAGAATAGAAGGGTTGTAGGAAGCAAAATTTTGATTAATCGCTGTTCAACTCTCCCGAATACTTGGAGGGATTGATTTTTAGTGCAATGATGCCGAAGGCAAAAAATCAAAGTTGTCGGCACTATATTTTATTTCTTAGGGGTTTGTCGTCGCTTTTTGCTTCTTTCTTTTTAAGAAAGAAGATGAAATAATCTTTTTTGGGAGGGATTGGATATTATTTTTCTTCAAATAAATGATTGTTTGGAAAACGACAATTATCGCAAATTGGAGAATCAAAATACCGACAACGAGTATAGGGGGTTCCTCCACTGCATTCATCCCTATCCGAAGCGTACATAAAAGACCTCTCCCGATCGTTTAAAAAAATATAATCTGAACCAAGCAAATCCTCATCCCCTTTAATGATTCGCGTATAAAAGGCGTAATCTTCTTGAATACAATCTCTCATAAACATTAACGCATCAACCATTTTTTTATGGGGATATTTATCCAATAATTCATCATATGCAAATAAACAAAAATTGTCTAGATTTTCACCTGTTTTAGTAAAATGAAAAGGGACATAAATTTTCATATATTCCGAATCTTCTCCATAATCTATTTCTCCAAAAGACCTAATAAATACCTCTTTCATTTGAACTAGCCTTCGGAAAGTATCTATGTCTTTTTTCGAATCTCTTGTATAAAAAAACGTTTCTTGCTCATCCCATCTTTCTAAAAATCTTTGTAAACCTTTTCTTTCTTCTCCAAATAATACAGGATTTCCTTGGAGAAACATCCAATCATGTACGTGAGGATTTACATAGTCTTTCATGAAGATTAATTCTATATGTTATTTATTAAGTTATTGATTGGGCGGCGGAAAAAAGATTATTTCTAAATAAATCTGAAACGAGGTTTAACTAAATGTCCGAAGGACAGGCGCGCACCTCGTAACCGGAGGTGGGCGAGCAACTTCGTGGTAGGCAGTAAATAAGAATAAAATAAGCCGTGCGAGGTTGTGAGTTGGTCGGGGGATGTCTGAGAGAGATTTTAGCTATTTTTTTACTTAAAGATTTTAGGAGAATTAGAAATTTCGTTGAAGGGGTGTTAATCGACCTCGAATACTTGGAGAGGCACGAGTTTTTCATATATTTGTTTGAGTGAGTTTTGCGTTGGGGGTGTCTTGACAATAGAAGGGATGTGGGGAGCAAAATTCGGCTTAAAGGGGTGTTAGTTTCGTCTGACCAACGGGAAGACCTAAAATTTAGTGCAACGTTCCGAAGGAAAATTTTAGAGTTTTTGGATTACTGATAAATTCGACCGTAGGGAGTGAATATGTCCGAAGGACGAGAGAGAGAGGGGCGTCTTGTTTTGGTTCTTTTCTAAAAAAAACATTTTAGAAGGGGAAATAATCATATTTGTAAGTTTCAGTTATCCTTAGAATATCAAAATCCCTAATAATATTAAAAAATCTTTTTCGGATATCTGTTAAAATTTTGTAAAGTTCATCTTCATTTTCTGTTTCAAATTCAATTTCTAAATCCCATGAGCCAATTAATTTTAAGAATTGGGTTGCTTTTTTGTGTTGAGTTACATAAGATTTTATTTCTTTTTCAGATTGCTCATCAAGATTTTTTGTTCTGAAAATAATCTTGTAATGATTTACTCCCAAATTTTGAAGATTGAGGTAACATCTATATTGAAAAATGATTTTCTCTTTTGTCAGTTTTTTTAACCTGTAATTGATAATATCTCTTGATAGTTTTGTTTTTTCTGCTAAATCAACAATATTAATTCGTGCATTTTTTGAAAGTTCTTTTAATATTCTTTTATCTGTTTCGTCTAACTCATAAATTTTAGAGGGAACTCCATAAACAAATTCAGAGGGTTTTGTTTCTGTTAAATATTCTCTGGAGTAAATAGGAGAATATTCAGTCAGTAGAACATCTTTTTCTAGAATAAATTTTGAAAATTTGTTCATAAATTCGCTTAAAACTTTTCCAAATTCAAAGTTTGATCTTGCTATTACAGAAACAGCTAAATCCCATCTTCCCCGAATTTGGGCAACCCAAACAGAATTATTGGATTTATTCCAATAATTGATTATTTTTTGTTCATCTTCTAAAGTTGTGTCTTGAAACTTAAAATAGATTTTGTATTGAGAATATCCTAATTTTGTGAAATTTATAATTGTATAATATTGAAAGATAAGATTATTTTTTTCAAACCTCTTTAATCTATATTCAACTGCTGGTTTTGAAAGTCCAATTTTTTTAGCAATTTGACTATTGCTAAGTCTTGCATCTTCGTCTAATAAAGTCAATATCTTCTTGTCTTTTAAATCCAGTTTTATAGCCATATTTAGAATAAATGTGTTAGAGGTATATAAATATTACGTAGAAGTAAGAAAATACAGAAAAAAGTATTAAATATATGTTAAGTGTTATTATTGTTAAGAAGTAAATTCAATGAGAAATATGAAAATGAAAACTTGGAAAAAAATATACCTAGGACTGGTATGTGCAGGATCAATAGTAGCAGGAAGTTTAGCTTATCAATTTCACAAATATGAAACTCAGCGAGTGCCTCTTGAAGGAAAAGTTATTAGAGAGTTTGGGAAAGTTGAAGACATGAATTATGGATTTGAACTAATAAGTCGTAATGGAAATTCTGCGTATATCGGAATTAAATATGCTAATGATTTTTGTACAGCAAAAGGATTGGCATTAGAACAAGCAATAGAAGAAGGAAGCTATGTGAGAATGAAGAGAATACGTGAAACTTCAGACAAAAATAAATCTATAATTTTAGAATATGCTTATCCTCATGAGGTAGATGTTATAGGTAAATTAGTGGAGGAGAACAAATAATATGGAAAGGGCGACACATGTTCAAAAAATCATAATGCCCTTAACAGAGGCATTGGAACTCGGAAATATTGTGATAAAAGGTAGAGGGATGCCTGGAAGGACTGGAAACCAAAGTGAAGAATATGAATATAAATTTTTAGATATTCCTGAAATACTAAAGCAGTTTAATGAACTTCCAGATAATGAATATGATGATTTGGGTTATGGAATAGAATATGTAGGATATATGGCATATCTTGCAAGAGCGATTACAAATAAATATGGCTCTGTACTGGAAGTAAAACGAGCAGGATGTTTAAAAGACTACCCAGAATTTACTGATTTAATATTAAGGGATGAATTGCCAATTATTGATACGAATCAAAAGAGAAGTCGATTAAGTCAATTGTATAATTCATTAAAAAAGTCTGCAAATCAATATTTTGAAAGATATCCTTGGCAAGAAAAAGAGAAATTAGAATTATTACTAAATGATAAAAAAGATCTTGATTATGATGAAACAGAAAAACTATTAGGTATAGCTGGTCATAGGATAAGAGTAGATGGCTATATTGACAAAAATTGGAGATTAGCAATTCTTAGTTCTTGTCCATGGGCAAAATCCCCGAAAATTTATGATTATCCAGATATCAATCTGGGAATTCCTGAAAGTGTTGTTTATAGCGGACAGGATAAACCTTACGCAGTATTAAATTATTCTGGTAGGAGATCATTAGAAAACCAAATTTTAAGAGATTTGGTTCAACCACAAAACTTAGGGAATGGCGTTATAGTAATGAACGAAGACAGAAGCCCAAAATATCTTAAAAGAACATTAGGTCTTTAAAAATAATTCTTGACGAAGTCAAGACTAAATGTGCGAAGCACTGACGCCCCTTCCTATAAATTCTTTTACGGAGTAAAAGGCAAAATGTCCGTAGGACTAAGCCCCTCTCTCTTTTCCGTTCTAAGTAATCCAAAAATTGAATATAACAGACTTTTAACGAACTCAGTTAATATTTGATAGTAAAAGTCTGAAAGAGGCAAAATTGTGTTCAGGATCTAGAAAATTATTCTACAATTCTTCTTCAATCAAATCTTCTGTGATTTTGTTTTGTTCTTTTGAAATAGAATTATCTTTTTCTAGATTATTTTCAATTTCTTTAAGTTTTTCAGAGCTTTCTGGTTGGGATTTTACTTTTTGTAAAAGTTCTTGTTTTTCAATTAGATTTTTTTTTGCAGATTCAAGTTTTTTTTCAAGCATATTGTTTCCCTTAAACATGTTAGCCAAATCATATTCTGTGTTTTTGATTTTAGATTTTAAATTATTAATTTCTTCTTCTAATTTTTCAATATCTGTTTTATTTTCTTCTGGTTTCATATTTGAATAAAGAAAAGGGGGTTTTTATAATTTTATATTTGGATTTTGGTTATTTATTTTAATATCTTAATGTTTAAAAATACATTTTTACTTAAAATTCTATGGTAATCAGACAACCAATTGTAACAATTGCAGGCCATGTTGACCATGGCAAAACAAGTATTTTAGATTCTCTTAGGAAGAGTTCTGTAGCTGAAGCTGAAGCAGGAAATATTACTCAGAAAATTTCGTTCACCCAATTTCCAAAGGAGAATTTGAAAACAGCTTGTCCTTTGATTGAAAAGTATGGGATTGATTTAGAGATTCCGGGTTTTTTGTTTATTGATACTCCAGGACATGCCGCTTTTAATAATTTGAGAAAAAGAGGAGGGAGTTTAGCTGATTTAGCTATTTTGGTTATTGATATAAATGAGGGAATTAAACCGCAAACTGCAGAAGTGATTCAAATTTTAAAATCTAACAAAACCCCATTTATTATTGCACTAAACAAAGTTGATAGAATTAGGGGTTGGAATAAATCTGATGACGAAGTTAAAAATAATTTAGCTCATCAAGGAATAAATGCAAAAGAAGAATTTGATGAAAAGTTTTATTCACTAGTTGGAGTTTTGCATAATTATGGTTTTGAGGCTGATTTATTCTTTAATATTGAAGATTTTACAAAAAAAATTGCAATGGTGCCTTGTTCTGCTAAAACTTTTGAGGGAATTGCTGAAATAATAATGGTTTTGTGTGGTTTATCTCAGAAGTTTTTGAAAAATAAATTGGAATTGAGTGAAGAAGCTAAAGGAGTTGTTTTAGAAATGAAAAAAGGTAAATCAATTAATTATTTGGAGAGTATTGTTTATGATGGAAATTTGAAAACTGGAGAAGAAATTGCGATTGCAAGTTTTGGTGAACCAATTATTACCAAAGTTAAAAGTATTCAAGAGATTCAGCCATTGAGTGATAAGTTTAAAAGTGTTAAAAAAGTGTCTGCAGCATCAGGTGTTTTGCTTCAGATTTCTGATAAACCTGAAAATGTTTTACCTGGAATGCCTTTTACTGAATTTAACTCAATGGACAAAGTGAAGGAAGAATTTAAGGAGCAAATTGGAGAAAAGATTAAAACTGATAAAAAAGGGATTATAATTAAGGCAGATTCTTTGGGAAGTTTAGAGGCATTAATTACCTTGCTTAAAGAGAATAATATTAAATTTGTAAAAGCAGGAATTGGAGAAATTAATAAATCAGATATTTTGTCTGGAAAGGCAAATCAAGAAATTGACCCTGTTGATGCAATAGTGGTTGGATTCAATGTAGGGATTAGTGAAGAGGTTAAAGAACTTTATGGAGTTAAGGTATTAACTGAAGAAGTTGTTTATAAACTTTTAGAAAGTTTGCAAGATTGGAGAGCTGAGAAGACAAGAGAAATAGAAAAAGAAAGGTTAATGGAACTTGCCAAAATCTGTAAAGTTGAAATCTTGCCAGAGCATATTTTTAGAAATACAAATCCTGCAATTTTTGGAGTTGGTGTTAAAGGAGGAAAGTTAGTGCAAAATCAAGAAATGATTGATGAAGATGGAGAGGCAATTGGGAATATTAAAAAAATCCAATCTGAAAATAAAGGAGTAGAAGTAGCAGAAAAGGGAATGGAGGTTGCAATTTCAATTCCTGGAACAAATTTTGAAAGAAAATTAAAAGACAAAGAATTTTTGTATTCAAATATTTCTGAAAAGCAGTTCAAGAAATTTAAAGAAAATAAAGATTTATTGTCAAGCGAAGAAATTTCTGTTTTGCAAGAAATTAAAGAGGTTAAACAAAAAAAACAAGAGGGTTGGGGTAATTAATTTAGTATACAAATATTTTTAATTTATTGAAATATGTTTTTTGTTATGGCAATTAAATTTAAGCTCGAAACTGAATTAGATAATGAATTCTCAGGAATCGTGACTGTATATGGCTTACCAAAAGATGATGATAGATACCATTATTTGATTGGAGGAAAAAGAAGTTTAATTGAAGAAGTACCCTCTTTTACAAAATATTTGGGTAGGGGAATTAATGGAGATTTTAGCAATTATTTGTTGATTTCTGGATTGGAAAATTCTAAAAGAAAATTAAAAGAATTGCCTAAAGATAAAATGAACCTTATGGAGAAGATGCCTTCGAGAAAAATTGATTCCTTTCTTACTTTGGGATTCTTATGGTATTTAAAAAATTATAATGAATATTTTGGTGAAGAAGATAGAAAATTAAAAAATGTTGAAATTCCTGAAGGAATTTTTGTTTATGGAGATGTTCCAACTTATGAAGGAAATAGTTTAACAAAATTTGGTTTTGAGAAAAAAACCCCTTTTAAAAGAAATTTTAGAAAGAGTCCTGATTTAAACTTGCCTTTCAGGGTAGGTGGTTTAGAACTAATTAAAAAAGAAGAAGAAATTTTCGAATACATTGAAAAACGATGTGATGAAAATTATCGGAAAGGGAGAATTTTATCCTTGCCAACAGGAGAAATTTATAATTTTGCAGACCCTACTGAAAGAAACTATGACAAAGTTGATTTGAGTTTGGTTTCACTTTTTGAAAGAGAAAAAATAAAAGAAACTCCAGATGGAAGGATTTTTGTTAAGCCAAAAAGTTTAGCCCATATAAATCGCTTCCCATCTTCTTAAGATATGTTCAGGAATATTAACTGAATGACGAGGATTTATTTTTGCAGAGTTCATTCTAAATATAATTCCAAAAATTGCTCCAAAACCAATTCCTGATAAATGAGCAATATGGCCAACATTGCTGGGGATAAAAATTCCTAAAGCATCGAGAGCAATCCAAAAAATAGCAGCTACACTCATTGGAAGAATCATACCAAAAGCCCAAACACCCATCAAAGGCCTAATAATTGCTAACGAGCCAATAATCCCCATTATTGCTCCGCTTGCTCCTAAAGAGCTGGAATAGAAATTTACTGCAATTAAATTTGCGCAAATTCCTGAGATTAAAAAAATTCCCAAAAATTTTTCACTGCCTATAATTTTTTCCAGAATTAGACCAAAAAATAAAAGTGCGAAAAGATTTGAAACTAAATGTTTTAAACTTCCATGAAGAAACATAGAAGTAATAAAACGCCAAGGTTGTATCCAAGAGTTTTTATTCAAAAGAAATAAATCTGTAAAATTTGGAATGAGAAATTGTAAAATAAATAAAAACACAACTACAACAGCAATCCACAAAGTGAAAAATTTTAATTTTGACATTGTATAACTTGTAAAAAAAGATATAAAAAGTTATTGAATAAATCTTTAAAAACTGCAAATTTATGAAATATTATGGAAAACGAAAGATTTACCTCAATGTTTTATTGTGAACAGGCAAAAAGACCCATTTTTGTAGAAAGAATTGGGCATCCTCTTGAAAAAATTAGAAAAGAAGGAATTTTGTGCAAAGAAGCTTATTTTGAAAGGGGCAGAGTTATGTGCAATAATGAAGAATGCAAAATTTATGAAAAATTAAAATGAAAAATACTTATTCCTCAGGACATATTATGGATTCAAATGACTGGAATCTATTAACTAAAGGATTTGAAAATTTGAGGAATTTTCCCTATTCTCAAAGATATTTTGATGAACTTTACCAAGCAATATCTGATGTAATTTTGGGTGATAAAAGAAGGGTGTTTACACAAAATTTAATTTACCAAGTCCCGAACGAACAAAAAGGCATTTTTTTGAAAAGAAGAAAAAAATTATCAAGTGAGAATTTGATTTTTTATGTTTTTGATAGAAATGACAGAGATGCCAAAATTGTGGAAGGAGTTTTTATGACCAGAAAGAAATTTTCTTTTGGCGCAGATTGTCTAAGGAGTTATGGGATAGTTGAAAACAGTAAAATAAAAAAGGAAGCAGAATTTTAAAAAAAAGGAAAATTAAAAACAGAATTTATCTATTATCTGCAACCACAACTTTCTCCCTGAGTTGCACCACACCCTGCAATACCGCAGTTATTTTCTGCAGTGCATCCCCCATCACACACTCCACAACCCTGAGGAGAATTTTCTGTCGAAGAGGAATCAGTAGTAACTGCAGTAACTGCTATTCCTGCAAAAGCTATTAAAACCAGTGTAATTGTTAAAATTGTCCAAACTTTCATTTTTTACCTCCTTTCAATTGTATGAATATTTTATTGCATAAATATCAGCTAATCTCTTTTGTTGAGTCACATTGGGCATCCCCAACCCCCTTTTTACATTGGGGACAAACTGAATCAAAATCACCTTTTGCAATTGCGTTATCACAAAAACAAGTTCCTTTTTCAAATTTCCAGTTTCCAAAATAACACATTGTGCAATCTGGTTCAATACAACAATTGTAATTTCCTTTTTGTTTTGCAACCTCAATTGATTTGTAAAAATCATCTATTGTTTTTTCAGGATTATGTGATGGAGTTACAAATAAAAATCCTGTTAATAAAAACATAGCCAACATTATCAATATTTTTTTCATAAAACAATTACAAAAAGGTTAATTAAAACTGCTTTGGAGAAACTAGTTTCATTGTTTTAGAATTATGATATTATTCATTCCTCGTCTTTTTCTTTCAATTAATTGTTTTGCTTCAAGTTTATCTAAGAGGCGAGTTGTTTTTACTTTTCCAGTGTTTAGTTGCTCCATTAAATCTGCTTGAAAAATTCCTCCACCTTCTTTTTGCAAAAGTTGAATAATAAATTTTTCATCTTTGTCAAGTTTTGATAAATCAATTTTTTTCCTTTTTTCTTTTACTCTTTTAACAATTATTTTTTCTTTTGGTTTTGTTAACATTATCACAAACCCAATTACAGTAATTATTCCAGTTAATCCCAAACTAAGAAAAGTTTGAGAGCGCATAGTATCGTGCATTGTGCAAGATTCCCCGTGTGAACAAGTCTGATTAACAATTGTTTGAAGAGCACTATTAAAAATTAAAACAATTACAACCATTATTATAGCAATTCCAATAATTAACAAGCCGACATTTTTATTTTCCATTTTTTGCACCTATTGTAAGTATAAAAAAACCGCTTATTCTTATTTGAGTTTCAACTTTGAAACCATTTTTTTCAAATAATTCAACAAATTGTCTTTTTGTATGCATTTGCTTATTATCTGGTTCTATGAAGTGAAATAAATAATTCAAAAATCTCCCAAGCTCAATATCTAAAACAATCAGTTTCCCATTTTTAACCAATATCTTAAAAATTTTCTTCATAGTTTTATTAGGATTTGACAAATGATGAAAAGTATCAATACTAAAAACATAATCAAATTCCTTTATATTGAATTTTTCAATTGTTATTTTATGTGTTTTTGCAAATTTTAATTTTTTTCTTGCAATATTCAACATTTTTTCATTAGGGTCAATACCAATGAGTTCAAAATTTTTGTTTTTTTCTTCAAGAATTTTTAGCAAATTACCAGTTCCACAACCAATATCAAGAATTTTTGCTTTTTCTTTAAGATTTACAATTTCAACTACTTTTCTTTGAGTATTTATAATGCCTAAACCAAAAAAATCATAATAATTTGCAATAATATCAAAAATGTTCATATATGAAAATTAATTCATTTGTTTAAATAAGTTTCTATTTTCCTTCAATGATTATTTTTTCCAGAGGGACTAAATGAGATTCTAAAATTTCACTTATTGTTTTGGTAAATTGCCTGGGTCCGCAGAGATAAAAATATTGATTAAAATCTTTTATAAAATTTTTCAGCATTAAATCATTAATTCTTCCATATTTGTAACCGGGAAGTTTTTCTTGAGTTAAAACAAACAAGGCATTTTTTCCAAAAATTTTTTTTAAATAATCTTCAAGTATTATGTCTTCCTTGAATTTATTTGTGTATATTAGTTTATTTCCCTCGATAATATTTTTTTCTTGAAGTTTGCGAAAAATTGAAATAAATGGTGTAATACCAGAACCTGCTGCAATAAAAGTTCCGGTGTCATAGAATTGCATTTTTCCCATTGAAGAAGTTAAAATGAGTTCATCGCCTTTTTTTAATTTGTTTAATTCTGAAGTAATCCCTTTATGATTTTCATAAATTTTTATTATTAGTTCAAGGTTTTTTTCTGAAGGGATAGATGAAAAAGTAAATGGGCGGAATTTTGTTTCTTTACCCGGGAGATTGATAGCAATAGAAGTGTATTGGCCAGTATTAAAAGAGTAATTTTGGGGTTTTTCAATTAAAAATTTCTTTACATTTTTTGCAACTTGTTCTATTTTCAAAATTTTGACTTTGTATTGTTTCATAAAGCTTCTTACATACAAGATGTTAAAAAGTTTACGAATACTTTAAAAAAACCAGAAAAATGAATTTGAAGAAAACCCAAATATTTCAATTTAAAAACAAATAAATTTAAGATACTGAAAATCTTATTATTTTAATGGAATTTGAAAAACTAAAACAAGAAATAACAAACTGTCAAAAATGTGACTTGCACAAAACAAGAACTAATGCAGTTGTTGGGCAAGGAAATGAAAATACAGATATAATGCTGATAGGGGAAGCTCCGGGGTTTAATGAAGATAAACAAGGGTTTCCGTTTGTTGGAAGAGCTGGGAAAGTTTTGGATGAAGTTTTAAAATCCACAAATTTATCAAGAGAGGAAATTTATATTGCAAATATCCTTAAATGCAGACCTCCAAAAAACAGAAATCCAAAAAATCAGGAAATAAAAACTTGCACAATTCATCTAAACAAACAAATAGAACTAATAAATCCAAAAATAATTTGTTGTTTGGGAAACTTTGCATCCCAATTCATAATGGAGAAGTTTAATATTGGAGATAAATTTGAAGGGATTAGTAAAGTTCGTGGACAAATTTTTAAAGTTACTACATTGGAAGGAACGTTGAAAATAATGCCTATGTTTCATCCAGCTGTTGCAACTTACAATCCTCAAAAAATAGAAATCCTGAAACAGGATTTTGCGAAAATAAAAAAGGAATTAAAATAAAATGAAATTGTTTGATTTTTTTAAAAGAAAAAAGAAAAAAGAACCCGAGAAAATAAAATTTGCAGAGGTTGAAAAAAGGATTCAAAATAAAAAAAATGAACTAAAAGAAAAAGAAAAAAATGTCGAGAACCTGATTAAAAATGTAATTGAAAATTTCTTGACAATTATTGGGGAAAGTATTAACAAACTTGAAAAAGTTAATATTGATGAAAAGAAAAATGAAGATAAGATTAAGTTTATATCAAAAGAGGGTTTAAATAAATATATTGAAAATCTTAAAAATTTAAAAGAAAATTTAAGGCATTATGAAGATGTCCAAGATGAAAATACAAAATCACGATTAGATGTTCTTTCTGAAAAAATAAATGCAATTATTACTGACTTTGATAGAAAATCAGCCAAGAATTTTGCCAGAGCAAATATTCTTATAGGAGATGAGCTACAAGAAGCAAAACAAAATATAAATAGCTTTTTGAAAAAAATAAAAGAAATTCTTGAAAAAAATAAGGAAGATTTAAATTCATTAAGAAAACTATTAATAATTCAAGAAAAACTAAAAGAACTAAGAAAAACAAAAGAAAACAAACAATACATCAAAAAAAGAATTTCAGAAACAAAAGATAAAATAGATAAAATTAAAGACCAAATTAATGAAAAATCTCAAAAAATAAACAGCATAAAACAAAGCGAAGAATACAAACAAATTAAAGAAGCCAAGGAAGAATTAAATAATAAGAAAGAAAAACTAAACAAGATTATTTGGAGTTTAAAAAATCAAATTGATTTCAAATTTTTGGCAAATTATTTTCATAAAGATAAAAAAAAGTTAGACATTATAAAAGATTATAAAGAAAATTTTCACAAAAATATAGAAAACTGTGAAAAAAAAATTCTTGATATTTTTGAGGATATTGAAGATAAAGAGGAAAATAATAAAAATGAATTGAAAAAATTGAAAAAAGATTTAATTGAGGGAATTGAAAAAATATCAAAAGTAAAAAGCGAGATTGATAAAATTAAAGTGCCTACTGACAAAACTTTGGTTGTTGAGCAAAATATCTGGAATTTGGAGGTAGAATCTGAAAAATTGAAAAAGAGAGAGAAAAAAGAGGAAGAAGAATTAAAAGAAATTGAAAATAAAATAATAGAAAAAAAAGATTTAATAAAAGATGATTTAAAAGATTTAAATATAAAGATTGATGATTAATGTTTTGGTAAAGAAGAATGTTCTTATTGTGGAGAGATAGTTTAATTGCCTAATCAATAATTTTGTTTAAAGGAAATTCTACAATCTCTGCTTTTTTCAATTTTGGGATTAATCCATTCATTTTTTCAAAATTAGGCTTCATTTTTTATTTCCTCACTTATTTTATCAATTTTGAGAGTTTTCTCCTTTCCTGTTGACATATTTTTTAAAGTATATTTATTTTCAGAAACTTCTTTTTCTCCAACAAAAACCACATAATCTACTTCTTTATTGTTTGCGTAATCCAATGCTTTTTTTATTTTTTCTGATGAAAATAAGCAGTCAATATTTGAATTTCTTAATTTTTCTGTAATTTGAATTGCTTTTTCATCTTCACCCAAGGATAAAACCATTGTTTTCTTATAATTCAAACCAATATCTGCAATAATAGATAACCTATCTAAACCAAAGGAAATTCCAGTTGATTGAATATTGTTAAACATAAAACTTCCACCAGCAGTTATTGTTTCTTTAATTCCTTTTGCTTTAACTTCAAAAACGCTTCCATTATAGTAACTTAAACCTCGAGCTAAACTAGGAGAAAATTTGGGAGACAATTTGTAAAATTTACAAAATTGTTTTAACTCTTTAATTTCTTTGTAAGCTCCATATTTTTCAAAAAACTTTTCAGAATTTTTGAAAATTTCAATTAAATTTTGGGCTCCATAACCTCTTAAATTATTATAAACTTCTTCTTCAGGCAGTTTATCTAATTTGTCAATTTCTCTTATCACATTTATCCAATCTGTTTTTTCAATATTTTCTTTTTCTAAAATTTCATTTAATAATTTTCTATTATTGATATAAATTTCTGCTTCTAAATTTAAAGATTCAAGAACTCTTTTAACAACTGCTAAAATTTCTGCTTCATCTTTTGGTGATGAGCCAATTATATCTATATCACATTGAGTAAATTGTCTTAAACGATTTCCTTTTACTGGTTCGTCTCTGAAAACTGGGCCGATTTGAAATCTTTTATAAGGAAGTTTTTGATTTTTCATTAATCTTTTCAATTGAAATGTAAATTCATATCTTAATGCTAATTCTCTTTCTCCCCTATCTTTTAATTTAAATATATCACTTACAGCTTCGTCATTTTCATTTTCGCCTTTAACAAATTCTCTATACTCTATTATTGGAGTTTCAGCTGGTTCAAAACCATATTTTGAAAAAGTGTCTACTAAAAGTTGTTTTATTTTTTGTCTTTTTTCAGCTTCTTTTCCTTGAAAATCTTTAAATCCTTTAACTAAATCTATTTTCATTTTATTTTTTCCTTTTGATTTTTGTCTGTGTTTTTTTCTAAAAAAGACCCTGGTGGAGGGTTTTTTGCACTGTATCTTTTTTTCTAAAAAAGACCAAAGCGGAAGGCGGGAATCGAACCCGCGCTACACGGACCACAACCGTGCGTTCTAACCACTAAACTACAACCGCCATATTTAGATTAGTGTTTGAACAGTTAAATAATTTTACAGAAAAATTTTGGGAGTAAAAACTAGAGAAACCGATTCTAACAATGGGGATAACTCCAAATTTTACTTTCCATATTTTTGTTATAAAGCTTAACTTTATAAACTTTTTGGAAAATTTTATTTTTGTGTTCCCAGATGACATATGTCTCCTTGTTATATAGCCATTATTTAATAGTAACATTTAAATAACAAAGTTTATAGCTAATTCAAAGAAAAAATGATAAAATTTACACAAGAACAAATTGATGAATGGAGAAAGAAGTTCCAAGATAGTGGACATCCTCAAAGAGTTGCTAACCTTGGTGGAGAATCAATAGATTACTTCTTGCTTCCTGCAGAATGGGGAAGAGAAAATGGTTTAACAAATTTTCTTTTTAGAATGACTGGAGAACCAGATGCAAAATATATTATAGGAGTTTCAGATAATGTTCCAAAACAAATTCAAGACCCTTATGCATTTGGAGAATGGGCAGAATTTATGAAATATGGATTAGAAGACAGAGATAAAACATTACATGCTGAACAAGAAGTTGTTTCAAATATTTCTGGAGATATTAGATCAGAATATGCAATAAATAAATCAAGAATGTATTCAGAAATTTTGGCAGGAGTTAAGAGAGAAGGATTAGAGAAGTGGGGATTTGATACTCAAGATATAGAAGGATTCGTAAGAGCTAAAAGATTTTTAGAAAATTTTAAGAGGAAATAAAAATGAAACTTCATGAAAAATTTACTCGAAGCCAAAAAGCAGACATTATTTTTAATGATTTTGTCCAAAATGCAATTAGAGTTTATAATGTGAATAATTTTGCAGAACTATCTCCCAAAGTTAGAGAAGAATTATTTATTATGAAAGATAGCTTTGAAAAACGCATTAAAGAAACAGAAAAGAAAATCAGAGAATTAAGAAAAAATGGAAATGTAAGAGATTATGAAGAATTTCAAGTTTATGATTTAGATTTAGAAGTAGGAGAATTAACTGATCGAGAAAGATTTCTTAATCGTCAAGGAATTTCTAAATTAGATTTGGATTCTCTAAAAATTTTAAATATTAAAAATAGTCCAAGTTTAGGTCAATTACGTATAGGGTTAGAAATGTTTTTTTTAGTTGATCCTTTTTATAGGTGTGTTAGTTCAGATAGATTAGATCAAGTCATTGAAACAGGTTTTGATAAACCTGGAAATATAGGCTGTTTTGCTCCTTATTTTAGTAAAGCTAAAGAGTATGGAGGATCAATTCCAAAATTAGTATTAATTTATGATCCTAGCGATCTTATTTATCTTGAAGGAAGAGGAGAGGGATATAAATATCAGTTTCGGACAGATCCTAAAGAGTCTTTATTGTCAGTTTTAAATTTAAGAAATGGGGGGAAATAAAATGGCTAATAGAAGATTACTTAGCAGAGCTTTTGAAGGAGCTTTAGAATTAGTGGATGAAAAAATATGTAGCTTGTTTGATATCACTCTAACTAGAATCGGTAAAATTTATGTACCTTATGAAAATTTAGAAGATAATGAAAGAATTTACATTCCAACTGTTGCTGAAAAATGGGGAGGAATAGAACCAAGTAACTATGAATTTGCTTCCTTGCCTGAAGGGAGGGCAGTAATATCTTTCCCAACTTATCATGGAAAATCAGAGAATTATGTTGATTCATTAATTCAACTTGGAAATTCGAGAGGATTTGGTATTGAAAATCATTCCGCAGTATTTGACAAAAAATCATTGAATCAATTTTTAAGAGGAAATAATGGAGAAAAGGAAAAAGCTTTCTTTAATTCATTTGTTAGAAAATATAATGTTTCTTATCCAATAATTATTCAATCAGAAACAGGGGAATATAGATTATGAAAATATTGGAGAGACTCCAATTTATAAAATTGATAAAAACTAATTGGTAAGAGCATAGGGAATTTTTCATATTGAAAGTTACTTGGAAATTGAAGAGGGAAATTTGCTTTGAAAGATTTGGAAAGGGGTAAGGAGAAAAAGATAGAGATTGATAAGATTATGAAAATATTAATTTAATCTTCTAAAACTTTTTCAAATTCATTTTCAATATTGCTAGTTACTATTTCATCTTTTTGAAAAAACTTTGAGCCGTCTTTGTGAATCCATATTTCGTCAAAATGTTTGAGTTGATTTAAGTATAATTTATTATGGTTATCTAAATGTAAAAGAGGGATAAAAGTATTAATTTTATCTTGTTTTTTTGGCCCAGTAAATTCACTGAATTTAATTTTGTCTTGTTTTTGAAGTATATCAAAAACTTTATTACCGATGTGTTTGATTTTGTCAGATAAACTTATTGTTTTTTTTGGCATTAATTTTTTAACTCTTTCTTCTTGTTCAACTTCTTCTTTCTTTTTGGTTTCTCTACGGGTTTCAGTGCGAACAGCTTTTTCCAAAGCCCCGATAAGCTCATTTAAACTGATTTTTTTATTTCTGGGGAGAGGGGTGCGAGGCAATAATTCTGGAAGTTCTTCTTCATCCCAATCTTCAAAATAAATTTTTTCCTGAATTTCTTCTTTTTTTCTTTCAAAAAGAACATCATCCAAATCTTTAATATATTTGTTCATTAAAAGCTCTGACTTTAATTTTAACATAAGAGAGGCAACTAAAAGAACTTTGCTTGTTAAAAAGAAATTTGCCTCTTCAAGTTCTCTGATTTTTTTCAGATACTTATTTGATAAAATTGATAAATTTATATCCCAAGGATCTAGCTGTTCAGTATTGATTAAATCATAAATTATCTCTTGCCATGAAACATCTTCCCTAAATACAAAATCGTGGAATTGGTCTTGGTTTATTTTCTGAATTTCCTCTTTTTCCATTTTAAATGGAAGAATTAAGGTTTTATAAATATACTTTATCTTATCCAAATCTTTATATAGAAATAATTTTTAATAACTACACAGAATTAAGGCATTTCCAAAAATTTAAGAGATATTGAGAAAAATACGCCTGTCATTTTAAAATGATAACATAATCGAAAGATTTAAATACTAGCTATTATTGGATTTATTATCACCTCTTTTTCCCCATTAGGTGCGATTCAATAACTATTTTGATGTTGAATCCCACCTTCTCGGGGTTTAATATTCATTTTGTAAATATTAAATCCCATGAATCTTCGGGGAAGAATCATAACTATTTGCAATGCAAATAGTCTGGGGGTTTATAATCTTGTTAAGATTTTGAAAACTTTTAGTGTTATACGTAGAGTTTTAAGAATGGACTACAACTAAAAGAATTAGTAGATTTCTTAAAAATTTTAATTAATCAATAATTTTGTTTAAAGGAAACTCGACAATCCCTTCTGCCCTAGCTTTTTACACTTTTTATTATGTAACATGAGCATATAACTTCAAGGCTTAGAAAATTTTATATAACAGTTATCACTACCAAAAATGTTTAGTTCTAAAAAGAGTTAAAATAAGACCTAAACAACCAACAAAATTTAAAGTAAAGTTAGAGAAGTTATGAAATCAATCTCTATAAAAAACAAATTCAAGAAAATATTTGGTCTTAAAAAGAAAAAGAAAGTATGTCTTGTATTGGGAAGTGGAGGCTTATTCGGGTTGATTCACATTGGTGTGTTAAAAGAATTAAAGAGAAATAATATACCTGTTGATTGTGTTGTTGGATGTAGTATGGGGGCAGTAATCGGAGCTTACTATTCTCTAAATCCAAACCCTTATTCATTAGAGAATTTGGTCACTAAACTAAAAAGGTGGGATTTGGTTAAATTAATAGACTTAAATATTCCTAAAGTATCTTTGATTTCAGGAAATAAAATAAAAAATTTTCTTGAGGATTTTGTTGAAGATAAAGAATTTTCAGATACAAAAATTCCTTTAAAAATAATTGCAACAGATTTAGAAAAAGGAGAAGAAGTAATTTTAAGTGAAGGAAAGTTAATTGATTCTATAATGGCAAGTAGCAGTATTCCTGGAATTTTTCCACCTATAAAGTTGGGAAAAAAGGTTTTAGTTGATGGAGGAGTAGTAAACCCCACACCCACAAATGTTGCTGAAAAAATGAATGCAGATATAACGGTTGCAGTTGATTTAACAATGAAACACGAAACTAAAATAGAGAACCCAAAAATATACCAAATACTAATGAGGTCTTATGAAATATTAAGAAATCAGTCAATGAAATTAAACAAAAATAATAATGAAATTGTAATAAAACCTGATTTAAATAAATTAAACAAAATTCGCTTTAATGAGTTAAATAAATTCATAGAAGAAGGAGAAAAAGAAACTAAAAAAGTCATCCCAGAAATCAAAAAATTGCTTAATTCTTAAACGTTAATATCTTTCATAATAGTATTATTGAAATAAAGAAATTTTTAAAAATGATGTCTCTCTTAAGTAAAAATGGAAAGCAAAGAAAGTAATCTGGAAAAGAAAAATAAAAAAGGAATTTTAAAAACAGTTTCAAATGGAGCTTTAGGTGTTTTAACTGGAGCTTTGGTTGCTGGAGGCCTTGGATCAAGTGGATGTATGACTACAACAAATCAAGAACTTCCTCCCCATATAGAAATTGTCAAGTATTATTCAACTACTATAAGTGGTGATGAACCAAGAAAGAATTTTAGTCCTGGAGAAGCGGTAGCTCTAAAATTAACAGATTATCCAGGCGAATATGCAAAATTCTGGATTAGAAACAGGTCTACAGGAGAAGTTGTTAAGGAAACAAGTTATCGTATTCCAGAAAGCTGGGAGAATGGTTCAATATGGGCTGTTGGGAATTTACCAGTAGGTTCATATTATACTCGCGCAAATGTTGGAGGAGGAGAGCATATAGAAGATTGGAAATTTTCAGTGAGATAAATCCTTTTCAATAAGAGAATAATAAAGAACTGATTTTATCCAACAATTTCATTTCAAAAAACTTTTCTAATTTCACTAACCCTCAATAACCCTCCAAAAGAAATAACTATTCTTTTTGAGATTTAAATTCTGTATAATGACACTTACCACAATAAAGTCTATTCTGAGAATCCATCAAAAAAACACCTGGACCACATCTGGGACAAGATTTAGCTTTTTTTATAGTATCTCCTTCTATTGTATATTTTTTATATTTCTTACTAGTTGGTTTGTTTCTATGAGGTTTTTTTCCTTTTTTTTCAACTTTTTTCTTTTTTGCCATTTTTATTCAGATTTTAATTCTTCTTTTGGTTCTTTTTCTGGAGCAGATTTTTCTTCAACTGATTCTGAGGATTCTTGAGGTTCTTCTTTTGGTTTACTTACTTCTTGTTTTTCTTCAGATTCTTTTGGTTCTTCTATTTTTTCATTGTCTTGAGCTTCTTTTGCTTCAGCTTCAGATTTTGAAGCCTCTTCTTTTGCTTTCTTAGCTTCTTCCTCTCTCTTTTTTCTCTCTTTTTTTGTTATTGTTTCGTATTTTGAAAGAGATTCAATAGAATCATAAATCTTTGCTTCAATTGTAAATGTTTGAGAACCAAATTTCCCATAAATGTGCTCAATTACAATTTGTTCTTCAGGAGATTTAAATTTTTCAGATAGGGATTTTTTTACATCCAATTTTGAGGGTGTTACTTGAGATTCTAACTTTACAATTATTTCTTGTCTGTTTAAAAGTTTGTTATCAAATTGTTTTAAGATTTCCATTTTATTTTTTCTTTTTATAATCTGCTTTTTTATTTAACCCTAAATTTTTTGCAAATTCTGATTTTTCTGGTTCAAAAACTATAACTCTCCCTCTTAAAGTAGTTGTTTCTACTTTTTCTAAATCAGTAATTTTTCTTGCTTTTTTCTTTTCTCCTTGAGGGTTTTCTTGTTCCATTATTTCTTTTTAACTCCTTTTGATTCTTTTGCTTGTTGTTTAGCTAATTTTTCAGCTTCCTTTTTTTTCTTTGTTTTGTCATCTTCAATCCACTCGATTTTTCCTAATCCTGGTTGTCTCATAGTTAAACCAATTTTGGGTTCTCCTTTTTTAAAGCTAATTGCAACAATTCTTGCTAAACAAGCATCGTCTTTTTTAAGACTTCTTTTATTTGTTTTTCCTATCAAAGTATTTGTTTTGCTAAATGAAACATAATCATCCATTGTTTGAGAAATGTGAATCATTCCTGTGGCTGATCCCAAATCCATAAACGCTCCAAAGTTTGTGATTTCTTCAATTACTCCATAAACAAGTTCTTGCATTAGGGGTTTCCAAACTATTAATTTAAAATTTGATTTATAATAAGCTGCCCCATCACCCGGAATTATAATTCCTTCTTCAACATCTTCAACCTCTGAAACTGCTAAAACAAAACCAAGTTCTTTGTCAAAATAACCTTGATAAGTATTTTTTAGTTGTTTTACAACAGCTTCATTAGTAGGAAGACCAAACAATTCTGGTTCTACTCTAATAAAATCTTCAACATCAATTAAATAAAACATTGTAATCCACCAGAGGTTTCTTGACAGTCAATTTCCATTAATTTAGATTTAAATTCCATAAAAATAGTGGTAAAAATAGGTTTATAAAAGTTACTGATTGCTCTGAATCTCAAACTTCTTTTTTCCCCGGATAGTTAGGAATTTAACTGAAGGATTTTTTTCTTTAATTTGAGATTTTAGATTCCTATCAAGAGTTGCTACAATTATGTTGTCTTTGTCTTTTGCAAATTGAAGAATTGCTGAATCTGCATGTTTTTTATTTGAATCAAAAATCTGGGATTTGTTTATCAGTTCTAAAGCAACTTTGGCTGATTCACGGTCTTTAATTTTTGATTCTTTATTTTTTGACAAATCTTCAAGTTCTTTTATAACTAATTGTGGAACTAGAAGTTCATAAAATCCAAAAAGGTCTTTAAGTGTAAAATCTAAGTTAATTTTTTCTTTCAAAGCTG
This sequence comes from Candidatus Woesearchaeota archaeon, assembly GCA_964467035.1. Classification (GTDB taxonomy): domain Archaea; phylum Nanobdellota; class Nanobdellia; order Pacearchaeales; family GW2011-AR1; genus JACPLR01. Next base: position 3,105 of record CAYXNX010000003.1, on the reverse strand, counting down.
TTATAATAAAATTTGTATCTATTATAATTTTCATTGAAAAAAAAAGAAGGGAATATTTAAATAATCTTTCTTATTTTGTTGAATATGAGGGTAAATCAAAAATTTCCACTCATTCGAAAATTCAAAAAGGATTTCAAATGAAAGAGAGGGAGCATGTTATTGGTCTTTTGAAAAGGGCAAAGAGTGCTACTCGGAGTGAAGATGTTGTTGAGCTTAAAGAAATTAGTAATAAAACAATTCATTCTTCAACAATTTATCAAGACGAAGATAATATTTTAGTGGCAGTGGTGTTTTACGGATTAAGCAAAATTATTGAGAGGGGAAGGAAATATTATAAAGAAAATTATCAAAAGTATAAAAAACAATATTTGAAAATTCTTGATGATGCAATGCAACATTTAGAGAAAAAAGAAGATAAAAAATTTAAACAACATGTTTCAAAACTTATTCGTTCTTCTATGATTTCTGAGGATTTAAAACAACACCTTAAAGATTTATTTCAAAAAGCCAAACTTAATAAAGCGGGCAAAGTTTATGAACACGGTATTTCTATGGAAAAAACTGCTAAACTTTTAGGAGTTTCACAATGGGAACTTGCTGAATATACTGGACAAATAAAAACAGGTGAAATGAAGCAAGAAGAAACAATGAATATTCAAAAGAGGATTAAACTTGCAGAAGAGATTTTTAAATGAAAATAAGAAAGGCAACTAAAAAAGATATTAAACCAATGAATGAAATCGCAAAACAGGGATTTTACCAAGAATGGACATTACATCATGGGAAGAGAAATAAAAATAAAATTGAAAAAGATGTTGAGAATGAGTTAAATTATTCAAAAAATGCTTTTGAAAAAGCGTTAAAAAATAAAAATCAATTTTGGATTGTTGTTGAAGATAGAAAAAAAATCAAAGGTTTTGGTGGAGCTTATATCCACAAAGGCAGAGGAATTATTAAAAGTGTATATATTTTACAAGAAAATCAAAAAAAAGGATATGGATTAAAAATTATGGAAGAACTTATTAATTGGTTAAAGGCAAAAAAGGCAAAAAAAATTGAATCAAATGTTCTTGTAGGAAATAAACCTTCCCAAAAATTGCATGAAAAAGTAGGATTTAAAATTTATTTATGGGGGATGAGATTGGAATGAAAAAAGCAATAATTTTTGATACTGGAACTTTAATAAGTTTATCAATGAGTTGTTTAATTGGAATATTGACTGAATTGAAAAAAGAATTTAAGGGAGAATTTTTGATAACGCCAAATGTTGAATATGAAATAGTGAAGAGGCCTATGAATATTAAAAAGTATAAGTTGGGTGCTATGAGATTAAATAAACTTTTAGAAGAGGGAATTTTGGAATTGCCGGGAAAAGAAATTGATAAAAAAGAATTAGATAAACAAACAAAAAAATATACTGATATGGCAAACTCTGTTTTTTTTAAAGGTAAAACCCCTATCCATTTAATTGATAAAGGAGAAGCTGAATGTCTAGCTTTAAGTTCTATCCTTAGAAAAAAAGGAGTTGAAAATGTTATTGCGATTGATGAAAGAACTACGAGAATGTTATGTGAAAAACCTGAAAATTTACGAAAAATAATGGAGAAAAAATTACACACTTCAATAAAATCTAAACTAATTCATAAAGAGTTCAAAGAGTTCAAGTTTATTAGGAGTGCTGAAATTGTTTATATTGCTCATAAAAAAGGCATTATAAAACAAAAAGGGAAAGAAATGCTTGATGCCTTACTTTATAGTGTTAAGTTTAAGGGATGTGCGATTAATAGTAGCGAAATCAAACAAATCAAACAAATGTAAAAAAGTTTAAAAAGTATACAATAGGTTAATTATATATGAAAGAGGTATTAATAATCTCATTAATGGTTGTATTTTTGATGGCTACTGTAGTTTCTGCACAAGATATTGATGTGCATGTTCAAACTCTTAAAACCCATGATGTCCATGTAAGTATAATTAAACCAATTGAAAAATTTGACGCATATGATATTGAAAGCAAATATATGGGCTATAATGATGAAATTATTTTTAATTTTTCAATTGACCAGAAATTATCCAATTATGGAATTAATGTTGTTGTTAAGAAAGATAATCAAAGAGTTATTGTAAAAAGATTTGAAGATTTTTCAGGAAATAAAGCTTATATAAAACTTATGAGTGAAGAAGATGCACAAATAAGTTCAAAACCGTTTGAAGAGACCAATACTTCAAATTCAACAGATACAAATGAGACTTTAGTAGGAAATGAAACTGATTTAACAAATAATGAAAGCTTAAACGAAAGTTTTGTTCTTTCTCCTGAGAATAAAAATAATTCAAACAAAACACCTACAAATACTGGAAATATAATTTCAAATCTTGCCAGCGAAGTATCAAGGACAAAATATTATATCTTTGGGATTGCAGGAGTCTTAGTTTTAGTATTCTTTATGATTGTTTTTGGTAAAAAAATGATTTTTTCCTCAAATAAACCAAAACAAGTAGAGCATGTTGATAATGATTCTAAGCCAATTATTTTTGATGATAATAGGGTTAAAGATGCTGAGAAAAAATTAAGGCAGGCGAGATCAGAGCTTAAAGAGATGGAGGAAGAGCTTGGAAAAATTAATGATAAAAAAAGAAAAATGGATGAGGTTAAAAGAAAATTAAGAGAAGACCATGAAGAACTTGAAAGATTGAAAAAAGAAAGCGATGAAGGTAAGAATTTTTACAAATAGTTAGTCTTATAAATATAAAATTCTATTGAAAATTAATGGGTCCATAGTTTAATGGTAAAATGGTCGGCTCCAGATGGTAAAAAGAACTTATGTTCTCTTTACTGATTTTCCAGAAATAGGATATTTTTTCTGTTTTGTGGAAAATGTGAAGAATAGGAGTGACCGACAGCTGGGGGTTCGATTCCTCCTGGGCCCATATTTCCCCAATCGAACCCGCGTTTATCTCACTATGTTCGACAAAGGGGATCGAATTTTTCTATTCGAACCCAGTGGTATAAAATTTCTTTGGGAAATTTCAAAAGGGATCGAATCCTTCTGGGCCCATATTTCCCCAATCGAACCCGCGTTTATCTCACTATGTTCGACAAAG
>CAYXNX010000002.1:76942-113274 GCA_964467035.1 Candidatus Woesearchaeota archaeon | reverse complement strand
TTAAACTCTTTCATCACCATCCCCATATAAGCATTTTCCCTCAACCCAGGATTTTTCTTAACAATTTTTCTAACAAACTCTTCAACTTCATTTTTTAATTTTAGAAAAATTTTATTATTTAAAATCCTTAAATGCAAAATAATATAAATTTAAAAATCAGATTATCTATATATCAACAATGAAAAGAGGTAAAACATATTTAAAAATAGCTTGGCCATTAGTAATACTTTTAATTATGATTTTCTTATTTTTTAACCAGGGTTTAATTGGAGCAACAATTTTTGAAGAACAACCAGATTCTATTGAGGGAAAAGACACATATATTACCGAAACATCTGATGACAATTATGGAGATGATGTAGAGATAAAAATTGGAAACATTGGTGGATATGAAAGGAGAGGTTTAATTGAATTTAATCTATCTTCAATAGATAACACAGACACGGTTGTAAATGCCTATTTACAAGTTTATGTTGAAACAGTTGAGGGTTCATTAGATAAAAGAAATTTAACAATACATAGGATTACAAAACAATGGAATGAAACAGAAGTAGGGTGGAATAATGCTACATCCACAGAAACATGGGATTCACCTGGAGGAGATTATGGCGAAGAAATTGAAACAATAACAATAACAAATGAAACAGGTGTTTATTATAATTTTACAATTACTTCAGCAGTTAGAAAATGGGTTAATAATACTTATGACAATTTTGGGCTAATAATATCATCAGAGGGAGAAAAAGGCAATTATATTTATTTAAGCTCATCTGATTCAGATTCTTCAAACCAACACCCAAAAATAATTGTAGACCATACCTCTAACTCTGCACCATCAATACAAAGCATTTCCACAAATTCAGAACCAACCAACCCATTGGAAATTGGAGAAGAAGCAATTTTTTCAATTAATTGGACTGATTTAGAGGGAGACAATGCCCAAGTTTATGTTTGCAATTCAACAAACATTTCTTTTGATTATGGCTGTGGAGATAGGTTATTATGTAATACAAGTTTATCTTCAACAAATCCTGCCCAATGTTCTTATACTGTTTCAGAATCAGACAATAGAACCACTAAATTTTGGACCAAAGTTTGTGATGATGGAAAATGTTCTGAAATTAATTCAAGCCAATTTTACATGAATCACAACCCTTCAGTTTCAATAATACAGCCCAACGGAGGTGAAACTGTAAATCAATCTGAAGGAAACTACAACATTCAATTTAATGTTTCAGATTTAGATAATGATTATTTATATGCAGATTTGTATTACGGAACATCTCCGAATTCCACAGATAATTTAATAGTATCAGATTTAAATTTATCAAATGTTTGCACTGACGAAGATTCATCAACCACAACAACAAATAACTGCACTTATTCTTGGAACTCCACAGATATTTATGGGACATTTTATTTAACTGCTAATATCAACGATACATTTAGCACAACAAATGATACTTCTGATTCTTCATTCATTGTTAGAAGTTTAATTGATTCAAACCCTCCAAACATCACTGATTATTGGATTGAAAATACAACCATTTACTCTGGCAGACCAACAAAAATTTATGCAAATGTTTCAGATGCAAGTTTAGAAAATGTCTGGTTTGAGATAAATCACTCTTCAATAAATAATGTTACAATGTCAAATACCTCTTTAGAACAATTTGAAGGAACATTTACTGCACCTTCTGTCGGCAAATATGAATTCAAAGTTTATGCAAACGATACTCCTGGAAATATTAATGATACCCTTGCTTGGAAACAATTCAATGTTACAAAACCTACTGCCTCTCCAAAAAATGAAATCTATCCTAATTATGCTCTTCCAAGCTCAAGCATAGGAATCACTGCTGATTTATCTGCAACTGATTCACTAAAAGATGTAAATGTAACTTTAAACACACCCTCTGGATTTGAATTTCCCTTTTCTTCACACCCGCAAACACAAGAAATAGGAAATTTTTCTGAGGGAGATAAACAAGTAGCAAAATGGTTTATTTTTCTCCCGAATAATGAAACAACACACACTTTTAATGTAACCTGGACAGACAAATACAATAACTCCTGGCAAGGAGACAACAAACAAATTGTTGTAACTTATGATTCAACAAATTTAACAAATACAACCAATGTTAACACAATTGCTTTTTCAGAATTAGAAGCCGGAGATGTTTTAGAATCTGAAATACAAGTTAGGGATATAAATGGAAAATTTGTAAACGCATCTTCTGTAGAAATTTCTCTTTACGATTCAAACAACAATTTAGTTATTGGTCCTGTAAATTACAAATCACAATTAGAAACTGGAAGATATTTTTACAATTATACAACCCCTTCAACTCCGACAGGTCACTGGACCATATATACTAATGTAACAAGAAACAAAAATTCATTTATTGATAGAGAGCATTTTAGGTTAACAGGTGGACCTTTCGATGTTAGAGGTATTGAAATATTGGACAATACTGCTCCAAATTTAGAAATTTCAACAATACTTGAAAACATGGGAGATGGAGTAACAGATATTGCTGTCGACTGGAATTTAACAAGAACAGACACTGGAGAGGTTTTAGACACAGGACAAGATACAATAGGTGTTTCAGAGGAAGAGACCCATACAATAAATCCAGAAACAACTTACACAGGAGAAGCAAAAATAACATTTTTAGGAACTTGGAGCTCTACAGAAAAAGCAGGAGCTTATGAAACATTTACAATAATTGAAGACAAAGACACCAAAAAAGGTGTGGGCGGGGGCGGTGGAGGTGGAGCAAGTACCCCTCAACCAACAACAAACAAAACAAACATCTCAGTAAGTTATGAAGACGAAATCACTTTAAGTAAAAACCTTAAAAAAATAGTTGATTTTTCAGTAAAAAATACAGGTTCAGAAAAATTAACAAACTTAACATTAGAATTGGATGGACTTTTAAAAGATGAATATACCCTAAAACCTCTTTCAATAAAATCATTAAAACCCAATGACGAAGCAAATTTTGAAATAGAATTTTTAATAACTAATTTTATCGGAGAAAAAGAATTTACTTATATTTTTAAATCAAATGAAATAGAAAAAACTCTTGATGGAAAATTAGAAGTTCTAAATCTATTGGATTTTTATGAACATGAAATTGAAAGATTGAAAAAGTTAATAAATAAAACAAAAAATTCTACACAAGGACAAGATAATTTAGAAGATTTAGCTTATTGCGAAGAAATTATCTCAAATGTTCAATCAAATATCGAAGATGAAAAATTTATTGATGCTAAAAACAATTTAGCAGAAGCTGAAAGCTGTATAAAAAATATTAAAACTGATTTAGAAGACGAAAAAGGTTTTTCAATAAATTTGCCCTCATTAAAAATGCCTTCATTAGAATCAATAATTCCTGTTTTTTTTGTAATTCTAGGAATATCTTTTTTTATTATCCTAATCTTCTTTTTGTATAAAATTTATAGAAAAATAAGCATTTTAACTTTCTTTAAAAAACAAGAAGAACTAATAAAACCCACACCAATTTCTGAAATTGACCAAGATAATTTTGATGAAAGAATGAAAAAAATTGAGAAAAAATTAGGTGTTTCTTCTGAAGTATCTCAAGAAAAACCTAAAAAGAAAAACAAAAAATCAAAAAAATCTAACAAAACTGAAGAAGATTTGGATGAAGAAGATGAAGAACTCCAAGAATAAATAATTCATTAATTATTTTTTACTTTTTTTCTTATTTGCCTTTTTCACACTTTTCTTTTTACTCTTTTTCTTATTTACCTTTTTTTTCTTAACATTCTCTCTTTCATTTTTTTTACTTTTTTTCTTATTCGCCTTTTTTTTCTTACTCTTACTCTCTTCATCCTTATTACTCTTTTTCACACTTTTATTATTACTCTTTTTCTTATTTACCTTTTTTTTCTTACCCCTACTCTCTTCATCCTTATTACTCTTTTTCACACTTTTCTTTTTACTCTTTTTCTTATTCACATTTTCTTTTTTATCCTCGTGAGTAATATTGCCAATTTCTCTTTTTAATTCTTCAATTTCATTTTTATCATATCTTTCTTTTTCCTTAAATTCTTTTTTCAACTCTTTCATTTCTTGTTTTTCCTCATCTGTCAAATCCTTGCCCTGATAAAAAGAACCAAATATAGACCTTGATTTTCCCTTATTTCCACCATTTTGAGCTTTCTGAAAATTCTGTCCTATCTTTTTCACTTTTTTTAAATTCCCTGCATCTTTTTTTATCTTTGAAACTTGTTTTGATTTTTTCTTTTTAGATATCCCAAATTTTTTTTCAAGTTTATTAACTCTTTCAGAAAGAACATCTAAAACATCAAGAATAGAATTAATTTTATTACTATAATTCCCAGCCATTCTTAAATTATCATCTCCAATTGCTAAAGAAATATTAGAAATATCCTCTTTATTTTCTTGAACAATTCCCAATGTTGTCTCAATTAATCTACCTAACCTTTGATTTTCAGACCTAATCATTTTTATTTTTTCCAAACCCTGATTTACTAAAACCACTTTTTGCATTATTTCTTTCTTAAACTTTTCAAAATCCGCTCTTTTGATAATATTGCTAAAATCAATTTTCATTCCCTCAATTTCTTTAATAACCTCAGAATAATTTGAATCCAAATTGTCTACTTTTCCCTCAATTTTTTCATTATTTGCAATATTTCTTCTAATTTCTGAAAAAATTTGTTCTGTTTTATCTGCCTGCATTTTTGTTTTTGCAGCCAATTGTTGCGTTGTAACTAAATCCTTTTTTATATCTCCATTTAATTTTAATAACTCTTCAGTTTCTAAAAAACTTCCTAATTTTGAACGCACTTCTTTTAATTCATCCATTAAACTCTTCATAAATTCTTTATTTGATTCAATTTTCTCGTTCAATTGCTGAATTTTCATATCAGCTTTTTGATACTGAATCCTTAACTTTTCAGGTTTAATTTCCTTAACAATATCTATTGCTTTTTCAGCACCCCTGCCCAATCGATTAATTGATTTTTCATTAGCAACATTTGTAGACCTCACTTCTCCAATTTGTTGACTTAACATAGAAATCCTATCACTATATCCTTTTAATAAAGTATTAATAGATTCAATCCTTGCATTAATCCTTTTAAATTCTAATTTTTCTCTTTCTTTTTTTAAAACAGAACTTGCTTCATTTTTTTTTCTTCCTCTTTTTCCTCCACTTCCCCCACTTACCTCCTCTTCATCATCATATTCGTCTTCGTCATCTTCGTCTTCATAATCTTCTTCTTCACCATCTTCATCTTCATCATCTTCATCATCATCTTCATCATCATCATCTTCATCTCCTTCGTCATCTCCCCCATCTTCATCATCTAAATCTTCATCTTCATCATCTTCTTCATCCTCGTCCCCTTCATCTTCATCATCTCCCTCATCCCCCTCTTCATCAGCTTGTTTTTTCTTCACTTTTTTCTTTTTTCTTCTTCCTCTTTTTCCTCCCCTCCCCCCATCATCCTCTTCATCCTCATCTTCATCCCCCTCTTCGTCTAAATCTTCATCTTCGTCATCCTCATCTCCCCCATCATCTTCATCATCTAAATCTTCATCTTCATCGTCTTCTTCGTCTAAATCCTCATCTTCATCCCCCTCATCCCCCTCTTCATCCTCTTCATCCTCATCTTCATCCCCCTCTTCGTCTAAATCTTCATCAACTTTTTTTTTCTTCACTTTTTTCTTTTTCTTCACTTTTTTTTCTTCTCTCCCCACATCAGGAACTCCTTCATCCTCTTTATCTCTCCCCAAGACTTTATCTAAAATTTTCATTTTTTAATTTTTGCCAATTCTTTTTTTAATTCACTCAATTCTCTTTTTATTCCTTGAGCATCTTTTTTCCTAATTTTCCCTTTATAAGGTTTCAACTTATTTTTCAAATCATTAAAACGCGATTCAATACTGGAAACATCTTTACCCTCTCTTTTATAATCACTTATAGTTTTTTTAATTTTTAAAAGTTCTTCTTTAAATGATACTTTTCCTTCGGGATTCTTCTTTAAATATTTTGCTCTTCCTTTCTTTGCCTTAGAAAGTCCTTTAATAATTTCTTTCTTTTCAATTCTTTTTCTTTTATAATGTTGAGGTTTCTTACCAATATTTTTCCAAGCTTCTTGAATTTTAGGTCTTATTGATTCAAGATACATTTCTGCCATCTGGAACTGTCCTTCTTTAACCTTACTATTCGCAAGTTTTAATTCTAATTTGAAATCAATAATATCAACTCCTTCTTTTTTCAAATATCTAATCTGGTAATCTAAATCTTCCAATTCTTTAAAGTATTTTTCATAATTCTTTAGTTCATTTTTACTTAATCTTTTTGTCTCATGCAATAATGGTCTGAAAGAAACAAAATAAGGTCTTCCAGAATTATATTCAGGATTAACCAACATTCCAGTACCAATTGGTTCTTTAACAAGGGATTTCAAAACATCCTCACCATACTTAACACTTACTCTTTCCAAATCACCTTCATATCTTGTTCCTAACTGAATTTCTGTTCCAATATTCGCCTTTACTTCCCCCACAAAATCACTCAATACTTGACTAATTAAAACTAATCCAATTCCCCATTTTCTAAATTCTCTTGCTCCTCTCTCTAACTGAATAAATCCTTTACCACTTCCACCAAACTTTGGCAACAATCTATGAACTTCATCATAAACAATTAAAGAGTTAAGATTTTTACTTTCTTTAGGTTCTGATTTAAACACTTGTTCAATTGTACTTGCAACAACCAAATCAATTTCCTTTGGAGTTAAATGAGAAACATTAAATATTGTAATCTCTCCAGGACGATTTAAATATTTCTTAATATTAATCATTTCAAAAGGATCTCTAATTGTTTTAATTGAACCTTCAAAACCCCGAGCATCCTTTTTTTTCATATTAAAATATTTATATCTTTTCAACATTGATTTATCTTTGGATTTTCTTAAAAAACCTGTCCATTGTGCAGTTGGGTCAAAAACAACAACTCCCTTACCATTTCTCAATGCTTCCTCAACAATATCTTGCGCCGCAACAGTTTTACCACTTCCAGTTGAACCTGCAACAAGAGTGTGCATTTGTAATTTATTCAAATCAATAAATGCCCTATTATTAGTTTCAGCAATTTTTCCAATAAATCCAGAATGTTTGCTTGCATGAGGCAATTTATTATACTCTACTTTTATCTTAAATCTTTTCTTTTTATATTCAAGATATCTTAAATAATAAATAAATCCAACTAACCCTCCAATCCCCCCAATAACTAACATATAAACCCAAATAGGAATATATAAAAAACTTTTTTTATAAAAAGGATAATCAACTACCACATGTGAGATAGAACTCGCTTGTTGATTTGTTTCTTCTAAACTAGAATAATGAGCAACACCTTTTAATAAATATTTTCCAGTAGGAGTATTATCCGGAATCTTAAATTCTTTAATTTTGCTAACTGTTGTATCAACAGCAAACGCTTCTTCTAATCTTCCCACCATCTCTCCTGTATCAGAATCAAGTAACTGCAAATCAAATTGGACATCAACTCTTTTTGTTTTACCCAAATTCATCAAATCCATCTGATATCTTAAAGTTTCGCCAGGTTCAACTCTTTCTTTTAAGGCCTGAATCTTAACATCCAATAATTTCCCTTCAGGAGATAAAACTTTAACTGTAACAGGAATACTTGCTTCTTCTTTTTGAGATTCAAGCAAAATCTCTCCATCATAATTAGCAGGTTCTGTAAACTTTGGAACAGTAATTCTTACTAGAATATCCCTAATTTCATTAGGATCTAACTTAACTTGTGAAGAATCAAAAGTAATAAAAGGCTCAATCTCTCCAGCAGGCTCAAGATTTACAGAACCTTCTTTAGAAAGCGTATTAACCAACCTTACCCTAAAAGTAGTTGATTCTCCTGCAAAAAGCTCTTTGTGAATTGAAGTTGTCTCAATTTTAACTCCTCCAACATTCAAAAAACTTTTAACTATTTCTTCAATTCTTTTCAAATCTCCTTCACCCAAACCACCCCCACCACCTCCACCGCCTCCACCACCCCCATCTACTGAAACACTATAATCCTTACAATCTTCTGAACAAGTTGAAGTTGTTTCTCCATAATTTGATTCACAAAGCCCATTTCCACATTTATTTTCAGATAAGAAATAAGCACTAAAACCAGAAGAATTTCCAGTAATTGTTTTTGTTGACCTATCAATTGAAGAATCCAATACACTCCAACTACCATTACATTCTTTTGAAGAATACCCCCAATCATCACATTTGATAACCTCTAAATCACTAGAACTTTCGTAATTAAAACCACTATAATTAAATAATGCTTGGGTATTATAATCATCAAATAAAGTTGAATTTGAAACCAAACCATCAAAAGATTTATGCAAAGCAACAACCTCATTCATTTGGTCTTCTTCTATTCCATAAAAATTAAAACTATAATTCTTAGCAAACGAAGTATCATTTAAATTTAAATCTTTAATTATTAAACTATCTCCGTTTAATGTTGCTTTCATATCATATTTTCTTTTATTAACACTTAACCCAATTCTCCCATCCCAATCACTTAAATTAGAAAGTAAAACAGTATTTGTATTTGGTCTTAACAATGAGATGGTTGCAGAAGTTATTGGATTATTTTGATAATCTCTAATTCGGTTTTGCCAACTATACAAATCATATACTTCAAACCAATCCAAACTTGAATTCCAGTTGTTTGTTGTGTCATTAGCACTATAATTAACCAAATATTCTCCCGGATAATCTAAATTAATTGATGTTAATTTATATAATCCATTTTCCAAGTTTAATGAATAATTCTTCCAAGTATCATTATTGGGATAAAGTATTGAAACAGTTGCCTGAGATACATTAACATTATCAGTTATATTTGCTGATAAATTAATACTTTCACCCAATTCAACATTATTCCTCGTTATATCAAAATTAGGAGGAGTTAAATCCCTATAAACAATAGCATCTTCTTCAGTTGTAGATACTTCACCATACAAAGAATTATCTGCATTTAAAACAAAATCATAAGATTGTCCATCTTCCAAATCAGGTGCAACACAAGAAATATTCCAAAAATCATTTTCTAAAGAATAATCATAACTTAAATTACTACAAGAAACTCCTCCAATAATCAAAGTCCAATTTGTTTCATTTTGAATTTCCTCTTCTTCAAAAGTCAAATTTGCTTGAAATTCAATAATTTCATTTTCCCTTATATCCCTCATTTTATCATTTTTTCTCGGGTATATTGCAGACACATTTAAATTAGTTGTAGTTAAATTAATAGGAATATTAACTTGTTGAGGACTTGCACTTGAATTTGTAATTGTTATATTTTCAGAATAAACCCCATCAGAAGACGGAGATGTAAAATTAACCATAAACTTTTTAATTGTGTTAATTGGAACATCTAAACTCGAAATATTTGGAACAACAATTGAAGAATTTGTTGAATCAAGCATAAAACTAATATTCACATTCCCATAATTATTTATTTCAATTTCATGTAATTCCCCAGACTGTCCTGCAGGTTTTGTGTCATTTATTTGAGTAGGAGTAACATTCCACCCCCAAGTTTCAGGCACAGTCACCTGCATATCTAAAACTTCAGATATTGAACTTTCTGAAATATTAATTGTTCCATTATAAAAACCTGCAGCTAATCCAGACGAAGCACTTACCAAAACACTTGTTTTAAAATCATCTCCTTTTGAAATATTAAATAAAGAATCATTAAAGCCAACATCTAATGAACTACACACTGTTCCAGAAACACAACTTAGATTAACATCTTGCAAAATATCATTTCCAGTATTATTCAGAATCAGCTCACTTTCATTGCTTCCACCAGAACCAACTGTCAAATTAATCAAATCTGTAGAAGGTAAAAAACTTTTATTACTTTCAACATCAATTGTAAATATTTTTGAGTCAGTTCCAAAACTACCATCAGAATTTCTATATTCCAAATCACCAGTTACATTATACTGCCCAGGACTTGTCAAAGCACTTACATTAAATTCAAAAACTTTGCTTGTGTTTCTTTTCCCACTCAAATTTTCAAAAGTATAATATTCCGGCCCAATTAAAATACTTTCATTTTTTGAAAAAGTTAAATTTGGCTCATAAATGTAAATATTTCCACTATTGTTTAGAGTATAATTAATTTTGAAAGTATGTTTATTTGTTCTATCAATATCTGTAATATATTCATAACTCGAGTTACTACCCAAAACACCTACTGAAGTCCCATAAACTGTAAAATTATAACTCTCTGATATTGCTTGTTTCCCACCTTCATCATAAATTGTAGCTGTTGCATTATGTTGTCCTTTTGCTGAGGGAGTAAAATCTCCAGTATAATTCAAAATCAAAAATTTATTCCCACTTTTAACATATTCATCTCCATCAGAACCCAAATTCTCCATCTCCAAAACTTCCTCACCACCATCCCAAGAAACATTCACAGTTGTAGTTGTTTCGTTTAAATCAACATCATCTTCTCCCCTTACTTTAATTGTCATTTCCCTATTTTGCTCAGCAATATTTCCAACTTCTCCATCATAAATAAACCACATACCCGTCACTTCAGGAGGTTGCTCTACAATAGTAAATGTATCTTCAACCACAAAATTTGAAGGATTACTTGATTCATTATAAAGATTCATTTGCACTCCAACATCTTCTAAAGTCCCCCCATATCCTTTTTGCCATAAAGTAATTGTTTCATTTTCTCCCTTGGTTACATTTTTTCTAGTAGGATTAGCCAATAAATCTTCTACAAAATAATCTTGCTCAAATAAAGAATCCCCAAATGCCTCATAAGAGGTATCTCCAGAAGGAGCATAAGAAATATCCATACTTAAATTTATATTTCCAGTATTAACAATTGTGAAATTTCCAATTTCTCCAGGAGTATTTAAAGAATAAGAATTATTATAAGTATTATTTTCACTTGGAGTCAAATACCACGAACCATTTTTAGGCACTTCAATTCTTAAATTCATTTCTGAATTTCCGCCATTCTCAGAAGTAACATTTATTATCCCAGTATAATTCTGAGGACTTGTTTGAACAGGAACAGAAATATTTACCCCCACAGATTTTTTTGAACCTGCAGAAATCAAATCAAAAGTTTCTTCAGAAAATTCAACCCAAGATGAAGAAATATTTTTTGAGTTTTCTGTAGTGTTTCCCTCTGAAAAATTTACTGTTACAGAAGAAATATCTGTTGAACCTATTGACTCAACATCAAATTCAAAACTATCATTACTTTCGTGCTGTATTGTCCGATTAACACTTTTATTTGAAATAGACATTGTAGAATTTCCTTCAATAATTACATACATATCTGTATAAGTAATATAATCTTCACCTCCTGCCAATCCCCCATCACTATCTTCCCATGTTCCCCTCCAAGAAATAAAATGAGGATTTTCCTCCCCAACAGTTGCATCTCCACTAACTTCAATAAACATAGAAGTATTGCATTTTTCCCCAGGATATACCTTATCACACGGATTTATTTCAGTGATACTATTAATCCCTGAAGAACGTGCAGGTTTGTAATCATAAATATGAATTGAATTCATTATTCCTTTTCCAGTATTTTCCAAAGTTGCATTCCAAAAAAAACCATAATCATCTCCAACAGTAAAATCTCCAATAGTTTTATTCAAAACTGTTAAATCTCCTGTTGTGTTTTTTTCAGATAAATAATCTGAGTATGAATCCGAACCATTTCTATAATAAGCACTTTCATTCCAGCCACTTACATTTATAGTATAATTTCCATAACTCAAATTTCCTGGAATTGTAAATGATTTTTTACATAAATCCTCCCCAACACAAAGTCCACTCCACCGATATGTATCATTGCTTATTGAAATATTAATTGTTCCATTAACTAAATCCCCTGTATCTGCCCTTGTAAAATTAGTATTTATTGTATAATTTGATAAAGACCCAGAATAATCTTTAGTATAAGAATAAGGCATTTCAGTTAGTGCCCAGATTGTTATATTTGTTTCATTACTTCCAATTAAATTCCCTTGACCTTCTGAAATTCCAACTTCTAAAGGCAAAACTCCTAAAGAATCTGTCGGAATAGTAATATTATAATTATAATTCCCATTTGAATCTGTTGACGCATTAAAATACTTTATCTCTAATGAGTTAAATTCAGGAGTTTTTGATAAATTACCTGATTCCAACCAAACCCTAAACTGCAAATAATCCTTTGAAAAATCCGAAATATCATTATCTAAAGAATTTGTATAATTTTCACTCCACTCCCCCCAATCCACCCCATCATCACTTTCCCTTAATTGCGTTTTTATAGTTTCATCATTTGTTGTTTCCCCCCATTTTAAAACAGTATAAGAAACATCTGGCAATTCTATAACATCAGAAGTATAATTCCCTTTTTCACTATAATTATAACTTGAATAATTAAATTCCATCCAAGTTATAGGATTTTCACTAAAAGCATCAGGCCTATCTGTTTTTAACATTAACCAAACCTCACTTTCACCCCTTACAGGAATCTCTCCACCAATCAACTCCCCTTCTGACGAAGTAGAATCCAACTCAACATAAGATTCATTATCAAAACTATACAAAATACTGCTTGTTGCCCCTCCATCACTTGAATCAGAAGTCAAAGCATAAAAATCCGCATTATAAAATTGAGTTATTGAATCAAACTTATAAGTAATATTCCCAACCAAATTTTCCCCCATAATATCCCCCTCAAAAATAGTTCCATCATCAACAAAATAACCAGCATTATTATAATCCACAGAATCCTCTTCATATTTAGCATTAACAAAAGAGTCATTATAATTTTTTTCAGAATTTTCCTCACTTAAATTTAACTTCAAAGAATCTGCAATATTCAAATTCTCCCCACTTCCTGTTGAAAAATCACTTATATTTAAAGTATCTGAAGAAACTAAAACATCATTTAATTTAATTGTAAATAAAGTATCAGTCAAAGCTGTCCCATTATTTCTAGAGATAGAACCTTGCACATTTACATCCTCAGTTGTATTTGCCTCATCAACAACATCAATATCAATTATAGTTAATTGAGTTGTATTAAACAAAACAGTATACTCATTATCACTCTCATTAACCTCTGGAATTGTATTCTCAGGGTCAACAGTTACATTTAACAAATGATTATCTGTCCCATCAAAAACCCCTGTGCAATTGGTAATATAATTTTCCCCCATTGCAATAAAATCCAATTCCTTAGAATCAAACAACTCACCCCCCTCATAACAAGAAACATTAATATTTTCCAAATCAGCCCCACCAATATTTGAAACATTGATTTCAACCAAAGTTTCATTTGTATAAACAGTTTCAGGAAGAGAAACATTTGAAATAGTTAAATCCCTCAAATTCACCTCCCAATCATTTTCAGTTGCCGAAGCCCACCTACCCCCAGTATCATTACAACTCACAGTAAGATTATGAAAACCATGAGTAATTCCTTCGTAAGTATATGTGAAAAAAGTTTCATTATAAGCACTCATTGAACTATTCGCCCCCCCATCTAAAGAATACCAACAAGAATCCATCGGGAATCTATCACTTGTCGCAGTCACATTAAAATCAATTACATCATCATAATGAATTTCCAAATTATCAGGATATTCCACAACAACTCCGCTTGAATAAGGATAAGTCAATGCTCCTTCATCAACATTATAACCAACAGCATCAGTACTTTCGCCTGTTGTCACATTCATATTATTATCACAAATGCCATCGGCATTTGCATCAGCACAAATGTCTGAGAAATTGCCCCCATCAGGAGTTGTCCAAAAGTTTCCATGTATGCAATCCCCTCCGATAATGTTTGTTTGTGAGCAATCGCGGGTTGTGTTGAAGTAGTTGTCTGCTCCTGCTACTGATTCTACATTTACTGTGTTGTTGAAGAAGTTGTTGTAGAACAAATTATCATCTACACCGGATTCCCTAATCTTTATAGCAAATCCTCCATTAGTTACGAAAGTATTATTAAAAAAAGTATTTGAAGTTGCATAATCATCTAATCTTAATGCATGTTTATCTAATCCTTGAGCCTCTATATAATTGTTTGAAAATATATTTGAGTGAGGATGATATCCTCCACGAGTATCTAATAAGATTACTCCCCCTCCGGCGGTTGTTGTTGCAACAATACGATTATCAACTATTTCGTTCGTATGTCCATTAGATAAAATAGGGGTTGACTGACTTGTAACATTATTCCCTTGAATTAAACAATTAGAAGAACTTTCATATAATCTAATTCCAAAATGTGCATTACCTCCAGAATTAAGTGTATTATTTTGAACCGAAATATTATAAACTTTCACCAAATCAATCCCCTTAGAATTTGCAGAAGTCTCAATTGAATTTCCAACAATCATTCCGAGAGTTGTTCTTAAAAAATGGATACCCTTTCCACTTGGGCGATGAACCGAGATATTATTATTCCTAATTGTTATATTATCTCCTGAAGAATAAATACCATTACCTCCACTAGATGAAGATATTTTATTGATATTTGTATCCTCTAGAGTAATATCTGAACCAGTCAGTGAAAACCCATTACCACTTTCGCTTATGAAAAATTCCACCCCATATCCCTGCCCATAAAATGCGACATCATTTACAGATATCGTAAAACAAGTTCCAGAAGAACTTACATTGTTCATCAAAAAATAAGTTCCCGGCTTACTAATTGTAGTACATTCAGTAACATTTATTGTATCACTATAACTAACATTAACCCCATAAAACTTCGGCGTAAGTGTTGAACTCGCACTTTCCAAATAATTCTTTTCCATAAACACCTTGTATTGAAAATACCGGTTATCAGAAAGATTTAACAAAGACAAATTCTCGTCCATTGGATAAATCAAATAACTATCCGAAGTATTGTCTCTCCCAATAAAATCCTCCCCATCACACGAAGCATCATCACAACTCCTTACTTGTAACTTCATATTATTGCTGTCCCAAGCAAAATTATCATATACAGAATCAACACTATCATAAACCATCCCCATAGAACTTGTATTTTTAAAATCTGTCTCTCCGTTTTCATCAGAAGCTTTAACACTACAATGCCAACCCCCCTGATACTTTATCCTATCTTCTTCATCTATCACACTTGAAACCTCCACCCCAGAACCCCCACTCACATTCTCTTGTTTAGCAAGAATTGTCCTATTAAAATAAGTATTAACAGAATACCAATTAAATGTCACATTAACCTCTCCCCCAAAAGTATCTGCCTTAGTTGTGCAATTAAAAAATGAACTATTCCCATCCCAACCCCTCTCAATTTCAGGACTCTCAACATAAGGCCCAGAATTATTATAATTCCCTATGGTAACATTTGTCAAAGTTGGTGTAAATGTCTCATTAACTCTACCATCAGCAGTCACATTTCTAAACATATGCGCTTTAAACTGAAAATAACGATTATTACTAACTTCCAAACTATTGCCAGAAAAATTCTTATACCAAGTATTAGAAGTCCCATCAGGTCCTTCAAAACTTTCCCCATCACAAAGCTCATCATCACAACTCCTCACCTGCATCAAAACATTGCTCTTATCCCACAAAAAGTCGTGATAAACATCATTCACATTTTCATAAACAGAAAAATTCCCTGTTTCATTTGAAGGGTCAACAACATAATCAAACTCCACACCCAAACACTCGCTCGCGTTCTGCTCGCTCGTGCAACTTACACGCAAATCAAAAACATCATTACTCCCATTATAAGAAGTCAAATACTTCTTATACTCTTTATCAGATGAAACCTCATCAAAACTCATAATCAACTCATCAGAATCTTTCTCATACACTTCAACAGAAGGATAGCTAACATTATAATCAACTAACCAAGAATAACCCTCCTCATCAAGTTCTTGTTCAAGCTGTGCAAGTTCTTCTTCAAAAGTCAAAGCAGAAACTAAAAAAGCAAGACTAATTAACACAATACATACCCAAACTAATAAAATCTTATTTTTATTCATTCAAAATCTCCCGACATTTATTTACAAAAATCAAAATCTTATTTCTCAATTCCCTTATTTTTTTATTGTCAAAAATAAACTGGCTTGAATAAGATGCTTTTTCCCTTTCCTTTTTTGAATCAACATAAAATAAAATATCCTGATTGTCAAAATAAATGCGGTTAAATAAATCAATGTCTTTAGAATCAAGCTCCTTATAATAATATTTTATCAATAAACATAAAGTTGCATCATGATTTTTTGAAAAAAATCCTTTTCTCAAAATCAGTGCTAAAGCACTATGATAACAAGCATAATAACAACCTACCACTGCCCAATCAGAATATTCCTTAATAATATCTGCAACAAAATTAATATTATGTTCTGCTTTTTCAATATGTCCTTTAATCTCATTTTCAGAAACATTTTGCCTAAATAATAACTTCTTACCAATAAAGAAATTAAGTCTTTTATTTAAAAATTCTGCATCACTCATCAAATAGTTAAGTGTTTTTTCATCCATTATAAACCACCTCGTAAAAATATTTATTATTAAACACCGGAAACCCTGTTTCAATTGCAGACTGGATAACTTTATCTTTTTTTTCAGTTAATTCTTTATTAAACTCTTCTTCTGTAACTCTAAGTATCTGAAGTCTAATTCCTGTTTGGGATTCAGCATATTTTTTAGCAATTTTGTTATCATTATCACAAGATATAACTTCTAAAATATCAATATCTGATTCTTTGGTGTAATTGCCTTTTGAAGTTGAGCCAAAAACAACAACAAAAACAGGTTTTTTCACAAGCTTTGATAAATAAAAGATTACAGCATTCTTTCTTCTTAAAGGAAGATTGTCAAGTTTTTCATAGTCAAAAAGAGGTAGGATTTTGGGCGCAAAATTAGAATTAATATAAAACTTTTTCATATTCCCATCAATTTTTGAGTTAACTACTTTCTCTTTTTCAAGTAATTTCAAGTATCTAAAAACACTACTCTCATTCATTTTAGCTTTTCTTGAAATATTTCTTAAATGCAGGGCAGAATTTCTATTCTCATAAAATAATTTCAACATTTTCCACATTCCTGTTTTAATCATTGTTTTCATTTTTAAAACAATTGTTTATAATTTATAAACATTCCTCCTTTTTTACAAATATTATAATCAACTAACTCAAGATTATCCAAAGATTTATTCAAATATTTCTCCGACATGTTAGTATTAACTTTTTTAATAACCTCTCTTTTAACAAAAAATTCAAAAACACGCTTGCAATATTCTTTATCTTGAATCAATCTATTAATCTCAACTTTCATTTCAAAAACCTCCACAACAAATTATAATAATTTTCAACACCCAATAAAACAATTACTTCTTTCCGAATTTCCCCTGAAAAATCATGTTTTTTATCAAGAAAATTCTTCTCAAAATTTTTATAATCAACATAAACTGGAGATATTTTGGTATTCGTCCTCATACTTATTTTCTCTGCAAAAATTTCAATTTCTTTTTCCTTCTCAACTTTCTGGAAAACAAGAAGAATATCAATATCAGAATTTTTATTATAGTTTCCTTTTGCATAACTGCCAAAAATAAGTGCAATTAAAGGTCTAATTTCAAGTTCGTTCATAAAATCCCTAATTGCAGTTCTAATTTTATTCGGTAAATCAAGGAATTTATCAACATGAATTTGAGAAAGATAAGAAAGTGTCTTCTCTCCTTCATTTAGTTTAAACTTAAGCAAATTCGCGTCTTTCTCTTTTTTAACAACTTTTTCTTTCTCAAGTATATTCAAGAAGCGTTTAACATTTGGCAAACCAGAATTAACAGCTCTTGAAATCTCCCTCAAATGAACTCCCTTAGGATTTCTTTCTATTTCATTTATTATTTTTAGTTTTGTATTCATGTTAATATTTTGTTATCACTTGATAACATATAGTTATCATAGATATTTAAATTTATTTTATTATTATTTAGAAAACCACTATTATTCAAATCCCTAACAAGAGCATTTAACTCAATTTCCAAATCAGAAGTTTCAGCAATCGCATTAGCTATTTCTGTGATTAACAATAATCCTCCAACACAAAAAAACAATAAATCACTTAATTTCATTCTTTAACCTCCAGAACTTTTTTAATATTTGACAAAAATTTAAGAGCATTTTCAACTGATTCTTTTGCAGGTTCAATATTTGCTTGAGGAATTGTTTTATATGTAAATTGTCCTCTTTTCCATCTTTCATAAGAAAACAAATTCAACAATTCATCTGCTTTAACAACCTCTTCTTCATAAATTTCAAAAAGCTCCTTATCAAGAATGCCATTATCTACAAAATTTTTCTTAAACTCACTTAAAGTTTTTTTATGTTCATCTGGAACTTTAGTTTCAATTTTTTTTGTTAACAAAATTGCTTTCGCACAATAAAATATACAATAATAACAAAGAGAAATAACAGAAGAATAAAAACTGTCATCAGGATTTGCCCCAAGTTCAACCTTAATATCTTCTTTTTCAGAAAGAGAAAACACAGCTCTTGCTAATCTAAACTCATTTTCCGCTCTTTCTAAATAAATTTTAACCTTTGAATCCATTTTCTTTTGCTTTTTTCAAAATTTTATAATAATTCTCAGCTCCAAAAAAAATTATACAATTCCTAAAAACCTCTTTCCCATAATTTTCCCCCTTGTCAAGAAGCATTCTCAAAAAATCATCTTTACTAAATACCAATAAATGAATCTTTGGAATCATTAAGTCGCCTTTATTTTTTAAAACAGAAAAAACCTTTTTTACATCAGATTTATTTTCAATTATAACAACAACATCTAAATCAGAATTTTTAGTTGCTTTATTTTTTGCATAACTTCCTGCAACAACAAATGTAAAATAATCTAAAGGAACAATATTAATCAACTCAACAACATTTTTCATAGGAAATTGTTTTGTAACTTTAAACTTATCCATAATTGCAAAATAATCAAAAACAATTAAGCTATCAAAATTAAGTGAACACACATTACTTCCCCCAACAGAGGTTATTTTAATTATTCCAAAGTTCTCTATTTTTTTAACTGCCCTAAAAACCCAATTATAAGACTTCTTTCCTATCTTTAGCATAATATCACGAATAGTATACTTTGCGAAAACATTATTTTTAAAAAGTTCAACAATTTTCAATTCTTCATTTGTTAATATTTTATACATTTTTAATATCCTTTTTTAAGTATAATGTTATACCTTTTTCAGTATTTAAATTTATTTTATTATCATTTAATTTAAAGTCATTGCCAAAACCTCCAACAGAGATTTCAGCTCCAGTTTTCATAAATGAAGGTGCAGATTTATGAACCTGAACACAACCATAATTCCTTGAAATTAAAGCATTTTTTTCAGGTTCTTGACAGCAACGGAAACCAATATTGCTATTCGAATCCGTAGGCTCATTGTTCAAATTCACATAGAAGGGCCCTGCATCTGCCCCATTATTCCAATTACCCCCCCGAATAACTGCTTTTTTTATCTGCACGCAATATTTTATTCTTAATCTTTTCAAAAGAGTAAATGAATCTGTATGTAATAAATGAGCTTCATAACTTTTAAAGGAATCATCCAAAAATTGCATATTTAATTTCCCAATACTATACTTTGAGATATTTTTTTGCATCTTTTTTACAAATCTTCTATAATTTTTGCTTCTAATTCTCACAAATCGCTTAAACCCCACAAACCCCACAAAATCAACTCCAAAAGAAATTTTATTTATCTGAACTTTTCTTTTCTCTAATTTTAGATATAAATTTTGAGCTAAAAAATTGCTTATTTCTAAAAAATATCTTTTAATTGAATTTACATTTTCATCAACAATTATAAAATCATCCATATATCTTACATAACTTTTTATTTTTAATTTGTATTTAACAAAATAATCCAATTCATTAAGGTAAATATTCGCAAACAATTGCGAAGTTAAATTCCCAATAGGAATGCCTTTTTTCTGTTTAATATAATTTAAATTAGAAATGTGGGCAGAAATCTCTGGCTCATTATAAGAATCAATAATCTTACTCAATAAATTTAAAACTTTCTTGTCTTTAATCTTTCTTGAAATAATTTCTTTAAGTTTGTATTGGTCAATTGAGTAAAAATATTTACTTACATCTCCTTTCAGAAAATAATCATTTTTATCATATTTCAAAATCATTTTTCTCAATTTTTTAAAAGCCCTATGAGTTCCTTTATTTTTCCTGCAAGCATAAGAATCATAAATAAAATTTAATTCATAGATTTGCTCTAAAAAAATAAACAAAGCATAATGAATAATTTGGTCTCTGAAACAAGGTGCTGTTATTTTTCTTTTTTTATAATCATTTATGTAAAAGGTTTTATATTTACCTGGAGAATAATTTTCAGTCAAAAGTGCCAAATGCAAAGATAAAAGATTTGCATCTAAATCTTTTTCAAATTCAATCACTTCTTTCTTATTCCTTTTGCCTTTTTTTGCTAGTTCAAACGCTTTATATAAATTAGACAACGCAATAACTTCTTCAAAAAAGTTGTCAAAAGTTCTCATTTTTTGTTTTGCAGAAGGAGAAAAATTATTGGACGCGTCAGGAGTAGGAATCGAACCCACAAACCCTAAAGGGCACCGCGTATCAAACGATTGCATTGACCATTCTGCCATCCCGACGCCCTCTTTTGAGTTAATAGAAAGATTTAAATATTTCGAATTGTTGCAATTAACATAATCGCGTATCAAACTATTGCAGGATTTGACCATTCTGTTCAAATCCTCTTTTTTATTCTTTTCATCAACATTCATAGAATTATTAATATTCTCACGAGATTCTCGCAATGAATCATTCTTTATTCTTTTATTATTTTCATTTAAAAATTTATTTTTCATTTTGCCCCAAGCTATTTAGGTTTTTATATCTAGATAAAGCAAATCTATTAATTTCATTAACAAAAGGTTTTATTTTACCATAATTTGGATAAGAAATATATCTAAAAACAACTGCTTGATAAATCAAAACTTCCAAAACACTAATCTCAGAAATAAATTTCAACATCATATCTTTTCTTTCCTTATCTGTTTGTTGATAGTTTTGCAAAACCAATAATCTAATACATTTTAAAACTCCTTCCTCAATTTTCTGTCCCAAAGTAAATTTCTCGCTTTTAGGAAAGAGCAAAAGATAAGGGTGTAATCTAGTGTAAAGCGCTTTTGTCTTTTCTAAAAGAATATATCTTGGTTTGTCTTGTTCATAAAGCTTCAAAGCACTATCTACTTCTTTTAATCGAGTTTCAACTGACTCTTTATCCTTCTCCCCTATTTTTTCAATCCCCCCCTCGCTAACTTTTTCACTTTCTCTTTCTACATCTACCTTTTCTTCCATTTTTCCTATATTTTTCATCACCCTTCGGGCGCTTTGATTAATTGATTAACTGATTAATCCAAAGGTTCTTGACAGCAACGGAAACCAATATTGCTAATCGAATCCGTAGGCTCAATGCGCAAAGCCACAAAGAAGGGCCCTGCATCTGCCCCACCAGTCCAATCACCCCCCCGAAGAACTGCTCTTCCACTATTATTCCCTGCTTTAAAATACACCCCGTCACTTCCATAATAACTATCTCCACTTGTCCCCCAACTTCCATCACTCTGAGGATAACAATAACCATCTGAACCAACATTACAAGGTTTTATAGTATCAACAACTTCAGCTGTCCACTCCCTAACATTTCCTACCATATCATAAACACCTTCTGCAGAAACACATCCTGTATTACTTCCTGTAACGCATGCACTTCCTCCACATCGGTCATCAGTATTGCACCCATACGGCTCTACAGCTAAATCATCTGGAAGATTATACACTTGCCCCTGGATATTTGCAGCTCCAAGCCACTCTGCACTTGAACAAAGATGTTTCCCAGCTGCAGCACACGCATCTTTTGCACTTCCTTGATTAATATTAGTCCAAGGACTTTCACCTTCTGCACTTCCAGCCACCCCTCCGCCAGCATTATACGCCTCATACTTGTCAATGCAATATCCTCCAAGCTTGTCTATATACGCCATCCCTTCAGGACAACTCCTATTTCCTTTCCAACTTATCTCAGCAAACCCTGTAGTTCCCCCGAAATCCATAATTGTAGAAGTATAATTTCCTTCTTCTACATAACTACTCCCAGAAGCATTAAGCTGCACAAACCCTGATTCATTGTAAAAAGTATCTTCATAAGTTCCAGAGCTCAAACTACCGCCATAATATTCATAAATCATCGCACCAGCAACACTTACAAAAATCAACAGGAAAACTGCTATCAACCAAAATTTTTTCAAATTACTAAACATCTAAATCACACCTCCTTTCAAACGATTGCGCAAGCAAGCGTTTGAGTGAAAAATCCTGAAAAGATTTTTCTCTCATTCGACCACGCTTGGGCGAACCTTTTTTTATGAGCGTTAGCGAAAACGAATGATTGAAGATAGTTATATCTTCTTTCAAACGATTGCGCAAGCAAGCGTTTGAGTGAAAACCTTTAGGTTTACACTCATTCGACCACGCTTGGGCGAACCTTTTTTTATGAGCGTTAGCGAAAACGAATGATTGAAGATAGTTATATCTTCTTTCAAACGATTGCACAGCAATCGCTGACGCGATTGCTCCAATAATCCCAATTCCAAAAAATAATTTTCTACCCATTTTTCTCCTTCCTTATTTCATCAATCCTCATTTTCTTTTCATAAATTTCACAAGGCACCTCTGTTCCATTGATTAAAATTGATTCATTACAACCAGCTCGCGCATAAATAGTAATAT
Source organism: Candidatus Woesearchaeota archaeon (assembly GCA_964467035.1). GTDB lineage: Archaea > Nanobdellota > Nanobdellia > Pacearchaeales > GW2011-AR1 > JACPLR01. The sequence continues at coordinate 90,362 of CAYXNX010000002.1, read as the reverse complement.
CTCGCGAAGAATCAAGCAATTGCTCAAAAGTAACTCTCAAATAATCTCCTGCAGGAATTAAAACAAAATTACTATCTCTTTCTTTAACAAAATCATAAACATCTGTAATAAAACTCCGATTAGAATCCAAATGTTGCGCATCAGAAATTTCAATAATCAACTCATATGTCTGATTAGACAAATGAGGCACAACCCACTCAACATAATCCACAAAACCATTATTATTTTCATCAATAGCTTCAAAATTAACCAACACATTTTCTTTCTTTGTTATATTGCTCCCATTAATACCCTCATAAGTTTCCTTTTTCCAATAGATTTTAATATTATCTGAATTATCCACTGAAATATTTTTATCAATATTTGAAAAAGCTAAAATATTTTCATAATGCACATCATCAGGTCCTGAAATAACAATCTCCTTACCATTACTCAAATTTTTCTCAAATGCCCTTGGCGCATCAGTTTCATATTCAATTTCAACTTCAGAAACATTTTCAGAAATTTTTACTTTTTTCTTTTTTTCTTCACTTGTTTTCTTTTTTTCCGCCTTTATCTCCCCCCCCCGCTATTTTCACATCTCCAGATTTTTTTGTAACCTCTTTATCCCTATCTTCAACAGATTCAACTCCTTCTTTTTCCAAAACTTCTTCAACCTGAACATTTTTAAAAGATTTCTTTTTATCTAACTCATCAAATATTTTAACCCTTTTTCTAACTCCATCTTCTTGCCCAAAATCTTTATTTTTTTTGATACTATTTTTTTCTTTTTCATTTTTTTCAAATTTATAAACAGAAATATTTTTCGCATGTTTTGGTAAATCCAAACTCGCATTGATTGTTGAATTTTTTGAAGTAATTTTTGTCTTCCATTTAACCAACTTTCCCACCTTTGCATCAAATTGAACTGTTTCAACACTAAAATTTCCACTTGCATTCATTTCACTTGCATTCATTTCACTTGCATTCATTTCACTCTCATTCATTTCACTCTCATTTATTGTAACATTGCCCAAAATTTCTTCAGAACCATTTATTGTTAAATTAGCATTTTGACCACTATCATTAGTCATATTTGTAAGAAGTGATTCATTCTCATCACTCTCTTGAAAATTTATCTCTTTATTCAATGAAATAATTTCTGAATTGTTATAACTTGCTTTAACATTAAATAATCCTTCTTCTGCAACAAAACCTAATTTTGAAATATTTAATTTAAGAGAATATGATTTATTGCCCAAATACTCTTCACCAAATCCTTCCTCATAATAATCTGTTGTAACTTTAATCTCTTGGTCAACAATTTCCAAATCTACTTCTTCTTCAGAAGAAACAATTTTAGCTTTTTGATTTTTTTTCAAATCATACTTAAAATCTTCAAGAGCACTTATGCTATCATTTATTACAATTTTATTTTTATCTTCAATAACTTTGCCAGTAATTCCTGTCTCTGTTTCACTTTCTCTCTCAGAACTACCCATTCCTGAACTATCCTCCCCCGAACTATTCTCCCCAGAACTATTCTCTCCCGAAATATTCTCCTCAGAACTATCCTCCCCAGAACTATTCTCTCCGGAAATATTCTCCCCCGAACTATTCTCCCCCGAACTATTCTCCCCCGAAATATCCGCCTCAGAACTATTTTCATCTAAACCACCCTCACCCGAACCGCCCTCGTCAGAACTATTATAAATTTCTAAAACAAAATTTACTTCAGGATATTTTTTTCCTTTAATTCCATACCCTTTTCCCTCCCCCTCAATCTCTGTATCTTCCAAATAAAAATTTCCTTCTTGAAAGGACTCATTTAAATAATCTTCCAGCAAAATTTCCTTGTTTTGATCATTTAACCAAATATTAAAAACCAAATTATGAGGTATTAACTCTCCTTCACTTAATTCTAACACCAATTCTCCTTCAAGAATTTCCCCCGGCAAAGGATTATCAAAATTTAAAGAAACATCATCACCATCTCCTAAAACCATCCCAGAAATCCCTGAACTATATACCATTAAAACAAAAAATCCCAAGATTATCAAAAACAAAAAAACAAAAAAACTTTCCTGAAAACTCGCCCTACTACCTTTTTTATCTTTTTTTATATTCTTCAAAATTTCTCCAAGATTAAAAACACCTCTTTTTTTAAAAAAATTCATTTTCTCAATAACCAAATAATTAACAAAGCTCATAAATTGCCTCTTTTTTACATTTTTTACACATTATTTTTGTTATTATTATTGCAAAAATAATAAATAAATAATGAAAATTAAGTATTTAAAGATTTTCATAAAAATTAACTCTTTCACGACGGATTAATCTATAATTTTAAAATATTTAATCCAAAATTTATCCTAACAAATTTTATTAAAATTTTAGAACAAAATATCTTACTTCAAAACTTTCTTAATCACTTCCATAACCTCTTTCCCCGATACTTCACCCTTAAACTCTTTCATCACCATCCCCATATAAGCATTTTCCCTCAACCCAGGATTTTCCTTAACAATTTTTCTAACAAACTCTTCAACTTCATTCAAATCTTTTTTCTCAATTTTAACAGCATTTTCAACACCTTCTCCCTTAACAACACGAATTAAAACCTCTTTCAAATCCCCCCCATTAATATTCCCTTTTTCCAACTCCTCCAAAATCTTTTCAAAAATATCTAAATGCAAAATTTCTTCAACCTTCCCAATATCTAAAGCCAACTTTTTAGCAATTTCTTTTGGCCATAAAACAAGCATTTTTGCAACCAAATCAGCATCTTTTGTCAAAGACACAAGAACCTTAAAATCGTCGATTTTATTCTTTTTTAAAATTAATTTAATCATTTCTTCACCAAGCCCTTTTTGTTTTAAATCTTCTTTAATATCTTTTTTCAATTTTGGCAAAGCTCTTTTAATAGAATTAATCTTTTCTCTTGAAATTTCAAGCAAAGGCAAATCAGTTTCAGGATACATCCTCGCACTTCCGGGCATTGGCCTCATAAACTCGGTTTTGCCGTCGGGCTTTGTTTTTCTCACCTCGCTTTTTCCATTTTTTTCATTCATTTGTCTTTCAACTTCAAATTCAACAGTTTTAACCATTATTTTCGGGTCTTGAAAACCTTTAATCTCAACACGAGGATGTTTTGAAATTGAAACATTCAAATCTTGCCTTATAGTTCCAATTCCTCTTTTAACCTTGCACGCCCTTAAAATCTCTCCAAGAATCAAAGCAGTTTCTTTAATATGCTCTGCATTTTTCAAATCAGGTGCAGTTGCAATTTCAATTAAAGGAATTCCCAACCTGTCCAATCTGTAAACTGCTTTTTTTTCATTCTTCTCAACAATTCTACAAGAATCCTCTTCCAAAGCCACACTTTCAATTCTAACATTTCCTTCAGAAGTTTCCACAAAACCATTACGCCCAAAAAGCACAGTCCTTTGAAAACCTCCAGTATTGCTCCCGTCAATCACAGTTTTCCTCATAATTTGAGAAACAGGAACAATTTCACAATTCAACAATAAAGCAATTTCCAAACCAATTTTTAAAGCTTCTTGGTCAATCATCTCAGGTGGCGCTTCATCAAGCTCAACTAAAGAAATACTATCTTGATAACCTTGATAAACAAATTCTTTTTTCAAACTTGCCTCATGCTTAACTGCCTCATCCACCTCCCCCAGTTCTCCAGCAATTGCATGTAATTTTCGAGTAATTTCATAATCTGGCTTTTCACTTCTTAACAAACTCGGAGTTCTAGAAAATAATTTCCCGCAGTCCAATTGCTGATGAATCTCAAGCCCTGCCTTAAATCCTACCTTACTATAATCAATTTTCATTAAAATAAACAGAAAAACAGCTTATTAAAATTTACTCCATTAAACAGAAATACAATGAGAATCCATCAAGTTAGTTATACTCTCAAAATTAACCCCATTTTTAGGATTAGATTCACCTTCTGCAATGCTCAAAAAATAATTATTATTTAATCCAGTATAATTTGCTAAAGATCGAATATCATAAAGGTCAAATAAAATTCTTAAACGAAAATTAGATTCAGACGATTCATCCCCTCCCGAAACTACTTGATTTTTTAATTCAAAAATTTTCTTCCGCATATCATCCATACTACATCCTGCTTCTGGCAAATCCAAACCCCATTGATTTGAAAAGGTAATAACCCTAGATACTTTATGCCAAACAAGATCTTCAGGACTGAGAACATTATAAGATAAACCATTTTTAGACAATGTTCTAGAATTTTGCCATTCTCTTACCAAAGTTTTAAAATTCTTTTCAAAATTATTTTTCGACCTTCTTCTATGTTGTATCATAAAAGAATCCTCGTTAGACCCAACAAGAATATCATATGTAAAACCTTTTTTTCTATAATTAACTTCATACCCCTTATTTTCAAAATACTCCTCTAAAGGCGAACATATTTCTTTAAAATCTGAAAAACTCCCATTCCACAATAAATCAAAATCCAAATCAATAGTCTCTCTATGATCCTCAATAGGTAAATAACTACTAACAGCCATCCCTCCGCCTATAAATCCTTCTAATCCTTTATCTTTTTTTAACCTATTCAAAGATTCAATACTTTCAAGTACAACAGGGTCTTCTAACTTATGAGGTGTTAGAGTATAATCTTTCATAAAATCATCAAATTTATTCATTTTTTAAACCTTTCTATCTTATTACTCCCCAAAAGTTACAACTCATGTCAAATCAATCTTACTTAAAAATAATTAAGAAAAAAACTTTAAATAAATATCCCTCAAGAAACAAACCGATAAACCCTACTCCACTCTGAAAATCCTTTAAATTTTTTAAAAGCTTTAGTCCTAAATTTATATTTATCTTTTAATTTTTCATAAACTTTATCTCCCACCAAAATCTCCTCTGACTTAGCATAATCGCAAAGACGCGAAGCAAAATTAACATTATTTCCCACAACTGTCAAATCAGCTTTATACTTGCCCCCCAAATTACCATAAATCATCTCTCCCTTAACAATCGAAATCTTGACATCAATTTTGTATTTTTTGAATTCTTTAAAAAATTCTCTTATCTCCAAAGCACTCTTTAAAGCATTTTCACTTCGGTTTTTATTATCTGTAATTCCAAAAATCCCAATTATCTGGTCTCCCACAAACTTATCCACAACCCCATTATTCTTATTTATAATTCCAGAACTCTTATTCAAAACCTTACTTAAAAAATCAAAAATAAACTCTGCATCATTTTTATTACTAAACTTAGTAAAACCAGAAATATCTGCAAACAGAACAACCGAATCAATTATTTCAGGTTTTTTCAAAAAATTTGGGTCTTTCAAAATTTCAAAAATTTGTCTTTTATCAACATACCTCCCAAAAACAGAAAACAAATGAGCTCTTTCAAAAGCTTTTGAAACTGCAAAATTAATTTGTTTTTCTAACAACCCAATTATTCTGCTATTTCTAGAATTTTTATGAATTATAGAACGATTATTAAAAACAACCAAAGCACCAATCGACTTATCATTTATTTTAATTGGTAAAACAAACAAACTTCTTATCCGATAATTAATTTCTTTAACTCCAATAGGAACTCCTTCTAATTGAGATTGAAGAATATATTCATTAACAATATTTGAATATTTTTTATAAAAAAACTCCCCCTTTCCCTTAAACTTCTTTTCTTTTATTTGACCATTTATCAAAATCATAACATCTTTTGTCTTAATTAAAAAGCCAAGCTCATTAAGAATATTATTTAAATCACTTGCCAAATATTCTGGCCCATGAATTTTCGAATTGATTTTATCAATTTCTTTCTTTTCATTATTTTTTAATAAATCTCTCATAAATCCTCGTAAAACTTTTAGAAGTAATAATAATTTGAAAATTTAGTTTTTAAATCTTGCCCCACTTAACAATAGTTAATTCAAAAATTCATCTTCAGAAATAAATTCACTAAATTCCCTTGAAAAATTCTCTTCTAAATTCCTTTTAGCATTTTTATTTAATTCCTTATTTGCTAAAACCCAACCCAATTTAACAAAAGCAGTTTCTGGCAAAATATCTTTAAGAAAAATAGCTCCAGTTTTTAAGAATTCACGACCATTAGAATAAACCAATGGATCCAACTTCCCATATAAAGTTTGGGGAGCAACCACTACAACAATTCCAGAATTAACTAATTTCTTAATTTTAGAAAGAACATTTTTCCTTGCATCACTTGTTGCAACATGCCCCAATCCCGAAGCTTCAATAACTACTCCCTTAATTCCCTTCTCCAACAAATAATCAAAAATCTCTGAATCCATTCCAGGGTAAAATTTCAATAAAACAACTTTATCAGAAAATTTATTTCTCAACTCAACTTTCTTCTTATTATCCCTGACATTATAATTCCCAAAATATTCAATTTTATCGAGATAAACCTTAGCAATAGGTTTATCATTAATAGGCCTAAATGTATCTCTTCGAGAAGTATGCATTTTCCTTACTTTAGTTCCTCGCATAGCATAACAAAAAGTATCTTCAGTTGTTCCATGCCCAACCAACATCACCTCTGCAATATCACTCACTGCTATCTGAGCTGCACACTGCAAATTCAATCTTGCATCACTCGAAGCCCTATCACTTGACCTTTGAGAATAAGTTAAAACAACAGGTTTATTCACATTTCTTAAAGAAAAACTCAAAGCAGCCGCAGTATAATGCAAAAAATCAGTTCCATGAGTTACAATAACGCCCTCTATATCTGAATCATTTAATAAATTTGCAACAGTTTCTGCAATAATCCCCCAATCTTTAGCATCCATATCTTCTGAAGCTTTCATAAAAGGAACTTCAATTTTAGAAATATTAGCAAACTCCAAAATCTCAGGATAAAATTTCAGCAACTCTTCTGGCTCTATCAACCATTTAACCCCGCCAGTTTTATAATCCAATCTTGAACTAATAGTCCCTCCTGTAACAACGAGAGCAACATTTTTCAAACCCTTTTTACTCTTTAATTCCAGTTTCTTTTTAGATTCTTTTTTTTCTTTAATAACTTTAAAATCCAAAATATCCTCTTCTTTAATCCCTATATTATATCCAGAATCAAGCTTCACCAAAATAATATCTCTTCGCGGACTTTCCAAAACTCGGCATTCAATCTCTTCACTCTTAGTTTTAAGAATAACTTTTGTGCCAGATTTTATTTCCCTAACTTCCATAATAAAACAAAAATTCTCTATATTATAAAGTTTGTTGAAAACAATAATTTTTAAGAATAACATTTTCTAAAAAATAATAATGAAAAAAAGAATACTAATCTCAGGAATTATAACAGGTCTTGCATTATCCCTTACTTATTCAACCCCTCCGGAAAATCCAAAAGAAAAAATTGAAATATACCAACCAATTGAAAAAATCATCAATTCTCCCGAAAAATTCCTAGGAAAATCTTTCAAAAATCCACTAACCACCCAAACATACCTTTTCAAAAAAACAATTAACCCATTAATAGAATTCTACGAATCAACACTAAATTCAAAATACCAAATACCCTAAAATCAAAACACCTATCTCAATAGCAATCACTTAAAACTAACCAACATTTCAAAATAAAGAATCAACCCAAAATTCACAAAAATACACAACTAAAAACCTTAATAATCCTCAGAATATTTAGAAAACAACACAATTATTTCCAAAATATAAAATATCTTTTATTGATACCACTATTTACCAATACTACAAATATTTAAAAGAAATTACCCTGCAATAAGTAAACAAACAAAAGGAGGTAAAAATGAAAGCATACAAACCTTTAATTGCAGGAGTTGCAAGCTTAATGGCTTTGGGTGGTTGTGCAACTGTCCCAGGAAATGTTGCAAGAACAGCAGGAAATGCAATAATTGCTCCTGCCAAAGTAATCAGAGCTACTGGTGAAAACTTAGATCCTATAAGAGGTCTTAGAGAAGGACTTGTAGACACTTTAGAAGCAGGTTATAACACAGCAACTTTCCAAAAATCTGATAGAAGACCTGATGAATTAGGAGAAGCAAACAAGTATATCAATGAAAGACCAGCTCTTAAAATAGGAGTAGATGCAGCAATTGCCGGAGGAATTGGAGCAGGAATTGCAGAATTAACTGGAAACCCCAGCGTTGTACACATGAACCAAACAATAGGCTACAGTGTTGCAGGACAAGTTGCAAGAGATTCAGTAGATTACGCAACAAAAGATTAATTACAAACCAATTTTTATCTTCTTTCTTATTTTTAATTTTTTAAATACTAAATTAATTTACCACTAAATAGTTACTAACTCCGGAAAGATTTATAAACTCTTTTTTAGAAAAAAATATATGCAAAATACAAGAATAATAACAGAAAGACAAGATAACATTTTTAAATTAACAGCAAAAGGCAAATTTAACTGCTTTAACTCTCATCTTTTTTATGAAGTATTGGACAAAGAAGAAATAACCCATTACCACGCCCTCCCTCATCCCAACCCCGGAGTTATCAAAAATTTAAGTTACAAAACTTTAGAAAATTTAGAACAACATCGCTCCAAATACCCCCTCCCAAAAAAAGTAGTTTTTGATTTAAGTGAAGCAGAAATAAATACTTCAACGCTAACAATCTTACTTCAAACAAACGAACTTTTTTTAAAACCCTATTCAACAACCATAATAATCCCTGGACAAAATACAATTCCAGTAATAGAACACTTAAGATTGCAGGACTATTTCAAACATTATCTCACTAACTCAACTCCATAATTGTTTCAGCAATATCTTGAGTTTTTTCCAAACTTTGCTCAACTTCTTCTTTTCCTTTCCCAGTTTTCTCCATCACCATTTTAATATCTTCTTCAGAAAAACCTTCTTCTTTTGTTTCAACACTAACATCTCCGCTTATTTGAAAACTTTCATTACCTTGCATTTTTACTTTCAAAACCTGAGGATTATCAATAATAATATTTTCCCCATCATTTTTTTCAATTACAACTCTAGAAGCATCTATTTGCTCCTGTTTAATTCCCATTTGCTTCATCAAAGCATTCATTTTTCCAGGAGACATTCCAGGCATCATTTTAAAAAAAGAAAAATAGCTTTTTTATAGTTTTCTAAAATTTTCTCAAAGCAACATACAGATTAATCAACACAGAAACAAATAAACCAAAAGTTGCAATCATTGTTTGATAAAAATCAAGAGTTCCTAAAGAAAAATTCAATCTTATCAAATAAATCAAAATAACAAAGTTCAAAAAATTTCCCATCTATGCCAAAAGGTCATCCTTTAACATTTTAAAAAGTTTTAATTATCCCAAAAATCAAAAATCCTAAAGCAATCAAAGCCAATATCCAAAGGATACCCCTCAATACCACTTCTTTTTCCATAAAAATCTAAACAATTTTCAATATTTATAGTTTTCTAAAATTTTCTCAAAGCAACATACAGATTAATCAACACAGAAACAAATAAACCAAAAGTTGCAATCATTGTTTGATAAAAATCAAGAGTTCCTAAAGAAAAATTCAATCTTATCAAATAAATCAAAATAACAAAGTTCAAAAAATTTCCCATCTATGCCAAAAGGTCATCCTTTAACATTTTAAAAAGTTTTAATTATCCCAAAAATCAAAAATCCTAAAGCAATCAAAGCCAATATCCAAAGGATACCCCTCAATACCACTTCTTTTTCCATAAAAATCTAAACAATTTTCAATATTTATAGTTTTCTAAATTTTTCTCAAAGCAACATACAGATTAATCAACACCAAAAAATTATTGAATTATTTTAAAAATAAATATTTAGAGCAATAGCCACTATTGCAAAAAAAATAATCATAGCTATCACACTAGAAGGTTTAAACATAAAATTACTTTTATACTCAGAGTTATACCTCATCAAACCACCAAATCCTCCGGGCATACTTATTCCTTGTTCATCTGCCATAATTTAACTAAAAATAAAGCATATAAAAATCTATCGCTTAGCAAAAATTTGAATAAGCTAATTATAACAATCACCAAAAATAAAAATTAACCTCAAACTTCTTAAACCCTCTTTATTTTATAAGTTTATGTCAGAAATACTAACAAAACCAAAAAAATATGAAATTGAAGAATTTATAGAAAAAATCAAATCAATTCGGGGAAGACACACCGAACTGATAACTGTGCTTATTCCTGCAGATTATAATGTAAATTCTGTTGTAAAACAATTAGAAGCTGAAAAATCCACAGCCACTAATATCAAATCACGCACAACTCGGAACAATGTTATTGAAGCTCTAGAAAAAATTGTAAGAGAGCTAAAAAATGGTCCTCAAAAATACAAAAATGGAATTGCAATTTATTGCGGGAATACATCTCAAGAAGAAGGACAGGCAGATATAGAATTTTTTGCAGTAGAACCTCCTGAACCTTTAAACACCAGAACCTACCGTTGCGATCAAGAATTTGTAATAGAACCATTAGAAGAAATGGTTGAAATAAAAGAAGTTTATGGCCTACTAGTTATTGAAAGAAAAGAAGCAACCATTGGTTTATTAGAGGGAACAAAAATTAAAACTCTTCAAAAATTAACCTCTGGAGTTCCAGGAAAAAATAGAGCTGGAGGTCAAAGCTCCCAAAGATTTGAAAGACTTACAGAAGGACTTGCAAAAGAATTCTTTAGAAAAGTTGCAGAAGAAATGAAAACCCAATTTTTTGATAATAAAAAATTAAAAGGAATTTTAATCGGTGGACCAATTCCCACAAAAGAAGAATTTTTAGAAGAAGGACAATTAGTAACAGCTTTAAAAAATAAAGTCATATCTGTAAAAGATATAGGATATGCAGATGAACACGGTCTCGAACTTTTAGTTGAAGCAGCGCAAGAAGATATTTCAGAGCAAGAAATAACCAAAGAAAAAAAATTATTAGAAAATTTTTTCAACACCTTAGGCAAAAATCCTGAAAAAGCAAGATATAAAGAAAATGAAGTAAGGAAAGCAATAGATTTAGGAGCAGTAGAAACCCTTATTTTATCAAAATCAACTCCAAAAGAAACAAAAAAAGAACTTTCACAACTTGCAGAAGAAAGAGGAACAAATATTGAAATGATTGAAGAAAACACAGATGATGCAATTCAATTCAAAAACTTGGGAGGAATTGGAGCTATCTTAAGATTTGTTATTTAAAACCTTCCCAAACAACTTATTAATATAATCAAAATTCCCATCATTCAAAATTACAATATCATAAACTTTTTCATAATCGCCTAACAAATTCTCAACATTTGAATTCAAAAAACCAATTTTAATAATTTCTTCATAATCAAATCCTTCCGCCATTTTTACATCGCCCAAAGAATCTCCTATCAAAACAATATTAGGTTTTCCTCGCACCTTATCAAAAATTGGAAAATTTTGAATTGTAGTTTCATCTTTATTAAAAACATGAACTATTGGTTCTTTATATCCCACAGCAAACCCTTTTTCATCCCACTCAAATTCATTAGAAATAATTTCAATATTTTGATAAAACATATTTTGCTTTTCAAGCAACATCTCAATACTATCCCATCCCAACCCATTTGCAGAAAAAATCAAAAAAGGAATCTCCTTCTCATTCAAAAACAACAAAAACTCTTTTACACCTTTTCTAAAAATCAAATTTTTTGAACAAATCAAACTTGCAATATCATTCCTGTTTAACTTTGAGTTTATCAACAAATTAAAATGCTCCTCCCACCATTGCTTCATAAGTTTCTTTTTTTCTTCTAATGGGAAATCAGGATCAATTTCAATAGGATTATATTTTTCAAAAAGCTCCTTTGCTTTTCTAGGATAATCTTCTGTCAAATAATTTTCATCTCTTAATATGGAAATAATTGAACTAATTTTTTCTCCATTAACAAATGCATTTGTCAAAGTCCTATCAAAATCAGAAATAACATGAATCCTTGAAATTCCTTCTTTCTTAAATTTCTCAATTTTTTCATCCAACTTTTCAGGATTTGAAATAACTATTTGCTCCATAAATTATATAAAAAAAAACCAGACTAAAAAACTTTCTAAAATGCATCAACATCACTCTTAGGAGGTTTCATAAATTTTCCCTTGTATTTATTAAAATACAAGCATCTATCTAAAGAGGGTTTCCTTCTTTGAGAAGTTTTTACTAAAGGATAACCCACAGGAATAATTGCTTCTACTTCAGATTTTTCAGGCACTTTCAAAGCTCTTTTAACTTGCCCATCAACAAAATCACCAACCCAACATCCCGCCAAACCTTGCTCAACCAATTTCAACAAAATAACCTCAATTGCAGCTCCTGCTTGTTGATGCGCATATCTTTCCCCACGCTCTTCAAAACTTCTTTTAATTTTATCAACATCAGAAACAACAGCAATAACAAAACTCACATCTGCAACAAAATCTTGTTGTGATGCTTCAGCCAAATCTGCAATTATTTCAGGTTCATCAACAATAATAAATTTTACACTAGCCAAATTACCTGCCAAAGGAATCTTCCTTGCACTATCAATTACATCTATAATCTCTCTCCAATCAGGTCTTTTTTTATGAAACTTTCTTACAGATGCCCTATTATCAACTAATTTGTCCAAATCCATAAATAAAATAACAGAATAGAATATTTAAAACTTACCAACCTCTTCTAAAAGCATCATAATCTCCAGAAACAATTCCCCAAAACATAGGTTCAAAATGATTTTGACACCAAGCATTCAAATTACCCTCTACATATTCAATTTTACTTGCATCTTCAGAACCAGTAAAACCATATTTGTTACTCCAAGTAGGTTTTTCCTCCATATTATACAAATCAACACTTTCAGGAACACTTATGCATCCCTGACCTGACAAACCAGCCCCCAAACTTGCCAATCCCAAAATTCCAACACTGGCAGTTTTTTGCAATTTATCCAAAACTTTATTTCTCATTAAAATACTTAGCAAAATTACTTTTTAAGCATTATTGTAATGAATTTAATTTTTTATGACAACTAGCCCTAATGGGTTTATAATCAATTTTTTCACAAAGAGATTCCTTGTCTTTTTCAATAGCTAAAGAATAATAACATTTATCTTTTTCAAGATAATCTAAAAAATTAGTGCAAACAAATTTTCTAACACTTAAAACCGAAAACTCCCCTTCACAAAAACTATTGCTTCCCCTTAAAGAATCACAATATTCCTCGTCCAAGTTAGGGCTCATTCTAAAAGGCCTAAAAAAACCAGTAAACCACAAAAAAGCACCTACCAAAATCAAAATAATCACAAAACCAATAAACAACTTTTTAATCATAATACAACAAAGAAAAGGCACTTTATAAAATCAACGCCCCAGGAAGGACTCGATCCTTACGACGCGAATCTTTGATTCGCGGAGTTCCGGAGGATTTTTACGACGCGAATTTTATATTCGCGGAGTAA
>CAYXNX010000002.1:0-76842 GCA_964467035.1 Candidatus Woesearchaeota archaeon | reverse complement strand
TTTTGTTTACAAAATTTTGGTTCGAGGACAACGCCCCAGGAAGGACTCGAACCTTACGACGCGAATTTTATATTCGCGGAGTAATTTTGTTTACAAAATTTTGGTTCGAGGACAACGCCCCAGGAAGGACTCGAACCTTCGACTCTACGGTTAACAGCCGTATGCTCTACCTACTGAGCTACCAGGGCATAATAGGAATTTGGATTAAATGTTTATAAATCTAACCCTTGCTTTCAGCTCTTTTTTCTCTCTAAACTACCATAAACATTCCCTTGTTTACTTCCCTGAATCAAAGAAATAACAGCTTGTTTTGCATTTTCAAAAAATTCCGCAGACCCAATAATCGCAACTTCATTATCTTTAACAACAATCTCACATTCAGAAAGCTCTTGCAAAACTTTCAAAGTTTTTCCCTTAGTTCCAATCAACCGCCCCTTAACATTCTCCAAATTTTTTCTAGGAGTAAAATCCCTAATTTTTAAAACCTCAAACACAAAATTTTCATTTTTCAAAAGCAAGGCATCTTCAATTAAAAAAGGATAATCCAAAGCTTCCAAAACTCTTTCAGCAAAATACTCCTCCTCAGGACTTCCTCGAATTTCAACAACATTTCCATTAATAATTAATTCAACATTAAGCTTACTTTCAAGCTTCTTTCTATGTTGCAATAACTTTCTAACTGATTTTATTCTAACTTTTTTCATAATTTATTTAGAAAAAAACATTATTTAAGAATTTGGGATTAAAGCTCTTCTTCAATTCCTTCTAAAAACCCTTTTTGTTTAAGTTTAGGAATAACATTTTTATTATATTTAAATAAAACATCTCCTTTTTCATTATCAAATTCCCAAGGTTTAACTATAATAAAATCACTTTCCCTAATCCAAAGATATCTTCTTAAACGCCCAGGAATCCTGCAATTTCTAGTAACTCCGTCAGTGCACTTCACAATCATCCTATTCCCTCCAACCCTCTGGTCAACTTTCCCAATTACCTCTCCTTCTTTAGGAAACTTAATCCTAATTTTTTGTTCTTCCTTATTTTCAGTATTACCTTTTCCCATTATAAAAAAATAAAAAAATAAAATTTAGAATCAAAATGCTTTTTTTGCTTCACCACTTTCAACAGATTTCTCCGCATTGTCTTTTGACATAATCGCACTCATAGTAGTTCCACAATCCGGACATTTCCCTTTAGCCATAAATCCACCTCTAGAAGTTTGACTTATAACTGGGCCTTGCATTTCTTGCCCTTTTTTCTTGCACTTAACACAATATGCTTTTACCATTGAATACCTCCTGTTTAATTAAAATCAGTAAGAAATTTGTGTTTTTAAAACTATTTATTATCTTTTTTATCAAAAGTAGACCTAATCGATGTTATGTCTAATTGTGAGAAGGCACTAAACTTTAGAATTAATAGATAGTTAAAGATGGCACTTCAATACCCCCGACCACCCACCCCTAAAATGGAGCTGTGTGCTTGGTTTTTCTTTCAGAAAAACAGATAGTCAAAACTTTCAGTTTTGAGATTTATTTGGGCTCCTCAGTCCTTTCAGGACAGATAGAAAAACTTCGTTTTTAAGTATAGCAATAACTATAAAATAGTAACATTTATAATGTTTTAAACAATCTTTTTTCTATGGCAAAAAGCTTCCAACATAATACAGATTATCGTTTAATTATGCCTGGGAAATCCTGGATTTTTGTAAATCCTACAACGGGTTGTCCTCTCAGGTGTGCTTATTGTGTTGAACAAAAAGATTTATGGTTTAATGGAAATTTGACACAAGTTTATTCTCCTTCTGAAACCATGGAAAAGGTATTAGATTCACCTTTAGTCTTAAAAGATAAGTCTCCTTTGGCATTCTATAATTTTTCAGATCCTTTTCTACCAAAAAACAGAGAAGGACTTTTAGCAATATTGAGCGAGTTAAACAGAGAAGGATGGAAAAATAAAATTGGATTAATTTCAAAGATTCATCCTGGAGAAGATTATTTGGATGAATTAAATAAATTAGAACATTTAAAAATAGGGCTTTTTGTTTCTTATGCAAATTTAATTCCAGGCTTAGAATCTGTTTTTTATGAACAAAGAATTAAATTAATGGATGATGCAAAAAAGAAAGGTATCAAAGTTGTGGATTATGTTCGTCCCTTAGTTAGGGAATGGATAGACGAAGAAAGGTTGACAAATTTAGCTTCTCAAATAAAAGGAAAAGTTGATGCCTCTTCACTCTCCGGGATAAGATTAACTCCAGAGATAGTCGAATCACTAAAAATTAGAGGAATTCCAATCCCAGAAATAAAAAACATACACTAACAAACAGAGAGACGATGAACTCTCATCTCTTGCAACAAAAATAATTGGAGATGTTGCACAAATTCCTGTTTTTTGGCACACTTCTTGTGCAATGTCTTATTTATTTGGAGAACCAGATTATAATAGTCATGATATTAGAGAAAAAAGGAAAAAAGATAATTGCGGATTTCCTTGCATAGATTCTCAAAGAGATATTTGCAATTCCAGAGAATGCAATACTGACAAGGAGAAATTAGAAAAAATATTAGATAGATTAGGGAAAGAAGTAAGCTACAGAAGAGAGGGGAAAACCTTTTTGTTATCCGGCGGTCAATTAAATAAAGAAGACATTTCTTTTGTTAGGCATGTCGTCCCAGAATTTGTAATAAAAGATGAGTAAAGAACTAATTTTTATAGGAGGAAGTAAGGGGGTAGGAAAAACTTCATTAGCCAGAGCTATATCTTCTTTATTAGATTTGGAATACATTAATACTGGAGAAAGATTCAGAAGATATCGTCCAGAATTTGATAAAAGATTTATTCAAGAATTGATTGACACCGAAGGAAAGTTTATTATAGATACCCACTACGCTGCAAGTAGTAGCAAAACTCCTTATGATTTTCATATGGGAATTGATGAAAAGTATCAAATGCATTTAAGATTTAATTCAGAATATTCCGGAAAAATTATTTTGGTTGAAGCAAATCCTGAATTGGTTTTGCAAAGAAGACAAAAAGATGGAGAAGAAAGAAGATGTTTAGAACTAGAACAAATAATCAAAGAGAATAATTTTAATTCTGCATATTCTAAAATTTATTCTTCTTGTCTTAACTTGCCCCATTATTTATTAAGAAACAAAGATTTATCAATAGAAGACGCAATTATCAAATTAGGAGAAGTTATAAAAAATGAATAATCTCGAAAAAACATTCGTAAAAGGTTTATATTATTCGGATGCAGAAATAGAAGAAGCAGAAAAGGAAAACAAATTACTTAATTTAGATTTGGATATGTCAAATATTTGTAACTTAAGATGTATTTATTGTGATAAAACAAGTGTTGGAGAAAGACATTGCAAAAAAGAAAACGAGCTTTTATTAGAAGAATATTATGATATTATAAAACAAGCAAAAAAATTAGGTTGTAAAAATTTACAATTTATTGGAGCAGGAGAGCCAATGTTAGATCCGAATTTTTGGAAAATCATAGAATTTGCTTCAAAATTAGGAATACTCTCTGTTATTTATACAAATGGAACTATGATTAATGAAGAAAGTGTTAAAAGACTTTTTAGATTAAAGACTTCTATCATTCTTAAGTATAATTCATTTGATAATAAAATTCAAGACAAGTTGGTGGGGGTTAAAGGTTATGATAAGAAAATAAAAAAAGCATTAAAAACTTTAATGGATTATGGGTTTAATGAACAATCTCCCCCAAGGCTTGCTATAGATTGTATAGCCACAAAGATAAATAAAAATGATGTAATTCCTTTGTTTAAATTTTGTAGAGAAAATAACATATCTCCCCAATTCTCTGGATTAATTCCTCATGGAGAGGCTTTAGAAAGAGGTCTTGTTTTAAATAAGAAAGAATACACGAAGATTTATAATGAAGCAAAAACTTATGATAATGAAAAAGGATTAAATTATCCTTATCAACTTCCGTTTTTGGGAGGGTTCCAATGTAGACAAATCAAATATGGATTGTATATTGATGTATTGGGAGATGTTTGGGAATGTAATGCAGGAGAATTACATTTAGGAAATATAAGGAAATCAAAACTTAAGGAATTATGGTTATCTAAAAAAGCAAAGAACTTCAGAAAAAATTGGAATTGTGGGAATTGTCACATAAGAGAAAAATATTGGAAAAAACAAGATGATAAAAGAAAAAGTTAAGAAAATTTATGAAAACCTCTCTGTGAATAAATGGGGCCATGTAAAAAGAGTTTTAGCTTTTGCTACAATGCTTTCAGAAGAATTAAAT
Source organism: Candidatus Woesearchaeota archaeon (assembly GCA_964467035.1). Taxonomy (GTDB): domain Archaea; phylum Nanobdellota; class Nanobdellia; order Pacearchaeales; family GW2011-AR1; genus JACPLR01. The sequence continues at coordinate 72,551 of CAYXNX010000002.1, read as the reverse complement.
TTAGAAAAAAAAGACAAAAGGATGATTCAAGTTTGTGCACTCCTCCATGATGTTGGTTATCAAAAACAATTTGAAAATGAAGGAGAAGATATGCATGAAAAATATTCTGTTGAAATGGTTGAAGAAATTCTTCTAGGAGAAGATTTTAGTAAAGAGGAAATAAAAATTATCAAAGAAACAATTTCAACTCATGGAGTTTTTGAAGATTGTAAAACTGAATTTCAAAAAATCCTTTTTGACGCAGATAAATTAGAAAAGACAACGATTGGAGAAGTAATAAGAAAATCAATTATTATGCATGAAAAATTTAAAATGAATGATGAGCAGATTTTTTTAAGATTAATGGAGAAAATGAATGAAAGAAAATTTCATTTTAACGAATCTGAAAAAATAGCAAAAGAAAACAAAGAAAAAATATTTGAAGCATTCAATCACCATAAGGAATTATTTGATTATTCAGATGAAATCGAAAAAAAACTCAATCTTTGAATTTAAACCTGAAGATTTAGATTTGTCTTTAGATGAAAAAATTAACAAAATAGATAAAATCTTTTCTGAGGGACTTAAGCTATCTAGAAATCCTCTTCTTCTGTTTAGCGGAGGCTCTGATAGCTTATTGCTGTTAGCATTTCTTTTGAAACACAAACCAGATACTAATGTTTTGTATGTTGATATGCGTATGAATTTTCCTGATTTTAATAAGTTATTTAATGAGAATATTAAACCAAAAATAAAAAATTTACATTACTTCAAAATCGATTATAGTGAAAAAGAATTTATAGAAAAATTTGGAATTCCAATATATCCAGGAATAGAAGAAATGGGATACGAGAAAAAAGATTTTTCTAAATTAAACTTAAATTATGCTTGTAGTAAATTAAAGGACGCTATTCTTCAAGAACAATATAGCAAATTGAAACCCGATTTAACAATTATGGGTTTCTTAGCATCAGATAAACCAAAAAGATATAAAAGAGTTTTAGAGAAAGGTTATTTACAACTTGGAAATCCAGAAAATTTATTTTTGCCTATTGCGATGTTGAAAAAAGAGGAAGTTTTTAAGGTTCTTGATAAATTAAATTTTCCGTATGTTAAAGATATTTATTTTCATAAAGATACAGAAAATTTATGTAAAGGAGATGGCGTTTGCTATATGTGTTCTGCAAAATGTTTCAGCAATCCTCAATTAGGTAATTGGGATTTAATTAAAAAAAATTATCCCGAGTTATGGAGGAAAATCTTAAAGTATGGATTAAAAGAAAAAATTGAGGAATTGTATAAAAATACAAAAGATAAAAAATTTAAGGAAGCTTTAGAATATTATTTCTAAGAACTTCTTCTTTTAGAAAAAGAAGCAAAATTCGGAGCCCATCTTCTTTCTTAGGAAGAAAGAAGCAAAGAAGACGCACACATCTCTCATTTAATGGGTTTTACAGACGGAACCTGCAGTCCTAAAGTGTCCTCTTTAAAATTAATATGGCTCACGACTTTGATTTTTTGGCTTCGCCAACATTGCACTAAATTTCAGCCCTTCGGGGAATATAACAAGGATTATGAGGTTACGCTCGGTTGCACCTCGCTCCACCCAAATCGCCTTCGGCGACTTCTCTTAATCGCGATGTTAAACTCAATCGTGAGCCAAAACTAAAATATAAAAAGTTAGTAAAGAGGACACTTTAAAACCCCCGACCACCCACCCCTATTAGAAGAGATTGTCTTTTTTCTTGAGAAAGTTGTTCCCCCAAAAATTTATTTTATTTGATGGTCCACAATTTAGGATCAGCATCCCTAAATTCATTTAAATTATATTCTACAGGTTCATCTCTTCCAGAATACCTAAGTGTTAATTTATCTCCAGATACTCCCATAGAAACGCCTTGTTTTAATCCAGCCCTTCCTCTTCCAAATAAAACAATTTGAAAATAAGAACCATTTTTAAGATCATCAACAGACGCTTTTGTTAATTGTGGCCACTCATTCGCCTCACTTGAATTTTCAACAACTTTAGTTAAGTATCTGCTACCTTCATTTAAGATGTTTCTAACATTACTTAAATAATACCGAGTATCTTCTTCATTATGTTGAGTATTCCAATTGATGTCATGTATTCTTTTTACACCTTGTAAAATTTCTCTAGGAATGTTCTCCCAAAAATATCCTCTTGAAGGTCTACCTGATTCTTCCATTTCTTTATCATAAACCCCCCTTACAAAATCAGGAAACATTGGAGATAAATGGGTAACATCTAAAATTTCAAATGGGTCACGAAAACTAGTATGTGAAACAGGATACTCATTTTGATTTACATCTCCTTGTAAAGATCCTTGCAGAGTATTATTATAATTTTGTAATAATAAAAGAACTCTCCATGCATTCACATCTTGAATATTAAAATATTGTCCATTATTTTTTTGAGTTGTAAGATTTGTAGGTCCTGCAACAGGAAAAGCCCAAGCTATTTCTTCTAAAGAAGGTAGGTGAGGCATTTCAAAATTTTCTAACTCTTCTCTAGCAATTTGAATTCTTTTATCTTTACTTAATATTTTTTCCATAAACATAGTATTTTTTAATACTTTATAAAAGTTTCTATTGTTTTACTACTAAATAGTTAATAAGATTCTCTAAAGAATTATTTTGTCTCCCGAAAAAAACATTTATTCACTAATTTTTTATCAATAAAAGTAAATTTGTTCTTATTAATCAAAGCATCCGAACAAATTTCTCTGAAAGTATAAATTTCGATATCCTTCCCCAAAACTTTAACAGCGATTTAGTTTCAATTTTTGAGAATACCTAGAAGTTAGAATTAAAACAAAGAAATAGGAAATAATATTTTTCTCCCAACCCCAAATTTACTCTTGTTATTTTTAGTTTAGTTAGTCAAGAGCAAAATGCTCGCCCAATAGAGAGGACGCGCGCAGTTTTCTTTTCAAGAAAACTAAATAGCAAAAACTTCGTTTTTGAATTTATATGAGGATTTCCTTAGTCCTTCGGACATTTAGTTTTGCTTAGCAAAATTATTTTTTCCAAGTATGCTTTATCGTATCCCCTTCTTTTTTAATTTCAATCTCTAATTTCTTATCATCTTGATTAATTTTTACATGAGGTATAACTAATTTTTTACAGCAAGGCCTTATTCCTAAATTTGGAAAACTATCATTAACATGAAATTTCCCATCCCAGCAAGGTTGCTTTAATAAGAATATATAACTTCTTGTAGGGATAACTAAGTTTGAATCAGGTTCCCAATATCTCCAAAGATGAGGATTACCATATTCTGAAGGAGGTCTAACCTCCTTAGGTATTCCTGTATTAGGATCTATTTGGTCTGGATGTATTAAACTTGGCTTTCCCTTTGGAATTACAACTCCAACTTTTTTTCCATCAAACTTATATCCTTCTCCATTTCTAATAATAGTAGGATGTTCTAGCATAATACCATAGTCTTTAATCATTGTATCTAAAAATTCTACAAAATTCGATCCTTGTAAGCTGTCAATCATTTGTACATCCCCAATTTTCTTAGCATCATTTAAGGCAAGCCAGTATTCTTTTAGTGTGAGAATAGTAAACCCCAATTCTTCTACCAAAAACCTTGCTTCTGGATAAGTGAGATAATTTACTCTTTGCTCCTGATCAAAAGAAACTTTTAGTTTTAGTTTCTTTCCAGCATTTAAAACATCTTTAGATCTTTTTAGGAAATCCCTCTTGATCCAAAGTTTATTTTTGGGAGAATAAAAATATTCATTAAAAACTTTAATAACAGGTTCTAATATTGGTGCAGTTTTCTTTCGAGATAATTGCATCCCAGTTCCCCAAAACTCCACAAATTCTCCAGTTGTAGTAATATTAACCTCTCCAAATTCAAATTTTACAATTTTCTCTAACAAATCAAATATTGCTGATTTAAATTCTTTTGAACTTTCTTCATTAAACACAAGATAAACTCTTTCCCTATTTACAGTAATATTATCTTCCAAATAGTCTGTAATTCTTAAAATTGTTAAAGGAAAATTCTTATTTATATTATTTTCACGAGCCAATTTAACAGCTTTTTTAATTAAATCGTCCTTGATTCCTTTTCCTTTTTCACTAAAACCTCCTTTAATTTTTGCTACAGCAAATCCAAATCCCCAGTCTTCTTTGTAATCTCTTCCAAATAATATGTTTGGATCATCTGTGTTAAGAAGGTAAGACATTAAATCGCTATAAAATTCATCTTCGTTTTTAATTTCAGATAATTCTTTTAAATAGTTCATTATCATTTTATCCTTTTCAGTCATCTTATGAAATACTCTATTTTCTGTATCCATCAATGTAGCTCCATGAAGAATTTTTGCAAGTTTTCTGTCTGGATAAAATCCTATTCCCAACATTTTCTGAAATATTAAAGCAGTACAGGATCCAATTAATTCTATTGTTTTTGGTAAATCTTGAAGTAAGGATATTTCAGAAGGAACATGATGATCAATAATTGAAATAAAATATCTCTGAACATCTGGCTCCCTATTTTGATCTACAGAAATCCATCTGGCTAAACCTGAATTTTTAGCTTTTTTGTAATCCTCTTCTTTTTCTAGTAAGATTGAATCAGAAATTTCATCACCCAATAGCCTTCTTACTTCATCTGGAATTTTATAATTCTGGACAATAGGAAAATAAACAATTTGTCCTTTATCCAACAAGTGATTTCTCCAAGACTCAAAGATACAACTAATCACCGTATCAGTATCTGGATTTTTATGCCCCATTACAAAAACAATATCCTTTTTTTCATCAAGGGCATCTTTCAATCTTTGTCTAGATTTTTTAATAAATTCTAAAAAATTATCAAAACCAACTTTTTCAAGATCAGAATCATATAAGGTTCTTGATGCTTTATCCAACATAGATAACATTTTATTATCTTTTTCATTTATTGTTTTGATTTTCATTAATCCAAGCAAATCAAATAATTTCTCTCTTATTTTATAAATTGTTAATTGCTTTGAATTCCTAAATAATTTTCCATGCTCTTCCAAAAATTCGACTACAAAATTTGTATCTATCTTTTTTTGATCATATTGTTTTAATATTTCTAAGGCAGTTTTCAAGATTTCTATTTTTATTGGAGGTTCTAAAGGTTCTGTCCTACACTCTCTAATCATTTGCATTGGTTGTTTAGCATCAACAGGGATACCTTGATCAAAAGAAGGTTTTCCAACAGAAGTCACATAGCCTCTTATAGGGGCTCTTGGTCTGTGCTTAGTCACAGAAAAATCAGGAGACCAATATTTCCAACTTGTCGAAAACTTATCTCTAAATAACTTTATTTTTTTTGGAACACCCAATTTAAAATTAATATTATTTTCAGGATTAAACCATCCTGGTTTTCCAATTGGTTCGACTGATTTCTCTTTTTTGCCAGAATATTCATAATCCCCAATTATTTTTGGATGATCAATCCAGTTTTTATCAATCAGATAAACCCTATCCAACCATTCACAATATTTATTAGACATCAACTCCTGAATCATCTCTTCATCTTTTTCATTTTTTGCATCTTCTAAAACTTTCCAATATTCAACAGGACTTAGCATAGTAGAACCTAACAGAGTAAGAATTCTCTTTGATTCATCAAAATCCACAAAATTTATTCTCCCTTCATCGTCCCAATTAAGTTCAATATTCTCATTTTCTGTTGCTTTTTTTACTCTGCTATCAATTTTTAGCGGTTTTCTTGAAACATATAATCCAGTAGTTTTTGAATAAAAAAAATCAGATTTCATCTTCTTCTCCAAAGAATAATTTAATTTCAAATTCAACTTCTTCTTTATTTCCAGAAGCATGCATTACATTCTTTGTAACCTTTCCATTTTTGGTTAATTCTTCCATATTTTGGTCTCCTGCAAAATCTCTTCTCACACTACCTATCGGAGATTTGGAAGGATTAGACAAACCCCTAATATCTCTTCCTTTTTTAATCGCGTCATCTCCTTGAATTATCATTATGATTGAGGGGTTTTCAGTCATATATTCTATGACTTCTTTTCTGATTTGAGGAAATCTGTTTAAGGAATCTTCATAAAGCTTAGAAACCTGTTCCTCTGTTAATTCTATTATTTTAACATTAACAATATCTAATTCTTCTTTCTCTATTCTCTTAATTACTTCTCCAACTAATTTTTTTTGAATTCCATCTGGTTTGATAATTATCAGCGTTCTTTCCATTTATACTTAAGAAAAAGAGAAACTATAAAAATTTTCTTTTTAAAAAAGAAACAAAAAAACTCAAGGTTACTTCGTTTCGCTCAAGCCCCAGGTTTTTTAATCGCAATTATATGTAATTCAGAATTTAAGCTAACGATATTCTTGAGAAACAGGTTCTAGATTATAATTTCTACAATATTCTAAAGCTGATTCAATTTCTTGATTCATTATATTAACCTCTCTTTGAGTATCTTTTAAAACTGAAACTAAAGTTCCAGCCATTATTTGAATTGCTAATTCTTTTTCTAAATCTGATTCTTTTGCCATCTTGATACTACTTTAGAATAAATTTTAATTTAAAAAAGTATGCATCTTCGGAAATCTCCATTTATTTTGCCCAAAGCCTACTAAAAATAATTAACAACAGCTTCTTAAATTACCTAACATCTCCCAAAACTATGTCTTGCCCCACACGCCAAACAATGCAACATCAACATTCCATCTTTTTTCTCAAGCTCAGTATCTGGCTTTTTGCAATCAGGACACTGAACAAATTTACAAATATAAAGTTTAATTTTTTCTTCAATTTTTGTTTTTGAAAGTTTCCGATTTAAAACAAGCTTATCTCCCTCTATCTTAGAATAAGTTGCCAACTCTTTAGATAAAAACTTGCAAATATGCTCCTGACTTCTTCTAAGATAAATAACAATTTGTGTAAAATTACAAATAAATGTTTTACTTCCACAAATTTTAACATCAATTTCAGGAAGCTTCCATCTACTTAAATCACAAGATTCTCCTTGCTCTACTTCTTCATAAGCTCCATGCAAAAGTTCTTCATATCCCATATAAAACTTATAAAAACTTGATTTAAAAGTCTATCGAATTTGAACACTTGCAAAATTTTATAAAAGATGTTTTTTTAACCCAAATATGGACATTAAAAACTTACTAATAGGAATTGCAATAACAATTTTATCTTTCTTAGTAATTTTCACAGGAATTCAAACTTTCTATCCTTCTCCAGAATATGATGATTTTTGTAGCCAAACAAAACCCCCTTTAGTTCCCAAAAACCAAACACTTTGCGCCCAAGATGTAAAAGAATGTCCTGACGGAAGTTATGTTTCTCGAGATCCAAACAATGACTGTGAATTCTTTCCTTGCGAAAGTGAACAAGAAAAATGCTATGAACAATATAAAAATGCAAGAACAAAACATTCAAAAAACATTTTCATAATAACAATCATTTTATCATTAATCTTACTCACAATAGGAGCAACCTTTTTCAAACTCAACAATGTCAGCTCTGGAATTATGGGGGGAGGAATTATAACTTTACTTTACGGAGCTTTCAGTTATTGGCCAAATGCAGAAAACTTAGCAAGATTTATAATTTCTCTAATAGGGCTTTCAATTTTAATTGGATTTACTTATTGGATGAACAAAAAGAAATAAAGTCATTCAACCTCGCTTTTTCATCTTCAAAATTTAATGAATATAATTAGAAGAAGAATGGGGCAAAAATTTCTCAATATTTACACCTTTAGGAACTTGTCTTAATCTTTCAAATCTTTCCTTATTCTCAAGTTCTTCGATATTTTTTGAATAAGGTTCATTAACTTCATCATAAAAATCTAGCAAAACTTTAACCATCTCTCTTCCCAATTCCAAAAATTCTTTCCTAGGCAAAGGATTTTTTCCCTGAACTTCTGAAGTATATTCTGAAGCTTCCATTCTTCTACTACTTCCCCTAAAACCTTCTTCTATTGCTAAAAGGACTGGTTTTGAAATAACTTGTCTTGTTAATATTCTATTAAAACCTCCATGTTCTCCATAATTAAAAACCTCTCCCAATGGAAACTCTTTACTAGGAACATTAAAAATATACAACTCATTTATTCCAGGTCTTAATCCTTTTTGAACTTTCCTAGCCAATTTTGCATGTTCTTCAAGTTCCTGACCAAAGTCTTCAACAATAGACTCAACACTCTCACCAAAAAATCTTTTCATCTGTCCTGAACCAGGAAAAAAATTTGCTGGTTCAAACTCAAAAAAATTCGGATGCGATTTTAAATCACTTCCACCAATATTAGAACAATCCATACTATACTCTAATTTTTCTACAACATAATTTCCCAAATTATTCATATGTGCCAAATACATAAAAATACAATAACTAATTTATTTCTAAAGATTACTATTTTCAGAAATAGCTTTTATAATCACTCACTTCCCAAATATCTATAAACTCCTGGTCGAGGTTCATAAATAATTCCTTGTTCCAATGCTTTTTTAATTTCTTGATTAACAATATCACTTGACTCACCCACTTCTGTAATCAATTTATCCCCCGAAACCCCTTCTGGCTCTGCTTCTTTTATCATTTTCAAAACTTGGTCTGCAATTACCATAACCTTTCCATTATCAACTTCTTTAGGAGCACTCTTTTCAAACTCTAATTTCCTAACTAACAAATATCTCGGGTCCTTTTTTTTAATAAACTCTGGATTAATATAAAGCTCATTATTGTAACTTCTCAACAACCCAACAACCATAACTGTATCTCCTTGCTCCAAATTTTCAAACCTGGGAATTTCATCTCCAAATACCTTAATTCTTAATTGTCCAGAAGCATCATCAATTGTTAAAGATAAAAAATTCTTATCTTCAGACAAATAACGCTCAACAATATTTGCAACAATATTAACTCTTGCAATTTTTTTATCACCCAACTCTATAAAACTAAATCTCTCCCCATCATAAAAGGGTTTACCTTTAAAAACATCACCAACTTTAATTTTATAAGCTGTTTGTCTTTTAAAATCTCCTTGTGCCATTTATAACAACCTCCAAAATAAATAATCCTTGATTTGAATTAAATCATCTATCATCTTATAAAAAATAAAAACTAATTTTTAAAGATTTAGATAATAAACTACGCTTCCAAAATTTTTTCGCAAATTCTCTCAACATCTTCAAACTCAATATAATCAACCCCCATTTCATTCAAAAAACTAAACATTTTTTCATCAATTTCTTTTTGAAATTCTTTATCAACTGAACGAATCCCGTCCTCTTTCAAAAAATCTGGATTAATTTTAACCCTAACAATTAAATCATAACTTTTAAGAAAATTTTTAACTAAATTCTCCAAAACTTCATTTTTTCCAAACTTATTAAAATAATAAACATATCCATCTAAAACACTTCTATCGCAAATCAACCAATCACACTTATTTTTCATTTCAAGTTCTTTAACAATTTGACTATGAATAATCCACATTTGACTTTCCTCCAAAGTTCCTTCATTAATAGGTAAAGGGCAATCTCTCACAACCTCTCCCAAAAAATCAGCATTAACTCCCCTCTTTTTCAATTCTGAAACAGTCTGATGAGTCAAAGTAGTCTTTCCAATTCCATGAGTTCCAACAAAAGCAAGCTTCTTCATTTTCACACTAAACAAAATAAACAGGTTATTTTTTAAAGATTTAGTTATTTTCCCACACAATATACCAATACTTGCCAAAAATTATCTAAGCAACACAAAATTAAAACAACACAAAAAACTGGTTAGAAATTGAACAAGAATAAAATCCAATCCAAAAATTAAATTACAACAAATTATTATACTCAACATCTACTCAAACAAAAACAACTATTTACCCAAATGAATCTCTTCCAGAAACTGATTTCTTAGATAATGGTAGAACAACAAAAGAATTATTAAATGAAAAATAACTAAACAAGTTGAACAAATCCTTTTTTAGGAGAAAAAATATCTCCAGAAATTGAAAGTTTTTCAATTGCTTCATCCAAATCCACTTTATCCACTTTTCCTTGTAAATTTTTTTCTAACTCTTCAACAGGAATTTGTTTCCCAAATTTATTTTCCATATCAATCAAAGCATTTTTAACCTCAATAATCTTGCCCCTTTTCGAAGCTGTAACACCTGTAACAATTTTATCAATATCAAAACTCTGAGTATCTTGGTCAAAACCCGCTTGCATTAAATAATACTTCATAATTCCAATAGCTCTTTCAGCATCTTGTTTTTCAACTACTTCAGATAACCTTGTTCTAGCACTTGCCTCCCCCATTCTCACCAAAGCCCCTAATTGCCGAGCAGTAATAGGAATTGCCTTAACAGCCATATCCCCTGAAACAGGAGCATTTCTCAAATTAACATAAAAATCTTTAATTTCTTTAATTGCCTCATCACTCAAAGTAGGATGAATATTTTGTTTTGCATAAGCAACATACTTTCTAAAAAGTTCTGGGTCAACACTTGCAGTAGAAACCGACTTCTTATGTTGATTTAAAACATGTGACGCAATTGCCTCATCTTTAGATTTATCAGGATTATCTCTAAGCATAAAAATAACATCAAATCTACTAAGCAAAGTAGGTTGAATATCAACTTGCTGAGCAATAGGCATATAAGGGTCAAATCTACCAAATTTGGGATTCCCAGCCGCCAATACAGAAGTCTCTGCTCTCAAACTTGCTTGAACATTTGCTTTAGAAATTGTCACAGTTTGCTGTTCCATTGCTTCGTGCATTGAACTCCTGTCCTGAGCATCCATTTTTTCAATTTCATCAATACAAACAATTCCTTTATTTGATAAAACCATAGCTCCTGCTTCTAAACTCCAACCTTTCAAAAACTCATCTTTCACAACCGTCGCTGTAAGCCCTGCCCCTGAGGTAGATTTTCCTACAACATACCTTCCTTTTGGAGCAATTTTTGAGATAAATCCCAAAGTAACTGACTTAGCAACTCCTGGATCCCCCACCAATAAAATATGAATATCCCCCCTTGTAAATGTCCCATCTGACCTTACCTTTTTAACACCCCCAAACAATTGCAAAACAATAGATTGCTTAATCTCCTCATAACCATAAATACTTGGAGCAATACTACTTGAAAGTTTTTTAAAAATTTGAGAATCCACTGAAAGCTCCTTAATTTGCATTTCATCTTCTTCATTAATTTTCAAATCATCATAACTTTCTTCTAAAGGAATAACATTATTTGCATCAATAGCTAAATCAAACCTTGTAGAAATTGCACCTGTCTGTAAAGGAACAGGAATTTCATTCAAAATACCCAAAACCATAATTTTACTACCTGGAGTAGTTCTCTCTTCCATTTTTGGCTCAACCAAATCTTCTTTAACAAAAATATTCAACCTCCTTGGCTGTTCTCCACCCACAAGAGCTTCAGGAGATTCCTCAATCACCAACCTTTGAGCATCAACCATCTGTTTTGAAACAAGCTTAAAATAACCCTTTCTACCACAAGAACATCTAGTCGGCTCTTTAAACTTTTTTTCTAATTGTAAAACAGAAATTATAGTTCCACAAGAAGGACATTCAAATTTAGCACTTACAACTTGGGGTCTAACATCACTTGCTTGCCTAACAATACCTTCAACCCAAATAAATTTACTCAAATGTTTAGCCCTTATATCCCTTATTTTAACCTTACTTGCCTCAGGAATATTTTTCATCCTAATTTTTGGCTCTTTAATAAGACCTGTTTCACTTAAAGCAGATTCTAAATTAGTCAAAATTTCTTCAGGCCTTTCCAACAAAGTATCTGAAAGCTCGTGAGAAAACTCTGCCAAATCTTCAAAATTAATAAAAACAACCTTTTCAGATTCCCTGATACTTTGTCCAACAGATTTCTTAATATGCGATAAATTAAAAAAATTCTTAGCCTCTTCAAATATTTCTTCAGATTTTTCCATTTTACTCCAGTCCTCTTTACAAAATTCTAAGGTATAAGTAAAAAAACATCGCTATTTATATTGATTTCTATTAAAAAAAATAAGTATTAATTATCTATCTTTAGAAACTTCACCAATGTGCTCATTCAAAATCCTCATACTTTCATTAAGCTGGGTTTTATTTTTAGTTCCAGTACAAACAAGTTTCCCATTACTAAACAAAAGAAATGTCGCATTTGGCTCAATCAATTTATAAACCAATCCAGGAAATTGCTCTGGCTCATATTCAGTATTTTCAAGAGCTAAAGCCAAATAATTAAGATTCAATTTTAAATCAATACTTCCACTAGCCACTATGTTTTGAACAGTAATTTTTGGTTTTTCAGTAATCTTCACATCAATTTTCCCAATATGTTTTATAACTTGATTAATAACTTCCCTAACTTGAGAAACAGATTTAGTTCCAGTGCATACTAAATTCCCTGATGAAAAAACCAAAACAGCAGATTTAGGCTTTTCAATTCTTAACACAAGACCAGGAAATTGCTCAGGATTATATTCAGTATTGCTTTGACTTCTTGCAAGTTTTGTTAAAGGAACCGGTTTTCCCAAAGAAGCAGTTGCAACAATATTTTGAACAGATAAATTGCTTTTCATTATATATATTTATAAATAGATTAGTTTTTAAAACTTTCCATAAATTAAAATCAATAATTTTTCTCAAACTCTTTTTTAATGTCTTTCAAAGTATTAATTTCACTCAAAGGTTTTTCATTCCTAACAGCAATAATTCTTGGAAATCTCAATGCAAAACCAGAACTATAAGTTGGAGATTTTTGAACATTTTGATAAGTCACAGCAACAATAATCTTTGGTTTCACTTCAACTCTTCGCCCACTTTCTTTTGTTACCAAAGGTTTCAAAAGTTTTGACATCTGACTATAAGTAACCCCTTGCTCTTCCTTTTCTTTTAATCCAGAACTTACTTTTCCCACTTCCAAATATTCTTCTCCGTTTTTACAAGAAACAATATAACTTGTCAACCCCCCGCTCCGTTTCCCAGTCCCATATTCTGCCCCAGTAATAACCAAATCCAAATCTTGCACAATTGGTTTAAGTTTTACAATATAACCCACCCTCCTCCCCGGTTTGTAAGGAGCATCAAGTTTCTTAATCATAATTCCTTCTTCCCCCATTGAAAGAGCTTTCTCATAAAACTTCTCAGCAGTTTCTTCATTTTTAGTAACAATCTGTTTTGCAACTCTTATTTGATTCTTTTTAGAATAAACAATTCTTTCCAATAATTTCCTCCTCTTTAAAAAAGGTTCATCAATCAAACTCTTTCCATTATAAAAAATAACATCAAAAGCATTTGTCTCAACAGGAAGCTCTTTAATAAGTTTATCAATATTATATTTTCGTTTAATTCTTTGAGAAATTGCTTCAAAAGGTTTGATTTTTTTTGTCTTTGGATCATACCCTACAACCTCACTATCTAAAATAAAACTATTTCCCTTAACTTGTTTTTTAATCATTTTTACAACATCAGGAAATTGAGAAGTAATATCATCCAATCTTCGAGTAAATAATTTTATTTCCCCCTTATGTTTATGAATCAAAACCCTAAATCCGTCATATTTATGTTCAATAGCACAAGGCTTACCACAAATTCTAAACGCTTCTTTTAATTCAGTAACTTTTATAGGAAGCATAACATGGGTGGGTTTGCCTGGGAGAATTTTCACATCATCCAATGCCTTTTTTCCCTTAACTGCTGCATCAAAAACAATTGCAAAATCATTTGCCAAATCATAAACTTCTTCAATTTTCTTTGACATTTCTTTTTTATCTTTTGGAAAAAATGCTTCAGCAATTCCCTCCCTTATAGTTGAATCTGCCACTCCCAATCTTAAAATACCCAAAATTGTCCTAACAATATATTTTGATTCTTTATCAGATGCATTTACAATTAATTCTGAAACCAAATCAAGTTTCTTATCAATGCTTCCTTTTCCCTCAATATCTAAAATCTTTTGCAAATTATCAAAAACCTTGCCCACTGTTAATTTATTTGAAAATAAAGCAAATTGTTTTTTCTTTTTCAAAAGCTCTTCTGCAACATCTCCCAAATCCCCGATTTGATTATACTTCCTTACTACTTCTTGAGAACTCGCACCTGTTGCTCTTGAAATTGATTTAACAACCAGTTTTCCAGACAGTCCCAATTCTCTAGGGTCATAATCTGGCAACACCCTTCCCCGAAGGAGATAAATCCACTGACTCTTGCCTTGAACTTTTAATTTTTTTAAAAAATCAGCAATAATATTAATCTTTTCCAATCTTTTCGTTGTATTAGAAAGCGCTTCATACACCTCAACAAGCTCCAAATATTTCATAAATTAAAAAAAGAAACCCAATATATAAAACTACTCATTAATTCCTTTTCTTTCCTCTAAGCCCTCTTGACTTATCACCTGCACTAGTCAATCCTCTCAAAACCCTATTTTTGTTTTTCTTTGAAGAAATCCAACCAACATCTTTATCATTTTTTATTTCATTTCTCTCAGGATCAACCAAAATTACTTCATAAAAATAATATCTTCCATCTTTGCTTAAATTATAAGAATTGAGAACTTCTAAATTTTTAAATCTCATTTGAGCTCTCCTCTCGGCAATCTCTTTATAATTCATTGAAAGATTTTTTCTAATTGTTAAATTTCTAACCTTTCTTCCTTTTCTTGGCCTAGTTCTTTTATGTCCTCCTCTCACCACCCTCACCCTTGCAACAACAAAACCTGTTTTAGCTTTATACCCCAATGCTCGCGCCCTATCCAACCTCAAAGGTTTTTCAACTTTCAAAACACTAGGGTCTTTTCTCCATTGAATCATTCTTTCTCTCAAACCTTCCCTGTCAGGTTTTTTCCATGCTTGTTTCATAAATTGATATAATCCAGCCATTAGAACCAAAGAAAAAAATGATTTAAAAAGCTTTGCAAATCAGAGTTTTATTAAAAAATTGTAAAAAATTGTAAAGAATTTTAATTTTCAAAAACTCAAACTATTTAAGCAAAATATAGAAAAATTTTGACAAGCCAAACCCTGATAAGAAACTAAAAAACCAAAATAAAGCAAAATTAAATGTTCAACAAAATCCAACCCATCAAAAGCCTTATAAATTGTTTTTCAATATAATTTGAAATAGCTTTCAACTAATTTTCCGAACTTGAGAGGAAAACAAGTGGAAGGCGAACATAGGAGCCTGTTGCTCTTTTCCGAACTTGAGAGGAAAACGAGTGGAGAGACATAAAGTCTCCGTAGCTCTTTTCCGAACTTGAGAGGAAAACGAGTGGAAGGCGAACATAGGAGCCTGTAGCTCTTTTCCGAACTTGAGAGGAAAACGAGTGGAAGGCGACAAACAAAAACGTGAGCCTGTAGCTCTTTTCCGAACTTGAGAGGAAAACGAGTGGAAGGCGACAAACAAAAACGTGAGCCTGTAGCTCAGCCAGGTTAGAGCACTACTCTGATAAGGTAGGGGTCCACGGTTCGAATCCGTGCAGGCTCATTTAAAATTTTAAAATTACTTAGCCCCAAACTCTAAAATTAAAGAAGAATTTTCTAAAGAATAACTTACTAGAGGAAAACTAACTTCAATATTTTTTTCATAAACAACATCTTCTGAAATAGCCTTAATTTCAAAAGAATTTTCAAGTTTAGTTATATTAACATTTTCTAAAGAATCAACCTTAGGAACATCAAGCTCATAAACAACACTGTCTGACAATCTTCTAACCGAAGTCTTTGGCTCTTCCCTTTTTGATTTTCTCATTTTTCTCAATTTATCTTCAGAAAATTTTGGCAATTCTAATGGTTTTTTCTTTTCAATTTCCTTTCTAGCATTTGGACCAACTGCTTTGATTTTTATTGGTTTATGCCCAGGAGTTGAAAAATTTACACTAAAACCAGTATTTTTAAAATTATCTTTCCCATTATCTCTTTTAAGTTCTTTATCAAGCTGAGACATTTGTTTTGTCAACTCTTTCATCAAAGGTTTTAAAACAGCCCCAAATCCAAAAGGCAAATTGTCTTCTAAATTTTCAGAATCACTTTTTCCCAAAAACCCATAGTTTCCACTATCGCTTTGTAAATTATTACCACAATAAGGGCAAAATTCAAAATCCTTAGAAATTTTACCTCCACAATTGGAGCATTTGTTTTTCTTAAACATAATTAAACTAACAATCCAATATTTAAAAAACTTACTGATATTCAAAAATTTAATTTATAACAAAATAATAAAAATCTCAAATCCAACTACTCAAAAACCCACTTCAAAAATAATTTAACCCCAAACCCTCCTCCTTTCTTGCACTTTTCCAATAACTAATCCCCTACAAAATACCAATAAATTAGTTATCCAAATCTTTAAATAATTCTAAGAATTAAATTCACCAACAAACCAAAATTGAAGGAAAAATGACAGAAAAATTTTACATTACTACAGCAATAGATTATGTTAATGCACGCCCACACATTGGACATGCTTTTGAAAAAGTTTTAGCTGATGCTATTGCTCGTTGGCATAAACTAAAAGGAAAAAATGTTTTTTTCTTAACAGGCACAGATGAAAATGCTCAAAAAAATGCCCAGGTTGCAGAAGAAAAGAAAATCCCTGTAAAAAAATTCGTAAAACAAAACTCAGATATTTTTGAACAATTATGCAAAAAACTAAATGTAAAATACAACAGATTCATAAGAACCACAGAAAAACAACATATAAAAAAATCTCAAGAAATTTTTCAAAAAGTTTATGATAAAGGTGAAATCTATAAAGGAAAATACCAAGGATATTATTGCACCGGTTGCGAGTCTTTTATTACAGAAAAAGAATTAGTTAACGGAAAATGCCCAGAACACAACAAAAAACCAGAATGGATTTCAGAAGATGCTTACTTCTTCAAACTAAGCAAATACCAAAATAAATTAATAAAAATTGCAGAAAATTATATAATCCCTGAATCAAAAAAAAACGAAATAATTTCAAGATTAAAAAATGAAGAACTCAGAGATTTATGTGTTTCAAGAACTAATTTAAATTGGGGAATTGACTCTCCAATAGATAAAAATTTCAAAATCTATGTCTGGTTTGACGCATTAATAAATTATATCTCTGGAGCTGAAGAAAACTGGCCTGCAGACCTGCATATTGTTGGAAAAGGAATCAATTGGTTTCATTCAGTAATTTGGCCAGCAATGTTAATGTCTGCTGATTACGAACTTCCAAAAAAACTACTAGTCCACGGATATCTAAACATCAAAGGGCAAAAAATGAGCAAATCCCTCGGCAATGTAATAGACCCTTTAAACCTAATTGAAAAATATGGGACAGACCAATCAAGATATTCATTACTAAAATGCAATGTCTTTGAAGACTCAGATTATTCAGAAGAAATTTTAATTAAAAGAAATAACAACGAACTCGCAAATAAACTAGGAAATTTAATCTCCCGAGTTTCAAATCTAACAGAAAAATATGGCTTAGAAAAAAAACAAAACAATTTAATAAAAAAATTAAACTTAAAAAAAATTGAAAAACATTTGGAAAATTATGAACTAGATAAATCCTTGAATGAAATATTCGCTTTTATTGATATTTGCAATGAATATATTCAAGATAAAAAACCTTGGAAAACAAAAGATTCAAAAATTTTATACGAACTTGCAGACTCAATAAAAACCATAACAATCTTGCTTTCTCCATTCATCCCAGAAACATGTGAAAAAATCGCAAAAACATTCAACTTTGAAATAAACTATGAAAATCTTAATAAACCCCTAAAAATTACTAAAATAAAGAAACCAGAAAATTTATTCAAGAAAATTGAATATCAAAAAGAAAATAAAATAGAGGGAATAATGAACACAATTGATTTTAAAGATTTTGAAAAATTAGATTTAAAAGTTGGGGAAATTATCTCAGTAGAAGATATTGAAGGAGCTGACAAACTTTACAAGATTTCCGTCAATATAGGCACTGAAACCAGGACAATATGTGCAGGAATCAAACCCTATTACAAAAAAGAAGAATTAAAAGAAAAACAAATAATTGTTATTTCAAATTTAGCTCCTCGAAAAATGAAAGGAATTGAATCACAAGGCATGTTATTGGCTGCAATTTCCAACGACCATAAAAAAGTAGTGCTAATTTCTCCAGAAAAAAATATCTCTCCAGGAGCAAAAGTTAGTTAATTTACCCAATCCTACAATCTTTTATCTATTTCTTCCCTACTAACCAATCTTAATAAAGAACTATAACCAAGGGGAATTTCTTTCCTTCCACTTCGACGAGCAATATAATTATCCATTTCCTCAGGAGTCATCCTCTTTATTGAACCCATAGATAACCCTAAATGTCTTTCAATATTTCTTTTAGTTTTATCATTTAATTCTAAAGGATTATAACCCATTTTAAAACATAAACAAACAATTATAAAAATTTATCTGCCAAAAAATCTTGAAAAAAATCCTTTTTCCTTCGGAATCTCACGCCCAAGAACATTAGCAGCTAACTTGTAATAATTTTTTGCTACCTTGCTTCTTGGATGAGTAAAAAAAACAGCATTTCTTTGATAAAGAGCTTCCTGCACTTTTGAATCTTCAGGAATCACCCCCAAAATAGGAAGCTCCAACATTTCTCTTATAGATTTAAGTTTCATTTCAGATTTATTCCCCCTCACCCTATTGACAATAACCCCTTTAACATCTTTTCCCATATCTTGAGCAACTTTTGCAGTCTTCAATGCATCAGTAACTGCTGGCATTTCAGGATTTGTAACTAAAATAACTTCATCAGCAATTTGCAACGCAACTTTAGCTTCCTCCCCAAGCCCCGCCGCTGAATCAAAAATAACAATATCTGAAATTTTTTTCAAATCTTTTACAGTACTTATTAAATCTCTTTCATTCAACGCTTTCAATTCTTTAATTGAAAGCGAAGCAGGAATAACTTTTGTTCCAGAAGCATGCTCATAAATTGCATCTACAAGATCAGCTTTTCCTGAAAGAACATGATTAAATGTTAAAGGCACCACCGGAGCCCCCAAATGCAAACCAACATTAGGAGTTGTCAAATTAACATCAACAAGAGTAACATCTTCATCAAAAGAATTAATAGCAGTAGCTAAATTAACAGCACTTGTTGTTTTACCAACTCCACCTTTACCAGATGTTATAACAATGAACCTTGACATTTTTCAATTATGTTGAAAGAAACTGTTTAAGATAATTTATAAAATTTTCCAAAGTTGTAGCATATTCTTTTAACTTATCAAGATTTACCTTAACAGTTTTACCCCTATAATCCACCTTTAAAGCCACATTCTTTCTAAATTCCCCTTCAGATTCTTTATTTAATATATTTATTCTTCTAAACATCTCATACAAGTCTATTGTTTCTTGAATAATTTTCTCATCTTTAAAAACTTCCCTCACTAAATCAATCCGTGGTTTTGGCGAGATTGGAATTGATTTAATCATTTTCTTCTTTTTCGCATGTGAAAGCAAAGCACTAATAGAATGGTCAATCATAACACTCCACCTAAGAATAAGATTTACAATTACTTCAGAAGTTTTAGTATATTTTAAACTTACATAAAGCAAATGATCTGCGCTAATTTTTTCTTTAATAACTTTTTCCATGCTCAAATAGGATTTAAATATAAGCTACCCTCAGTATTTATATCTTTTGTTTAAAATGCGTTTATCTTACAAAAGTAGTAAAAGGTTATTTATTAATTTTTTGTTAAAATTAAAATTTTAAAGCCCACAAATAATAAAAACCCTTCTCTCCTCAAATTAAAATGGATAAAATAGGATTAGAAATTCATGGATATTTAAACACTAACGAAAAACTTTTTTGTTGCTGTTCTCGAACATCTAAATCCCCAAACACTGAAATCTGCCCAATTTGCACAGGCCAACCCGGAAGCAAACCCCTTTTACCAAACTCAGAAGCTTTAAAAAAATCAGTCCAAATTGGTCTAATGCTTGGAACAAAAATCAATACCTCGCCAAAAAAACTTATTTGGCAAAGAAAACATTATTCTTGGCCAGACCTTCCAAAAGGTTATCAAAATACTTTATCAGGAACCTATGCAATCCCTATTGGAGAAAACGGAAAATTTCACAAAATAAAAATTCGCGAACTTCATTTAGAAGAAGACCCTGCAGCATGGGACCCAAAAACAGGACAAATAGATTACAATCGCTCCGGAGCTCCTTTAATTGAAATAGTAACAGAACCAGACTTTTCTTCAAGTTATGAAGTCTCTGAATGGTTGAAAAAACTAATTCTAACTTTATCTTACATTAAAGCATTAGATAAAAAAGCAGGAATTAAGGCAGATGTTAATGTAAACATCTCAGGAATCTCTGAACGCACAGAAATTAAAAATGTTAATTCAATTTCAGAAATTGTCAAAGCCATTGACTCAGAACTTCAACGCCACAAAAAAACACCTCCAAAATCAATGGAAACTCGCCGTTGGAATTCTAAAAAAAACCAAACAGAGCCGATGAGAAAAAAAGAACAAGCCGCAGATTATAAATTCATTTCAGACCCAGATCTCCCAGTAATCAAAATTTCAAAATCCCAAGTTGAAAAAACTTCAAAAAACTTGCCCGAAACTCCTGAACAAAAATTAAAAAAGCTAATTAAAGAACATAAAATACCAAAAAAAGATGCAGAAATCTTAACAAAAAACCTCGAACTTGTAGAATTTGTCGAACAACTTGGAAAGCATTTAAACATTCAAAAACATCTTTCATGGATTACTATAGAACTCTTAAGAGTCTTAAACTACAACAAAAAAACTTTAGACGAAATTGAAATTCAGGTTGAACACTTTGCAGAACTAATAAAAAATGTAACAAACAAAACAATCACAGAACTAAAAGCTAAACAATTGTTAAATGAATTTATTCCAAAATCCTTTTCAATTTCACAAAAAAAAGATATAGAAAAAACCTCTGAAAAAGAAATTGAAAAATTCGTCAAACAAGCTATAAAAGAAAATCCCCAAGCTGTTAATGATTACTGCTCTGGAGAACAAAAAGCTTTAAATTTTTTAATCGGACAAGTTATGAAAATTTCCAATCGTAGAGCTGATTTTAAAATCGCAAAAAAACTTTTAGAAAAAAAGCTTAATTAAAATCCATAAATCTCACCATACTTCTCATTCAAATATCGTACATAATTTTCAATATCTAATCCTCTTCCAGTAACTTTTTTAATCAAATTTTCAGACAAATATTTTCTCCCATACTTATGAATATTTTTTTCTAACCAATCCCTTATATCTCCAAAATCCCCTCGAGAAATCTTTTTTTCCAAATCCTTAATTTCTCCTTTCATAACATCATAAATCTGTGTAGCATAAATCGTTCCCAAAGCATAAGTTGGAAAATAACCAAAAATTCCTTCACTCCAATGAACATCTTGCAAAACACCCTCGGCATCATTCTCAACTTTAACTCCAAAAAACTCTTTCATTTTTTCATTCCAAATTTTCGGCAATTCATCCACCTTAATACTCCCTTCCATCAAACCCAATTCTAACTCAAACCTTAAAATAATATGCAAACAATAATGAACTTCATCTGACTCAACCCTTATCTTCCCTGGAAAAACACAATTAATTGATTCATACCAAAAATCTTTGCCTTTCTTTTCTCCAAAAATTTTATCAAATTTTTTACTATAATAAATCCAAAAATTCTTACTTTTCCCAACCATATTTTCCCACAACCGAGATTGTGACTCATGCAAACCCAAACTAGGAGCTTCTCCTAAAAAATCATATTTGTGTTTCTCAGGCATTTGTAATTCATATAACGCATGTCCTGCCTCATGAACTGTTGAAGTAAAAGAAAAAAACACATCATCTCTTATATTCGTAGTAATTCTTACATCATTAAACCCAATCTTAGTTGTAAATGGATGCTCTGAAAAATCAATCCTTGTATTTTTATTTTCTAAACCAATTCTCTCAGAAACATCCTTCACCAATTCCATTTGATTTTCATTTAAAATCTTAATTTTTTGTTTTTCAATCTCTTTATACTTTTGAGAACTTTCAATTTTATTCAATAATTCAATTAATTCTTTTTTTAGTTTTTTAAATTTCGGCTTCAGTTCTTCAACACTCATACCCTCTTCATAATCATCTAACAAAGCATTATAAATATGTCCTTTATACCCATAATAATTTGCTTTCTTCTTATTTAATTCAACCAACTTTTCTAAATAAGGTTGAAAAATCTTAAAATCGTTTTTCTTTTTTGCTTTTTGCCAAGCAGAAAATCCAAGAGATTCTATTTCACTAAGCTCCTCGACAAACTCTTTAGGAAGTTTTCTCGTTTTTTCAACATCTTTGCAAACTCTTTCCACCATTATTTTATCCTCTTTTTTCAAATCTTCTTTTTTCAATCTTTTTAATGCTTTAAAAAAATCATCGTCAGCAATTTTTTCATGAATCAAACTACTCACTAAAGAAGAAGTTTTAGCTCTTGAATCACTTCCCAGCTCAGGCATATAAACTTGCTGATCCCACCCCATCAAAACCCCAGCACTAGATAATAAAATAATTTCTTTTTGATGTTTTTTAACAAAATCTAAATCATTCATTTTTATTAAAGCAGATTATCATTTAAAAAAGTTAACAAGTTCAATACCAATCCCAATAATGAACATCAAACTTAAAATTATAATAACCCATATATTACTAAATACTTGAGTTTCTGGTTTCCTCTCACCAAAAATTTTAGCTTTCCTATGAACTAACAACCCCATAATTCCTGTAGCCCCAGCACTAATAGCCCCTCCAAGCCCCAATACTGAAACAAAATCAGCCAAATCAAAAAACTTAACAAAAAGATACAACCCCAATGGAAAAAGATAAACAAAAAACAAACAAAACATTTTTCCTTTTTTAAAATCATATTTAAAAGTATCTTTCAAAGCAAAACTCAAAACAAAATAACTTGTTAACATAGTAAAAATTCCTAACAAAAGAGTTACCTTGCCAAACGCAATTGTTGCCACTTCAGGAATATTTTCTCCCAAAACTCCAACAAAAACAAAAGTAAAAAGAACATACAAAATTACAGGAATTAAAACACCAACCAAAATCGCTTTGCCTAATTTTTTTTCTTCCCCCTTAATTTCCCTTCTTAATTCTGGAACTGAAGTAAATCCTAAAAAAGCAAAAAGAGTAACTCCAAAAGGAACAAAAAATTTTCCAATATCAAAATAAACAACATTAGAATAATCAACTTGTGGAAAAAACCAAACAAAAACACCTAAAACCAAACCTATAATTATAAGAACTCCCCAAGTTTCAACCTTTTTTAACCCTTTAATGCCTTTTCCCAATAAAAAAACCATAATCCCCCAAAAACCTAAAGCAAAATAAACTGCAAAATTAACCTTGCCAAAAAACAAAATAGAAAGACTTTCTCCTTCTCCAATAAGATAAGCTAGCAAAGCAGAATAAACACCAAAAACCAAAGCCAAAAACATAAATTTTTCCCCCCACTTCCCCAGATATTTCCTCGCATAACCAGGAAGCTGATAATTTTTTTTAGTCCTCAAAGTCACTTCCCCTAAAGAAAGATTAATATAATACATAATTAACCCTAAAAAAAACAGCCAAAAAAAACCAATAAAAAACCCGCTTTGAGCAAAAACATAAGGCAACCCCAAAATCCCTGCACCAATAATTGCCCCAGTAAGTGTAAACGCAGTTGCCCAAAATTTTTTATTCATTTTCTCACCTCTCTCAATAAAATAAACAAGCATTTATTAAATTATCTCAAACAAACATTTTGCACAAAACCAAAATTCCGGAAAATTTTTTTATATTTTTAACAATCTTAATAATATCTCCTGTTTAAATTAAAACATTTTAAAATGGGCCTACTAGGATTCGAACCCAGATTGCTCGGTCCGAAGCCGAGTGTTCTATCCATTGAACTATAGGCCCTTAACAAACTAAACAATTACTCCCTTAAAAATTATTCTATAAAAACATTTAATAAACTTACCTTACATAATTTATAATGGTAAAACAATCAACACAAATAAACCAAACATTTGGGTTGAAAAAATCACACAAAATAGGGGTGGGAATTTTTCTTTTTGTAAAAATTATTTTAATAATCTCAGTAATTTGGCTTGCATTAAACCTAATTACAATAAAAACAGAATTAGAACAACAGATAAATAATTTAGAACAAGAATTAAAAACAAAAATAAATGATAACCAACAACAAACCCAAAGCCAAATAAATGAATTAAGTGACAATTTGTATTTAACAGAAAAAGATTTAACACAACAATTCAACAAACTCAAAGCTCAAACAGACTCTGATTTTTCAGGAATCATTGAAAAAGTATCCCCTTCAGTTGTAAGTATTAGAACAGATGTTTCCCAGGGGACAGGATTTATAATTTCAAAACAAGGATATATTGTAACAAATGCCCATATATTGTCTGGAGCAAACTACGCAGAGGTCTTAAATTTAGACAGCTCTCGTTGGAAAAAAGCAAATTTAATAGGATATAACCCGAAGACAGATATAGCTATTTTAAATATTTCAGGAAATTATGAAAGTTTAAATTTCACAGATTCAGATAAATTAAAAGTAGGAGAAAAAACAATAGCAATAGGAAATCCTTTAGGACTATCTTTTACAGTATCTGAAGGAATTATATCTGCACTAAATAGGGAAGGAATTAATGGAATACCTGCATATATCCAGATTGATGCTTCCTTAAATCCAGGAAATTCAGGAGGACCACTAATCAACACAGAAGGAGAAGTAATAGGAATAAATAATTTCAAAATTCAAGGCGGAGAAAACTTGGGTTTTGCATTAGAATCAAATTACGCAGTAGATGAAATAAATGAAATATTTGAATCACA
Organism: Candidatus Woesearchaeota archaeon; assembly: GCA_964467035.1. GTDB lineage: Archaea > Nanobdellota > Nanobdellia > Pacearchaeales > GW2011-AR1 > JACPLR01. The sequence continues at coordinate 47,649 of CAYXNX010000002.1, read as the reverse complement.
AAACATAACAATAATTATTTAAATATTCTTTATCAAAATAGATTATGGAACAAGAAGGAATAACAATAAAAAAAGAAGACAATTTCAGCGAATGGTATCAAGAACTAATTTTAAAATCAGAACTTGCAGACTACACAAAAGTTTCAGGATGTATTGTTTTCCGTCCTACATCTTGGGCAATTTGGGAAAAAATAAGAAACGAAGTTGATAAAAAAATAAAACAAATTGGTGTTCAAAATGTTAATTTTCCATTGTTTATTCCAGAATCACTTTTAACAAAAGAACAAGAGCATGTAGAAGGTTTTACTCCCGAAGTTGCATGGGTAACACAAACAGGAGATACAAAACTAAATGAAAAACTTGCTGTCCGTCCCACTTCTGAGGCAATAATGTATGATTCTTTTTCCAAATGGATAAGAAGCTGGAGAGATCTACCCCTAAAATACAATCAATGGAGCAATGTTGTTAGATGGGAATTTAAACATCCTGCTCCTTTTTTTAGAACAAGAGAGTTCATATTCAATGAAGGACACACAGTTTTTGCAACAAAAAAAGAAGCTGAAGCTGAAGCAATACCTATCACAAATATGTATAAAAAAATAATGGAAGATTTTATGGCAATTCCTGGCATTGTTGGAAAAAAATCAAACAAGGAAAAATTTGCAGGAGCAGAATACACACTAACAATTGAAAGTTATCTTCCAAATGGGAAAGCAATTCAGGGTCCAGATTTTCACCATGACGGACAAAATTTTTCAAAAGCATATAACATTCAATTTTTAGATAAAAATGAAAAAAAACAATTTGCTTGGCAAAATACTTGGGCAATTTCAACAAGAATGTTGGGAGTTATGTTCGCAATTCATTCAGACAACAAAGGGCTTATACTTCCTCCAAAAATCGCACCAAACAAAATTGCAATCATACCTATTAAATCAGAAACAAACAAAAAAGTTTTAGAAAAATCAAAAGAGCTAGAAAAAAAATTATCAAAATATTCTCCAATTTTAGATAATAGAAAAGGAATAACTCCAGGATATAAATTTAATGAATGGGAATTAAAAGGAATTCCACTAAGGATTGAAATAGGTCCAAAAGATTTAGAGAAAAAAGAAGTCGTTTTGGTAAGAAGAGACACTGGAGAGAAAAACCAAATTAAAATATCTGCTTTAGAAAAAACAATAAAAAACCAAATTGAACAAATGCAAAATTCCTTATTTAAAAAAGCAAAAAATTTGCTTTATGACAACTTAGCACAATCAGACAATTGGGAAGAAACTGAAAAATTGTTAAAAAAACAAAAATTAGTATTAGTTCCATTAAAAAATTCTGAAGAAGTTGAAGATATTTTGAAACACAAAACAGGAGGAGTTAAAACACTTAATTCCCCCTTAAAACAACCTTCAGTAAAAGGAGTAAATTGTATTATAAGCAATGAACCTGCAGATTATTGGATTTATATTGGTAAATCTTACTAACCTCTAAACCTATAAGAAATCAAATTATATTCTTCAGTATCATAAACACAAATTCCCTCTTTTCGAAATAAAACAAATTCTTTAATTCCAACATCTAAGGCAAATTTACTACAATGAGTACAATAAGGTTCTCCAGAAAATATTTCTTCATTATTTTCATCCAATCTAATAAAATAAAGTCTACTCTCATTCAAATCATAATCTTTTCTCAACGCATCTACAATAGCCCTATGTTCAGCGTGAACACAACAAGTTTTATCTACAACTTTTGAATGCAAATCTGTTTTATCATCTAAACACCTTCTCTGACTCTCTAAATTCCCAGCAGGAGAATTAAAACCTTTCCCAATAATTTCTCCATTAGGATTAACAATAACTGAGCCACACTTAGACCTTAAACAAGTTGCATTCTGTGCAACTTTCTTAGCTTCTAAAATATATTTCATAGAATCTTTAGATTCACTTCCTTGTAAAATTCTCATTAAACAACTTCCAAACCATATTTTAAATAAATTAGCATACTATTCAACATAAAGAAAAAATAATAAAAAATAAATTAAGAATTTAAAAGCAAATTATTCACTTCATCTTCCAATTGCAAAGTAACCTCTATCAAATTACCCAATTCTTGTTCTACTTCTTCCATTTCTTTTACCTCCGTTTTTTTCATTTTTTATCTGAAAAAACTTGTAATCTATACTCTTTCTTGAGCCAAATAAATCTTAGAAATCTTCCCTTGATTTAATTCAGCCCCAAAGAGATAGACACAAATTAAATCAAGTTATGTTTAGTAGGACAAACAAAGATAAATCTAGCTACTAGATAATTCCAGTTCATAGATTTTACCTTGTAATCCATAAAAAATTTAAGATTCAATTATTTATAAATTTTATTATACTAAATTTTATTCTCTTCATTCCTGTGTTTTGCCTTCCAAAAAACCTTCCCTTTTAACTCCTTAGGCAAATGTTCTTGCTTAATTTTAGCTTCAGAAAAATCATGAGCATATTTATAATTCTTCCCATACCCCAACTCTTTCATCAAATTAGTTTCAGCATTTCTCAAATGCAAAGGCACTGGCAAATTTCCTGATTTTTTAATTTCTTTCTTTGTAAAATTAACAGCCTCATAAATTGAATTACTTTTAGGAGCATTTGCTAAATAAACAGCTGTTTGCACCAAAGCACAATCACACTCGGGATAACCCAAAAACTCTACTGCACTTCGGGCTGAAACCGCAACTTGCAAAGCCTGAGGATCAGCATTTCCCACATCTTCAGATGCAAATCTAATTAATCTCCTAACAATATACTTGGGATCTTCTCCTGCCTCAATCATCCTCATAATCCAATAAACAGCCCCTTGAGAATCAGAATCCCTCATTGATTTATGCAATGCAGAAATTATATTATAATGCTCTTCCCCATTTTTATCATATCTTAAAAAACTTTTTTGCACAGCTTCTAAAATATCTTCCTTCCTAACTTCCCCTTCATAACTTTCCAAAAATTCTAAAATATTCAAAGCACTTCTTGAATCCCCATTTGCCAACCCTGCAATAAGTTCTATATTTTCTTCATCAACATTTATTTCAAAAGGAAAATCTTTTTTAGAAATTGAATTCAAAATAACTTGCTTAATTTCTTCCTTAGAAAGAGGATTTAAAACAAATACCCTACTCCTTGACAAAAGCGCAGAAATTACTTCAAAACTCGGATTTTCAGTAGTAGCACCAATCAAAGTAATAACTCCTTTTTCAACATAAGGAAGCAAAAAATCCTGTTGCGCTTTATTAAACCTATGAATCTCATCTAAAAACAAAACAACCCTTTTATTAAATAATCTCGATTTGTTAATAACTTCTTTAATATTTTCCTTTTTTGCACTTACAGCAGATAATTCTACAAATTCACTTTCAGTTAATTTTGCCATCAATCTTGCCAAAGTTGTCTTCCCACAACCCGGCGGACCCCAAAAAATAATCGAACTATTCAGCTCTCCTGATTCAATCATCTTTCTTATTGGCTTTCCTTTTCCAACTAAATGCTCTTGCCCAACAAATTCTTCCAAAGATTTAGGCCTCATTAAATGCGCCAACGGAACTTTCTTCATAAGTTTACATAGAATTAAGTTTTTTAAAAATTTATGTCAAAAAAATAAAAAGAAAAGAAAATAAAAAGAAAATAAAAAGAAAATAAAAAGAAAAGAAAAAATAAAAATTTAGTTAGGGGCTGAACAACAATGACAAAGTACATCGGTTTCAAGAGTTGTAGGAATTGTTGAACTAAATCCCTCTTGTAAATCTGAATTAAATTGAACCAAATTGTCTCCACAAGAAATTGGATAAGTTAGTAGTTCCATTTGATCTATATTTTCTCCGGTTGCAAATTCATATTGAAGAAGAGCCATCCCCCCAATACATTTGTGAGGAGCACAAGCTTCATTACAAGAAGTAGCTGAATCATTTGTCCCAATAGCTATTGATGCCCAATTACATTGGCCCAACATCTCCAAAACTCCTTCATAAGTCACTTCTTCAGAACCTCCAGAACCTCCAGAATCTCCGGAACTTTCACTTTCACTAACCTCTAGAAGCACTGATTTTTCTTTAGAGTTATTCCAATAAACCTTAACAAGTTTTATTTTCACACCATCAACTATTTTTGAAGATCCTTCATTAATAGTCTCGCCATTTATCCTTGCTGTATTTTCTCCAATAAGATCCACCCAAAAAGATTTACCATCCTGAGTAAAAGAATCTCCGAGGCCTAAAACCTTTCTCAAATCAGACTCTTCACCCCCGCAAACAGGCAAAGGAGATCTTGCATCCTTAAGATATTCTCTAATAAACCATGCATCGACTCCATTTACTTCGCCATCTCCACTAACATCTGCATTTACTCTATTAATTAAATCTTCATCTGATAAGAAATTAAGAATTAACTGTGAATCCCTAGTTGTAACCCAACCATCGCCATCAACATCTCCATAATTTCCACAAGGTATTTCTCTCTTCAATTCACAAACATCTGCCCATTTAGAAAATCCATAAACTCCCCCAACATTATTAACACACTCTCCTTCAGCACACTCTCCATCTCCATCACAATCCCCCTCTCCAGCATTACAAGGATTATTCTTACAATAATTCCAACCACCTGGATTTGAAGAACCTGGACTCAACTGCGGACCAAAATTAAAAAAATACGTCAAACCCAAAGCCACCAACACAATCGCCAAAACAGAAACAACAACAATCAAATTCTTCTTTTTTGTATCTTTCATTTCATCACCTCCTTTCAGTTGATATAACTTAAATTTTATCAAATGAGTGAAAAACCCTTAGTTTAACTCTCACCCAATTTTTTAAAATTTTCATACCCTATTGAAAAAAAAAACGTTTATATATTTTTCTTTTCTCAAAATCTTCAACAATTTATGAAGAATTTATACCCAAAAATTATCTTTAAAAAAATCAACAACCGGCTTACCTTTTTCAGATTTTAAATATTTGCTCCACAATAATTGAATAAAAACCCAAATAATTGCTAAAGAAACAATTACTCCTGTCCAAATAAATTTAGTTCTTTCACTTAATACTAATTTTTCGCCAGTATCCTTATCATAAAAAACTGGAACAAACCAAACAATACTTAAAAACAAGATTAATAAAAAGAATAAAACTGAAAAAGAAATAATATTGCCCCACATAATTCTTTTTTTTATATCTCCGTTCATTTTATTTTTTATTAAATTATTTCTCAGCTGCAACAATTCCCAAAATTCCTCCAATCACTGCTAATAAATCAAGCCCTGTAAAAATACCTACAACTAATGCAATAAAACCTCCTTTTTTAACAGTTAAAGAATTTTTCATCAAACTCGAAGCCCAAAATTTTAAACCTGAAATAATTCCCAAAATAATTGCCATAACAAAAACAAAAATAGCACCCAGAACTGCATTTTCATCTGAAAACAATCCCAACACCCCAATAACTAAAACAATAAAAGCTCCAATAGCTGTTAAAATTCCACTAATAATAACAGTATCGAACCCCCTTTTGATTCCATCTTTTTACTAATAAAATATTATTTAAAAACTTGTTGGTTAGCTTGGCTTTGTTGAAAAAGTTAAGATAATTTTTGATTTTACTAAAAGTTTAGGAAACTCCTGTAGAATATAGGGTGGGTTTTTCGACGAAGTCGAAACTTGTAGTGGGAAAATGTAAAATCAAAAACAAATAAAAATTTAGATTTTCAACAAAGCCGGTTAGCTTTCAAAAACTCTCAAGTCAATTATAAATGCACAAATCAAAATCGAAATTTTCATAGAGTCATCAAGTTGATAATGAAACTCAACATCAAACATATCTGCATCACTTATTACTTCTTGCCCCCCTCTCCACTTTTTCAAAATAGTTGCAATATGATATCCATCTTTCATAACTTTAAAAGTCCAAAGATGAGGCAATTTTGAAACACAAGAAAAAATAACTCTTCCTTCATTAGAAATAAAATCAAATTTTTTATTTCCAATAGCTTTAGTTTGTTTAACTTTTCCAGTTTTTTCATTTCCCATAAAAATATTTGCCTTGGATTTCATAAAGAAAAAAGGTCTATCCACAACAAATAATTCCTTTTGATTTTCATCCAAAATATGTAACTTTAAACTTCTCCTACTTTTTAAAAATTGTTTCCCAATAAAACCAGTATCGTCTTCATAAGCATAAAAAACCTTATTTCCTGACTCATCCAAAACATTATACTTATTAGCAGTTTCAAAACGTGTAAAAACCTCAACAATTTCCAATTCTTGAATAATTGAAAATTTATTTCCTAAATCACCCATCTTAAATTAAGTAAAAAAGAATTTATAAAATTTCCTAAACACTTTTAATAAAAAAATCTCTAAACTTTTCCAAATCGCTTACACTCATCTTCGCTCCAACAGCATTTTCATGCCCCCCTCCTTGCGCTCCAGAAATTTCTTTAATTGCCTCCAATGCAATCTTCCTAACATCAATCCTCCCCCTAACAGAAACATTTGCCCCATCACCTCGGACATATGCAACAATAATCACTTTTCCAGGAAATCTATAAGAAAGCTCATTTGCAATATTCGCACTCAAGCTCAAATTTCCCCCATATTCAAAAAAAACAACCTTACTAGACCTTCTCGCAACATTTTTAGCCCTTTCAATTAATTTAGAATAAACAGCTTCAACTTGAGAATAACGTTTGTGTATCAAAGAATTTTTAGAATCTTCTTTCAACAATTCAAGAGGAGAATTAATTTTAACTAAAAAATTCATCATTGCAACAACATTTCTAGTCCTATCTTTTAATGAAAAATCCAACAAGTTAATGATTCTCCCCAAATCACTTTCATAAAAAATCTCAAATGCTTCTTTAGTTCCACTTTTCCAAAGTTCTGGGTAACTTTTAGAAAACTCCTCGGCAAACTCTGGAACAAAATTATCTGCAATACATCCCACCATAGAAATCCACTGAAAATTTCTATTATTCAAAATATGATACACCAAATAACTCACAGGTTCTGCATTTTTTCCAGGATTATAATAACTCACCAATTCTTTTCCAACATCTTTCAACAAAACTTTTTCATCCTCTGAAATAATCAACTCTTCAGGCTTCATATCATGATGGTCAATCCACACAATAGGAATCCCTTTAGAAACAACATCTTCAATAAATCCTTTAGAAACATTTGGTCTATCTAAAATAAAAACATAATCTCCATTTAGTTCTTCAACTTTATGAGCATATCTAGATTCAAAAGAACTTTTAACAGGAACTCCTTTTCCCCTATCAAGATATTTTCTCAACATAATAAAACTCATCAAACCATCGCAATCATTATCAAAAAAAATCACTGGATTTTGAGCTCTTTCCAAATGTTCCTTAACTTCGTCAATTTGTTTTTTAGATAACATCAATAGAATTAGAAACAACCTTTTTTTAATCTTACTATTTTTAATCCAAATTATCCTTCATTTTTGGACCTATGTTTTTATAATCTTTATCCCTTGATTTTTTAACAATTTTTTTAGAGGATTTTTTTTCAGAATTTTTGGGCAGGTCTTTCAAAGATTTTGAAGAAACATTTTGATTTGATTTATTTTTACCCAAATCTTGTTTATCTTTAGATAATTTTCCTTTTCCAAAACCCTCCTTACCCTTTTTACTAAAAAAGATTATAAAAACAATTACTGCAATTATAGCTATAATTAAAATACCAAAAACAACATAAAGAATCCACCAATAAGATTGTTCTTCTCCTTCCCCTTCTCCTTCCCCTTCTCCTTCTTCTCCTTCACCTTCTCCTTCACTTCCTTCATATCCACAACCCCTTCTATCAAAATTACAATCCTCATCACAAGAAAGAGTTCCCTTATCATAACCCCAATCAAGACAACTTTTACCACTCAAATTATCCCCATCACATTCTTCATCTTCATCTACTATCCCATCTCCGCAATCATCTTCTTCTCCAGAAGGACCTCCTCCAGAAGGACCTCCTCCAGGACTAGGGGGTTCACCTTCTCCTTCACCTTCTTCTCCACCCCCTCTTATACAATAACCATCAGTAGTATCTTCTTCAGGACAATACTTAAATCCATTCTTATTAAACTCCCTAATCCTATTTAATTCTTCCCCATCAATTTTCCAATCCCCATCTAAATCAGCATCATGAGTTCCACACATATGCCTATCATCATCAACTCCTGGAGCATAACCATCTTCAGATGCAGGATTACAATGATACCCTTCAGAATTATGAAATTGAATAATCCTTAACAATTCCCCAACATCGATTTTCCAATCCCCATTCAAATCAGCTTTATGATATTCACTCCCAAATGTATAAGGACAACTAAGGAGTATACAGTGCCCATTTTGACAAACCTCGTTATCTCCACAAACATCATCAGAACTACAATCAAAATTAACTCCTTGAACACAAACACCGTTTAAACAAACACCTCCGCCTGAACACTCATCATTAGTTCCGCAATCATTTCCTTCTCCAATTTCAAAACCATCTTTAGTTTCCTCCGAAGGATAATAGCCCTCATCAAAAAATTCAATAACCCTATTTAATTCTGTTCCATTAATCTTCCAATCCCCATTTAAATCAGCATCATGAGTTCCACACTCCTGCTTACCATCATTAACTCCAGGAGCATAACCCTCTTCAGTTCCAGTTTGGCAATGATACCCTTCAGAATTATGAAATTGAATAATCCTTGATAATTCAGAAAGTTCAATATTGTAATCCCTATTTTTATCCATATCATGAAATTTACTTTCATCTACATTAGAACTACCAACACAAAAACCAGCTAAACATTTTTCATCAAAACAATTTCTATCATCTTCACAATATTCCTCAATTTCATAATCATTATTATAAACTTCTAATTCAATACTTTCATCGTTAACTTCAGTCAAATAAACAGCCATAGGCCAACCCTCCTCTCTAACACTCAAACAACCTTTTTCAAACTTCGGAAATTCCTTAGAACTAGTAATCTTTCCCCCAGATTCGCTCCACTCAACAAACCTCAATTCATCGCCTGAAGAAGGAAGTGAAACCCAATACTTGATTTCATCACCAAAAAACAAAGCTTCTTCACTTGATTTTTCAACTTCAAATTTTTCAGAACTACCTGGTTCAATAAATACCCCACTTGTAATTTCCAAAGTAACCCTATCTGTATAAGTATTATGAACAACAGATTTAACAAAAATCTTAAATGGTAAATTTTCCTCAAATTCTAAATCATCACCCTGATTAAAATAAACAGTCTCTACTTCCTCTTCATCCCACAAAACAAAAATTGCATTTTCATCAGAAGAATCCCAATTATTATTAAAGTCAGAATCAGTATACTTCAAAGTATAATTTTTTCCACTAATTGATAAATTTTTTGATTCTCCCAAATCCAACCGAATATCTTCAGTTTGACCAGCCAAAATTTTTTCAGGAGAAAGCAATGGTTTTTCAATCAAAACATTAAACAAAAAAACCCCAACCAACCCCAATACAATAACAAGAACAATAGCTCCCAAAATTCCCTTTTGAGCACTTGTAAGTTCACTTCTTTTTTTCATTTTAATTTTATAAACTATTAAATAAAAAAGTATTTATAAATATTTCCAAAAAAGAAAATAAAAAATAAAAAACTATCTGATATTGTAAACAGCTCTAACCCTTGCATTAACAGTTAATTCTCTAGGAGAAATTTGTGTAGTAGTTTCTTGAACTGATTTGACAGAACTACTGGAATCATATAAAGCATAAGGATGATAGTAATAATCATCAACATTAATGCTTACAAGTTTACCTAATTTCTGACCTGTTCCAGATGCAACAGCCTGTGCTTTCTCTTCAGCATCTATTGTCGCTTTTTCAATAGCTTGATTTTTCAATTCACTCTCTGTCTCTTCAGAAATCTCAAAATTCAAAGAACTAATAACAGCTCCAGCATCAACAACCCTATCCACAACACTACCAACAAAATCATATTCTTCAACTTCAACTTTCAAAATATGGGAAGTTTTAAATCCTTTAGATTCTCTCCTGTTCTCACTCCAATCATACTCTTCATAAACTCTCCATTCAATTGTCTCAATTTCGTCTTCTTTAAAGTTTAATTCTCTCAAAACTTGCATTACATCTTCTGAAATTTCAGCATTCTGATTTTTAGAGTCTTCAGCACTATCTTCAAGAGTTTCAATTGAAACATAAACACTTACAAAATCAGGCATAGATTTTACTTCAGCATTTCCATTAACATTGATTATTTGTTTTTCAATAGGATTATTCACAATTAAATAAGCTCCTATTGAAAGAAATGCCACAAGCAAAATAACAAAAACCCAAGTTTTTTCCATTATAGCTTCCTCCAATTTAATATCATAAAAATCAATAAAGCAAAAGTTCCCCCCAGTAAAAACCACACCCAAGTTCCAGGAGTATTCACAATCAATTCCGAAGCCTTACTTGCTACTTCTGAAACTCCAGAACCCCCATATTCCACAGAATTCTCTTTTAACATATGAAAATTTTCTTCAGCCCTAGATTTTACAGGAATAAAAATTTTAATCAAAAAAGCAACAATCCCTGTAGCTAAAAAAGCAGACAAAATTCCCAAAACCTTAGAACTCTTTGGCAAAATTAAAATCCTTTTATTTGCAATTTTATACTTAACAATTTTCTTCCCCTTAACACTCCAAAAAAAGTTCTTAGTTTTCTCAATCAAACCCGCTTCTAAAAGTTTTTTAATATTATAATTAACAGTATTTGCTGGAACATTCAAATCCCTTGCAATTTCTGTTTCACATGCTTCTTGTTCAGCAAGATAATTCAAAATCTTTTTACTAGTTTTATTACTAATAACATCAGCTAACAAATTTGTTTTATCTTCATTCAAATTAAAAACCAAATATTTTTCACCCATACCAAATAATAAAAATTCTAGTTTATAAATAATTTGAAAACTTCAAAAAACATTGAAATTAAAAACAAATAACTTTTTAAACACCAAACACATTAAAAAAATATGAACAAGTGGCTAGAAATTTTGATAGGATTAATCCTCTTGGTAGCCCCAATTTATGTTTGGGCAATAAACCAATGGGGATTTGGAACAGCAGCACTAGAATTCCTAAAAGGAGGAATAATCTGGTTTGTTATAATGGTTGGGTTGCTTTTCCTTTTGCTTGGAATTAGTAACCTAAAAGAATAATTTTATTTTTTTCCTTGATTCTTATTTGGTGCTTTTTTTTGCAGAAATATTTCGAGATTGAGAAGAACTCTGCGATAAAGATTTTCTTTGAGAATTAGAAGATTGAACACCAGAATTACCTGACTTATTAGAAGAACTAACAAGATATTCTGAATCTTTATCAGAATTTTCATCTTGCCCACCTTTACTAAAAAAGATTATAAAAACAATTACTGCAATTATAGCTATAATTAAAATACCAAAAACAACATAAAGAATCCACCAATAAGATTGTTCTTCTTCTCCCTCTCCTTCACCTTCTCCCTCACCCTCTCCTTCTCCCTCTCCTTCACCTTCTCCTTCACCTCCAATAAATTCGCAGTCACTTCTATTAAAAGTGCAATCATCATTACAAGAAAGATTTCCTTCATCATAACCTAATTCAAAACAACTTGTATCATTCAAATTATCCCCATCACATTCTTCATCTTCATCTATTATCCCATCTCCACATTCCCCTCCTCCCCCGCCAGTATAATCAAAAACACACTCATTAGGACTTCCAAAAATTCCTTCAGGACAAAAACCATCACACCCTTCATAATCATTATAAAAATCATCTCCTCCCCAAATAGAACCATTATAATTTTCACTAATATTTGGGTCATAATCTCCCAAGGTAGTATTAAAATAATCAAAATCAAAACAGCTCAATTCATCAAGTCCCATACTTATATTATGAGTGCTATTCAAAAGATATACTTCATCTCCACTTACAAGAACAACCTTATCTTCTATAGAATCATAATAACCAAATTCTGGCTCAAAATCTTCTTCAATTCCCAAAACACTGGTTTTTGAATCTGTATAATTATAAAATTTACCTCCATCCTTTCCAGGAATAGCCCTATAAACCTCTTTACCATCCCAAACATAAATACAACCCCCCTCCCCACACTCTTCATCTCTTGAAACAGGAGACCAATAACCAGCATCTATTTCAAAATCATCTGTCAAATTTCCCCCCAAATCTCCAATCTCATTCTCAAACCATTTTTCATCCTCAGCATTAGGATTATAAATATATACAACATCATTTGCCCATACATTTATCCTACCTCCCAAAGAAGATGGAAAACTATATGCTACTTCCACATCATCATAATCCACATCAAGAACCTTAAAAGAAGCTCTATCAATACATTCATTATCCACACACTTTTCATAAGGAAAATCACAATCCTGATTTTTATCACACTCACTATCCCTATCCTTTACCCCCACAATCAAATAATCATTAGTTTTATTAATAATCTCAAGAAAAAAATTCCCCTCACTCAAATATTCTGAATCTCCCTCCTCCAAATTAAATTCCCCCATTCTTGTCCCATTTGAAAAATCCACAAAAACATTATCTCCACCATTAGAGTTATAATCAATCCCATATTCCTCACCATTTTTTATAAAATTCCTATTCCCTCTATCTTCTACAATAAACTCATAAGGATCCCTCTCATCAATATTCACATTTCCTTCAACCCCCACAATCTTTAAAGTAACATAATCCTTTGTTTTATCCCTAACTTCTAAACTAATCAACCCTTCCTCAACAGGATGAATAACATCTCCTTCAGAAATATTAAAACGCGCATAAGTTTTATTACCAATATCCGAATATTCATAATGTTGTTCCTCAAAATCTTGATTAACATTAGAAATCCACAAATTATAGCCGAAATCAGAAAAATCTTTACTTTTATAATTTATATTATACTCCCCCCCATCAATAGTTACTTTCCTAGTATAGGTCATTGGATATTTCAAAAACCCCTCATCACCAATATTGCTAGGGTTAATACCACTAATAAAAACAAGAGAATTTGAAGAATAATAATCCCCCCCATTTACCTCAATTTCTTCATCACTTGAAAAATCAACCACCCTAATAGTCATATTGTTGTCATTTTTTTCCCTGATTATCACCCTAATAGGTCCTTCTTGATGAGGATAAATAACATCACCCTCCTTAGACTCATTCAAAACCAAAGCAGTTACATTACGATTATCCCTTTCCGTATAATACTGTTCAGAGTCATTTTGATATGCATTAGTAATAGTAAACCTCTCGTCCTCCCAATACCCAAAATTATACTTATATACGCTATTATCTCCTTCATCTCTAATAAAAAGAGTAGATACGTTATCCTCCCTATCCAAAGTAATTTCCTTACCTCCTCCTTGATAAATATAATAAGGACTGGAAGAACTAAGCAATGGTTTTTCAATCAAAACATTAAACAAAAAAACCCCAACCAATCCCAATACAATAACAAGAACAATAGCTCCCAAAATTCCCTTTTGAGCCTTTGTAAGTTCACTTCTTTTTTTCATTTTAATTTTATAAACCATCAAATAAAAAAGTATTTATAAATATTTCTAAAAAAATCAAGAAATAATTCCAATCAAAATACCTTCAATAATTGCAGCCACAACTAACAAAGGAAAAACAATATAAGCAAAAACCTTCATAGAACTATTAAATCCCTTCCTCAATTCCTCCCAAGGATTTTTAGTAAAAACAAACATCCCTAATTTAATACCCAATGCAAAAGAAATAAACACTGCAGGTAATTCAAAAATTCCGTGAGGAACTAAACTCCACAAAATAGAAAGCCCTGCACTATCAACACTTTTTTCTGCAACATAACCAATAACATAAGCATTAGATATAACAAAACCCAAAGTTATAATTCCAAAAAAAATTCCTAAGACAATTCCTAAAAAAGAGGCCAGCACATTATTAAAAAAAATCAAGAAAATTGTCTCAAAAGTTCCAAGCCCCTTAAATCTTTCAATAATTTGCTCAAGTTGTTTTTCAACATTTTGATTTACTTCTTGACTTTGCACGCCAAAAAAAACCAACATTGCTACAACAAAAAATAAACAAACAGTAAATAAAAGATAATATTTTGAACTTTTCAAATAATTCCAAACTTCTTTATACTCTTTTTTCAAATTTTTAATTTTTAATTTATCTTTCATACCCCTACCATTTGATTTAATCTTGCAACTTTTCTTCTATATTTTTTCCTCAAATATCCTCCATAAACCAAACCACAAATAAACCCTCCAAAATGCGCAGAGTTTCCAATAGGCAAACCATAAAAAGCAGACAAAGCCCAAAACACAACCAAAAAGAAAACCATTGCAGCCCACATTCTCATAGGAATTATAAAAAATACCAAAACCCTTAACTTTGGAATCAACATAGTAATAATACCTGCTAAACCAAAAATTGCCCCACTAGCACCCAATGCAAAAATTTCAGGACTTCCAAAAATTCCAAAACCCAATGATTCAGTATTAGTGCTTCCAAAAAAATAAGCTGAAAAAACAAACAACAAAGATGCAACAATTCCTGCAAACAAATAAAATCTCAAATACCTTTTACTCCCAATCAATTTTTCAACAAAACCCCCAATAAACATCAAAGTAATCATATTTGCAAAAAGATGAAACAACATTATATGAGAAAACATACTTGTAATAAAGGTCCATAAAAACTTACCTTGCAAAACATAATTTGGCTTAAGTGCAAAAAACTTAATATAATCTTGATTAATCAAAAACAAAATATTTGCAATTACAAAAACAACAACATTTATTAAAATAATCCAATTTGTAACTGAAAGCTTTCCAAAAAATTCTTGCACTGAATTTTTTTTCAAATTTCTTTTTGTATAAAATCTAATTCCTTTTACCATTTTATAAATCTTAAATAAACTTTAATTAAAAAACTTTTTATCATTAAATTATTTCTTTTTCTCAGAAGATCTTTTTGCTGTTTTTTTCTTTGCTGTTTTCTTCGTTGTTTTCTTTGCTGTTTTCTTCGTTGTTTTCTTCGTTGTTTTTTTCTTTGCTGTTTTCTTCGTTGCTTTTTTAGTAGTTTCTCCAGCCGCTAGTTTATCAGCCTTAGTTTTAGCTCTTTTTTCAGCTGTTTTTTTTGCTTTTTCTTTTTTTTCAGATGCTCTCCTTTTTTCAGATTTTTTCTCATTCTTCTTCCTTATAACTGAAATTTCATAATCAATATTTTCAATTTGATTTTTTAATCTAGTAATTTTTGAACTCAAATCTTTAATTTCTTTAGAAGTATCTTTTAATTCCATCACCTCTCCTGTTTCAGGACAAATAAAATTATATTCCAATGCTTTTTCTTCGTTATATTCAATATCTGCATCAGGACTTTTATAAAATTGTTTTGTTTTTCTACTTTGCAAATCATTTTCCAATTGTTGAATCTCTTTTTCAATAAGTTTTTTTAACAAAACAAAAGCCTTTTCAGAATCAAATGTCCAAAAATAAGTATACCATCCTTTTTTCTTATCTTTCTTCCTTATAAACGAAACCAACCCATAATCACTTAATTTATACAAAACATTTCTAATTTGATTAATTGTTAAACCCAATTTTTTGGAAATTAAAAACTCATTAACATTTTCTTTTTCAAAAAGAATTTCAATCACAGGAGTAGTGTTTCTTCCAGATACAACTGATACTTGTTTAACAAGTTCAAGCCGTTTATCTTTAGCAGAAAGTTTTTTTGGTTTTGGAGGCATTACAAAACCAAGAAACAATGATTTAAAAATTATTCGCTCATGTAATTTTTCAGAGAAACATTCTCAGTTTCAGTTAAAACCACTCTTCCCTCGCTACTAGAACCAGAAAAACCCCCATACGAGAACAAACCCAAACCACCTCCAGTAAACAAACCAGACAACCCCTCTCTTGTAGAACGCCAAGTCCTCAATCCATCCTTTGCAAAATCAGGAATTCCCAAATCATCAATATTTTTAAATTTAGTTCCTGATTTAAAATTTAATCTTTTATCAGAAACATATCTCCAATCTTCTGTAGGAACAAACCTAACTCCATACCCTTCCTCAAAATCTTCTGGAAAAACATCTAAAGCAACCCCTTCAACTTTAAAAGGAAACTTAACAGTTCCTTCTTTATCTTCTGTTGTTTCAATTAATTTTCTTAAAACATTCCTATTCTTTCTACAAACAGGATTAGGAGAGTGGACAATCAAATCATTAAAATCAGTGTAATATTTTCCCAAAATTAATCGTGAAACCTCGCCATCTTGGTCATCTCTTGAAAAAACAGGCCTAAGTTTTCTTTTTCTTAAAACCGGATAAATCGCCGCATTAATCAAAAAAGAAGAACCTATTGCAACATCTTCTCCAAAACCAAATTCTTCCAAATTATTATTCCCAGAATACTTTGAAACAATTTCTTGATAAACCTTTTCTAATTCTGTCTTAATATTTCCTTGAATAAAACTTGGAAATTCAGTTGGTGTTACAAACCTTTTTGAACCCCTTCCAGTCAAAGAAGAATTTAACCTATGCATTCCCATAAAATTTTTAAGAATTAGAAATTTATAAATTTTTTGATGTGTAACTCTTTTCAAATTAACACAAAGGTATAAAAATAAAATTGCAAATTTAATTGTATGGGATTTTTTAAAAAAGAGGATAAAAGACAAGCCAAACAGCAAGAGCAAAACACTAATCAAGAACAAAACACTACTCAAGAACAAATGGAAGATAGCCCTCCTCAGCTTCCAAAATTTCCAAGTGTTCCTAATTATCAAACTCAACCTCCTCAGCAAACTCAAGAACAAGAAGTATATGAAGAAGAAAATAATCCACAAAGAGCAATTGTTCCCCAACCTCGCGAACAACCCTCACTCCCTTCAATTCCAAACTCAAATATGGGAAATCAAATGAATCAAAATATAATAAAAGATGCTGTATCACAAGAACAACAAGAAAGTTCAATACCTCAACCTCCTCAGCAAACCCCTCCCCTTCGGCAAACTCCTCCCCAAATGCCAAACAACATGTTAACTCAAGAACAAAGACAACCCCTACATTATGAAGAAACTTCTAGAAACACTTCTCCTACTCGAACAGTTGAAATGTCTGGAGCTATGACACAATCAACACCCCAACCCCCTCGACCAAAAAGAACAGGGCCTTTGTTTATCCAACTAGATAAATTTGAAAAAACAATTTCAACTTTTGACGAAATGAAACTAAAAATTTCAGAAATTGAATCTCTTTTAAAAACAATAAAAGAAACAAAGGCAAAAGAAGATGAAAAAATTGAACATTGGGAAAAAGAAATAGAATCGATTAAAAACAATTTGGATGAAATAGACAAAAACATTTTCAGTCAGGTATAAAATGGCTAAAAAAAAATCTGAAAAAAAGAATTCTCAAAAAAATGAAAAACCAATTTATTCTAAACTAAATTACAACTCATCTTACAATATTAAGAGAAATATGCTTGAAATGCAGGAAAAATTACTCAAAACAATTCAAATAATGAAATCTTATCAAGAACTTAGAAAAAAAGAATATGTAACAAAATTAAAATTAAGAAACAATATTAAGGAAACAAAACAACTTTTCAAAGATTTTATAGAAATAGTTCCTGAAACAAAAGGCATAAAAGAAAAAAGAAAACAAATCCAAAAAAAACACAAAGAAAAACCAAAACTAACTGAAAAACCAAAGAAAAATGTTGAAACACAACTTCAAGAAATCAGAAAACGTCTTCAAGAACTTGCTTAGTTTCAGATTCACTTTCTAATCTTTTTTCCAATCCTTCTTTACTTTCCAAATCAATTTCTCGAACTTGAGAAATTTCCTGTTCTACTTGAACCCCTGATTCTTCTGAAGGAAAAAAAGGTGCATCATTTCCTGCATAAACTAATGCTGTAGCTCCAATTGTTCCTACAGTCAAAGCCCTAAAAATATTTTTCTTAAAATTCTGAGATTTTTCTGCTAACCAATTAGGAGTTCTTTCACTCTCTCTATAACCTACTAAATCTCCAGAAACATCTAACAACCACCCTCTTGCAACATGCAAAGCAGCAGTAGGAAACAAAACAGCTAAAGTTGAATTAGTAGTTTTAGATGCATCAACATCCCCCATTAAATACTGGACTGAACCATATTTTACATATTCCCACAAACCCCCCAAACTAAGAGCCAAACCAAAATCATAACCTCCCTTTCCTAATTCTTTCAAAGCTCCTTTTCCTCGAAGTTTCATTTTTCGCAAAGGTTTTTCCCTTAATTGTTCCATAACTGTATGTCCGACAACATAACCTGTCCCAATTGAAATTCCTCTCGCCAAAAAAGAATTAAAATTACTCAACTCTTCCCCAGAAGTGCTAAAATCAATCAAGCACTCCATTGATTGAGGAATTGAATAATAAATAGAATCAAATCCTTTTTGAAAAACTTCTGGAGAAAAATCATAAATCGAACCCATAATACTTTTTCCAGAGGTTTCCAAATAAGCTTTTAAAGGAGTTGTAAATCCACTCAAAGCCATAGCAGCAGCCATCCTCTTCCCATGATTATCTTTTAAATTCTTTCCAATAGCATAAACATCTCTTTTTGCATTTTCCAAAGGAAATTGTTTATATTCTCCAATATGGTTTCTTGTTTTTATTCCACAATCTCTAATTCTCTCAATTCGCTTCCCCATCTCCACCAATCCCAAAACCCATTTATAAAAGTTACTATCTAAAAGAAATAACACCCCAAACAAATTTTCCTCAAAATTTTAAACCCTTCAATGTTCCATTTTTTGCCTTTTCAACAAATTAGAAAAAATCCCCTTAGCTTTAATCAATTCTTTATAATTTCCCTGTTCAACAATTTTCCCCTTATCAAGCACAATAATTCTATCAACATCTTTTAATGTTGAAAGCCTATGTGCAATTATCAAAACTGTCTTCTTTTCAAGATTTTCACTAATAGCTTCTTGAATTAAATTTTCAGTCTTTGAATCAAGAGAACTTGTTGCTTCATCTAAAATCAAAAAGGGAGAATCTTTGTATAAAGCTCTTGCAATCCCAATTCTTTGTCTTTCACCCCCACTTAAATGATAACCCTTTTCCCCCAACAAAGAATTCATTCCTTTAGGCAACCTCTTAATTATTGGTTCAACTTGTGCCAATTTAACAACTTTTTCAAATAATTCAGGATCCCTTTTTCTAGAAGAAATTGTAACATTATTAATCAAAGAAGTATTAAAAATTTCAGATTCTTGTAAAACAACACTCACCAAATCTATCAAAGAATTATGAGAATATTGATTAATATTTTTCCCATCAATCAATATTTGTCCTTTATTTGGTTTGTATAATCCTAAGATTAATTTGGTTAAAGTAGACTTGCCTGACCCAGATTCCCCAACCACTCCCACTTTTTCTCCTCTTTTAAGTTTAAAATTAAAATTCTTCAAAACCAGTTGATCTTTATATTTAAAACTAACATTCTTAAATTCTACACTTTTCCAATTATTATGAATTTGATCTTTATTTTCATCTTGGTCAAACAATTCAATTCCAAAAATTGTCATAAACCTGCCTACAGAGGATTTTACTTTAATAAATTGTAAACTACTATTTGTCAAATTATCAAGAGCTCCTTTCACTCTTTCAAAATATGCTACAAACATAACTATAGAACCGACACTAATCAATCCTTTTGCAACATTTAATCCCACTAAGACAATAAATAAACCATATCCAAAAGCTCCAAAACTTTTAGCAACTTTAAATTTCATTTGATTTACATCACGTTTTTTCTCCCAAATTTTGTAAGCTCTTTTTTCATAATTAGCAGTGGAATTTCTAAAACTCTCTTTCAATCCCAAAGATTTAATTGTAAGAAGATTAGAAGCAGATTCATGAAACTTTCCACTAACTCTTTCCCTATATTTATTCAATCTATCTTCCCAGTAATTAATTCTAGAATTATAATAACCTTCAATTAACAAATAAACAAAAATATAAATTAAAATAAAAATCAAATATGTAAAATTTAATGCCAAAAAAGCTATGATCCCTCCAAAAAGACCTACAAAAATAGGAATTACTATACTTGTAAATGTGCCAATACCATTATGAATATCATCAGCTCCCCGATTAATTTTTTGAACCTTACTTCCTGTTTCTTCTTTATCATGCCATTTTAATTCAAGATCCATAAGTTTAGACATAATTCCAATTCTTATTTCTCGTTTAATATCTGCTCCCAAAGTAGTTAATCCTTTTTTCCCATAAAACCTAATCCAAACTTGAAGAGCTCCTAAAACAGCAATTGAAAGAGCCAAAATATAAAATAATTTTAAATCATTTCCAACAGAATAATCCACAAAAAAATCAATCGTCTTTCCAAATAAATAAGCAATTATAAAAGGAATAGTATAAGAAATAGCAATCACCAAAGAATAAAAAGTAAACTTAAATCTCCGTCCTTCCAATAACATCCAATAATCTTTAATATATCTTCCCCAAGAATAATTAAGTTTTGGTTTCATTTATTATAAAATGCAAAATAACTTATAAAGTTTTGTAGTCCTACCCAAAAAACTAACAAATTTTTTAAACACTCCCTCACTACAAATTTAATGAAAAAACTAACTCGAAAAAAATTAATAAACAATTATATAGAATTTTTCAAATCAAAAAATCACGCAGTTCTCCCAAACTCTAGTTTAATCCCTGAAAACGACCCCACGGTTTTATTCACAACAGCAGGAATGCAACCACTCACCCCTTTCTTATTAGGTCAAAAACACCCGTTGGGAAAAAGATTAGTAAATATTCAAAAATGTATTAGAACAGTCGACATTGAAGAAGTCGGTGATTCTTACCACCACACTTTTTTTGAAATGCTTGGAAATTGGTCTCTTGGAGATTATTGGAAAAAAGAAGCAATAAAATTAACCTACGAATTTCTCACCAAATCCCTCCTCATTACTCCAGAAAAATTAGCAGTTTCTGTTTTCGCCGGAGATAAAAAAATAAAAAAAGACATAGAATCTGTTGAAATTTGGAAATCAATAGGAATTCCTGAAAAAAGAATTGCTTTTCTCAAAGATAATTGGTGGGGGCCAGCAGGCAATACCGGACCTTGCGGACCAAACACAGAAATATTTTATTGGAAATCTTCCTCAAAAACTCCAGAAACATTTGACCCCGAAAATGAAACTTGGGTTGAAATTGGAAATAATGTTTTAATGGAATTTAATAAAAACCCTTCCAACAAATTTGAAGAACTCCCTCAAAAAAATATTGATTTTGGAGGCGGAGTTGAAAGAACAATTGCAGTTCTTCAAGGACTTGAAGATAATTACTTAACAGAAATTTGGACCCCAATAATCAAAGAGATAGAAAGAATCTCTGAAAAAACTTATCAACAAAATGAAAAACATATGAGAATCATCGCCGACCACATAAAAGCATCTGTTTTTATTTTAGCTGAAAAAAAAGTTACACCCTCCAACGCCGAAAGAGGTTATGTTCTTCGCCGTCTAATCCGAAGAGCAATAAGATATGGAAAAATTTTAGGAATTCAAAAACAATTTACTAAACAAATTGCCCAATCAGTAATTCCAATCTACAAAGATTATGAAGAGCTTGAAAAAAATAAAGAATTTATTTTTAATGAACTTGAAAAAGAAGAAGACAAATTCAACAAAACACTTTCCTTAGGAATAAAAAAATTTGAAAAGTTCTCTAAAAACAAAGTTATCTCTGGAAAACAAGCATTCCTTTTATTCCAAAGTTTTGGCTTTCCAATAGAAATGACACAAGAACTTGCAAAAGAAAAAAAAGCTAAAGTTGAAGTAAAAGAATTTGAAAGAGAATTAAAAAAACATCAAGAACTTTCAAGAACTTCTAGTTCTGGCCAGTTCAAATCTGGCTTAGCTGATTCAAGTGAAAAAACTAAAAAATTACATACAGCAACCCACCTACTAAACGCAGCATTACAAGAAGTTTTCAAAGACCCAAACATAAAACAAAGAGGTTCAAATATCAACCCCGAACGCCTAAGATTTGACTTTAATTTCCCCAGAAAATTAACAGATGAAGAACTTAAAAAAGTAGAGCAATGGGTAAATGATAGGATTAAAGAAAACATTCTAATTGAAAAAAAAGAAATGCCTTTAGAACAAGCCCTTAAATCAGGTGCACAAGGAGAATTTGGCGCAAAATACCCAGACATAGTTTCAGTTTATACAATTGGAAAATACAGCAAAGAAATTTGCACCGGACCCCATGTCTCAAACACTGCTGAAATTGGAAAATTCAAAATCTTAAAAGAATCTTCAAGCTCTGCAGGAATAAGAAGAATCAAAGCAATTATAGAATAATTCATCCAATAACTTCCAAAGAATAAGCCAAAGATTTTAAACAAAAATTAAATAGCCAATTCATCTCCGTCCAAATCCTCCAAAGGATGATTATATTTTTCCATACAAAGAGTAGAAGCATCCTTCACAATATTTAACTCCCACTCATCTAACTTTTTTCCCAAAATATACTTCCAAGCATACCAAACATTAAATCTATCCCTTTCTCCGTGTGAAACAAAATCACTAACACTTTCCCCAAAATCATTATAACCCTCAAAAACTTCATGTCCCTTCATCCACATTATCTGATGTAAATTTCTATGGTAAGAAGAAGGAACAGGAATTACACCCCCTAAATCAAGTCTCTGCAAAATTTAAGCATGATAATTTGTAACAACATCTTTAGAACTATTTGGAGTATTCTTAATCATTTCTTCAATACATAAAACCTCCTCTCTTAAATCCTGCATAAAAATTATAAATTAAAACAATATAAAAAATTATTGGTCGTTTTCAATAATAAAAACCAAATCATTCAGCCTAACTTTTTCTCCAACTTTCAAACCCACAGCATCACCCTTGCCAGCACTTTCAACATTCTTATGTTCAACTTGCATAGAATCAACTTTTTGCTCAAAATCAGTAGTTGCCCCCTTTATCTGAATTGCATCTCCAACTTTTAAAACTCCTTCAAGCTCAATAACTGCTACACCAACTTTATCAAAAAAATGAGTAATCTTCCCAATTTGTTTTGCCATTTTATAAAAATAATAAATAAAATCTATTATATAAAATTATTGATAAATTATTTTTCCAAAACAGAAATAATGTTTGCAATTAAAGAAACAATCAAACCAAAAGCACTTATAAAAAGCCCAAAAAAATCCAAAGCATTAAGTTTTATCAGAAAAATACTAAAATAAATAAAAATCAAAAAATTAATTAAATGTGAAATTATAGATAAAGATTCCCCCATCCTCATTTTAAATCAAAGCTCTAAAAATTCCAAAAACCAACAATCCGATAGCAATAATTCCCAATCCCCAAACAACATAATACCAAAAACTAATCTCTTTTTTCATATCTTCATAAATAAAATCCATTATATAAAACTTATGAATATAATCTAATTTTAAACCTTTTCTTAACAAGAACCATCCACTCCCAAGAAATAACTAAAGCTAAAATTATTAACAAACTTGAAACAAAAACCAAAACCCAATTACCAGTAACCAAATAACCTTGAGAATTAAACAACTCATAAAACAAAGCAGAGATAGTAGTAATAATCATAAACAAAGTGGGAATTAACAAAAACTTGATGCTTTTCTTATGCTCAATAAAATAAGCAGAAATTGTAATTAAAGCAATTGCTGCAATTAACTGATTAGAACTACCAAATAATCTCCATAAATTAGTATAAGCATTAGTAATTGCAAGCAAATAAGCAGGAACAACAATCATTACAACTGCAAAAATCTTATTTTTGAAAATTTTTGGTTTAAATGTATCAGCTAAAACAAATCTAGAAATCCTTGTAGAAGTATCTAAAGAAGTTAAAATAAATTGATTAACCATAAAAGCACCAACCAAGCTCACAATTGAAAAACTTAAAAAAGGAATCCCTAACTGAGAAATAACATTCCCAAAACCATTACTAAAAGCAATAATCCATCCTTCATCTAAAGAATCAAAAAAACTTATACCTTTAGAACCAAAAGACAAACTAGAAACCATCAAAACAACCAATAAAGCCAACAAACCTTCTGCAATCATCCCCCCATAACCCACAAACCTTCCTTGTTTTTCTTTTGCTAACTGTTTTGAAGTTGTTCCCGAGGCAACCAAACTATGAAATCCTGAAACAGCCCCACAAGCCACAACAATAAACATTATTGGCCAAATAGGAAAATCACCTTTGGAAATCAACGGAGCATTTACAGAAGGGTTAACAATCAATAAAGAAAAAAAACCCAAAAATAAAAACAAAACTAATTGTATTGAACTCAAATAATCTCTGGGTTGTAAAAAAACCCAAACAGGAACCAAAGAAGCAACAGCTCCATAAATCATCAAAACAGAAATCCAAATAATTTTATTAATAACTAAAGAAAAAGGAAGTTCAACAGGAAATAAATAACCAACATACATAAAAATAAAAGCTAAAACAAGTGCAACCAAAGTTGAAACTAAAGCATTAAATTTAAACTTATAAACACTTAAACCTAATCCAATTGCAATAAAAGATATAGCTATAATCGGAATAACCAAAGAAGGTTGTGCAACAATACTATCTGCCGCACCCACAGAAAAAACAGTAATAATCAAAAGCAAAGTTAACCAAATCATAATTGCAAAAATTTTTCCCGAGCGTTGATTCAAAGATTCTGAAGTAATCGTAGAAATTCCTTTTGCTTTATGTCTCACAGACAACATCAAAGAAAAATAATCATGGACTGCTCCAATAAAAACACTTCCCAAAACAATCCACAAAACAACAGCCAACCATCCAAAATAACTAACTGCCAAAATTGGCCCAATAATTGGTCCAGCCCCGGCAATAGAAGCAAAATGATGCCCAAACAAAAAATACTTATTCGCAGGATAAAAATCCAACTTATCTTTATTTGATACAGCAGGAGTTTTGTTTTTCAAAGGTTTAATCTTTTTCTCAACAAATTTCCCATAAAACCAATAATTAAGAATTAAAAAAAGACCTGCAACCAACACAACAATACCAGCTTCCATTTATATTAAAATAATTACTGATTAATAAATTTAACCCATCAAATCAATAAAAAATTCATTATTTTTCTGCTTTCCATAATATCTATAAAATCCTTGTTTTAATTCAATTTTTTCTTTAATTCTATTTTTAATCAAATCAAAATCTTTTTTCTTTGGTTTCCATAAGGAAAAATACTCCTTACCAAAACCTTTCACAACTAATTTTTTATTAACTTTAAATTTTCTCCAAGACATTTCTTTTCTTAACTTATTATGCCTATCTTGAAGATAGCCCAGCTTATTTTTAAAGAATTTAATATGGCCTTCACCCAGAACATATTCTTTTGGAATCCCATCCAGCACCGGGAATTTTTTTACATAACCCACCAACATTAAAATTTCATTATACTCTGCAATTAAATGTTGATCAGATAATTTCAAAGGTTCAATTAAATTTACTCTTACCATAAATATTAAGAATTTTTATTAAATTCATCACGCCAAAATTTTTCAAATTTCCCATAAAACTTTAACACAAAAGGGGTAAAGTATTTTTCATTAAATTCAACCAACTCGTCAACAAAATCCCCTTCTTCTTTTTTACCCGAATATTCAAACGCAATTAATTTATTTTTTCTAACAAGATACATAACCCTATCAATCATTAAAAGAATTTCTTTTCTTTCCTCTTCAGAAAGAGTCCTATTTTCATTTAAGTGAATAAAATCCATTTGGTTAGGATAAACCCAAGAATAAATTTCATTAAGCCAAGAAGCAAACAATTCAACAATCCTATTTATCAATTGCCTTGAAAACTTCTCACTCACAAAGCCATCTGAAAGAACCATATCACTCATACAATAAATATCATTAACTTTTTCAAATTCTGCTTTAAATCCCAACCTCTTTTTCTCTTCCTCAAATTTCTCTTTCAATTCTTGTAAAAGCTCTTGATTACTCATTCTAAATAAATTCCCGGTTTTCCAGGTTTTGCCTTCCCTGCTTTTCCTTCAGGATCATATTTATCTTTATCATTTGACGCAAATATTTTTACATTTACACCAAACCTCTTTGAAAGTTTTTCCTCATTGTAAATCTCAAGCTCAGGAGGAATTGTATAAATATAAACATCATTAATTTCCCTTCCTTTTTCTTTCATCAAATTTAACAAATTATTAATATCGGAAATAGTTCGCTCAAATGCTTTTTCCTCTTGCTCAAATTTTTCATTAATTTTGCTTTCATCCACCTCTGGCCACTTTAATAAACCAATCATTTCTCCATTTCCCAAATTGCTCCAAATTTCTTCAGAAATATGCGGACAAAAAATAGCAAATAATTTCAAAAATTTCTCAACATCTTTTTTTGCAATTTCACTTTCACTCTCAAAACTAGAAAACAATTGTCTTAATTTAATAACTGCCAAATTATATTTAAAATTCTCAATATCTTCTCCAAGTTCTTTAATAGTTTTGTTCAACTTACTTTCTAATTTTGCAGAAGATTTTCCCAATTTAATTTCTTGAAAAAAATCCCAAACCTTATTCACAAATTTATAAATTCCTTGCAATTCTTTATCACTCCAATTAAAATCACTATCTGGTGAAGCTGTTGAAACTAAAAAAAGTCTCAAAGAATCTGCCCCATAATTTTCAATTGTATCCAAAGGATCGACAACATTTCCTCTTGTCTTTGACATCTTAAACCCATCTTCCCCATGTAAAATCCCTTGGTGAAACAAACTCTTCGCAGGTTCATCAAATTCTAACAAACCAATATCCCTTAAAAACTTAGTATAAAATCTAAAATAAATTAAATGCATTGTCGCATGCTCCTTCCCCCCAATATAAGTATCAATAGGCATCCAATAATTTACTTTATCTTTTGAAAAAATTTCTTTATCATTTCTAGGATCACAATATCTCAAAAAATACCACGAACTATTTGCAAAAGTATCCATTGTATCAGTTTCCCTTTTTCCTTCAGCCCCACACTTGGGACAAGAAGTATTAATCCAATCTTCGTTAGTTGTTAAAGGATTACCTTTCCCAAATTCAACTTTTTCTGGAAGTTCAACAGGCAACTCATTCTCTGGAACAGGCACAATACCACAATTTTTACAATAAACAACAGGAATAGGAGTCCCCCAATACCTTTGTCTTGAAATCAACCAATCTCTCAACTTAAATTGAACACTTCTCTTTCCAACTTTTTTTTCTTCTAAAAACCCAATCATTTCATCAATCGCATCTTCGTTATCCCAACCATTAAATTTTTCTGAATTTGTAATTTTCCCCCTACCTGTAAACGCCCTTGCCATTTTTTCAGAATTCAATTCATACTCAACAGGGTTTATAACAACTTTTATTTTAATACTATATTTTTTCGCAAATTCAAAATCCCTTTGGTCATGAGCAGGCACAGCCATTACCATCCCACTACCATAATCTGCCACTACAAAATTCCCTGCATAAACAGGCACTTTTTCTTGCGTAATAGGATTAACAGCATAACTTCCAGTAAAAACACCCTCCTTTTCTAAATCTTCCATCTCCTTCTCTGAAACTGATTTAATCTTCTTCAAAAACTTTTCAACTTCACTTTTCTGTTCTTCTTTAACCAAATTCATAAGCTCGGGATGTTGTGCAGACACAACCATAAATGTAACCCCATAAATTGTATCTGGCCTTGTAGTAAAAACCGGCCATTTTTTTCCCTCAATCTCAAAATCAATTTCTACACCCTCGCTTCTCCCAATCCAATTTTTCTGCATCGCCTTTGTTCTATGAGGCCAATTCAAATCATCAATATTATCCAATAATTCATCAGCATAATTAGTAATTTTCAGAAACCATTGCTCAATATTTTTCAATTCAACATCTGTATCACTATGATACTCACACTTACCATTATGAACCTGCTCATTCGCCAAAACAGTCTCACACTTCGGACACCAATTCACTGAAGACTTTTTTTTATATGCAAGCCCTTTTTCCAACATTTTCAAAAAAATCCATTGATCCCATTTATAATAATTAGGATGAGTTGTATTCACTTCCCTACTCCAATCATAACTAAAACCCAACTTCTTCATTTGATTCCTAAAATAATCTGTAGATTTCTTTGTATACTCTTTTGGATGAGTTCCGTTTCTAATCGCAGCGTTCTCAGCTGGAAGTCCTAAAGCATCAAAACCCATTGGATACAAAACATTTTTTCCCTTAGCTCTTTGATATCTTGCATAAATATCCCCAATTGTAAAATTAAAAGCATGACCCACATGCAACCCACTACCCGAAGGATAAGGAAACATCTCCAAAACATAACACTTATCTTTACTGTCATCTTCAGTTACTTCAAACACTTTTTCACTTTCCCAATTAGCCTGCCATTTTTTCTCAATTTCTTTAAAATCATACTCATCCATGAATTTTTACAATAAAGCGCATATTTAAAATTATTGGGCGTTGAAAAAAGAATCAAAAATCACCAATCCCTATGCATAATCCCACAATCTTCATCTTGTTCTCTTTCTTTTTCTTCTCTTAGTTCTCTTCTCTCTTTTTCTCTAACTAGCTCTATATCAAAAGAAGAACTAAAAGGCCCAAAACATCTTTCATAGGACTCAAAACCTATATCTAAATCTTCTCTTTTTTTAGAAGTACTTCTTTGTCGAGAAGTATTTCTCCTTATTATATCATACCCTAAAACACTTTCAGAATTTAATGTTCCTTTCAACAAATCTAAAACTTGAAAATCCCTTTCATACAAATTTCCTTGATAAGATGGATGAAATCCACTAAAAGAAAATGGTTCATTAGGTCTTTCCCATCTATAACCTACAAAAAAACACCATTTCCAAAATAAAATTTTACCAAATCCCCTTCTTGAATATCCCTCTCCACAAAATTCAAATTTTTCATTTTAAATTAACAATTGAGATTTATTTAAAGATTTATATGAACTACTTAAAATTAAAACTATCTAAATTCTCTTCCAAAGTATCTACCAAAAAACCCAAAATAGGCAAATAATTTTCACCATTAGCTTTTCTAACTGCATTCAAATATTTTTGTCGATTTTTTTTATAAATATTTATCAAAGGATAATTATTTTTTAAAAGTAAAAAATTCATCAACAACCTTGAAACTCTTCCATTTCCATCTATAAAAGGATGAATTGTTACAAATTTCATAGAAAATATAACTGCCATTTCAAAATCATGATACTCCTTTTTATTTTTTTTATACCAATAAATCAAATTCTTAATTAATTGAGGAATTTTATCATAACTTGGAAGTTTTACATTACTTCCAAAAATCCGGACATTAGTTCTTCGATAATTGCCTGCAAATCTCTCTGAAATATTATTCAAAATAATTGAGTGCAGTTTCAAAATAAACCTTTCATTCAAATCTCCTTTATAATTCTTCATAAACTCAATTGCTTTAATATGGTTTTTTGCTTCACTAATTTCCCTTAAAGATTTTCCTTCTGGGGAAATATTCTCATTAATTACTAAATCAGTTTCTTCCAAAGAAAGTGAATTACCTTCAATAGCATTACTATCATAAGTTAATTCTGTAAAGAAAGATTCCTGAAACTTTTCAAATTCTTCTTTACTAAGTGAGCTAATTTTATTACTGTATCTATCCTTTAACTCTTCTATTTTTTTAACTTGTTCTTTAGTCAAATAATCATAATTTTTTTTCAAAATTAATTCTTTTTCAAATTCTTTTTTCATCTTTTCAATTTTTTCTTTAGAAATATTTCCCTTCCCAATAAATTTGCTTTGTTTTTTCCATTTCCCATTGCTCCGACTATTATAAACAAGATAATTCAAAATTTTTCCATTAATTTTCCTAATTTCATGATAAACCATAATAAATCTATGTGGGCACATTTTTTAAACCTTTCTAATTTGTGCCCATATAGAATTAACTCAACTTCATAAAAAACACCAAATTCCTTGCCTCATCCAATTTTTCTTGCGCTTTTCGATTTGGCTCACCTTTTGAAACCAAAATCACCGGCATTTTTTTATCTTGACATGTTTGAATTGCCTGCAACAAATCATTATCTGTAATAGACTTTTTATCTTTCGCCATAACATGATAAACAACTTTCCCAAAATTAGTATCTCCTTTAACCTCTGCAAAATATTCTTTCTTTTTCCAATCAATCTCTTTTGAAATAATAAATTCTTTACTCTCTAAAAAATTCACAACATCAAAAACAAAATCACTTTTTTCCTTTTCCTTATTTTGATAATTTTTTTTAATTTTTAAAAGGGGTTTTTCTTCTTTATCTTCATTTTTTGTTTGAATAAAATCAGTTTCTCGTTTAACCACATAACCCTCTTCCCTAAACAAATTATCTTTGGGTTTTGTTTCTAAACCTCTTTCAACAAGCTCCTGTTCTTTAGGCAAAACAACTTGTTTTATTTTTTGAAAAAAAGGAACAGACTCTTTTTCATCTTTTTTATTATCTTCTTCCCTTTTTCCACCATCCCTCCTTTCCCCTTTTTCTTCCTGAATTCTCTTCTTTTCTATCCCAGTTTCTTCCTTTTTTTCTTCAACACCTTCTTGATTTTCTGTTTCTTGTTCTGTTTCTTGATATTCTTGATTTGTTTTCCCAATTATTGAATAATTTTCATTTCCCGAATTAATCTTTTCAACAGCCCTATCAAGAGAAAATTCAATAAATCTCCAATACAATTTATTATTATGCTCTAATGGAAAAGAAAAATCTTTAATACTTCTAAGAGCCACCCTTATTGCTGGTTCAACTTTTTCATCAGCTAAAACACCATAATTTTTCAATAAATCAAAAGCTTCCCTTTCTCTTTTGTTTAAATATTGAACATATTTTTCTAATTGAAATTCTTGTCCCCTTACATAATACAATGGAGAACTTCCTACCCTCATATTACTCATAAAAAGTTGCTTCTCTTTTGTCAATTCTGCAAGAAGAGCACTAACAATTAACGAATCCATTTTTAAATTAGAAGCAATTCTAACAGGCAAACTAGGCCCATTTACATTAATAAAATCCAAAACTTTTTGTTTCCTCTCTTCAAGATTATTAGAACGTGACTCCATCTAAACAAAAAAAGCTACAAAGTTATAAACTTTATTGTGATTTTTAATATCCAAAATATTCGCAATCTTTATAAGATTTGATTATTTAATCCTATCAATGGCAAAACACAAAATAAAAAAAGATGGTTCAGAATTAACAACAAGAGTTTCAAGAAAAAAATATCTACCAGTTTATCTAATGATTTTCATACTTTTAGTAACGATTGGAATTGCAAAAGTAACAGGCAACACAGTTGGTAAACCTGTATTAACAATTATAGGGGTTTTTACATTATTTGGAATTAAAATAACAGAAGTTCACAGATTAAGAGATAAATATGAAATAAACCCAAAATGCCTAATTTTCACAACAGGGTATTTTAATAAAAATTCAAAAAGAGTTGATTTAATGGCAATAAGTGACATAGATATAGAACAAACACTTTGGCAAAGAATTTTAAACTATGGAGACGTTAATGTTAGATTATACTCAAACGAAACAAAAACCTCAATAAAAGAAATTAATAACCCCTCAGAATTTGCGCAATTTTTAGAAGAAAAAATGCAACAGGTAAAAAAGAATGCTCGATGAAACAGAAATGCAAGAAAACCCAAAAAGAAAAAATACCAAAGCAATACTAACTGTTTTGGTTTTTATTTTTATATTTGGATTTGTCTATTTCACAGTTTTTGGAGGAAACGAATTAACTGGAAAAATAATAGGTGTTGATGAAAACTCTGAAGACTCAATCCCTATTAAAGCAGAACTTACAATCCCAGAAATAAATTTAAACGGAAATTTGGGGGATATTGATTTAACAGCAGCTTATTCAAAAGTTTCAATAGAAGATCAAGAATTACAATTATCAGAACCTTCTAACAAAATTTCCTTGGAAAAATTTGATGGAAAAATCGAATTAGATAAAAAAGGATTAAATAATTTAAAGGGAGACAGCAAAAAAATAACAATCAATAACCTTCCAATAAACTCAAAGTCAGGAAAAACTACAGAAATTTTAATCCAAGAAAATTTTAATCTTAAACGATTAGACATAAAAAACAATATAGGAATTTCAAAGATAGAATATTCAACTTCTGGAAAAATATTTCTCGAAGATAGCAAATCTGAAATAAATTTAAGAAACGAAGAATTAAAAATACAGGGATTTGAAGGTAAATTAAAAATTGAAAACAAAAAAATATTTTTAGATGGTAAAGTTAAAAAGTTTGGAGTAAAAGGAGACAATTCTATTGAGATTTCTTAAGGCCTTTTCCAAGTAACTTCATAATAAGTAATTCCTCCTTCACTATCAACAATTGCAATTAACAAATTTTTCTTTGTACTATGGGCAACCCTATTTTTAGCAGAAAAATCTTGCCAAGTCATTTCAGCATCTTCACTTACTGGAAATAAAATCCATTTTGCATGAGTTTTTCCAGGCCTATTTCCGGGTTCATAAACTCTAAAATCAGCCCCAAACTTTAATGCACTTTTCAACAAATACCCTTTATCTTTCATATCCTTAAAAACAATATATTTTGTTTGAATTTTTCTATCTAGCTTTTTACACTTTTCCATAGCTTCATTAAAACTTAATTTCTTAGTATTTCTATAAATATCCATTTTTTTCTTTTCAACTAAATACAAAGCTTCAGAAAATGAATACACAATTTTTTTAGAAACATATTCTCCAAAAAGCTTATTTCCATAAATATCTTTTGCTTCTTTTGAAGAACTTGAAATTGAATCCCCGCTAAAATGTGCTTTTATTTTCTTTTTTGTTCTTGGAGCCATAACCTAATAAAAATACTTAAATATATAAAACTAACCAAAAATTTAAATACCTAAATTTAGACCTAATTTAATACTAAATAACCAAATATTTGACAAGCTCTGAAAATTGAGTGTCAATAAAAAATTCCATTAAATATGGGCAGAATAAAATCAATGGCTATAAAAAGAAATGCAAGAGAATTAATTATCTTAGAACCTAGTTTAACAGAAGATTTTGACAAAAATAAAGAAATTCTTCAACAATATGATCTTCCTGACAAAGGAACAAGAAACAAAATTGCTGGTTATATAGCAAGACTTAAAAAAGCCGAAAAACTAGAAAAACCAGCTAAATAACCTAAATAACCTTAATGAAAATGACTGAAGAATCAACTATTGAAACAACAAGCCAAGAGCCAGCGCAAGAAACACTTTCTCAAGGAGAAGAAAAAAAAGGTGAAACCAACGAAATTTTTGTTGGAAACAAACCTTTTATGAAATATGTGGTTGCAACAATGATGCAATTACAAAAAGAAAATAACAATAGTGCAATTGTAAAGGCTCGTGGAAAGTTTATTTCAAGAGCTGTTGATATTGCCGAAGTTGCAAAAAAGAGATTAAAAGATAAGGATAACATTGATTTGAAAAACAATGTTATTATTGGAACAGACAACTTCAAAAATCAAGAAGGCAAAGATATCAACATCTCTACAATAGATATAACTTTAACAAAGTAAAATATCTAATTAGTTTTATTTTTTTCTATTTTTTTATTTATTTCTTTAATATTCTCTAAAATTTCTTTCAAAAATCTATTTTTCTTCCAATTGATAAAAAGATTTATTATCCAAAAAATAACATAAATTCCAAAAAGCCCCCCAATAATTTGAAAAATAGTTACTAAACTATTTACACCAATTTCTAAATTTGATAAATCACCAATAACATTCCCAACAACCATATTTTTCTAAAGAACCTAAGTTTTAAATAACTTTTTAAACACCGAATCATAGAAAAAATAAAGGCTGCATAGCTCAGTTGTTAGAGCGCTGCTCTCATGAGGCAGAGGTCCTGGGTTAGAATCCCAGTGCAGCCATATTAATCAACATAATGTTTCATAGACTCTTCTTCAGACCTTCTCCTAGCTTCTTTTTGTTTATCCAACACTGATTTAACTTTATCATAAAACCTTTCACTCCATGCCTCGTATTCTTCAGGACTCATAAATAACTTCCATTTTCCTGCACTAAGCTCATAATTTCTTTCCATAAAAAATAGGTTTTAAAACTTTAAAAATTTTCCGGCTTTGTTGAAAAAGTTAAGATAATTTTTGATTTTACTAAAAGTTTAGGAAACTCCTGTAGAATATAGGGTGGGTTTTTCGACGAAGTCGAAACTTGTAGTGGGAAAATGTAAAATCAAAAACAAATAAAAATTTAGATTTTCAACAAAGCCAAATTTTCCCAAAAATTAATAAACTCTTTTTAATTAATTATCCAATGCAAAAAAGAATTAACTTTTCAAAAGAACTGTTACTTCTAGCTTGCTAACTACCACAAAAGTGTGTAGTTGAATTCTAAATTAATTACATACTTTGTGGCAACTTAAATAAATTAAACGGAGGAAAAATGGAAACAAGAAAACAAGAAACAAAATACCAACCTAAATTTGAATATGACTTTATTACAGGAACCTACCAACCATTGGACAATTATTCTCTCTTAGCCCTGACAACGAAATAATTCCAGAAGAATGGTATGAAATTATGGGCATGTAAATGCCCTATTTCTTTTTATTCTTACTTTCATCAAAAAAATGAACAGTAGTTGTTGGAAAAGCAAATCCAACCCCAAGTTTTTCAACTTTGGTTTTAATCTCAAAATTAATTTTTTCTTGAACATCCATGTATAAATTATAATCTGCAGAATCAACATAATATACAGCTTCAAAATTCAAACTTGAATCTCCAAATCCTTTAAAATGAACTCTATCTAATTCAGCATTATCTGTTTTATTAATTATTTCTGAAACAATTTTTTTAATTTTTTTTAATTGTTCAACATTTGTGCTGTATTCTACTCCAAACCCAAACACCACCCTTCTCTTGGGCATTCTTTTATAATTGTTTATTCTTGTAGAAGTTAATTCAGAATTTGAAATAACTAATTCTTGTCCTGCCAATGCTTGAATTCTAGTTGATTTAATTCCAATATGTTTCACTACCCCCATATCCTCCCCAATAATAATAAAATCCCCTTCTTCAAAAGGTTTATCAAAATAAATTGTAAAAGCAGAAAATAAATCTCCCAAAACAGCTTGCAAAGCAAGAGCAATTGCCACACCTCCAACACCCAAACTTGCAATCAATGGAGTAATTTCAACACCAAAATTTGTAAGAACCATTAAAAGAGCAACAACCCAAACAATAATTTTAAAAATTAATTTCAAAACACTCAACATAGAATCGCTATGCTTTTCACCATTCTTTTTTTTCGTTTCCTTATACTTATCTACAAAATGATTAGAAATCCCAATAATTCCTTTAGCACCATAAAAAACCAAAAACAAAATTAACACATTAAAAATTATACTATAAAATAATTCAGGTATTTTCAAAAATTGAGCTGCAATAAAAAATGAAACATAAACATAAAATGGAAAATGCACTCCTTCTAAAAAACCAATAATAATATCATCAAAATTGTTTTTTGTTTTTTTACTAGCTTTTTCTAAAAGATAGATAATATAACTATCAAAAAATTTCAAAAATATTGACAAACCTATAAAAATTCCTAAAGCAACAAGAAAATCTGATTGAGTGTTACTTGAAATTAAATCACCCCATGACTCAACAAAATCCCATTCTGCCATAACAAATTTATGAAAATAACCTTTTTAATACTTTTGAAAATCACAAGCTAATTTGAAAACCATCTCCTTTTTTTCTTGGAAGTAAGTGGAAATGAATGTGCTCAACAACTTGTCCAGCCATTTTTCCATTATTTTGCACAATATTAAACCCTTGAGCTCCTTGTTTTAATTTTATTTCTGCAACACCTTTAATAGCTTCAATCAACTCACTACCCAAACTTTGAGGTAAATCTAAAATATTTGCAAAGTGTTTTTTTGGAACAACCAAACAATGACCTTCAACCTTAGGGTTTGCATCAGGAAAAACAACAAAGTTATCATTTTCATAAATAATTTCAGTTTTAATTTCTCCCTTAGCAATTTTGCAAAAAATACAATCTGACATAAATATACTTAAAATAAATCATTTATAATTATTTCGGAAATTCTCCATTTTCACTAGATTTTTGAGAAAATTTCAGCAAATAACTTATTCTTTCGCTGAAAGATAATGTAGCTATCCCTCCAATACCCAGTCTATAAAATAAAGCAATTACCCTATCCAAAAGAGCAACAGACAAAGCTATTTCCGGATTAACCCCCAAAGCAGAATAAATAACCAATACAGCAGCTTCTAAAATTCCAATCCCTCCAGGAGAAGGAGAAATATCTCCAAAAAAATAACCCACACTAAGAGCAACAATAACAAAAAGATAATTAATTTCATAATTTAATGATAAAAACAAAACATATGAAGCTGTAAAAATACAAGCTTGAAACAATAATGATGCAAAAATCCCTATAACAAATTTCTTTTTATCCCTAACAACCCCTCTAAACCTTTCTCCAACCTCTTCAAATTTTGAAGCAAGATATTCCTGAAATTCCTTCTTGGTTTTAAATTTTCGCCTTATAATCCTAAACCAATAATAAATAAAGTTAGGAATCCATTTACTTTTTCCTGAAAATTTGTTAAAGACAATATAAATAAATCCAAAGATTAAAGCAAGAAGTATTGCCAAAATAACTCCAAAAGTTATTTTATAAGCAAGAGCTATATTCAAGAAAAATACAATAAAAATTAAAGATAAAATAAAATAAACCACAAAACCCATTATATGAAAAGACTGATCTGCCAAAATAACTCCAAAAAATTTGCTTTTTGGTTGGTTATAATTTTTTCCCAATAAATAAGCCCTCACTGGCTCTCCCCCTACAGCTGCCCCAGGAGTTATAGTATTAAAAAAAATCCCTGTAAACAAATATCTAATCAACACCCAATACCTCACTTGTTGCAAATCTTTCAAAGAATTTTGCCAACGAAAATTCCAAATCAAAAATCCAAATCCAAAAATTATAAATGCTAAAAAAAACATTCTTAAATCCACTTCACCAAATAATCTCCACACCTCCCCAAAATCAATATCTTT
Source organism: Candidatus Woesearchaeota archaeon (assembly GCA_964467035.1). Taxonomy (GTDB): domain Archaea; phylum Nanobdellota; class Nanobdellia; order Pacearchaeales; family GW2011-AR1; genus JACPLR01. The sequence continues at coordinate 10,329 of CAYXNX010000002.1, read as the reverse complement.
TAGAATATAAGCAACAAGAGAAATTACACCCATTGCTACCAACAAACTTCCGAGCTTCTTTTTCATCATTTTTATAGGAAATTAGAGTTTAAAAATTTAACAAATTTATTGTTACAAGAAACATTTAAATATAATTCAATATTAGTTTTATTAATAAGATTTCAAATATTTATATTATTACTAATATAAATATTATTTATAATATAAAGAGGTATTGATGGCTAAAAAAGTACTTAGTATTACTATAGATGAAAAACTTTTATCCAAATGGAAAAAATATACTGAAGAAGAATACATAAATTCTTCAAAATTAATTGAAAATTTAATTAAAGAACATCTTAAAAAAAGGAGAGCACTAAAATGAAAAAATACTTCATTTTCCTATTAATTTTATTATCACTAACTTTTGCAAATGCAGGACTAAATGTTTCTCTTTCAGACCAAGGAACAGGAATAATAAACAAAACAAGTGGAGAAAATCTTGATTCAGGCAATTTAAAGGTTAAAATTTATGATAATTTAACTGGGGGAAATCTAATTTATAGTGAAACTTTTAACAACAAAATTCAAAATGGCTCGTGGAATGTTATGTTGGGTGAAAACCTTTCCAACCCCTTAACATTGGAATATGGAAAAAAATATTATAAAGATTATGAAATAAATGGGGAAGATGCTTCATTTACAAACATTGCAGGAGACCCAGTTGGAAGAATCTTTTTCCATTCACCATTGGGAGATATTAACAATGAAGATTTAACCCAAAACATAAACATTTCAACACAAGGATCTGGAGAATTTAGTTCTTTAAATATTACAAATAATGTAAGTGCTTCTTGGTTTAAAGGAATTTTCAATTGGGTAATTGATACAGCTTCATCAATTTATCTAAATTTTAATGGAACTACCCTAAGTTTCAACGAATCTCAATTAAATAAAACAATAGATTCAAGAGCAGGAGAAGGAACTGACAACCAAACTCTTTCAATAAATTCAACAAATATAAATGATTCAATAACAATAACTAATGGAAATACTATAACAATTAACGATAACTTTGAAGCAGATACAAATTGTTCACAAGATGGAAGTTGTTCAAATGTTCTTTATACTTCTGACGAATATATTGGAGGACTTAGTTGTTCTGATGAAGAAGTTGCTATTTATAATACTACTTCTGGAAATTGGGAATGTGGAAATATAGATGCTGAAGATACTAACACAGAAAAATCAGGGGGCGGAATTTATCTTTACAATGATTCAGATTATATTTATTTAAACGAAACAGAATTAAACAACACAATAGATGATAGAGATGATTTTGAAGAAGATACAAACCTTTCAGGAAGCCCAGCAGGAGGAGATTTAACAGGAACTTATCCTAATCCAGATGTAGTTTGGAGCAATGGAGATTATAAAATAAAAATCAAAGAAGATAATATTACAGATTTTGGAAATTATATTCTTGAAAGTAATGAAGGAAATCTAAATGTTAATAACTCAGATTTATTGGATGGGGAAGAAGGGAGTTATTATTTAGATAATACAGATGTTTTAGCAGATTTATCTTGTTCAGATACAGAAATAGCAAAATGGAATGCTACTTCTGGACAATGGGAATGTGCTGGTGATGAAGTAGGAGAAGAAGGAAGTGGAGAAGCAAATGATGGAAGTAATATAGGAACAGATGGTATTGGAGTATTTGGTGGGAAAAGTTCAACAACATTGCAATTCAGAAATATAGCAACAACACTTTCTAAATATCTTTCAATTTCTTTAGATTCAAATGATAATGATATAGATTTAGATTTCAATGAAACTTTACTAAACAATACAATAGATGATAGAGACGATTTTGAAGCTGATACAAATGAAACACCAAGATTCAACAATTTAACAGATGGAAATTGTCCCGGAACAGACAAAGTTATAGGGGTAGATTCAAATGGAAATGTGATTTGTAGTCCTGATATAGATAATAACACAGAAAAATCAGGGGGAGGAATTTATCTTTACAATGATTCAAATTATATTTATTTGAACGAAACAGAACTAAATTCTACAATAAATAACGAAGGAATTAGATTAGGGTTTAATTCAACTTACAATGCAACTTATGATACTTGGGCTTACAATCAAACAGAACCAGCAATTAATTATGTAGATAATCAAGGATTTATAACAGGGAACATATTCAACCAATCTTTGAATACAACTGATGATGTTGTGTTTAATAGTTTAAATATAAGTGAAGGAATGGAAATTACCGGAGAGGTTAATTTTGATGAGGGTTGGCAAAACGGAGGAGTTTCTGTAATTGATGGAGAGGTTTTTGCTCAGGCACTTTATACTTATAACATAACCTCGTTAGGAGTTAATAATTTAGATATAAATGGGAGTTTATTGCCTATTGATTGGGATAATACTTTTGATGTAGGTAATGAAACTTGGCAATGGAGAAATGGTTATTTTGGAAGCAATGTTTTTATTGAAGGGGAAGGGGTTAAAAAATGGTTGTATAATCAAACCCAACCAGCCCTAAATTATGCAGACAATAACTTCATTCCCTTAACTGATTTGCCTTTAGCAAATAAAACTTTGGTTCATTGCTCCAATATAACTGGGGCTGACTCTGATTTATGCACTTTAAGTGATTCAGGAAAAACAACAAACGGGCTTTATATTTATAATGACACAACAACAATTTACTTCAATGAAACAAAACTAAATTCTACTATTGATGCAAGAGATGATTTTGAAGCTGATACAAATGAAACACCAAGATTCAACAATTTAACAGATGGAAATTGTCCCGGAACAGACAAAGTTATAGGGGTAGATTCAAATGGAAATGTGATTTGTAGTCCTGATATAGATAATAACACAGAAAAATCAGGGGGAGGAATTTATCTTTACAATGATTCAGATTATATTTATTTAAACGAAACAGAATTAAACAACACAATAGATGATAGAGATGATTTTGAAGAAGATACAAACCTTTCAGGAAGCCCAGCAGGAGGAGATTTAACAGGAACTTATCCTAATCCAGATGTAGTTTGGAGCAATGGAGATTATAAAATAAAAATCAAAGAAGATAATATTACAGATTTTGGAAATTATATTCTTGAAAGTAATGAAGGAAATCTAAATGTTAATAACTCAGATTTATTGGATGGGGAAGAAGGGAGTTATTATTTAGATAATACAGATGTTTTAGCAGATTTATCTTGTTCAGATACAGAAATAGCAAAATGGAATGCTACTTCTGGACAATGGGAATGTTCAATAGATGAAACAGGAGAATCTTCAAATATAATAGATGATAACCTTTATAATACAAGTGAATTAGAAGAACAGACAGATGGAAAATTAGGCATAATTGATAGTTTCATAAATAGTTTAATAGATAATAAAGTAACTCAAAATTTTGTTAATAATTTATTTTCAAATGATTTAACAGAAGACAATATATGGAGCATTAATCAAGAATATTTATTTAATAACTCTGGAAGTTTAGACTTCAATGAAACTAAATTAAATTCTACTATTGATGCAAGAGATGATTTTGAAGCTGATACAAATTGTTCAGAAGACCAATCTTGTGGTAATGTTCTTTATACTTCTGATGAATATATTGGAGGACTTAGTTGTTCTGATGAAGAAGTTGCTATTTATAATACTACTTCTGGAAATTGGGAATGTGGAAATATAGATGTTGAAGATACTAACACAGAAAAATCAGGGGGAGAACCATATCTTTACAATGATTCAAGTTATATTTATTTAAACGAAACAGAATTAAATTCCACAATAGATAATAGAGCTATTATTGAAGAAACTGATACACTACAATCAGTAACAGAAAGAGGTTCAACAACTAATCAAAGTGTCTTTATTGGAGATGAAAATACAAATATAAATCTCTCAACCTGGACAGCAAATTTTAGTGTTTTTTCTCCTGGTTCGATGTTAGATATTCCTACATTAAATCCTTATTCAAATGATGTAGGTTCTTTTGGAGGTACAAATAGTATTATTAATTTAGGAGAAATAGCAATTGTTACAAGTGATGTATCAAGTGATAATAAACCTGGAATAGTGTTTTTTTATACAAACGATTCAGAATCTGAAAATTATCTTTTAGATACTAATACTTTAGAATATGATTATTCTGATAGTGAATTTTATTTTAGTGATAATTTAGATGTTAATGGTGATATAAGTGGAGATGCTTTAGAGGTTTGGGGAAATATAACTGGTTGGGGAAATATAACTGGATATGGTGATATAACTGGATATGGTGATATAAGTGGAGATGCTTTAGATATTACGGGGGAAGCAAAAGCAGATTATTTTAATGCTATTTATAATATTTCTTCACCTGCTTTTTATGGGGATTTTTTTGGAGTTTTTAATTGGACAACAGGAGATAATTACAACTCCTTTGATGGTTCTACTCTGGATTTTAATGAAACCGAGTTAAATAATACAATAGATAACAGAGCTATTATTGAAGAAACTGACACACTACAATCAGTAACAGAAAGAGGTTCAACAACAAATCAAAGTGTTTTTATAGGAGATGCAAATTCAAATATAAATCTCTCAACCTGGACAGCAAATTTTAGTGAGTTATCTCCTGGTTTGATGATAGATATTCCTACATTAAATCCTTATTCAAATGATATGGGTTCTCTTGGAGCTACAGATAAAGGTGTTATTAATTTAGGAAGAAGTGCAGGTGTGTTAAGTGATGTATCAAGTGGAGATAAACCTGCAATAAGTTTTATTTATACAAATAACTCAATTTCTAATAACTATGTTTTAGGGCTTAATAGTTTAGAATATGATTATTCTAATAGCAGATATTCTTTTGATGATGATGTTAAAATTGGGGGGGAGATGACTGGAGATGCTTTAGATATTGCAGGAGAAGCAAAAGCAGATTATTTTAATGCTATTTATAATATTTCTTCACCTGCTTTTTATGGGGATTTTTTTGGAGTTTTTAATTGGACAACAGGAGATAATTACAACTCCTTTGATGGTTCTACTTTAGACTTCAATGAAACTTTACTAAACAACACGATAGATGATAGAGCAATAACAGGAAACATATTCAACCAATCTTTGAATACAACTGATGATGTAACTTTTGATAATACTACAATTTCAAATGACTTAAAAGTAAATGGATACACAAATTTAACTCTTCCAATAGAGATAGGGAATTCTGATTCTGTTGTAAAATTAGTTGAAGCAAATACAGGAGCACCAGTATGGGATTTTGAAGGTTCTCTTTCAGGAGATTCTTTTAATGTTTACGACCAAATTAGTATAATAGATAATACAGGTTCTTTATTATTTATGGATGATACTTTTACAGTTTTATCAGGAATAGCAGCAAACCAAACAGATGATACAATGACATTTAATTTAGCTTCTGGAGGTTATATATTCAAAGCTGGAAAAGTAGGAATAGGAACAGATAGTCCTCAAGCTAAACTGGAGGTAAGTGGTGGAGATATTTTTGTAGATAGAGGAGATGATAAGGGTGTTTGGAATCATTTAGATGGAAATAAAAGGGCCGGAATTGTTTTTGGTCCTTCTAATGGGTTTAATGAATTAGCTTTTTATACCGGTCCTGCTAATGAGGCAATGAGAATTGATGATTCAGGAAATGTGGGAATAGGGGCAGATAGCCCCCAACAAAAATTAGATGTTGAAGGACTTGTAGGTTTGCAAAACACAGATTCCCCGGGAACATGCAATGCAGATAATGAAGGAGCAATTTATTACGACGCAAGTTTAAATGAACCTTGTTTTTGCGATTCAAGCAACTGGCAACAATTCGATGGAGGAGGAACATGCTAATAAACAAAAAAATAATTCTTACCCTATTGGTTTTTATTCTAATTCCATTAGTTCTTGCTATGAATTTTTCAACAGTATCTTATAGCATTAATAAAACCCATCTAGGAATTTCCGGAGGTAACTCCTCAACCAACAATTACCAATTTAGTTCAACCACAACCCACCAACAACCCGGCAATATCAACACTTCAACAGATTCTTATCTTGCAAACATTGGTTGGTTCCATGTATCAAAGCAAAATATTTCTGAAGGAGAAAGTGAAGAGAGTGAAGAAGATGAAGAAGACACAAGCCAAACACCCAGCACTGGCGGAGGTGGAGAAACCCCTACCCCAAAAAAAACAGAAGAAAAATTCGAACTAAATAAAGATTTATTAAAAGTTTCAACAAAAGTTGGAGAAACATTCAAAACATCATTTAAAATTGAAAACCTTGAAGAAAATGATTTAAACCTAAATCTTTCCACAAATATGGAAGAAAAAATAATTTTTTCTGAAAATGATTTCACCATAAATCCTAAAGAAACTAAAGAAATTGAAATAACTTTTTATTCAACCCCTGACAGTTCTCCAGATGTTTATTCTGGAAAAATTTTTATTGCATCAGAAAATCAAATAAAGGAAATTGATATAATTTTAGAAATTGAATCTAAACAGATTCTATTCGACATTGATTTAGATGTCCCTGCCAAATTTAAAGAACTTTTTCCAGGAGAAGAAATACTTGCTCATTTAACTTTATTTAATTTAGGAGACGTTGGAAAAGTAGATGCAGGAATTACTTTTTTAGTTAAAAATTTTGAAGGTGAAACAATTTCTTCACAAGAAGAAACTGTAGCTGTTGAAACCCAAGCTTCTCTTTCAAGAAAAATAGTTCTCCCAAAAGATTTAGAAGCTGGAAGATATGCAATTGTTGCAAAAGTAATTTATGGCGATAGTGTAGGAACTTCCTCAGATGTTTTCCACATCATATCAAAGGAAAAGAAAAAAGACATAACAATTGTCTATTTCATTATTTTTGGAATATTCATCTTATTAGCAATAATTGGTTTGTTTGAATTTTACCAAAGAAAACTAAAGAAATCTTTAAAAGAATATAAGAAAAACCTAAACTCGTCATCAAAAAAAATAAATAAAAATGAAAAAGAAACCATAGAATCAAATAAAAAAGACCGAGAATTAAAAGAAAAATTACAAGCATTAAAAAAGGCATACAAAGAAAAAACCATTTCAAAAGATTCATATAAAAAAGGAAAAGAAAGAATTGAAAAAGAAAGAAAAAAATTGAAAAGAAAATATTTATAAATCAAAATAACTTAAAATATTAAGATGGTAAAGAAAAAAACAGCAAAAAAGAAGGTGTCTAAAAAAAATTCTAATCCGAATATGTTAAAAGAGGCAGTTGAAGATATTAACAAAGAAATAAAAAACTTAAACAAAAAGAAAAAAAACCTTAATTCAAAGATTGAAAATATTGATACAAATATGAATGATTACCAAGAAACAGAAACAAAATTACAAGAGAAAATTGCAAAGTTAATGAAAAAAGAAGCAGAATTAAAAGAAATAAAAAAGAAAGTTTCTCAAAAACAAGACAAACTTGCAGAAAAATTAAGCAAAATTGAAAGAATCAAATACGAATTAGGTGAAATTTAATTCTCATAAAACATTATCAAAACATTTGTCAATTTTATCTCTTATAAATATTGCAACAGAACAAATATTTGTTTTAAAATACCTTGTAGAAATTATTTTAAAAATTTTAATCCTTTAATTTTCCAATTATTTTTTTCTTGTTTCAACTTTCTTACCAAAATCTAATAAACTCTCACCTTTTACAACTTGCCTAACAACTTCTTGCAAATCTTTAATTTTAACCCTTACTTGCTCAGTTGTATCCCTATCTCTTATTGTAACACTTTTATCTTTTGTAGTATCTTCATCTATTGTTATACTCATAGGAGTTCCAATTTCATCATTTCTAGCATACCTTCTCCCAATTGAACCCCCCTTATCATACACAACATTCCAATCCTCCCCCAAATTTTCATAAATCTCTTTTGCAATTTTTTCATATTCGGGTTTTTTTATAATTGGAAAAATAGAAGCTTTAACAGGAGATAATCTTGCAGGCAATCTTAAAACCACATTTCCTCTTTTTTCATCATAACAATAAGCTTTTGTTAAACTTGCCAAAAAAACCCGCTCAATACCAAAAGTTGGCTCTATAACTCTCGGAATTACCTTACTCTTAGTATTTTCATCAAAAATTTCCAAAGATTCTTTACATTCCTTTTGATGCTGGATTAAATCATACTGACCCCTATTAGCATTTCCAGCTACTTCTTCACTCCCAAAAGGATATTGGTAATCAATATCAAAAGTTGCACTAGAATAATGAGAAAGTTCATCTTTAGTATGTTCTCGAATTTTTATTTCTTTTAAATCTAAAGAATAAAACCATTTAATTTGTTCTGCTAACCAATAAGCATGCCATTCTCCCAATTTGCCTTTTTCCAACAATTCTTTTATCTTAACTTTTTTTAATTGTTTACTTTCTTGTTTTTGAGTTTCTTCATCCAAAAAATCAAAAATTAAATCTAATTGATTTTTTTCCAGTAAGTTGCATTTCTTTTCCTCAGGATGAATAAAAAATTCAAACTCTCCAATATGAAATTCTCTTGAACGAAATAAAAAATCCCTTGGTGCAATCTCATTTCTAAAACACTTCCCAATTTGTGCAATTCCAAAAGGTAATTTTTGCCTCGATGTTTGATAAACAATTTTAAAATCCAAAAACATTCCTTGAGCTGTTTCCCCCCTAAGGTATGCTTTTGACTCTTCATTCCCCATAGGCCCAATATTTGTCTCAAACATCAAATTCAACTTCCTAATTTCTTCCCCTAATTCATAACCCTTTTCTTTAAATTTTTCTTTATTTTCTTTAACAATTTCCAGAATTTTGTCTTCTTCAAACCCTTCCACATTTTTTCTCAAAACATCTTCAATTAAATGATCAACCCTAAACCAGTGTTTATTTTTTTCACAATAAATCATTAAATCATTAAAACTATCTAAATGACCTGATGCTTTCCAAGTTTTAGGATGGGAAATAATGCTCGCCCCAATACCTACCATATTTTCTCTTGACTTAACAAAAAATTTCCACCAATCTTCTTTTAAATTATTAAATAATTCCACACCCAAAGGCCCAAAATCCCAAAATCCTGAAAACCCTCCATAAATATCACTACTCCTAAAAATAAATCCTTTTTGTTTACAAAAATTCGCAAGCTCTTCAATCGAAATTTTTGTTGGTTTATAATCTTCCATTAAATTTTTTTGATTTTCCAATTTATCAAGTTTTTGTTCAGCCATCTCCCTTGTTTTCCCCCCATAAGACACAAGTTTACTTTTAACCTTCCCACCCTCCCTAACTGATTTCCTAATATAAAAATAATCTCTCCCATTTATATTTTGTTTAACAATATACATCAGATTAGCAACTACACCAAGTTTTTAAAATTTGTTAAAATTAAACTAAAATCAAAAAGTTTAAATATACTTTCAACATACTAAAAATATGGATACAACAATAAAAGTCAGTCAAGAATTTATCAAAGCTATAAAATCCTTAAAAGAAATGACAAATCAGTCTTATGAAGAAATTCTTTGGGATTTGATAGAACCTTACTTAGATTATTCTCCAGAAACAAAAAAACAAATAGAAATTTCAAAAAAACAAGAAAAAAAAGGAGAAACATTTTCTTTAGCAAACGTAAAGTCCGAATTAGGATTTTCTTAAAATGAAAATAGAATTCACAAAAAATTCAAAAAAAGAATTCATAAAAATACCTCACTTTATCCAAAGCAAATTCTTAAATAGTTTTGAAAAACTAGAAAAAGGCCAACCCACAGACATTAAAAAAATGGTCGGAAGGAAAAACCAATACCGATTAAGAGTTGGAAATTATAGAGCAATTTTAGAAAAAGAAAAAACCCGTTGGTTAATCCATTACTTCGGACTTAGAGGAAATATTTATTTAATTATTTAATTCACTCATTCATAACTTTTACAATAAATCTTTTATCTCCACTATCTCCAAGTTCTCTATAAAAAATGTTTTCATTTTTCAAAAACCCCAATTAACTTATTGTCCAACCCTATCTCTAATTTTTCTAGAAATTCTATCTTGCTCTTTCAAATCTTCTGTCAATTCATTCAATTCAGCATTAACTCTATCCAATTCACCCAATTCAGTATTCACCTCTTCTAATTCTTTATACAATGTCTGAACATCATATTCCACCTCTCTAGAAAAACAATTTCTTTTCATAAAATAACCAACCAATTAAACTATTTAAAATTTCTGAAAAAAATTTTAATTCCAAAAATAAAAAATTAAGCGCGGACCGGGACTAATTTGACCACGCTTGGGCGAATTAGTTGGGATTG
>CAYXNX010000001.1:140229-149292 GCA_964467035.1 Candidatus Woesearchaeota archaeon | reverse complement strand
CCTATTTTGTATTTAGAAGCTGTTAGTTTTGTTAGAGAGACAATGGATTGTTTTGAGGGTTAGAATGAAAATAAAAGAAAAAGTTGCAAAGATAAAATCTAAGGAGTTGAAAGCTGAAAAAAATATCTCTGATTTTTTAGAGAGAATAAAAAAAGAAAATAAAAAAATTAATTCTGTTTTATTTGTTAATTCTGATGCTGTGAAAGAGGCGAAAGAGATTGATAGGAAAATTTCTTTAGGAGAAAAAGTTGGGAAGTTAGCAGGGATTGGAGTTTTAGTAAAATCAAATATTTGTGTTAAGGGTATGGAAGTAAATTGTGCGTCGAAAACTTTGGAAGGGTGGAAGGCGCCGTATGATGCAAGTGTTATTTCTTACATTCGGGCTGAAGGAGGGGTTATTTTAGGTATGACTAATATGGATGAGTTTGCGTGTGGAGGGAGTGGGGAAACAAGTGCTTTTGGTCCTTGTGAAAACCCCAGTGCGATGGGAAAAATTCCCGGAGGTTCGTCGAGTGGGAGTGCTGTAAGTGTTGCAAAAGGGTTTTGTGATTTTGCTTTGGGGAGTGATACAGGGGGTTCTATAAGGAATCCTGCTTCGCATTGTGGGGTTGTTGGTGTTAAGCCGAGTTATGGGAGGGTTTCAAGATATGGGTTAATTGATTTAGCTATGAGTTTTGACCAGATTGGACCGTTGACAAAAAATGTTGAAGATAGTGCTTATGTTTTAGATGTTCTTTCTAGAAGGGATGAAAAAGATTCTGTGAGTTTTGATAGTGAAAAAATTGCAATTAAAAAAATTAAAGATTTGAAAATAGGGGTTATGGAAAGTGTTTCTACTGAAAATGTGCAGGAATTGGTTGATTCAAAAATTTCGCAGGTTGTTGATAAGTATAAGTGGGAAACTGAAAAAGTAAACATTAAAAATGTTGATTTAGCAATTCAGACTTACTATCCTATTGTTTATGTTGAATTTTTTTCTGGAACTAGGAAATTTGATGGAAGGAGATTTGGGAAAAAAATTGAGGATTCTTGCGGGGAGGAAGTTTTGAGGAGGATTTTGGGAGGAGAAGAAATTTCTAAGGCAGAATATGGAGGAAGGTATTATAAAAAAGCTTTAGAGGTTAAATCAGTTATTAAAAAGGAATTTGAAAAAGCTTTTGAAAAAGTTGATTGCATTGTTATTCCTACTGTTCCTCGGTTGCCTCATAATATTGGTGAAAATATTTCAACTGAAGAAATGTATTCTTATGATGTTTTAACTACTTTAGCAAATTTAGCAGGGATTTGTGCTGTTTCAGTGCCTGCGGGCAAAATTGAAGGGGTTCCTGTAGGGTTACAGGTGTTGTGTGGGCATATGGAAGATGGAAAAATGTTGTCAGTTGCAAAAATGTTTGAGGATTTGAATGGAGTTAGCAAAAGGTAAAGAAAAAGATTTTATAGAATTTATTGATAATATTGGAGGGAATGATAAAGTAGCATTATTAACTCATACAGATTTAGATGGTGTTGCAAGTGGGAAGGTTGTGGAGCAATGTGTAAAAATTGATTTTTTAAAATTTGTAGATTATGGAGATGTGGGGGAGAGGTTGGTGGAAAAATTGGAAGAAAATAAAATAACTAAGTTAATTATTACTGATATTGCGATTGAGAATTTTGATTTTATCGAAGCTGTTGAAAGGTTTGCTCAAGTTTTAATTATTGACCATCATAAAATTGAGAAGGATTTTAATTCAGAAAAAATTGTTTTTATTAATGCTCAAGGTTATTGTGCTGCGTTTATTTGTTATGTTTTGTTTTCAAAAATTAAGGATATCTCTCAAATTGATTGGCTTGTTGCTTGTGCTTGCGTTTCTGATTTTTTATATTTTAAAAATCAAGAATGGATGAAAAAAACTTATGAAAAATATGGTAAAGAGTTTAATAGTGATGAAGAGGGAATTAAAAAAGGAAAATTTTGGAGGGTTACTGGAAATATAACTTTTGCATTGATTTATTTTGAGGGGGAGGAAAAGAAAGTTTTTAATGAGATTGGGAAAAAGGTTTTTGATGTTGAGAATTTGGAAAAATATGCTAATAAAGTTAGAAAATCTCTGAAAGAATATAAAAAAAGTTTTTGGGAAGAGAAAAAAGTTTTTGGAGATATTTATTTTTGGAAGTTTGAGCCAAGGTATGGTGTTAAATCTATAATTATCAATATTGTGAGTAAAAAAGAAAAAGATAAGACCTTTATTTTTATTTCTCCTCATGATGGAAAGTATACAATTTCAGCTCGAAGGCAAGATGGAAAAGTTGATTTGCCAAAATTTTTGAAAAAACTTCTAGAAGGGTTTGAGAATAGTAATGCTGGAGGGCATATTCCTGCAGCAGGAGGGTATTTTCCTAAGAAATATTTGGGTGAATTTGAGAAAAGGTTGGAAGAATTGCATTGAGTTATTTTTTGATTAGCTTCTCTTAAAGATTTAAGATTATAATAATATTGCCTATTTTTTCAATGCAAGGATATTCTTTTCATTATAATCTTGTGAGAATTTTATAAATTTTAATATTTTATTATTGCTATAAAATTAAGTTTTATAAACTTCAGTTTTTTTGAAATGAAATGAAGCGAATCAGGGAAAATATAGGAGTTATTGTAAGAGAAGGTTCAATTTTTGTTTTAAGAGATGTTAAAAATCCTTATTTTGTTAGTGATACTTATCAAAAGTTGGGTGAAGAAGTTAAAAAGTATTGTTTGGATGAAAATTTGAACAATTGCAAATTTGGTGTTGAAATTATGGAGCTTTTTTATGATGAAAATATGGAAAATGAGGTAAGTTTTTCTATGAAAAGGGTTTGTTAAGTGTATTGTGTATAAGAAAAAATTATATAAATCAAGATTTTGTTTCTTATTTAGAAAATTGCGGTTATATTGGGTTTGTCCAAGTGAAATTTGTGGATAAGTGAAAAGTTTAAAGAGCTTTATACTAGACAATTGCCGAGGTAATCGTTTGAGTTAACACCAAGGTGTTTAACAATCAATGTCTTGTTTATGTTTGATATTGATTGAAAGGAGGTGTAAGAAAAAAGAAATGGTTTTAGATTTTGCAAAAGAAGCGATTGAGAATGCAGAAGCTCATAGCATTAATTTTAATGAATTAAAAGCTGGAAAGGCAAATATTAAAGTTTTTGGTGTGGGTGGAGCTGGTGGTAATGCTGTAACTTGGCTTTTTAACAAAGGTATAACTGGAGCAACTGTTTATGCAGCAAATACTGATGCTTTGCATTTGAGTATAACAAAAGCTGATGAAAAACTTCTTATTGGTAAAGAATTGACTAGAGGACTTGGTGCTGGCGGATATCCTAAAAAAGGAAGAGAAGCTGCAAAGGAATCTTTGGGAGAAGTGAAAAAATCAGTTTCAGGTGCTGATATGACTTTTGTTATAACTGGGCAAGGTGGTGGAACTGGAACAGGTGCTGCGCCAATTGTGGCACAAATGGCTAAAGAGTCAGGAAGTGTTGTTATTGGGGTGTGTACTATGCCTTTTGAATGTGAAAAGTCGAGAATTGATAAAGCAGAGTTTGGACTTCAAGAATTAAGAGATAACTCAGATACTTGTATTGTTATTGACAATAATAAACTAGTAGATATTGCTGGAAATCTTCCTATGGAACAGGCATTTGCTGTTGCTAATGAACTGGTTAGTACAATGATAAAAGGAATTGTGGAAACAATTACCTTGCCTTCATTGATAAACCTTGATTACGCTGATGTGAGTGCTATTATGAAAAGTGGAGATGTTGCAGTAATAGGTATTGGGGAAGATGATAGCTCAAATAGAGTTGAACAAGCTGTAAAACAAGCTTTGACCCATCCTTTGTTAGATGTTGATTATAGGGGGGCAACTGGAGCTCTGATTCATGTGACTTGTGGTCCAGATATGAAACTTGATGAGTTTGATGGAATTGGTAAAATGATTACTGAAAACTTATCACCAGAAGCCCAAGTTATTATTGGGGCAAGAATTAACAAAGAATATCAAGGAAAAATTAGAGTGATTACAATTATGACTGGTGTTTCAAGCCCATATATTCTTGGAAAACAAGGGCAAGAGTCCTCAATTTCTGGATTGAAAGAAGAAGTTTCAGATTTAGGTATTGAAACTTTTAAGTAATTTATTTGGGCATTTTTGCCCTTTATTTTTTATTATACATAATTTTTTAAAGAGATTTGTGTTTAAGCAATTATGATTTCAAGAAAAGATATGTTGAATATAATTCGAACAGAAGCTTATGAAGGGAATTCTGAGGATTTAAGGAATTATCGAGGAACTTCTTCAGATAGATTAGGAGAACCAATTCCAGGAGATGGGGTGGAAAATATCGGATATCAAGATAAAAGAAAAGATTTAGAACCAATTGATTTTAAGTTAAGAGTTGAAAGAGGCAAAGACGGAAAATTGGATTGGACAGAAGATTGATTAAGAAATTATATAAATTTTGAGTCCTTTATTTTTTATTGGTTGAGAGAGTATTTGGTTTATTCTGAAAATTAGGACTTTGAGAAAAAAGGTTCAAATTAGGGTTTTGTTAATTATTTGGAAAGAAGGGGATTAATATGTGGAGATAGTATAATAATTCACCCAAAAAGATTATATGCTTTTTTCAAAAACACCTCAAAATATAGTTTTTATAAGATAGATTTGGTTTTTAATTGTATAGAATAGATATTTTTTTAAAAGGATTATTTTAATACTCTGGATGAAAAAAATTGCTATCGATGTTGGTTCTGAATTGGATAAATTAGAATCTCTTTGTTATGATTCTTCTTCAACTAAATTAAATGTTTTGGGGAAGTTTAATTTTTGTCAAAATTTGATGAGATTGCATTTGGGCAGTGTTCCTGAATTAGAAGATATTTATGATGAAATGAATTTTGTTGTTGAAAGGGATCATTGTATTGATGAGTATTTTTGTAATAGTTATTGGAAAGACGAATTTATTGGAAGGATGAAGGATTATAGGAAGATAGTTGCCCATTATTTGAGTTAGTATTTCTATTTTTTTAGATTTTTTATAAGGACTTCGGTATGTTTAAAAAGTATTTTTATTAAATATCGATACTTAAAATTTGGAGTTAAAATGGTAAAACCAACTGAAGTAACAAAAGAGAATTTTGAAGAAGAAGTTATTAATTCAGATATTCCTGTTTTAGTTGATTTTTGGGCTCCTTGGTGTCAACCTTGTGTGATGATGGCGCCAATTCTTGATGAATTAGCAAATGAGCTTGAAGGAAAAGTTAAAATTGCTAAAGTAAATATAGAAATCTTGGAAAATCAAAAACTTGCTAGGGGATATCAAATTATGAGCATTCCTAATATGAAACTTTTTAAAAATGGAGAAGTTATTAAAGATTTTGTAGGATTGCGTCAAAAAGAAAGATTTCAATTTGAATTGGAAGAAGCTTTGAATTAAAATTATTCTTTTAGCAAAATTTAAAAATTGTTTATTAGTATTTCTAAAATGAATTTGGATAATTTTTGTGAAAAATTTGAAGATTATTGTTTTTTGAAGGATTTAGAAGCAGAGATTGAAGGAGAGAAATTTATTGAAGATATTAATTGTATAAAAAGGTTGAATTATATGGTTGAAAATTATCAATAGCAATCTTTAAAATATCTTTTTGGTTTTTTTCTTTATGACTGATGAACATATTTTTTCGAAAACAACGAAAGAGTTAGATGATGCTCAAGATGTGGAGAATTTGAAAAAGGTTGAGGCTGCGCTTTTTGTTGCTGGCAAGTTTGTTTCTACGCAAGAACTTGTGGCGCTGACAGATATAAATCCTATTTTGCTTAGCAGGGTTTTAGAGAGAATAAAAGAGAGTTATAAAAATGGGGCTATTCAAATTATAAATAAGAATGATTTGTGGAAAATGGATGTTCGGAATGAGTATAGAGATATTGTTAATAAAATGGCGACTGGGAATGAGGAATTTACAAAAGCAGAGCAAGAAACTTTGGCAATGATTGCTCATAAACATCCGATACCTCAATCAAATATTATTTCAATTAGGGGGAATAAAGCTTATGACCATATTAAAAGGTTTGTTGATTTGGGGTTGGTTAATTCAAAAAAACTTGGGAGAACCAGAGAATTGGATTTGAGTGAAGAGTTTTATAATTATTTTAGTATAAAGAAAAAAGAAAATGTTGAAAATGTTTTTGATGAAAAAATAAAGGGTTAATGTTAAAAAGTCATTATTCTTATTTGGATAATGGATTTAAGTTTAGTTATTCCTACCTATAATGAAAAAGAAAATTTCAAAATTAAGTTAATTTTTTTTTATAGGGTTAGTATTTGTTTTTATTTATTGTTTTGAAGGATTATTAAACTTAAACAGGTTGGATTTAATGGCAAAGTTTAAATTGGTTCTAAATTTTATTTGAAAATGGTAGATTTTATTACTTTTGTATTTTTGATTTATATGTTTATAGCTTTGTATTTCCTTTTTTTATTTATTATGACTTTTTTACAAAATAGAAAACAAATGTTTGATTCTCCTGAAGTTGTTAGTGAGAAAAGTGTAAGTGTTTTGATACCTGCCTATAATGAGGAAGCAAGTATAAGAGGGACTGTTGAAAGTGTTTTGGGCATTGATTATGGGAATTTGATAGAGGTGATAATTATTAATGATGGGAGTAAAGATAGAACTAAAGAAGTTGCTCAAGAATTAGAAAAAAAATATGACAAAGTTTGGTTATTGGATAAAGAAAATTCTGGAAAAGCTGATTCTTTGAATCAGGCAATTGAAATTGCAAAAGGGGAGTTGGTAACTGTTGTGGATGCTGATTCTTATCCTTCAAAAGATTCTTTGAAAAAAATGGTGGGTTTTTTAGAAGATGAAAAAGTTGCAGGAGTTACTACAAGGATTTTGGTGAGGAATCCGAATAAATTTATTCAAAAACTTCAATCTATTGAGTATAGGATTATTGGTTTTACAAGAAAATTGCTGGGTTTTTTAGATGCGATTTATGTTACGCCGGGTCCATTGGCTGTTTATAAAAAAGAGGTGTTAAAAGGGGTTGGAGGATTTGATACTAAAAATATGACCGAAGATATTGAGATAACCTGGCGTTTGGTTTTTGAAGGTTACAAAGTTAAAATGGCTTTTATGCCAAGTGTTACAACTGTTTCTCCAGATACTTTCAAAAAATGGTTTCATCAAAGAAATAGGTGGAATATTGGTGGGATGCAAACAATGTTGAAATATAAAAATTATTTTTTAAGAAAAGGAATGTTGGGATTTTTTATTTTGCCTTTTTTTTCAATTTCTTTATTTTTGGGAGTTTTTGGATTGGGATTTTTTTTATATAGGGTTTTAATAAATTTGTTTCAAAATTTCTTTTCTACTCAATATTCTATAGCTGCTGAAACTGCTATTTTAAGATTTAGTGATGTTAATTTAAATCTTTCTATTTTGCATTTTTTTGGACTTGTTTTGTTTATTTCTGGTTTGATATTTATTTATTTTGCATTGTATGTTGTGAACCAAAAAACTAAAACTAATGACAATTTTTTGACCATAATTTTTTATAGTCTGATTTATATTACACTTTATCCAATTATTTTGGTTAGTTCAGTTTATAGGTTAATTAAGAAAAATTACAGGTGGTAAATGTTACAAAATAAAAAAAATGTATTTTGGCAAGCTTTGTTAGTGACAATTATAGTTTTTTTACTTGGGCTGGTATTGGGTGTTTATCTAGAGCAATTGAGGGGAGACAAGTTAAGTGTTTCTCTTTATAATTCAGAGGTTTCTTTTTATGATTCTTTGTTAATATCAGATATTTCTGATTATTCAGATATTTCCTCAAAAGAAGTTGTTGATTTGAATTTAGAATTTGCAGATAATATTTATGATGAAGCTAAATTTTTAGAAAAATATGATGAAGCAAATAAATTAACAAATTCTGTCAAGGCTTTGCACAGGAAGTATGATTTATTGAGAACTTCTGTTTGGTTGAATTTAATTAAATTGAAAGATTCTTATGATATTAATACAATTGTTTATCTTTATGAGTATCAATCAGATGATATTGGTGTTAAAGCAAAACAAAATACTTTTTCAAAGGTTTTGGAAGATTTCAAGGAAAAGCAAGGGAATAATGTTGTGTTAATTCCTATTGCAGTTGATTTAGATATTGTTTCATTGAATTATCTTTTGGATAGGTTTGAAATTGAAGAATTCCCTGCAGTTTTTATTAATGAAGAGCATTTGGTAACTGAAATACCTAGTGTTGAAAAATTGGAAAGCTATTTGGATTAATATTTTCTACAATATAAAATAATAAAAAGCAGTTTTATTTTTTGATTTTATGGAATGTGAAATTTGTGGATGTGAAGCAAGGCTTGTTGAAGCAATAAGTGAAGATAAAGTTGTTAGTGTTTGCGAGAAATGTGTTTTTCAAAATGGGTTTCCAGTTATCCGAAAACCTACTTTAAATCAAATAAGAGATATGAGTAGATTTAGGAATGTTAGGGAAAGATTGAATGAGCAAGCAGGAATTAATGATAAAAAACATAAAAATAAAGAAGTTGATAAGGAGCTTGAGAAAGTTGTAACAGAAAATTTGAGTGCTGGGGAGAAAGAGGATTTGGTTGAAAATTATCATTGGATTATTCAAAGTGCTAGGAGAAGAAAAAAAATTTCTCAAAAACAATTAGCTGAGGAAATTGCAGAACCAGAGATATTGATTAAAATGGCTGAAGAAGCTAAACTTCCAGAGAATTATGCTAAATTTATTGGAAAATTAGAGCAATTTTTAGGGGTTAAGTTATTGAAAGAAAATAAATTTGTTGGTGGAGAGGGAGCTGTTGATTTGGGCAAAGTTGATTGGGGCACTACTAAGTTGAAGGATTTGAAAGAGATTCATGATAAAAAGTTTTCTAATGGGGAAAAAGAGAAAAAACAAGCTTTGTTAGATGAAGTGGCTGAGAAGCTGGGTGATAGAAGGAAAAAGAGATTTTGGGAAAATTCTTGATTTTTTTAATTTTGTTGTTCTAAATTTTGATTCACAATCCTCC
>CAYXNX010000001.1:133001-140129 GCA_964467035.1 Candidatus Woesearchaeota archaeon | reverse complement strand
GAAAATTCTTGATTTTTTTAATTTTGTTGTTCTAAATTTTGATTCACAATCCTCCCCCAAAACCCCTCTGCCTAAATTTTGATTCAAAGTCCCTCCTTCCTCCCCCAAAAACCCCTCTGCCTAAATTTTGGTTCAAAGTCCCTCCTTCCTCCCCCAAAAACCCTCCCGCCCGGAGGGAGAGAGTAAATTAAGTGAATCAAAATTCCTCCCCTCGCGAACTTGCTCGTCCCCAAAAACCCTCCCACCCGGAGGGAGAGAGTAAATTAATTGAATCAAAATTTTCTTATGTCTTGCTAGAGAGTGTATGGATTAAAAATCAAAATTTTTGTTTTTTTGGTTGTGTGAGAATTAATGAGTAAAAGGGAGGGTTTTGGTTTTTATTCAGAGTGTTTTGGATTAATTTATACACAAAGAAGTGTGAGCAAAAACTTTATAAGGGATGTTGAAAATATATTTTTATGATTGAAGTAAATGTTTTGAAAAATGAAAAAAATGAGCTTGAAGTTAATCTTAGTGATTTAACTATTGCAGAAGTTTTAAGAGTTTATCTTCATAAAGATTCAAGTGTGGAATTTGCAGCTTGGAAAAGAGAGCATCCTACAAAGCCAGTTATTTTGAAAGTTGTTACAAAAGGCAAAACTGCTAAAAAAGCTTTAAATGATGCTATTGCTTTAATTGAAAAAGAAAGTAAAAAACTTGTTGACGAAGTTAAGAAAGCTTAGTTTTTAAATAGTATTTTGTTTAATTAAATATGAAAAAAGAAATTTTTATTATATTGTGGGATTAATTGTAGGGTTTGTTTTGGGTTTTGTGATTAGTGTTTATTTTGTTGAAGTTAGTGAAGATAATTCTTTAGATAATTGTGTTACTTGGTTTGATGGCTGTAATATTTGTAATGTTGTTGATGGAGTAATAGAAAGTTGCACAAAAAAAGATTGTTTAGAATATGGGGAACCTAGGTGTTTGGAATTTTTGAAATAATTAGTTTCTTTGTCTATCAATTTCATTTTGAACAATTGTTGTAACTTGGCTGGCGAAGTATGTTGCTTTTCCTATTGAAATAGGGGTGCCGAGAGATTTTAGTTTTTTAAGTTCTTTTTTTGGAAATCCACTTTGATCTGCTAAAACAAACACTGATTTTTCAGGTATTTTTGTTTTTCTAATATCTTCTCCTTTTGCATCTAGGATGAAAATTTCTTTTCCTTCTTGAATTAGTTCATCAATAATTTTGAAAAGTGATTTTTTTTCAATTGAATATCCTTCCCAAACCTTTGTTTTCTTTTTGTTGTTTAGTTTGTAAAGCATTTTTTTTAAGAGATTTCCTACATCTTTTTTTGAAATATCTGGGGAATTTGAGCCAGAACTTCTGCCTGTTTCAGGGAGTGAAAGACCGGGGAAAAGTTCTAAGTGGGCAGGAGGATTTGGGGGGCCGTTGAAGATTAGGTGGAGTTTTGTATCTGTCCTAATTTTATGGGATAAGAAAAAAGCATTAATCAAAACATGGATTGCAATATCTATTCGACCTGCTTTCATTAACTCTTTAGTTGAAAAGTTTCCTGTTGTTCGTGCTTTGTTTGAAAAATAAATAAATTCTCTCATTTTTAAAAAAGAAAATTGGAATTAATAAATATTGGGATTAGAGTTCTTCTTGCCTTTCAACATAGGTTCCTTTTCTTGCAAATAATTCTTTGTAAAAATTTGAGTCTTGTCTTATTGAAATAATTCCTTGAGTTCCACAATAAGGGGTTAATTTGCCTTCTTTATTTTCATAAGCTAAGTTTGGACATTGTCTATTTGTGCAATTAAAACGTGATTTTTTTGCATCCCATTTTGCTTTTCCATTATTTAATGTTTCTTTACATGTTTTGTAAGTTTCTCTCATTTTGTTTTTTGTGTGTAAATCTTTTTAAGTATTTATATGGGCTGTAATACAAATTCTGGACGAGCCAAAATATTTTTTTCATTAGTTTTTTTGTAAATTCCGATAAAATCTTGGTTATTGAAAAGTGCAAACTTTTCAGGCAAATTTTCATTTTGGGGTTTGTCAAAGTAGATTTGTTCTAAAGGGGATCCGTGATAAAGTTTTTTTAAAAATTGTTTTTTTGCTTGGTAAACTGGGAGTATTTCTGAAATGATTTCTCCGGGAATAAGAATTTTTCTTAAAGGGGTTTCATTTCCTTGTTTGTATTTTTCTACTGCATTATGGAATTCATAAATTGTTGTGCTGGGTTCTTCAAAAATGCTTGCCTGAGTTCTTCGGAGTTCGAGCATATGGGCGCCCTGAATTTTCTCTCCTAAATCGTGGATTAATTTTCTTATGTAAGTTCCTGCTTGGACTTCTGTTTTAAATAAAACTTCTTTTTCATTTGTTTCAAGGATTTCAAAATTGTGGATTGTTCGTTTTCTTTCCTGCCTTTTTACTCTGGATTTTACTGGGGGGAGTTGAGAAATTTCTCCTATGAAATTTTTTATTTCTTTTTGAAGTTTTCTGAAAGGAATTTCGTTGTGGGTGCGCATTATTCCTACATAAGTTTTATTTTTTCCTATGAAATATCCCATTAATTTACAAGCACGGTTTAAAGCAATTGGTAGAACTCCTGTTACCATAGGGTCTAGTGTTCCGAAGTGAGATGTTTTTTTTAACCCTAATGCGTTTTTTACAATTGTATCTACTCCAAAACTTGTTGGTCCAGAAGGTTTGTCCATATTTATTATAGAGAATTCTAGTAGTTCTTTTATTGGTTTTTCTTTTCTTATTTTTTCTATGTTTATCATTTTGATATATTTTTTGTAGACAATAAATGTTTATAAAGTTAGTCAAAATTTTTAATTTATGAAAAGGAATTTGATTATTCATGAAGATGTTGTTCAAGAAGGTATTGCTAAGTATTTGTTTGATTCTTTGCCTTTTGATTTTGTTCCATCGAGAGGGGATGGGAAGAATTTTGTGGTTAGTGAAGAATATTTTGAGTTTGAGTTTTTTCCTATAGGAAGTGAGGGAATTTGGGTCCCTTACAAAGGAGAAAAGTTTGAAAGGTTTAGTCAAGCAGAAAAGTTAAGAGGATTAGTAAGAAGCGAAGAGGTTTTTTGGCATTTGAGAGAGAAAGTTAAATATTATTCTTCTTGTTGTCCAGGTATTTTGGAACATGAAGTAAAAGTTAACTTATATGGAAGACCTTGTAATGGTATGCCCAGCCATCTTCAGTAAGTTAGCTTTTATATCTTGTCATTGTTATTTTTCATTAAATTTTTAAATAAGAATTTTATTTATTTTTAATAGTGGTTGGGGTGTTTAAAATTAAATCACAAGATAAAAAATTAAAAAAAGAAGTTGTAAAAGAGGTAGTTGGCGATTTATTTTCTCAAAGAGCTATTTATAATGATTTTACTGGTATGGCTTTTGTTGATTATTGTGGAAGGAATTGTGGAGGGTTTTATATTGATGCAATTGGTGGTGAAATAAGGGTTTTTTCATATGATTTTGAAACTCTTGAGGATGTTGGTTCAACTCAAAAAGAATTGAACTCTCGACTTAATGAAGATGAACACTTTGTTTTAAGAGATCAATATGGGCGAGATCGTAGTTTTTTGGATTTTGATTAATTGAGCAAATTTTTTAACATATCAGAATATTTTTCTGAAAGTTCTCTTATAACTTTATAAGGTGCTTGGAGTTCTATATTGTCTGGAGTGGTATCTTGGGTAGTTTCTTTTAGAATAATATCCCAACCTGGTTTTGGAAAATCTGTTTTTTTCATTTGTTGGTTTGGTCCATAGTTTTCTTTAAATTCTTCAATTAGTTTTCTTTCAATTTTTTTAGGAATTTCATATCTTATTTTTGGACCTATGTTTGTGTGTTCCATATATAAATCCCAATTTGAGTCAGGGCAGTTTAGAAAAGTAACTCTTTTTTCTGAAGGTTCTATATGGGTTATTCTTGTATTGGATTTTTTTGCTTTTGGTGTTTGGTAAGAACTATAAGATGAGGTATTGTTTTGTGTTTGGTTTTCTATTGATGCTTGAGATGGAAAAGTTGTTAAAAATGCTGTTAATATTGAGGTTGCTATTCTTTTCATTTTAAAATTTGGAAAACGGAATTTATAAATTATTCCTTTTGATTTGTTTTTCTTATTGGTGATGTTTTTGGTTTTTTGTCAATTCTTGATGTATGTTTTTCTTGTTTTGCCTGTTTATGAGCTAACTTTTGATCAATTTCTGCTTTTGATTTTTCATCTTCTTTTTCTTCTTTCTTCTTTTCTTCTGATTTTTCACTTTCTTTTGAAGTTTCTTTTGTTTTCTTCTTTTCTTCTGATTTTTCACTTTCTTTTGAAGTTTCTTTTGTTTTATCTCTTGATTTTTCAGTTTTCCTTTTTGCTTTTTCTTCTCTTGCTTTAGCATATTTCCATTTTTCAGGAAGTTCTGTTAAATTAACTTCGATGTTTTCTCCTTGTCTTTTTGCTTTTACTTTTATTTTGTGGGGAGGATTTTGAATTCCTCTGTGCCAAATCTCTTGATTGAGGTATTTGTCTAATTTGATTTTTGTTACATCTTGTTCTGGAATCCTCATATGTCTTGCTAAGAATTGTTTTATAGCTTTGATTGCTTTCGGGGTTTTTTTATACCTTGGAACTTTGGAAATTTCTCTTCTAAGTGGAATTATGTATTCTCTTTCTTGAGGGATTTTCTTTATTATTTTTTTTGTTTGTTTAGATGTCATTAGCCTAGTTGTTGTTTTTTAATTCTTCTTGGTTTAATTTTTAGTTTGGTAATTTTCCAGTGTCTTCTTTGTCTTGTTATTCTTGATGGGTGGATTCTTTTTCCTGGTCCGAATTTTTTTAGAATTGTCCAAAAAGGAGCCCATTTAGTGTGTTTGTTTGCTTTTGCAAGCTTGCTCTTTTTTTGGCGTTGTAATTTTGGTTTCATTTTATACTTTCTAATAATTTTTTTCCGTGTTGAGTTAATTTTCTACCTTGTTTTTTTCCTTTTGCTTGTTCAGTTAGGTTTGCTTTATCGCATTGTTGCAAAATAGTTCTGATTATTTTTCCCGAACCTTTTCTAAATTCATTTGGACGAGCTCCACGCTCTTTTTTTCCACCATAACGAGTTCTTAATCTATTTGTTCCAACAATTTTATTAGAGTAAATTTGTCTTAAAATACTTGCTGTTCTTTTATACCAAAATTCTTTATCAAATGGTGGGCGTTCTTTTGAGACAGATGATTTTACAAAGAAACTCCATTCAGGGGGTTGGATTTCTTGAAATTGTTTTAGAGCTTGAGCTAGTTTTTCATTAAATTCTCTGTGAGGTAAATTGTATATACTCATTTTATCTTAGCATGCTTTTCAGCATTAGAACAGGGCTTATGCGCTGTTAACTTATTTATTGATGATTGGAAGGGTTTATAAAATGTTCGGTAGGTTTTTTGTTTATCTTTTTGTTTTACGCCATTTTTTTATGAAAATTGTATATCCCAGAATTCTGTAAGTGTAATTTTTTCCTAAAGAGTTTATTAAATCTTCAGCTTGTTTTTTTAGTTTTCTTTTGTTTCGTGTTGAAGATTTTAAGAAAACAACTTTAACATTTTGGTGGTTTTTGAAGTGATTTTTTAGAGTTTCAACTAAGTTTTCTGAAACGCCTTTTTTTCCGACCTGTATTGTAGAAATTAATTGCATTGTAAAAAAACCCAAGGTCTTTCTTACGACATCTCCTAAAATAGAACAGCTTTGCTGTCTTATTTTGATTTATCCATTATTTGGATAATTTTAAATGTCAGTGAACCTTTTGGTTATTATTAATTTATGAATCTTGATTTTTAAGATTTTGTTTTTTGATGAATTTTTCAATATCTTGTTTTTTTACTGTGATTTCTTTGAAATTTTTTACCTTGAATGAGCCTAATTTGTCATTTTTTCCTTTGTAAATGTCTTTTCCTTTGAAATGGTGGACTATTGTATCTGATTGGTTATCGCGCCAGTCTTGGCTTTTTGCTGCGCAAAAAATTGCTGCTTGTTTTATTGTTCTTGAATCTGCTTTACCTTTTATATTAACAAATGGGCTTCCAGGAGCTTTTGTGTGAAAAACTTCTTCTTCTGGGGAAACTTGTTTAACTAATTCTTCGTTATTTTCTGCGCTTTTTCCAGCAAGGATTGTTTTTTTATTATAAATCAAAACTCTGAATTTTGAGTAATTTGATTTTTTTTCTACTCCTTCTTCTACTGCTTTTTTTATTTCTTGCATGATTTTTCATAAAGTAAGAGGTTTATAAGGGTTTTGGAAAGTTATTTTTTTGTTTGAAAGCTTATTTTTTAGAAATTTTGATTTTTAAGGTTATTATCCAACAATTTTATTAACTAAGATTTCTTTTTTATTAGATGAGTTCATATGATGTTTTGGGAAATATTGCTATTTTGAAATTTCCAGAAGAGACTAAAAAATCTGAAAAGGTGAAACAGGCGAGGGAAGTATTAAAGAACCATAAATCTGTGGAAACTGTTTTGGAAAAATCTGAGAAAGTTAAGGGAAGATTGAGGAAGTTGAAAACTAATTTTTTAGCAGGAGAGAAAAATAAAATTGCAAAGTATAAAGAAAATAATTGTATATTTGTTTTTGATGTTGATGAAACTTATTTTTCTGGAAGGTTAGCGAGTGAGAGGAAAGAGATTGCTGAACAAGTGAAAAATGAAGAAGTTATTGTGATGTTTGCAGGGGTTGGGCCGTTTGCTATTGTTATTGCAAAAAATTCTGGAGCTAAAAGGGTTTATAGTGTGGAGCTTAATAGAAAAGCTACTCAATATGCAAAGAAAAATGTTGAATTAAATAAATTAGAAAATGTTGAAGTTGTGCAAGGGGATGTTAAAAAAATTTCAGAAAAATTTTTTGAAGAAAAGAAAAAATTTGACAGGGTTGTGATGCCGAGACCCCAGTTGAAAGATAGTTTTTTACAAAGTGCGTTTAAAATTATTAAAAAAAATGGGGTGATTAATTATTATGGTTTTTCGAAGAATAAAAAGGAAATTTTAGAAACTGTTGAAAGCGAGGCAAAGAAGTTAAAAAAGAAAATCAAAATTTTAAATGTGAAAAAAGCAGGAGATATTGCACCTTATAAATGGCGGTGGCGAGTAGATTTGC
>CAYXNX010000001.1:23177-132901 GCA_964467035.1 Candidatus Woesearchaeota archaeon | reverse complement strand
GAGTGGTGTAGGGCGGGGTGAGAAAGGCGAGCGAATTTGCGAGAAGAGTTGATTTGCGAGTGGTGTAGGGCGGGGTGAGAAAGGCGAGCGAATTTGCGAGAAGAGTTGATTTATTTTTGTAAAATTATTTAAATAGGGTTTTGTTTTGTTGATTATGAAAAAAAGAGGGCAGTTTTATTTAATTGCAGCTGTGATAATTATAGTAGCTCTTATTGGTTTTGTTGTAACTACAAATTTAGTTTTTGAACATAAAATAAGTGATAGGGATGAGGATATACAAGAGGAAATTAATCTTGAAAGCGAGTATGTAATTAATCACGGAGTTTTTAAAGAAAAAAATCAAGATGACTTGATGAAGCAATTTGCACAGAATTATTCTAGTTATCTTGGAAAAGATAGGGATGTTCTTTTTGTTTACGGAAATGAATCAAGTCAAAATTTACATTATGTTTCTTTGTTTGATGTTCGGAATCAAATTTCAGTTAGTATTGGAGGGGGAACTCCTTCAAAAATAAATGTTGATGTTCGGGATATTGAATTTGGAGATATTGGAGGAGGTTCAGGTTCAGAAATTGAGATTGAAATTGGAGATACTAATTATGATTTTAAATTAAATAAGGGTGAGAATTTTTATTTTATTATCCGGCAACCAGAGGAAGAATGAAAAAACAAGGGGTTAGCACAATGATTGCATATGTTATTCTTATTTTAATAGCTATAAGTTTATCTTTTGGAGTTTTTATTAGTTTAAAAAATTGGGTGCCTGAAGAAAAAGAAGAATGTCCTTCCGAAGTTTCTTTGATAATCAAAGAAGTTGAGTGTCTTAGATCTTCGAATCAAATTAAAATTGAATTTGAAAATAAAGGCAGGTTTAATATTGATGGGGCTTACCTTTTAATTGGAAATTCTAGCTCTCCAAGAGATGCGATTTATGAAGTTAATGCAACAACAAGATCTGTTCCAAATAATCCTGGGTTTTTTTATTTTATTGGACCTTATGGGTTAAGAACTGGTTCAACTCAAAAAGCAAGATTTCACTATAACTATGTTTTTGTTAACGATGTAAAAAAATCCAATGATGGAGGTGTTGAGGTGATTGAAATTAAGCCTTTTATTAAAAGTGAAGATGACGGGAAAATTATTTTGTGCAGTGAATCTAATTTTAAAAAAACAAATATTGGGTGTTCTTAAGTTGGGTGTTGTTTTGAAAAAGGATTTGAATTTTTTAGAATCAAAAAAGATATATGTGGAAAAGAGATTTATTTGGGGGTTGATTGTTTATAATTTTTGGTTGAATTTAAGATTTTATAAAAAGAAATTCAAATAATGATTTTTTATTTTAATTTGGCTGTTTATTTGGTTAGGACAACGCAGTAATTTGGAAAACTTTTTAAAGGAGTTTGACTTAATTCTAAGATGAATAAAGCAGGAATATCTCCAGTTATTGCAACAGTTTTGTTAATTTCTATAGTTGTTGTTGCTGGAGTGATAATTGCTATTGCATTACTTGGTTTTGGGGGAGATCAATCATATAAGTTTGGGAATCCTGTTGAAGAAGTTTGTAGAGAAGGAGTAAGTTTTGATGCATCACTTTCAGGAAGCGAATTAACAATTGAAAATACTGGAAGTGTGGGTATTTTAAAGATTAAAGCATACGATTCTGAAGGGGATTCAAGAGAATGTTTAATAGAAGTTCCAAGTGGTAGAACTAAGTCAACAAGTGATTGTGGAAGTGATATTGAGAAAGTAAGTCCTGTGATTCCTGCTGAAGACGAAGATGAAAATAGTGTTGAATATATTTGTGAAGACCAAGAATTTTTTCTTTAGTAAAATTATTTAAATAGTTTTTATTTATTATTATAATGAAAAAAGGTAGAGAGAAAAGAGGACAAATTTGGGTTGAAACTGTGATTTATACTTTGATAGGAGTTGTTTTGTTGGGTATGGTTTTGGCTTTTGCTCTTCCTGAAATTCAAAAACAAAAAGATAAAAAAATTATTGAAGATAGTATTAATGCAATGAATCATTTGGATAATCTTATTGAAGAAGTTAAAGAATTGGGACCGGGAAATAAAAGAAAATTGGATTTAGCAATTAGGAAAGGGGTGCTTGTTTTTAACTCTTCTGATAATAGATTAAATTTTAAAATTGAAGATAGCGAGTATAAGGCAAGTGAGATTGGTTCGTCTGTAGGGCTTCAGGGTAATTTAATGTTGGAAACTGAAAAAGATAGGGGAAATTATTTTATTCAAATCTGGAGAGAATTTAATTCTGTTAACATTACTTTTAATGGGGAAAATAATGTGGATGAACTAACAAAATCTTCAAATTCTTATTCATTAATTGTTGAAAATCAGGGAGGAGATCCTGTGAATATTAATATAGATAGATTTTCCTAATTGGTTTTGACTCGGAAGTTTTAAATACATGTTTTGATTTTTTTGAGGATAAATAAAGAAGGTGACTATGGAAAATCAAGTTCAAATAGATATTGCTCCCCCGATACCTCCTCTGCCTATTTTAAAAGATAAAACCAAAATTGATGTGAGGTATACTGTTATTAGTCCTTATGCTTCTGTGCATATTTATTGGGATGAGGTGGAATCTGAATTAAGATATGATGTAGAGGAACCTATTTTAAGTGAAGATGAAAAAGAGATTTTAGATAAACTTGAAGAGGCGATGGAGGAATTGATTAATGTTAATGTTGTGGTTGAAAAATCTCAAGAAGCTATTTTAGAATATATTGATAAAACAGCAAAACTTTTAATTAGTGAGCTGAATTTTAATATTACTGGTTCTTTGTATCAAAAGCTATTTTATTATTTTTATAGAGATTTTGTGGGTTTTGAAAAAACTGATGTATTGGTTAATGATTATTTTATTGAAGATATAGAATGTAATGGTGTTGATACTCCTGTTTTTATTGTTCACAGAGTTTATAGAAATATTAAAACAAATATTACTTTTAGTTCTGTTGATAAGTTAGCTAGTTTTGTTGAGAAATTGGCTCAAAGAGCAGGCAAATATATTAGTTATGCAAATCCTATTTTGGATGGTTCTCTTCCTGACGGTTCTAGAGTTAATGCAACTTATACAAAAGATGTTTCAAGCAGAGGTCCAACTTTTACAATTAGAAAATTTACTTCGGTGCCTTGGACTCCTACTCAGTTATTGAGTTTTAATACTTTAAGTCCTGAAATGTTGGCTTATTTTTGGATTTTATTAGAGTATAAATTTAATGTTTTGATTGCTGGGGGAACTTCTTCAGGAAAAACTACTTTATTGAATGCTATTTCATTTTTTATTCCTCCTGAATCAAGAGTTGTTTCAATTGAAGATACACGGGAGTTAAATTTGCCGAGGGAAAATTGGTTGCCAAGTGTAGCAAGAAGCGGGGTTGGTTCTAAAGGATCTGGAGAAATAGATTTATTTAGTTTATTAAAAAATTCATTTAGACAAAATCCTGATTATGTTATTGTTGGTGAAGTAAGGGGAAAAGAAACTTTTGTTTTATTTCAGGGGATGGCTTCAGGACATGCTTCTATAAGCACTATTCACGCTGATTCAGTTGATACAGTTATTAAAAGGCTTGAAACTCCTCCGATTGAACTTTCTCCTACTTTGATTAATACTTTAGATGCTGTTGCAATTATGAGGCATGCTATTGTTAATAAAGAACAAACAAGAAGATTATCAAGTATTGTTGAAATTGTTAATGTTGACCAACAAGGAATTGCTATGACAAATACTCCTTTTATTTGGGATCCAAAACAAGATAAGTTTTATTTTAAAAAAGAAAGTAAGGTTTTTGATAAAATTCAAAAAAGATATGGAGTGGATAAAAAAGAGCTTGATAGGGAACTTTCGGTAAGAACAAAATTGATTTATTCAGTTTTCAAAAACGGAGTATTTGAGTTTAATGAAATTCAGAAACTAATTAATGATTATTATAAACATCCTGACGAAGTTTTATCAAGGTTTGGGATAAGATAGTTCTCGAAGAATATAAAAACCCTTTTTTGTTTTATTATAAAAAGAGGAAAATGGATTTGCAAAATTTGAATTTGTTATGGAATTATTTAGATTCTTTAGAAGAAGCAAGCGAAAATTTGGAAACTGCCTATTTAAATAAAGATATTTCAAAAGTTTCTGAAATTAAGAAATTTATTTTAGAAGTTCAATCTAAAATTGATGATTTGTTAAAATGAGTATTGAATTATTAAAACAAAATGTTCAAAAGGAAAAAGTAATTGCTAAAAAGTTGTTTGATTTAAATAATCGTTTGAAGTATGTTCGGGATAAAAAGCAATTAGAAAAGTTGAATCAGGCAATTTTTTCTTATTTAAGACAAATAAAAATCTTGAATAAATCTATTCCTAAATTGTTGAAAGATATTTCTTTTGCAAAAAAACTTTCAGATGAAGATAATAAGAAAAGTTCTTTAGTAAATGTTAGTTATGATGTGGGGGGAGGAAGTGAATTGGTTACAATAGATAAAGGAGATAAAAACAAATATCTTGAAGAACTTAAAATAACAAAAGATTCTTTGAAAAGTTTGGGTGATGAAGATGGGTCAGGAAAAGAATTTGAAAATAATTTCAAAAAACCTAGTGTTTATGTTCGGCTTTCAAATCGTTTTTTTGGAAAAAATGCAAAAAATTTGATGTCGCGGGGTTGGTTTAAAAAATTGGGGAGAGATCTTAAAGAAGGAGGTTTTGTTTTTTTAACAAGAAGCTATATTTCTGTTATGTTTTTAACAACAACAATATCTTTTTTTATTAGTATTCTGTTTGCAGTGGGGTTATTTTTGTTTACTTTTTCTTTTCATTCTTTTTGGATTTTGTTATTGCCTGTGTTGGTTTATGTTTCAATGATTTATTATCCTTCAAGTGAGGCTGAAAATAGGGGAGTTAACATTGATTTGGAATTGCCTTTTGCAACTATTCAAATGTCTGCTATTTCAAGTGCTGATATTGAGCCAAGTAATATTTTTAGGATTATTGCTTTAAGTAAAGAATACAAATATGTGAGTAAAGAGGCAAAAAAAATAATGAACCAGATTAATCTTTATGGTTATGATTTTGTGACTTCTTTAAAAAATATAGCTCGTTCAAGCCCTAGTAAAGAATGGGCAGAGCTTTTAAATGGAATTTCTACAACAATTCGTTCAGGAGGGGATCTTTCAAAGTATTTGGATAAAAAAGCAGAATCATTCTTATTTGATTATAGGTTGGATCAGGAAAAAGCAACTAAATCTGCTGAAACATTTATGGACATTTATATTGCAGTAGTTATAGCTGCTCCCTTGTTATTGATGCTTTTGTTGGTTTTAATGAATGTAAGTAATATTGGTTTGCCTTTGGGTGTTTTTGCAATTAGTTTGATTATGATTACTCTTGTTACAATTATAAATATGATTTTTTTATTAGTATTGTATTTAAAACAAAAAGGAGGAGATATTAGATGAATAAGTTAAGGAGTATTATTTTTGGAATTGTTTTAGGTATTTTGGTAATTGGGTTTTCTTTGATTTTTGTTTTTATAGATGCTTTAAAAAATATGGATTTGTTTTACTTTTTATTGGGTGTTGGTTTTATGATTGCTTTTTCTCCTTTTGTAATTTCTTCTGTTTTAGAGACAAAGATTGGGAGAGAAAAAGATGAAATGTTTTTAGAATTTGTAAGGAGTTTGGTGGAGAGTGTTGAATCAGGAACTCCTATTAGTAAAAGTATTTTGAATTTGAAACCCCAAAATTTTGGGGCTTTGGGAAAATATGTTGCAAAACTTCAGAATCAAATAAGATTAGGAATTCCGTTACAAAAGTCTTTGGATATTTTTGCAAAAGATACAAAAAGTAAAGAAATTAAGAGAGCTGTTACATTGATTTTAGAGGCTGATAAAACAGGAGGAAATATTGAGCAGATATTGAATTCTGTTTCAAATTCTGTATCTGAAACTCAAAATTTGAAATTAGAAAGAAAATCATCAATTTCTTCGATTGTTATGGAAGGATATATTATATTTTTTGTTTTCATTATAATTATGATTGTAGTTGAAATACAAATTATTCCTCTTACTACTAGTTTTGAAGGTTTAAGTGGGGATGTTGGAATTGAGGGGCTCGAGGATATGGAGATTGAAGAGGGAGATGGGAAGGGAGTGTCTCAAGATTTTTCATTTGCTTTTTTGTCTTTGCTTGTTACTCAAGGATTATTTGCAGGATTAGTCATTGGAAAATTAGCAGAAAAGAATATTAAATCAGGGATAAAACATTCTTTTATTTTAATTACTATGGCAGTTTTAATTTCCACAGGGTCAAAATTAATATTTTAATAAAATGAATAAAAGAGTAAATCAAAATAAATTTCCTCGTTTTGGAGCTATATGAAAATGAATAAAAGAGTAAATCAAAATAAATTTCCTCGTTTTGAAGCTATATGAAAATGAATAAAAAAGCACAAGGAACACATATTGAAATTGTAATATCATTTGTTATATTTATTGGTTTTTTGTTGTTTTTGATTGTTGTTTTTAATCCTTTGCAACAAACAGAAAATCCTAAGATGGTTGATTTTATTTTTAATGATTTAAATAAAGAAATGAGTGTTGAGCGAGGGAAAGTTTCTTTTTCAAATAAAAGTGCAATTAGTGGAAATTGTTTTTCTCTTCAAAGTTCGGAGTTGATTGAGGATTTAAATTGTTCTCAGAATGATATTGTTGTTAAACATAAAACAAGTAGTGGTTTTTCTCAAGTTGATGCTTCTGTTAGTGATGATAGAATAAATATTTCAGATGATGAAGGGGGATTTTATACTATTTATTGTGCTCCTGGTCTTGATGAGAGTTCTTTTTCAGATAGTTGTGATTCTGTTGATTTTTCCTTGGGAATTATTAAAAAAAGAAAAATTTGGAGTGAGGAGAAGCTTGTGGATTTAAAAGATAATTTTGGAAGATACAAATCAAGAATTTCTGATAAGGATTTTGGTTTTGAGTTAATTGGAAAAAATTCTGAGGAAGTTAAAAAATTGGGGGGTGATTTTATAAATGTGTCTAGTGGAAAACCTGATAGTGTTTCTGTTTTTGCAAAAACTTTTCCTATTGAAGTTTTGAGAAATAATGCAAGTGTTGAAAGATATAAAGCAAGGGTTTTTGTTTGGTGATTAGCAAGATTTAAAATCTTGGTTTTCTTTATTTTTTTATGAGAGGTAAATCTGGGTTTTTGAAAATTCTTGAAGCATTTCTTGCAATTATGTTAATTGCCGGAGTTTTGACTTTTATTTACATAAGTCAGGTTAGACAGCCCCAACAAGAAGATTATGTTTATCAGCTTTTGAGATTAAGTTTGAAAGAGATTTCAAATAATCCGGATTTAAGAGAAAATGTTTTGAATCTTGATTATGGAGAATATGATAGTTCTACTAATGATGGGAATGCTCAAAATATTGCAAATGTTACTGAAGAAATATTACCTTCTGATTATGAATTTAAATTTAAAATTTGTAAATTGGATAGTGCTTGTGGATTGCAAAATTTGCCGGATAAAGAAGTTTTTTCACAAGAAGTTTCTGTAAGTTCAACTCTTGAGGAATTTGATGAACCTAAAAAAATTAGGATTTTTGTTTGGAAAAAATAATTTTGTGTTTATATTGGATAAATATTTTGTTTGCTATTGGTTTGTGATTTGAATTGTTTTGTTTTTTACCTATTTTTTGCGAGGAAAACCAAATCAAAATTTTAATAGTTAATTATTAAAATGCTTTTTCATTATTAAATTTATGAAATACGAATTTTTAGAACATACTGCAGATGAAAAATTTAGAGCTTATGGAATTTCTTTAAAAGAAATGTTTGAAAATTCTGCAGAGGCACTTCTTAAAATTATGACCGAGGATGTTGTGAAAGAAAAGAATAAAGTAAAGATTTCTGCTCAGGGAAAAGATTTGGAGAGTTTATTGTATGGTTTTTTAGAAGAAATTTTAATTTTAATAGATTCAAAAAATTTTCTTATTGCAAAAGTTGATTTGAAAGTTGATGAAAAGAATTTTAAGATTGAAGGATTTGTGAAAGGGGATAAAGTTGATAATTATGATTTGAAAACTCATGTTAAATCAGTTACTTATAGTGAAATGTTTGTTAAAAATACTTCAAAGGGTTGGGAGTGTCAAGTTGTTGTTGATGTTTAAATGAGGATAATTTTATAAAGTGTTTTTTGTTTTTAATTGGGTAAAATGGGGAGTAAGATATTTTTTTTAATTGTATTGCTTTTTTTATTAGGTTTGCCTTTGGTTTTTGCTGAATCTCTTTCTGTTGCAGATAATGAGGTTATTACTTTAAAAAATACTAAAACTGGAAAATATTTGTCAATTAATTCTGATGACAGGTCTATGGATTATGGTTTAAATGCTAATAGGAATAATGTAGGAAGTAATGATTGGGAAAGATTTGAGGTAATAAAAGAATCAGGTAGTGGTGAAATAAGTTATGGGGATAGGATTTCATTAAAAACAAAGAGAACAGCTAATATTAATCCTAAAAAATTACTTGTTAAACATTTTGGTTTTATCTTTTTTGGGAAAGCTTGGCTTCATGCAAATGATGATGATGGGGGGGAAATATTTAAGCCAGTTGTTAAAGGGGATAGTGGGGAGGTAAAATATGGTGATGAAGTATATTTTGAGTATGTTTATTCTGAAAATGATAAAACTTATAAGTTGGATATAGCCATGTCTAGAGACCATAAGCCTGCTCATTTAGGAAATCCTGAGGCTGGCGAGGAGTGGTTTGTGATTTGTGATGGGAGTGGGAATTGCGAACCTCAAGAAGTAGATGACGAAGATGATGGCGAAGATGAAGATGATGACGAAGATGATGACGAAGATGAACTAGAAGGGTGTGAGAATGATGATGATTGCAGGGAGGGTGAGGAGTGTATTAATGGAGAATGTGATTTTGTTCAAGGGAATCATACTTGTCAGAGTGATCAGGTTATTTTTAAATTGTCTGATATAACAAATGCTCATGGTGCTATGTATGACAATGAGGATTACTCTGTAGAAGTTAGATATGTTGAAAAGTTTGGGGGTTGTTATATTGAGGGGGATGAAGAAAGTGTTCATAATTGTAGTGGAGATAATGAGGTTTTGGGTTTGGATTATGAAGGGAATGCTCATTTTAGTGGTTCTAGTGATTTTGAAAGTGTTTGTTATGGGGATTTAAATTGTTCTATTAAAGAAAATTGTGGAGAGGATGAAATGATGGTTGTTTCTTTATCTTCAAGAGAAAATGCTCATATTTCTTTAAATGATGATTATGATTTGAGAGTTTGTTGTAGTTCATCTGCTCAAAGTTGTGGTGATGGAGTTAGAGATGAAGGAGAAGAATGTGATGATGGAAATAGGGAGAGTGGTGATGGGTGTTCAGAACAGTGTGAGTTAGAAAGGGTTTGTGGAAATGGGATTGTTGAAAGACCAAATGACGAAGGTTTAATTGAACAATGTGATGGGGATGATCTTAATGGATTTAGCGAAGAAAATTTAAGGAGTATTTTGTTGGGAGCTAGTTCTGATACTGAAGTTAGTTCTAGTTGTGGAGATAATTGTCAAATAGATTATTCAGTAGATGGTTTTGAATGCGGAGATGATAAGCGAGGAGAAGGAGAATTGTGTGATGGGAATGATTTTTTAAATGGATTGAAATGTGAGGATTTTGGTTATCCTAATTGCGAAATAAATATTAACTCTTCAACTTCTTCTTGTGGAGATAATTGTGCTCCTAATTTGAGTGTTTGCTTGCAATGCCCTGAAGAAAATCTTTGTGGAAATGGAGATGTTGATAAAATTTTTGATGAGCAAGGAAGTGTGATGTATTCTGAGCAGTGTGATGGGGATAATTTTGGAGAATGGAGTTGTGAAATGTTTGGAGAAGGAAGTGGTTTTTTGGGTTGTGATGAAAATTGTAATCTAGATTTTAGTGGTTGTTTTGGGGGTGGTGAAGAAGGTGAGGGAGAGGGTGAAGAAGGATGTAATAATAACAATATTTGTGAGGATAATGAGCAGATTGTAGAAGGTTGTGGTTGTAGTGATTGTCATGGTTATCAAGCTCAGTGTGATGGGGAAGAAGTTTGTGATTATAACTCAAATTCTTGTGAATCTTGCCCTGGAGATAGTTTTTTTGAGGATGGTGTTTGTAAACCAAAAATATTTTCTTTAGAAATTTTGAAACCAGATAGTTTAGTTGGTTTGTTCGAAAATAAATTTGAAATTGGTAATTTGGTAGAATTTGGACAAAAAAGTTATAATTCTAGAAAGGATTTAAATGTGAGTTGGAATTTGGGAGATGGTAATGTGGAATATACTGAAGGTAATTGTTTAACTGGGGGAAATTGCAATATTTCTTATGAATATGATTCTTTTGGACATTATACTGTTTCAGCAAAAGCTGAAGAAATTGGAGGGGATAATAAAAGAACTAATTATACAAATATTTTGGTTTATGGGGAAGGGATAAATGTTTTTTCAATTGTTAGTGAGCCAGAATCTGGGGCAGTAATAGACGGGGGAGAGCCTGTAAGATTTAATGCAAACAGAAGTTTTGTTTCAAAATGTTTTGACAATGAGGCAAATTGTTCTGAAGAATCTGGTGATTGTTATGGTGCTGGTGGTTTATATTGTTATGATTTTAATAAGAGCAATATTGGTGCATTATATGATTTATTATTTGAATGGACTTTTGATAATGGAAACATTGAGAGAAGTTTGAATGGGACTTGGAGTGAGGATTATGATGAGGTTGTGGATTTTGAAACTGGTTTTTTTGAAGATGGGAATTATACAGCTAAATTAGAAGTTACTTATGGAAAATTGGAGGAAGCTGATTAAAATGAGTGGGGTGAATATGAAAGTTAAATTTTTATTAATGGTTTTTGGAATTATTATTTTGTTTAGTTTTGTAAGTGGTGTAAGTTTTGATTTTGGAGAGGGTATTGGTGATAGTGATTCAACTAGTTTTGATACAGGAGGAGGGGCTCCGCAGTGTTTTGCAAATGATACTTATGCTCGGTGGGATTTTAGTAGTGGAGATAGTTATTTGATTGTTATTAATGGTTCTTCTGTTGATGAGATTCTTGCAGGTGAAGGGTGTTATCAAGAGGATGGAATTCCTGGAAGATCTTGTTGTCCAAGAGGTTATGTTTGTAATCAGACTACTGAAAAATGTGAATTAACCTCTCAACCCGACCCTATCCTTTCTTCTTGTTCTAAATTTGACAATACTAGTGAGGATGAATGTAGAGGTGCTAATATAAGGAATATGGAGGAAGCGATTTATGATAAATTTTTAAGAAATTTAGAAAGTAGTGGAGTTTCTGATTCAGAAATTCCTAAAGAATCTGATTTGCATTTTTGCACACAAGCTCAGAAATTTACAATAGGGGGGGAGGATTTAATTTTTGGTAATTGTGGCTGTGAATGGAACTCTTCTTCAAAAGAATGTTTTGAGTCTTATAAAAACACTCCTTATTCTCCTCCTTCGCCAGATCCAATATATAAGTGTGAGACAAAAGATACTTCTTTAGAAGATTTGTGTGATGAAAAAGATATTTATAGGCTTAGTTGGACAGCTAAGAGATATAAAATTGAGGGGGGAAATCAGGAAGAAGTTGATTTGAGCGAGGATTGTAATTCTGGTGAAGCTGATTTTCCTTGTCCAGAAGTTGCTGTTGAGCCGTTTTTCTCTTTTGTGAATTTTGTAATTGCAGGATTTTTAACTTTGATTTTTTATTTTTTATTTTTTAAAAAATTTGAATAAAAATTTGGGATTAATTAATGGAATTGGAAGTTGAAACAAAACAAAGGGAAGAATTGGTAAATGTTGGGGGTTTAATTGAAGATAATTTGCAAATTGGAGAGGGTGTTGTTTATGTTTTTGTTCCTCATGCAACTTGTGGTATTACTATAAATGAGGGTGCAGATTCCAATCTTCCAAAAGATATTTCTAATTTTTTAACTAATCTTGTTCCTCAAGGAAAATGGATGCATGATAAAATTGATAGTAATGGGGATTCTCATATTAAAACTTCTTTAATTGGAAATTGCATTTTTGTTCCTGTTAGAAAAGGGAAACTTAATTTGGGAATTTGGCAAAATATTTTTTTGTGTGAATTTGATGGTCCGAGGAAAAGAAAAATTATGTTGAATTTTGTTGAAACTAAGTAGTTGACAGTAATATTTTTAAATATCAAAAATATCATAATTTTGTTTGGAGGATAAGATGAGTTTATTTGATGATGATCCGTTTGAAGAAATTGTAAGGGAATTTTTTGGAGGAACTCCTAGGAGAGCAAATAGTCAGAAAAATTTTATTAAGGGAGAAAGAGAAGATAGGATTATTGATTTTGTTGAAGATGATGATTCTGTTTATGTTGTTTTTGAACTTCCGGGTTATGATGAAAAAGATGTTTCTGTTATTGTAAAAAATGAAGAGTTGGAAATTAGTGCTAAAAAACCTGAAGAAGAAAAAATTCAAGATTATTTGCATCAAAAATTAAAAAAAGGTTTGAATTTAAGAAAGAAACTTCCTTCATTTGTAAAAACTAAAAATTATAAATCTACTATGAAAAATGGGGTTTTGGAAATTATGTTTATGAAATCTGGAGGTAAAAAATGACAAAAGAGCAGTTGGGTGAATTAAAAGTTGTTGAATCTTTACAAGAGGATATTGATAAAGGAATAGCAAGGATACCTTCTAAAATTATGAATCAAATAGGGTTGGTTTCAGGAGATATTATTGAAATAAGGGGTAAGGAATTAACTGTTGTTAAAGCTATGCGTTCTGTTAAAAATGATTTGGATAAGGATATAATTAGGTTGGATGGGACTACAAGATCAAATATTGGTGTTTCAATTGGGGATTTGGTAGGGATTAGTAAAACAGAAATTAGGGAAGCTAAAAAAGTTACTCTTTCCCCTTTACAAGAAGTTAGGTTTAGTGATGACCCTACAGAGTATTTTCATACAAAGCTTTTGCATAAACCTTTAATGTTGAATCAAAAAACAGTGATTGATGTTTTTGGAAATAGGTTGGGATATGTTGTTTCAAAAAGTGATCCTAAAGGTTATGTTATAGTTACTCCTGCAACTAAAATTATTGTTTCAGATACTCCATATACTGGTGATTTGAGAGCTACTGGAATAAGTTATGAAGATATTGGGGGTTTGAAAAATGAGGTAGAACTTGTGAGGGAAATGGTTGAGCTTCCGATGAAGCACCCAGAGGTTTTTCAAAAGTTGGGGGTGGGAGCACCAAAAGGAGTTTTATTAACAGGACCTCCTGGAACTGGTAAAACTTTATTAGCAAAGGCGGTTGCAACAGAAACTGATTCTTCCTTTTTTTCAATTGCAGGACCAGAAATAATGAGCAAGTATTATGGTGAAAGTGAGAAGCATGTAAGGGAAGTTTTTGAACAAGCAGAAAAGAATGCTCCTGCTATTATTTTTATTGATGAAATTGATTCTATTGCTCCGAAAAGAGGGGAGGGAACTGATCAAACAGAAAAAAGAATTGTTGCCCAATTATTGGCTTTAATGGATGGTTTGAAAACTCGGGGACAGGTTGTGGTTATGGCTGCTACTAATAGGCCGGATGATATTGATGAAGCTCTTAGGCGTCCTGGGAGATTTGATAGAGAATTAAAAATTAATCCTCCTGCTGAACAAGGTAGAAAAGAAATTTTACAAATTCATACTCGGGGAATGCCTTTGGATAAAGATGTTGATTTTGATGAAATTGCTTATAAGACAATTGGCTATACTGGGGCGGATATTGAGGTTTTGTGCAAGGAAGCAGCTTTGAAAGCTATTAAACCTTATTTTTCTGAGTTGAAGAATATTGAAGAAAAAGTTCCTACGCAAATTTTGGATAATATAAAAGTTGGTAGACAGCATTTTCTTGATTCTTTGAAAAATGTTGAGCCCTCTGCAATGAGAGAGGTTTTGATTCAAAAACCTAAAACTAGTTGGGAAGATGTTGGGGGGTTGGAAAAGGCTAAGGAAAAATTAAGAGAGCTTGTTGAACTTCCTTTGATAAGACCTGATCTTTATGAAAAAGCAGGGATTAAACCTTCAAAAGGGGTTTTGTTAGCAGGACCTCCTGGAACTGGTAAAACTTTATTAGCAAAGGCAGTTGCAAATGAGTCAAATTCGAATTTTATTGCTATTAAAGGACCTGAGCTGATTAGTAAATGGGTTGGGGAAAGTGAGAAAAGGGTTAGAGATATTTTTAAAAAAGCAAGACAAGTGGCTCCTGCAATAATATTTTTTGACGAGTTTGATTCAATTTCAAAAGCACGAGGAAGTTCTATGAATGATTCAACTGAAAGGGTTGTTAATCAGTTGCTTACAGAATTGGACGGGATTGAAGAGTTGGAAAAAGTAGTTGTTGTTGCAGCTACAAATAGAAAAGATTTGATTGACCCTTCTTTAGTTAGGCCTGGAAGGATTGATTCAATTGTAGAACTTGGGGTGCCTGATAAAAAAACAAGAGAGAAAATTTTTAAAGTGCATACAAAAAAAATGCCTTTGGCAAAAAATGTTGGTTTAGCATCTTATACTGATAAAACAGATGGATGGACTGGAGCTGATATTGAATCTTTGGCAAGAAATGCAGGAATTAATGCAATTAAAAGGC
Source organism: Candidatus Woesearchaeota archaeon (assembly GCA_964467035.1). Classification (GTDB taxonomy): domain Archaea; phylum Nanobdellota; class Nanobdellia; order Pacearchaeales; family GW2011-AR1; genus JACPLR01. Next base: position 118,216 of record CAYXNX010000001.1, on the reverse strand, counting down.
ATTATAAAGGAACTAAAAAAGGAAAATTTGATATTGAAAAATCTGATTTTGATAATGCTTTGAGAGAGGTATCTAAATCTATTGGTAAAGAGATTACTCAGGATGAAAAGAGTGCTGGGAAAAAGGTTTCTAAGAAGAAATAGAATTTTGGGAAATATTTAAAAAGAGTTATTCTACCTATTTTTATGGTTTGGCAATTTGAAAGATTTGAAGGAGTTCCAGTTATTAAGGACTATAATTGTGATAATAGTATTTTGAGTGTAATTTTTTTACCTGAAAAATCACCCCTAAGTAAAGTTGATTCAGGAAATATGGATGAGAATCCATTTTATGGTAATTTAAATTTTTATGTAATTATGGATAAGATGTTTGTTCCAGATTCAAAAGGGTGTGATTTAGTTTTGTCTTCTGAAGGGCTTAATAGAAAAATGTGGAGCGAGGTGAGGGATCCTAGAACTCCAAATGTTATTGAATCAACTTGGAAAAATGTGGGATTGGCAAATTATGAAGAAATGAAAGTTTTTGGAGAGAATTTTTTTTCAAGGTTTTATTTTATGCCTGAGGAAATAAAATTACCTGTGGGTATGGTTTCTGAAAATTTACCTACTTATGCAGTAAATTGTAGGGAATGGTATAGGGAATCTCTAGAAAATATGGGTTGGGAGGATTTTAGAAATGTTGTAGGAAATAGGTCTTGTGAAATGTTTAAAAATGCTATTGGGAGGAGAATGGCTTCTCATCAAATTCCTGAAATGGCTCCTGAACAAGCTAGGTTTTTAGATAGTTTGTTGAAGTATTATTAATTTTGGTTAATTTTTTTGAGGAGTAATTAGTTATGGAGAATTATTTAGATAATTTTTCAAAGTTATTGATAGGAAATTTGAAGTGTATTTAGAGTGTATAAATACAAAATCAAAAAGTTACAGCAAGATTTGAATTAGATGATTATGCTAATCGTGTTTTGGAATTATTAAAATTAAATTTGGATTACTAGATAAATCTGAAGCTCTGAATAAATTTATATATCTTTATGGGGAAGAGGTTAGGGGAGAATATGCAAAAAAAGTTTCGGAAATTGCAAAAAAATATTTTGAAAAACATAAAAAAAGATGATTTTGAAAGAGTTTGATGAGCTTTGTGAGGTTTAAATGTTTGATTTTGATTTAAGTGATGAACTTAAATTTATTATTAAAAAACTTGTTAAAAAGGATAAGAAAAGAATTGAAATTTTGAATAAAAGAATTAAATAAATTGTTAAGTGCGATAAAGATTCGATTAATAAAAATTTAAAACATAATTTGAGGATTTTAAGAGAGTTTACATTGATAGGATTTTTGTTTTGATTTTTAAGGTTGATTTGGAGAAAAATTTTATTTTGTTTGTTGATTTTGAACATTATGAAAATATTTATTAAAAGTTTTGATTAACTAAAATTTTATTAAACCCTGTCTATTGTTAAATTTATGAAAATTAAAAAAATTGAGAAGAATATTTATGAAATTCCTGTTCAAGGAAAAATGAAAGTTCCTGTTAGGATTTTTGCAAGTGAGGATTTATTGAAAGGAATGAAACAAGATATTTCTTTGAAGCAGATGATGAATGTTGCAACTCTCCCTGGGATTTTGGGAAATGCGATAGTTCTGCCAGATGCTCATCAAGGGTATGGGTTTTGCATTGGCGGGGTGGCGGGTTTTGATACTGAAGAAGGAGTTATTTCTCCTGGCGGGGTTGGTTATGATATAAATTGCAGTATTAGACTTTTGAAAACAAATCTTAAGAAAAAAGATATTGAAAAAAATGCTAAGGAAATTTCTAAAGAGCTTTTTGATGCTGTTCCAACAGGGGTGGGGAGTAAGGGTGTTAAACTTTCAGAAAAGCAATTAAAAGAAATTTTGGAAAAAGGGGCGGAATGGGGTGTTGAAAATGGTTATGGTAAAAGAGCAGATTTGGATTTTATTGAAGACAATGGGAGGATGAAGGAAGCAGATTCAAAATATGTTTCTAAAAAAGCAATTTCTCGAGGGATTAATCAGTTGGGGAGTTTGGGGGCAGGGAATCATTTTTTGGAAATATTGGAAGTAGATGAGATTTTTGATAAAACTATTGCAAAAGTTTTTGGATTGGAAAGAGGACAATTAGTTGTGTTGATTCATTGTGGTTCTCGGGGGTTGGGACATCAAATTGCAAGTGATTATATTAAAGAAATGTCTGAGAAATATGATGAAAATTTGGTTGATAGGCAACTTGTTAATGCCCCGATAAAATCAGATTTGGGTAAGAAATATTATAAAGCAATGTGTTGTGCTGCAAATTTTGCTTTTTGTAATAAACAAGTTATTACTCAATCAGTAAGGGGTGTTTTTAAAAAATATTTTCCTAAATCTGAAATTAATATTGTTTATGATATTTGTCATAATATTGCAAAGTTTGAAGAGCATTTAATTGACGGAGAAATGAAAAAAGTTTGTGTTCATAGAAAAGGTGCTACTCGGAGTTTTGGAAGGGGGAGGGGAGAGATAGTTAAGGCATATAGGGAAGTTGGGACGCCGATTTTTATTCCAGGAAGTATGGGGACTGCAAGTTATGTTTTGGTTGGGACAAAAAAAGCTGAGGACTTAACTTTTGGTTCAACAGCGCACGGGGCGGGGAGGGTTATGAGCAGGCATGAAGCTCATAGAAAATTTAAAACTTTGGAAGTAGAGGAGGAAATGAAAGAAAAAAATATTGTTTTAAATGCTCGAAGTAGAAAAGGAATTGTTGAAGAAACTGATAGTGTTTATAAAAATGTCGACGAGGTTGTTAGTGTTTCAGATGAATTGGGTATTGGGAAAAAGGTTGCGAAGTTGAAGCCGTTGATTGTTGTTATGGGGTGATTATTTGGGGGATTTGAAAAAGATTTAAATGCATCATATTGAATACAAATTTATGCAGGAAATAAATGAACAAACTAGTATAAGGGTAAGTAAACAAATTCTTGAACTACTTAAAAGTATGAAGACTTATCCTAAAGAAAGTTATGAGGAAATAATTTGGAATTTAATAGAGGCTCATTTAGAGTTAAATGAAGAAACTAAAAAAAAATATTGAAGCTTCTATTAAAGAATATAAAAAAGGAGATTATTTTACATTTGAAGAACTTGAGGAAAAATATGGGTTTGAAGAATGAACTTAATAATTTCTAAAAGAGCAGATAAACAGTTACTAAAATTTAATCCATTTATTAGAAAAAAATCTTAAAAATTCTTAAATGTTTTAAACAAGGTGAAAAAGTAGGTATTAAAAAATGAAAGGTAAAATTGATGAATACAGAATAGGGGTTGGAGAGTTTAGAATATAGATTAAAAAATTTCCAAATGAGGATTATTTAGTTACTGAAATTGGGAAAATAGAAAATATTTATTTATTAACTTTCTAGATAAGTTAATTTTTTTAAAATAACTTTGTCATTTATGGATAAACTGAATTATGTGCAAAGTTAGAATTGTAAAACCAAAAGATATTCTAATTATTCTTGTGAATTGTCTTTTTAGTGTTGCTTTGGGATGTTCAAAAATTCTTGCAAAACCTTCGATTATTAAAAATAAAGCAGCTGAAAATGCCAAAATGTCGATGATGATTGGGTCTAAATAACTGCATTGAGTTATTTTTGAAATTGCATTAAACTGGACAAAGATTGCTAAAAGGATTGTAATTAAGGAAATTATTAAAGTTGTTAAAAGTGTTTTTTGGATATTTTTCATAAAATTATTTATTTTGGGAGATTATAAATTTTACTTTTATTTTAATAAGATTTATAAATAATTAAATCTCTTGATAAGTATGAAAAAGAGTTTATTGATTTTATTTTTGTTAGTTTTTGTAGGTGTGTTTTTGGCGGGGAGTGTTCAAGGAGCTTGGTGGAATCCTTGGACTTGGGGGGAGGAGCCTCAGCTTTCGGGAGATGATGATTCGGATAGTGAGTTTCCTGACACAGATCCATGTTTTGATGATGATGATTGTGAAGAGAGTGAGGAGTGTTTTTATTTTCATCCTGGCAAGGTTTTAAAATTGGGTAGTGAGGGTTTAAATGATTACAATGTTGTTAGCCAAGATGTTAATTTGGGGAAAGGAACTTATATTTTAAAAGGCAATATTAAAGCTAATTTAGAAAAGGGTTCTTGTTTAATGGATGTTTACAGTGATAATTATCTTGATTATTATGACGATGGTTCTCCTGGATGGACAGAAAGGGTTGAAGGGGCTCAGAATGGTGTAGAGGGAATTTTGATAAATTGGAGAGAGTATGGTACTGAAATAAGAATTCCTGAGGGCAAGGGGGGAGAATATCAAGTAAGATTAAGGTTAGATGGAAGAAGAGAAGATGATTTCTCGGGGAATGATAAGCCAGAGGGAGAGTGTTATTTTGATGATATAAGTTTGAAGAGAAAAGACGGTTATAATGAATTGCTTGAATATGGGGATTTTGACCAATCTCCAAATGTCCAGGAACCTACTTTGGGTTATCATTGGGTTCAATGGAATCCTGGCGAAGGAGATACTGGTGAGGATGGGACAACTCCAGAAATAGTTTATGATGGTGGTTCTTTTAGTGATTGTGTTGAACGTGCTTGTGGAGATGGATATATAGATGTTGGTTTTGCGGGTGAATCTTGTGATTTTGGTAGTAATGGGGATCCTATTTTTATGGAGGGTATGGATTCTTGTGAAGATATTGGTGATTGGGATGGGGGAGAGTTGGGTTGTTATAGTCCTGGAAGTGAGAGCGAATGTAGAGTTGATACTAGTGGATGTTATGAGAGTGACGAAGGGGAGGGGAGAATTTTTAATGTAAGGGCATTGGATTCTGGGGATAATCTGTTGGAGGAGATTGAGCAAGGAGAATCTATTCCTAAAGTTGAATGGGATTCGGAAAATGTGGATAATGTGGATATACGGGTTTGTGAATATGAATCTCATGATTGTTCTGACGCGATAGAATATAGTGGAGATGAAGAAGTTAGCAATATTGAAGTGGGTGAGGAAATTGAAGGAAGGGCATTTGTGGGAATTTTGAACTCTGATAATGAGGGGGTTTTTAATACTAGTCAGACATTTCGTGTGTTGGGTAGTGGAGCGGGGGAATGTAATAATAATGGTATTTTAGATGAAGGAGAGGCTTGTGATAGAGATCGATTAGATGGGAAAGATTGTGAGTCTTTTGGATTTTCGGGAGGAACTTTAACTTGTGATGATACTTGTGAGTTTGATACTAGTGGATGTACTGATTATGATTGTAATAATGATGGTCATCTAGATGTGGGGAAAGAAGCTTGTGATGGGGATGAGTTAGGAGGAAAAACTTGTTCGGATTTTGATGATTTTACAGGAGGAACTTTAACTTGTGATGATACTTGTGAGTTTGATACTAGTGGTTGTTCTAGCTCTCCTCGTCCTTCCACGATAAGTGTGGATTATATAGAAATTGAACCAAAAAGCAGGAGTGTTGATTTAGGTAGTATTCCTGATTGGGAATATACTGTTAATGGTTATGAGTCTTTGCTTGGTCCTCTTGATGGAATAAGGACACATAATGTAGTAGATGATTCAGATATCTATTCTTTGAATCAAAGTATTGCAACAATAAATGGGGATAATAAAGTTGTGCCGGTAAGTGTTGGAGAAACAGTAGTTTGCGCGAATTATACAGATGATTCTGGCGTTCTTCATCGGAATTGTACTGATTTGACAATTACTCCTAAGGGAACTGATGAATTATCTAGCATTGAGTTAAAACCTGATGAGGCAGAAATTGGGGTAGGGGATTTTCAAACTTATAATGTTACTGCTTATTATTCAGGAAGTTCTAGCCAAGTTGTTACTGATTATGCAATAATAAACAGTAGTAATAGTTCAATTGCTTCAATAAATGGGGATGAAGCAACAGGGGTGAGTAATGGGACAGTTGATATTGTAGCTTATTATAATGATGGGGATGAGGCGGAGAGTGATTCAGTTAGATTGAAAGTAGGGGAGGGGGGTCCTGATTGTAACCAGTATGATTTGGGTCTTGTTCCTCCTGAGATGAGTGTTAATGTAAGTTTGAGTGAATCAACGGATAATTTTACTGTTTTAGATTTTGAGAGCGGAGAGGATGTTACTGATAATTCAGATATCTATTCTTTGAATCAAAGTATTGCAACAATAAATGGGGATAATAAAGTTGTGCCAGAAGATGTTGGAGAAACAGTAGTTCTTGCAACTTATCAAGGATGTTTTGCCAGTGGTGCTCATTTAATAATTGTAGATGATGATGAATTGGTTGATTCTCATATTAAATTGGAACCTCAAAATTCTGAGATTGATGAAGGGGGCATTCAAGATTATACAGCGAAGCTTATTGATTCAAATGGAGAGGAGGAGGATGTTATTGATGAGGCCTCCTTTTCTAGTAGTGATCCAGATGTTGCAAATAATTCTGAGGGGGATAATGAGTTTGAAGGTTTGGTTGAAGGAGTAGTTATAATAGATGCATTTTATGAAGGTTTAGAGAGTAGTGCTATTTTGGAGGTTGTTGGAGGAATTTCTCCCCAATCCTTAGGTTGTAGTGATTTTGGGAGAGATCAGGTTTGTAATGATAATGCTCATCCAAATTCTTCAGATTTAGATGATGAAGAACTTCTTTCAAATATTGAAACTTATGGTTCAGGTGACAATCCGATTAGTTGTTATACTTTTGAAGAAGAGTCTAATCCTGTGGGTGATGAATGGCAAGCTAATAGTAGTTATGCTGATGAGGATAAATGGATTGTTAGGGAAGTTCCTGATGAGGGTAAAAATGGAACACATATTAAATGTGGTCGGATTTATAGTTGTGGGTGTGATTGGAGTGAGGGTAATTGTAACAATAAAAGGGAATGGGTTGAAACTATAACTGGATGCACTGATGATGATTATGGATATTGTGAAACTGATGTTGGTGATTTAGTTGGAGAGTGTGTTGAGCCAGGAGATGAGTATACTGTTAGCTGGACTGCTGAGTGGTATGATGAAAATGGGAATTCAGATGGTGAAAGTTCTGAAAATAATTGCGAAAGTGGGGATGTTAAATTTCCTTGTCCTCCAATGACTGTTGAGCCGTTTTTCTCTTTGGTGAATTTTGTAATTGCAGGATTTTTAACTTTGATTTTTTATTTTTTCTTTGTTAAAACTTTTAGAAAAAATGAGCAATTTTAGAATAATTTATAAAACCTGTTTTTTTATATAAAATATGGGGTTGAAAACTTTGTTTTTTGTTTTTGGAATATGTATTTTTATTTTTGGATATTTTTCATAAAATTATTTATTTTAATAAGATTTATAAATATGTTATCCTCTTGATAAGTATGAAAAAGAGTTTATTGATTTTATTTTTGTTAGTTTTTGTAGGTGTTTTTTTGGTGGGCGGGGTGGGTGCTGTTACTGAGATTAGTAATTGTCAGGATTTGCAAGGTATTTCAAGAACTACATTTGGACAATATGAAGAATATAAATTAGTTAATAATATTGATTGTAGTGAGATGGAAAATTTTAATCCAATTCAGAGATTTAATGGAAGTTTTGATGGGCAAGGGTATAATATAACTAACTTGGAAATAGGGGCAAAATCTTATGGTAATAAAGCTCTCTTTCTTATGATTTCTTATAATTCTGATTCAGAAGTTAAAAATCTTAATTTAATTAATGTGTCTGTTGAAACAGAAAGTGGTTATGATGGGGCAGCATTGGCTATTCTTGTTCAGGTTGGCGAAGAAAATAGAGGGATTATTCAAAATTGTCATGTGACAGGAGACATAATTTGCGGATCGAATGCTCGTTGTGGGGGGATAGCTTCTACAATTGGGAGAGGAGGGTTAATTAAAAATTCTTCTTTTATAGGAACTGTTAATGGTTTTGATGATGCAGGAGGATTGGCTGGTGTTAATCTTGGAACAATTGAGAATTCTTATTTTAAGGGTATAGTGAATGCTTCAGACGCAGGAGGATTAGTTTATCAAAATTCGGGGACAATTAAAAATTCGTATTCTGAAGGGGAAGTTATGTTAAGAGATATTACTGAAGATTCAACAAAAATAGGCGGAGGGTTGGTTGGGTATAATAGTAGAACAATTGAAAAATCATATTCAACTGGAGAGGTGAGTGGAGATGATAATTATGTTGGTGGGTTGGTTGGGTGGAATAGTGGGGGAACAATTGAAAATTCATATTGGGATAAAGATACATCGGGGCAGGATGATAGTGATGGTGGTGAAGGAAAATCAACAAATCAAATGAGGGATGTTGATACTTTTGGTAGTTGGAGTATTGGTGAGGTGGATGAAGATAGTGTTGATGAGAATTATATTTGGAATATTGTTAATGAGGATGATAAGGTGTCTTATCCTTTTTTAAGTTGGGAAGGGGGGAGAGGAGTAGTTGTTGATTCTCATATTGAATTGGAACCTCCAACTTCTGGGATTGGGGTAGGGGAAATTCAAAGGTATACAGCAAAGCTTATTGATTCAAACGGAGAGAAGGAGGATGTTACTGATGATGCCTCCTTTTCTAGTAGTAAGCCAAATGTTGCAAATAATTCTGCAGGGGATAATGTGTTTAAAGGTTTGGATGAAGGGGAGACTACGGTATTGGTATCTTATGAGGGTTTATCGAGTAGTGTTACTTTAAATGTTGTTGATTCTGGACCCGATCCTCCTGGTCCTCGCCAAAAAATTGCTTGTAGCGAGTTTGATGAAAGATCTGTTTGTAAGGATAATGCTCATCCAAATTCTTCAGATTTAGATGGTGAAGAACTTCTTCAAGCGATTAGAGAATATGGTAGTAGTTCAGGTGGCAATCCGCCTAGTTGTTATGATTTTGAAGAAGAGTCTAATCCTGTGGGTGATGAATGGAAAGCTAATAGTAGTTATGATTCTGATGAAGAATGGATTGTTAGGGAAGTTCCTGATGGGGGTAAAAATGGAACACATATTAAATGTGGTCTGATTTATAGTTGTGGGTGTGGTTGGGGGAGTGGTAGTTGTAATTCCATAACGGGCTGGGTTGAAACCATAGATAATTGTATTCCTGCTAGTAGTGATTTGTATAATAGATTTGGGAGTTGTGAAACTGAGGTTGGTGATTTAATTGGGGAGTGTGTTGAGCCAGGAGATGAGTATACTGTTAGCTGGACTGCTGAGTGGTATGATGAAAATGGGAATTCAGATGGTGAAAGTTCTGAAAATAATTGCGAAAGTGGGGATGTTAAATTTCCTTGTCCTCCAATGACTGTTGAGCCGTTTTTCTCTTTGGTGAATTTTGTAATTGCAGGATTTTTAACTTTGATTTTTTATTTTTTCTTTGTTAAAACTTTTAGAAAAAATGAGCAATTTTAGAATAATTTATAAAACCTGTTTTTTTATATAAAATATGGGGTTGAAAACTTTGTTTTTTGTTTTTGCAATATGTATTTTTATTTTTGTGAGTGCAGAGTCGGGAAATCTTGCAGGAGAAATTAATGAGAATTATTATGATGAAGATTTTTTAAAAGGTAGTTTGAATATAAGTTTTGATAATAGAATTAATGAAAATTTAAAAATTCATTTTTCAAATGGGGATAGTTCTAAGATAAATGTGGTTGATTTTATTGATGCTAATAATATTACTTACACTTGCGAACCCTTGGGGTGTAAAGAGGATTATGAAATAAAGGGGGAAAAGTTTAATTCAAAATCTTTTGAGCTTGATGATGAAAAACTTGTAGGGTTTGAGTTATTGGGTAAAGGGATTGAATTAAATAATTTTGAATTGGGTTTGGAGAGTGATGTTCGGAGTTCTTGTGAAAATCAGTTGGTTATTGATATGGGTGATGACGGGAATGTTAATTGGGTTAATAATAAATATATTGAAGAAAATTGTGGGGAGGAATTAAGCCCTTTATGTAGTGAGGGGGATTTTCCATATCAAGTTGATTTGGATAAAAAAACTTATTGTGATAAATTTGAATTACCTGTTGCACCAGCTTTTAAAATAAGTGCAGATATTGAAAGAATTAAGGGAGATTTTAAGGGAGGTGATTTGAAAGGGTATATTTATCATCAAGGAAATTTAAAAGAAACTTGTGATTTGACAAATCCTTCTTTGGGAAAAAGTGAGTGTGTTATGGATTATACAAATAAAGAGAAATCAGAGCATTATGTTTGTGTTTCGTTAAAAGATGGAGAGGTTAATGGGAATTATACTTTATCGGCTAATCTTGGAGGAGGGTGTGGTTTTCATTGGGATCCAACTACTAATCCAGAAGGTGTGGCAAGTTATGGGATTAATGCTGTTCCCCAAAAATATTCAGAAGTGGGTGATTTTAAGTTAAATTCTGACTCTTTTTCTAAACAAAATAATGTTGTAATTGAAGAGTATATTGAAGAATATTTACAAGAAAAATATCAAAAAGATTGTACTTCAGGATGTATTGTTCCTTTAAAAATTTCAGGTAAAAACCAAAATTTGGATTTAAGCAATTTGAAAATAGATTATGATGTTCAGGGTGGAGGTGGTTTAGAAGAAAATTATTTGTTTGAATTAGATAAAACACCTGCATTTGTAAAAACTAATCTTTCTGTTTTTGATTTAAGAAAAGGAGATTTTGATTTGCCTAAAACTAAGGGGAATTATTCTGTGGATATTTTTTTAGGGGATAATTTGATTTTATCTGAAGAAAATCTTTCAGTCGGTTATTCTTCTCAAGAACCTTTGGGAATTGTAAGGCAAATATTTCCAACAACTGTTTCTGCTGCTAGACCTACTTTATTTAAAGTTTTTATTGACCCTTCTTTTAATGAATCTGATTTAAGTTATGTTTGGGATTTTGGGGAGGGGGAAGAAGTTACAGAAAAAAATGAAAAAGTTTATACTTTTTTAACAACAGGAAATAAAACTGTTAAAGTAAGTTTGAAGAGCTCTGGAGAAATTATTGGTTCTAAAGTTTTTGAGGTAAATATTGAATCTCCTAAACAAGCAATTAATTCTACACTTAAAAAATATACTTCAAATCTTGAAGAAATTAAAAAAGTTTATAATGATTTTCCTGATTCTTATAAACCTTTATTTGAAGATGATTTGGATTTTAATAGCTTGGAAACTAGTTTGGGTGATTTTAAAAATCAATATAAAAAATATGTTTCAAGTTCTGATACACCTGATGGAGATTATGTTAATCTGATGGAAGAACTTGTTGGTTTTAAAGAGATTCCTTTATCAATTCAACCAACCCGGATTAGAACTTCAAAATTAACTTTAAATGCAAATGATATTAAGTTAGTTAAGGTAAGTGATATTTTTGGAGACAGGAATTATAATGATACTGAAAAAACTAAAGAAAAAATTGTTTCTTGGTTTTTAGATAATATGAATGTTGAGATAACTCGAAAAGTTTATTCAATTCAATATCCAAATAGGGTGGAACCTGTTTTTAGCGAGTTTAATGTTTTAATTTCTCCTAAAGAATTTTTTAATAAAAAGGGTTATTTTATGATTAATAAAGATAGAGATAATATTGTTTTTAATGGAAACTATTCTTTTGGGAATGAGATGGTGGATTTAACAGGAATCTTTGTTAATCTTTCACAAGATACAAACATTGTTTTTGCTGAAGCAAATGATGTTAAAACTGAAATGTATTTTGTTCCTGATTTGAGTTTAATAAAAAATCAAACTAATAAAGCGGATGAGGAGGGTATGAGTGTATTGCTTGTTTTGTTTTTAGCATTTGGGGGTTTGCTTGCTGTTACTATGGTGATTTATTATTTATTAGAAAAGTGGTATGAAGAAAAATATGAAGATTATTTATTTAAAGATAAATCTAATCTTAAAAATTTGATTTATTTTATAAGAAATGCGAGGAAGAAAAGATTGAGTGATGAAGAAATAAAGAAAAAATTAAAAAATAGTAGGTGGAGTGGAGAACAAATTGATTATGCTTTGAAAACATACAAAGGGAAAGATATAGGTTTTGGTTTGAGTTTTTTAAAAAGTAAAGAATCTAAAAAGAAAAAATAAATGTTTTTAAACGCAAATATTTAAAAAAACATAAATACTTTAATTATTAATTATGAGATCCTTATCAAATTTTTTAAAAAAAGTGTTTCCGAATATTTTCAAAAAGAGGAAAAATATTAGTTTGGGCTTTTATGGTCCTCCAAATGCAGGAAAGACAAGTTTAGCAAATCATTTATGCAAGGATTGGATTGGTGAAGAGATTGGGGATGTTTCTAATGTTCCTCATGAGACAAGACATATTCAATATAAAGAAAAAGTTGAAATTAATCATAAAGGTAAGAGTTTAAATTTTAAAATGGTTGATACTCCGGGGATTGCTACAAAGATTGATTATGAAGATTTTATTAAGTTTGGGGTTAAAAAGAAAGAAGCCCAGAAAAGAGCAAAGGAAGCAACTGAAGGAATTATTGAATCAATTAAATGGATTGAAGATATGGATGCTGTTATTGTTGTTTTAGATGCTACTAAAAATCCTTATTCGCAAGTAAATATTACTATTATTGGAAATTTGGTTGCAAGAAATATTCCTGTTTTAATTGTAGCAAATAAGATTGATTTGAAAAAGGCAAATATTGATAAAATTAAATCAGCTTTTCCAGAGTATGAGGTTGTTGGGATAAGTGCGAAGACAGGAGACAATATTGAGGAGTTTTATGAGACTTTGTTTAAGCTTGTTGAGTAAATTTAAAAAGGAGTATGAATTTATATTAAAATGGTTAAAAAAATAAAGGGGTTAACAATTGAGTTTTTACCATATTCAGAAATAAGGCATTTAAGCGCTGGGGAGAGAATTAAGAAATTATTAAATATTGTTTTGAAAAATAAAGTTATTGTTTTGCAAGGGCGTTTAAAACCTGAAGAAGAGACAAGGTTAATTGAGGATACTATGGCAATGATTGGGCATGTTCAAAATTTTAAAGGAATTGAATTAGCAGTTATTGGAAGTGAAAGTGAAGAAGGTTTTGGAGCGCGGTTTTCTAAAGGAATTGCAAAAATTTTGGTTGGAGATACTGCATCTATGACAATTATTGGGCCTGCAAGTATTGTTAAAGATATAAAAAGAAATCCAAAAAAAATTGAATTATTGTTTAAGTGATTTTTAGGTATTTTGAAAAATTTTCTACATAAAAATTTAAAAGTGTTGTTTTTGATTTAGTTATCTATGGATGAGGTGTCACAACTAAAATTTGATTCTGATGGTAGATTACAAGTTTCCCAATCTAACCAAAAATCAAATAATCAACTTTCAAATAAAGAAAATGAACTTGATATTTGGGAAGAACAAGAATTTTCTGATGAGAAGTTTAATTTAGAAGATGATGTGAAGGGTTTTAATTTTTATAAAAATGGGGAGAGGAGGGAGGGTTTAAAATTTTCAAATGGGAAAACACAAGGAGATATTGTTAAAGAAGCTGTAGATTTAATTGAAGAAGGTAAAAAGGTTATTTTTATTCGGGGGGTGTGTGGGAGTGGAAAAAGTGCAATTGCTTTGAATATTGCAAAAGAGCTCGGAAGTGCCAGTATTGTTGTTCCTGGGAAAGCTTTGCAAAAGCAATATTATGAAGATTATTCTAAAAGTTGTTATGTTTTGAAAGATAATCATAAAAAGTTGAAGATTAAAGTTATAACTGGAAGACAAAATCATAGGTGTTTGTTTTGTCGGGGGGAAAATGCGGATTTTTCAGAACTTCCGTGCAAGATTGAAATTAAAGAAAGTAATTTTGATAAATTAAAAGAGTATTTGAAAGAAAATCCTAAAGTTAAAAATGATTTGGATTTGAAAGATATTAGAAGAATGAGTGTTGCCCCTGTTTGTCCTTATTGGAGTCCGATAATGCCTTCTGAATATGATTTTCCTTTAAAATCTGAGAAAAAAAGATATCTGGGTTTGAAAGGGGTTGAGTATACTATTCATAATAGAAAAAAAGGGTGTAGTTATTATAATCAATTTAATTCTTATGCTGAAGCTGAAGCGGTTGTTTTTAATTCTGCAAAATATAAGTTAGAGATGTTGATGGATAGAAAGCCTAAAACAAAGGTTGAAATTATTGATGAGTGTGATGAGTTTTTGGATAGTTTTTCAAATGTTAAAAATATTAATTTTAATCGTTTGCAAAGTGCTTTGAAGAATGTTTTTGTTACAGAAGTTGAAACTGAAAATGTTTTATTAAAGCTAAGAAGAATTGTTTCTCAAATTATTAATAATCAAGAATTTAAAGATTCAATTGGAAGTGGAGATGTTTTTAAATTAGATGAGAGCAATGTTGTGAATTTATTTGAAGTTTTAAGCAATAGTTCTGATTTTATTAAAGAAGTGGATGAAGATAATTATGTCCATAATGTATATGAGATTGTTTCTGAATTTTCTGATTTTTTGGAAGATAGTTTTGTTTCTTTTTCTGAAAGTGAAAGAGGATTTTATGCAAGTATTGTTACTACAAATTTGGCGAAAAGGTTTGAAGAAATGGTTGATAAAAGCGAAGCAATTGTTATGATGTCTGGGACAATACATAATGAAAATGTGTTAAGATATGTTTATGGTTTGGATAATTTTGAAGTTATTGATGCAGAAATTATAAATCAGGGAGAGATAGATGTTAAAAAAACTGGAAAAGAATTTGATTGCAAGTTCAGTAATTTTAAGAGCGGATATAAATCAAGAAAAGATTTTTTAGAATCTTTTGATGAAGTTGTTGGGCAAGCTCCAAAACCTGCCCTTGTTCATGTTAATTCTTTTGATGATTTGCCTAGTGATGATGAAAAAAGAGCTTATGGTTTGGATAATTTGGTAACTAAAGCTAAGATTTTTGCTTTGCAAAGTGAAGCTCAAAAGTATATTGCAAGGTTCAAAAATAAAGAGATTCCTGTTTTGTTTACAACTAAATGTGGGCGAGGAGTTGATTTTCCAGGAGAACAGTGCAAAAGTATTGTTTTTACAAAGTATCCGAATCCTCAAGTTAAATCTCTTTTTTGGAAAATTTTGAAGCAAACACATCCCCAGTATTTTTGGGCTGTTTATAAAGATAAAGCTCAGAGAGAATTTTTGCAAAAAATTTATCGGGGAGTGCGTTCTACAAAAGACCATGTTTATGTTTTGTCTCCTGATAAAAGAGTTTTAGATGCTGTTGGGTTTATTTAGTTTTTAAGATACTTCGTCGGTAAATTTTTAAGAAAGGCACAATATTTATATAGTATTATTCACAATTTATATTATAAAAAAGAGAAAATGGAAAAATTTTTTAAATATTTTTTAACAATGGTGTTTTTGTTAGTTTTGGTTACTTTATTAACTTCTTTTGTTGTTAGTAAAGATGATTTGTTAGCGTTACAAGGAAATGTTTTAGAGGGGGGGAGTAATCTTGATTTAGGAAATTTGACTGTTTTAATTTATGATTCTCCAACAGGAGGTAATTTGATTTATAACTCTTCAAATGAGTTTAATGGGGCTGTTTCTTCTGGAAAGTATGATATTTTGTTAGGAGATAATGATTCAAATCCTTTGTCTTTGAATTATGGAGAGTATTATTATATTGAAATGTTTGTTAATGGTGAAGATTTGGATTTTGGGGGCGAGGAAAGGCAGGTTTTTCAAAGTAGTATTGGAAATGTTTCAGCTTTGGAAATTAGTGTAAGCGATAATGCGGGTTATTATAATTCTACTAATGCTGAAGGGATTTTTCAAGAAATTGGGGGACAATTAAATACTCAAACTATTAATCCTCAAACAAATGCAACAACAACTTGGAAATCTCCTGTTTCAGATAAAGATTTAAACTCTCCTCCTGATAATCCTAGTGATGGGGATAGATATATTGTTTCTCCTTCAGCTGATTGGTATAGTTTTGCTTGGGATAAAAGAATTCCTTTAACAATTCAAAGTTCTAGTGTTGATGAAGATGAAACAAATGCTTTAATTCAAGTTCAAATAAATGGAGCGAATGATTTATTTAGTGAAGCTCAAGATAATGGAGATGATATTATTTTTGGAGATAGTTCAGGGGATGAAAAATTTGAACATAGGATAGAGAGATTTAACAAATCTGCCCAGGTATTAAGTGCTTATGTTAAGATTCCTACTTTAAGTTCTTCAAGTGATGAAACATTTTATTTATATTTTAATAATTCTGATGCTGTGAATTCTGAATCTGGGGCAGCTGTTTTTTCAGATGATTATATTATGTTTTATGATTTTAATTTAACTGAAGGAGGAATTGATAAATCAGGAAGTTCTAATCATTACATTTCTGAACTTGGAAGTCCAACTGATGATAGTGATGAAAAAGGTTATGGGGTGAGTTTTGATGGAGATGATGATGCTTGGAGTATGGCAGATTTAGCTATTTGGGAATCTCAATGGGATGAGCAAGATTCTGGAAGTGAAAGAACACATAATGTTATTTTTAATTCTGGAAGTGATATAACTTCAAGACAGGCCATATTAGCAGAAGGGGCTCATGTTAATGGGGTTTTGCTTTATATTTATCAAGGAGATTTATATGCTCGGTGGTGGAGTGAATCACAGGGTTGGGATGGCAATCATTTTTCAACTTCTATTTCTACAGATACAGATTATTATGTTTCTATGAATTATGATAGTGATGGGAATTATAGTTTTTATGTTAATGGGGTTGAAATTGGGAATGAGGAAACTCCTGAAATAATGAATGCTCATAGTGGAAATGGGGGAATTGGTTATACTGGTGGAAATGGAAAGGATTTTCATGATGGTTATGTAACAGGTGCTTATTTTGAAGGAACTATTTATGAATTGGGTGTTGTTGCAGACCCTTGGAATGGGGATAATCATAATAACTGGTATGAAAATAGAAGAGATAATCTGATTTCAAAGGGTGCTTCAGAAGAGCCAAGTGGGGCTGAAGGAGATTGGGCAGGATTAGAGAATTATATTGTTGAATGGAATGAAACAGGAAGTTATTGGATGGATTCTGATACTGATTATGGTGAGCCAAGTGTTGGTTGGGCAGTTATTGTAGAGGATGAAAGTGTTGGTTATACTTTTGATGGAAGTGCGTGGGTTACAATTGTTTCTTCAATTTCACATAATACTTTATCTGATTTGCAAGGAGGAAGTCCAGAGATTGATGAGTATTATCATTTATCATTAAATGAATACACAAGAGCGACAAGATTAGCTACAGATGTTTTATCTGGTTTGATGCCAGGAGGTTTAACTAATCAAATTTCTTCAAATACTGGTTTGAGAAATGCAATTTCTGGTTTAAGTAATAATAATGTTCTTTTTGTTGATAGTTCTGTAAGTGAAAATATAGGGGAAGATGATGATTTCTTTTACGAAGAAGCAACAGGCACTTTAAATGTTGATGATATTGAAGCAACTAATGATGTTTGTTTAGATTCAGGGCAATGTTTGTCTACTGCCAGTCATGGAGTTAATGCAACTATAGTTAATGGAACTGTTGTTAATTTAGTTGATACAGGGAGTTTTGTAATTGAAGAAGAAGGAATTAAGACAATTTCAAATGTTCCTTTTGAACCTGATAGAGTTACTTTTACAGCTGTTGCTCCTGTTGAGAATGAGGATGTTGATGATGAAGGAACTCAAAATGCAAATAATGTTGATAACTATGGTGGGACAATGCACGGATATGCAAAATGGACAGGAACAAATTTAGAGCAAGGAGTTGTGCATAGTGGAGCTTCAGGTAATTCAATTAATGCAGTTTCAGAATATGGAGATAGTTCTGAGTGTATTGGAATAAGATATGCAGACCAAAACGGAGATTCTATCGGATATATAAAAGGAGAGTTGGTTAATTTTACAGATGGTGGTTTTAATATTAATATAACTGAAGCAGATTCTGATATTGTTGTTCATTATACAGCTTATCACGGAAGCAATGATACTTTAAGTGGTGAGTGGGATGTTAGTGAAGATACATTACATCCAAATGATTTAGATTATAATGTGGGAATTGGGGTTAATAGTTCGGAAGATAAATTGAAAGTTGGGGGAAATGTTAATATAACCCAAAATTTATCAATTGGTGATGCTGAGATTTATGAAAAAGGAGGTGATATGATTTTTAGGATTTAAAATGAATAAAAAACTGGTTTTGATTTTGTTGATAATTTGTATGGTTGGTTTTGTTAGTGCAGGAGATTATAAGTTTCAAAATAAATCAGGAACTGATTTAGCAATTATTTATGGAAATACAGGGAATTTGACAGTTTTAGGAAATATAAGTTCTGATAGCGGATATTGTATTGGGAATGATTGTATTGGTAACTGGGATGATGTGAATCAGAGCGGGGGAAGTGGAGAAGCAAATGATGGAAGTAATATAGGAACAGATGGTATTGGAGTATTTGGTGGGAAAAGTTCAACAACATTGCAATTCAGAAATATAGCAACAACACTTTCTAAATATCTTTCAATTTCTTTAGATTCAAATGATAATGATATAGATTTAGATTTCAATGAAACAGAATTAAATAGGACTATTGATGCAAGGGATAACTTTGAAGCAGATACAAATTGTTCACAAGATGGAAGTTGTTCAAATGTTCTTTATACTTCTGACGAATATATTGGAGGACTTAGTTGTTCTGATGAAGAAGTTGCTATTTATAATACTACTTCTGGAAATTGGGAATGTGGAAATATAGATGCTGAAGATACTAACACAGAAAAATCAGGTGGAGGAATTTATCTTTATAATGATTCCAATTATATTTATTTAAACGAAACAGAATTAAATTCCACAATAGATGATAGGTCAGCTTCTTCAGAAACTGACACACTACAATCAGTAACAGAAAGAGGTTCAACAACTAATCAAAGTGTCTTTATAGGAGATGAAAATACAAATATAAACCTTTCAACATTTACACTAAACTATAGTGCTTTTTCTCCTGGTTCGATGTTAGATATTCCTACATTAAACCCATATTCAAATGATGTAGGTTCTTTTGGAGGTACAGATAGTGTTATTAATTTGGGAGAAATTGCAACTTTAATAAGTGATGTATCAAGTGAGGATGACCCTACAATAATGTTTTTCCATACAAATAATTCAGAATCTGAAAATTATCTTATAGATACTAATGTTTTAGGATATGATTATTCTAATAGTAGATTTTATTTTAGTGATGATGTTAAAGTTGAGGGAGAGATGACTGGAGATGCTTTAGATATTGCAGGAGAAGCAAAAGCAGATTATTTTAATGCTATTTATAATATTTCTTCACCTGCTTTTTATGGGGATTTTTTTGGAGTTTTTAATTGGACAACAGGAGATAATTACAACTCCTTTGATGGTTCTACTTTAGACTTCAATGAAACTTTACTAAACAACACAATAGATACAAGAGCTATAACAGAAAATATATTTGACCAATCTTTGAATACAACTGATGATGTTGTGTTTAATAGTTTAAATGTAAGTGAAGGGATGGAAATTACCGGAGAGGTTAATTTTGATGAGGGTTGGCAAAACGGAGGAGTTTCTGTAATTGATGGAGAGGTTTTTGCTCAGGCACTTTATACTTATAACATAACCTCGTTAGGAGTTAATAATTTAGATATAAATGGGAGTTTATTGCCTATTGATTGGGATAATACTTTTGATGTAGGTAATGAAACTTGGCAATGGAGAAATGGTTATTTTGGAAGCAATGTTTTTGTTGAAGGGGAAGGGGTTAAGAAATGGTTGTATAATCAAACAGAACCAGCAATTAATTATGTAGATAATCAAGGATTTATAACAGGAAATATATTTGACCAATCTTTGAATACAACTGATGATGTAAATTTTTCAACTGTTAATACAGGGCAAGGAGCAAATGAGCTTTATGGAATGAATCAGGATGTTAAAACTTCTTCTTCAGTTACTTTTCAAGATATTTCTTTTCCAACAGGTGTAGCATCGGGGGTTAATAAATTAGATGTTACTGATTCAGATCAAGATATGACTTTATATTCTACTAAAAATATTAATATGGTTATGGATGAAAGTAACTCTGGAACAGGTTTATTTTCAGTTAAGAAGGATTCTGCTGAAACAGATTCTTTATTTACAGTTACAAATGGGGGTAAAGTAGGGATAGGAACAGATAGTCCTAATGAAAAATTAGAAATTCAAACAGGTGCAAATGATGGTTTAACTTTAAGTGATGAGTCTACGGGAGAAACCTATGCTAAATTATACTCAAATGATAATAATAGAGGATATTTAGAATTGTCACAAAATGGTGAAACAAAGATTAAACTCACTAGTGGCTCAGGTACAAGTTCCTATTTTAATGGAGGTAATGTAGGAATAGGAACAGATAGTCCAAGTACAAAATTAGAAATAGTTGACACATCAGATGGTTTATTGACATATCCCTTAAGACTAAAAAATTATGCAACAGGTTATGACACAGCTACAGGAATTGTATTTACTGCGACAACAGCAGATTATGGAAAGGGAGGAATCGCTTTTGCTAGGACTGGAACATACGGTAGGGGGGATTTGTATTTCTTGAATGACGGAACTGCTGATGACAATGAGGTTTCAATAGATGATACAAGAATGGTAATAAAATCAGATGGTAAAGTAGGAATAGGAACAGATAGTCCTCAAGCTAAACTGGATGTAAGTGGTGGAGATATTTTTGTAGATAGAGGAGATGATAAGGGTGTTTGGAATCATTTAGATGGAAGTAAAAGAGCTGGAATTGTTTTTGGTCCTTCTGATGGGTTTAATGAATTAGCGTTTTATACAGGTTCTGCTAGTGAGTCAATGAGAATTGATGATTCAGGAAATGTGGGAATAGGAACAGATAGTCCCCAACAAGATTTGCATGTTGATGGAGATACAAATGTTACTGGGACTCAGCATATGGGGGATGGGCAGATTTATTGGGATGATTCAAATGAAAGATTAGTTATTAAAGTTGGAGAGTAAATAATTATTTTAGGATTTTGGTTTTGGTAATGGGGGGTTTGGCGTGGGCGGTGGGGATTTGGAAAGGGTAATGAGGGATTTGGTGTGGGGGTGGTTGGGAATTTGGAAAGGGTAATGAGGGATTTGGTGTGGGGGTGGTTGGGAATTTGGAAAGGGTAATGGGGGTTTTGGTGTGGGGGATTTTTTTAAGGAGGTATTTTTTAATTAATGATACTTTGATTTTTGCAGATGATGATTTTTTTAAATTAGTTAAAGCAGAGTTTGACCGATAGTTTTATATACTAATTAGTATATTTATGTTTATAATGATACAAAAAAGTAGCTACCTAAAAGTTTTAGAAGTTTTTTTTAAAGAACCAACAAATATTCATTTTATTAGAGAGATTAGTAAAAAAATAAATTTGGCTCATACTTCTGTTAGAAAAAATATACAAGACTTATTGAAAGAAGGTTTGATAAAAATTAAAAAATCTAAACCTTTTGATGGTTATGTTGCGCATAGAGATAATGATAGATTTACTTTTTACAAAAAATTGTATAATCTTTATTCTCTCTATGATTTGGTTGAATCCATTAAATTTAACTTAAATCCTAAGGCAATAATACTTTTTGGTTCTTATTCAACAGGCAATGATGTAGAGTTAAGTGACATTGATATTTTTATTTTATCCAATATTAAAAAAAAGTTAGATGTTTCTAAATTTGAAGATAATTTAGGTAGAGAGATAAATTTTATTAATGTAAATAACTTAAATAAATTGAATAAACCTTTAAAAAATAAAATTTTAAATGGATTGACTTTGTATGGAGGTATTTATGGATGAAGAAATTTTTAAAATAGAGAAAGATTTAATTAGGTCTAGAGAATTGTTCGAAATTTCTAAAGAGAGATTGGATATAATTAAAATTTTGCCTAGAGATAAACCATATAAAATTGTTGAAGAATATTATGAAATTGTTCTAGGTTTTTTGACAAGTATTATGTACATAGATGGATTTAAGACTCTAAGTCATAAAAAATTGTTAGAATACTTCTCTACAAATTATGATTTATTAAATGACAATCAATTATTACTTATAGATACTTTAAGAAAATCAAGAAATGGAATTGTATATTATGGGAAAAAAGTGAATGAAACTTTTCTTCAAAATTATGAAAAAGAAATTGTATTGGTAATTAAAAAATTGTCTAAATTGATTGAAGATAAATTAAAATGAATAATAAAAATTTATTTTTAATTGGAATAGTTGTTTTGTAATTGGGGGTTTGGCGTGGGCGGTGGGGGTGGGTGCGTGGGATTTGGAAAGATTTATAAATAATGGAACATAAGTGTTACATATGGAACATAAAGATTTTAAATTGGAAGTAATTATTCAATTAATCAAAGAAAAAAATCATATTAGGGAAATTGCTAAGTTATTAAAAACTAACCATATGGTTGTGGTAAGGAGAATGAATGAATTAATGAAAGAGAATGTTGTAGATTTTGAAGAAAAAGGGAGGAATAAAGTTTTTTTTCTTAAAAAAAGTATAGAAGCGAGAAATTATATATTAATGTCTGAAGTTTACAAATTGAATCGTGTTATTAAAAATTATCCTTCTTTAAGAAGATTAATTGAAAGAATTCAATTAGATAAACGGATTAAATTAGCTATTTTATTTGGTTCTTATTCTAAGGAAATTGCAAAAAAAAATAGTGACATTGATATTTATATTGAAAATTCAAGTAAAGAATTAAAAGAAGATTTATTGA
Source organism: Candidatus Woesearchaeota archaeon (assembly GCA_964467035.1). Lineage (GTDB taxonomy): Archaea > Nanobdellota > Nanobdellia > Pacearchaeales > GW2011-AR1 > JACPLR01. The sequence continues at coordinate 95,487 of CAYXNX010000001.1, read as the reverse complement.
AAATTGATTCAAGATTGAGTTTGAAAATGGGTAAATATGACTCAAAGCATATTTTGATAAAAGAAATTGAAAAGAATCATGTTATCTTAAAAGGATTTGAAGAATTTTACGCTAAAAATGGATTTTTTGACTAAATTAAAAAAACAAGGAAAATTAGAACTTGTTGATCCTAGTGAAAATTTGAAAGATTCTTATATTCTTAAATCTGAGAGTAATCTTAGTTCTGCAAAAATTCTTTTTAGAGAAAATAAATTGGAAGAATCTGTTGTTCTTGCTTATTATTCTATGTATAATATTTTAATTTCTTTGTTTTTTAAAGTTGGAATAAAGTCTGAGAATCATATGGCTTCAATAATTTTATTGAAAGATTTGTTTAATTTAGATAATTCTGAGATTAGGAAAGCAAAGTATGAAAGGGTTGATAAACAGTATTATGTAGATTTTGAAATTTCTAAAGATGAAGTGGGAGAAACTATAAAAAGCGCAGAATCTTTTTTTGATTATATTTTGGATTTTGTTTCAAAATTAACTAATAAAAATATTCAGGATTTTAGAGAGGGGTTTGAAAAAAGATGGTGAATAGTAAAAATTTATTTTTAATTGGAACTGGAGTTTTGGTAATTGGGGGTTTGGCGTGGGAGGTGGGAGATTTAGAAAGGGTAATGAGGGGTTTGGTGTGGGCGGTGGTTGGGGGATTTGCACGAGAATCTAAAAGATATAAAACTGAAAGGAGGGAAAGTTTTTTAAGTCTTCATTAATTTTGTTTAATATGGAAAATATAACCTTGGAAACAATACATAATGATTTGAATAATTTAAAAAATCTTGTTTTAAATATTCAGGAAACTTTGGATGATTCTTTTTTAACAACTGAAGAAGAAAATTTGCTTGAAGAAAGTTATGAAAACGAAAAAAAAGGTTTGTTGATTTCTAATGAAGATATTGAAAAAGAATTAAGCTTATGAATTTTTCTTTAGTTTATGATTCTCAACCTATAAAATTTTTGGAAAAACAAGATAAAAATATTTCTAAAAGAATTTTGGGTAAGTTAAATCAAGTTTTTAATAAAACTTCTGTTCCTTCTGATTCTAAATCCATAATTGGAAAGCATAATTGTTTTAGGATTAGAATTGGAGATTATAGGGTTTTATATAGAATAAGTTATAAAGATAAAAAAATTATTATTTTTAAAATGGATAAAAGAGGTAAAGTTTATGGGAAATAGTAAAATTTATTTTTAATTGGAACTGTGGTTTTGGTAATTTGGGGTTTGGGAGGGATGGTTCAAGGAGGTATTTTTTAATGAATAAGACTTTGATTTTAACTAATATGCTCTGTTGCATGATTCTTAATTTAAACAAGGCTCTCGCTATCTAACCTTTTTTTACCCTATTTTCTGAAGTTTATTGTATACCCAAAATTTTAGTTTGACTTCCTGATACATGTTTCTTTTTTTAGTTGCTCTAACACTCTCCCCAAATATTCTTTTATCAGCAGAAAAAATACCCTCTGAAGCAGGCCACCTCATTCCATATCCTTTTTTTCTAACCCAATCATTATGTCCTAATCTTTGATATTCAACAACAGCTTCTCTTCTTTTTGGAGATCCTTTTGATCTTGTTCTCGCATTCTTTCTAATTTTTATCACTGGCTCTATTTTTCTTTTTTCACAAACATTAAATGTATCTCTGCAATCATGCAGGCCATCCATAATTGCCTTACTGATTTTAGAATTATTATCTCTTAACATACCTCTAGCAGCTTTTCTTTCATCAAGCTTTTCATTTCCAACTCTTATATCAACTATCTTTCCTTCAGGGGTTCCCATTATCACTACTTTTATCCAACCTCTTCTCACCTTCCACTTTTGTCTTATCCATTCTCCTCTATTACTGACTTTTTCTCCAGAACCATCAATTGCAACAACTAAATCTTTTTCCTTAATATCAAATGAAAGGTCAAGATTATTAACTCGACGACAAATTTGAGTATAACTTATTACTGGAAAATTAAAATTCATTCCTGAAAAAACCCTCATAATACCTTCAAGAGCTCTATAATCAAAATTTTTTGCATGCAAAACAGCTAGAAATTTTATCATAGAATCAGGATAAAGATAAGGTTCTCCTATCTTACCAGCATTCATCTTCTTTATTTCATCTAACCATGTATCAAGGAATTTTGGATTTAAGTAGAACTCTCCTCTTTTTATTAGTTTTTCATTATAAGTTTTCCAATCTCTTTTTACTGTATTCATATACTGTATTAGTATACAGTAATATTTAAATATTACTGTTCATAGTTACCAGTATGAAATACGTGTTAATTTATGGGTTTGATTCTATAGCTCCAAAGAAAAGACTTGAATTTAATAGAAAACTCTATGGATATAAGGATTATTCTAATTTTGGGACTTATTCCTATTTTAGAGAAGGTGTTCTCAAACAAAACACTTTTGAGAAATTAGCAAAAGGAGTTATCTTAATGAAAAATAAACCTAAAAACCTAGTAAAATTGTTAAAAGACTATAATGCTAGATATAGAATATTTAAAATTGTTACCTAATCGTGCAACAATCCAAACTAATAGAAAAGTTTATAAATTGGATCATTCTTTTGTTAGTGAAATGTTCCCTAGTGATCTTTTTAGGTCACTAGATGTTTTTTATTTTTCTGAAAAAAATTTTGGAGGCTTTTTTAAAAATGAATAATAAAGTTTTATTTTTTATAGATTTGGGGTTTTTATCAAAATTAAACATTCATTTGGGTGAAGGGTATTATATTCCTTTTAAAATTAAAAATTTTGTAGAAAATATCTGTTTGGGGGAAAATTTTGATTTTGAAAAAATTTTTTTATATACTGCTCCGCCATTCCAGTCAAATAATCCTACTAGAGAACAAATTAGAAGAAAAGTTAAGTATGATTCCTTTCGAAGTTCTTTAATTAAAGAGGGAATTATTTTTAGAGAGGGAAGAGTCCAAAGATTAAAAGTAAATGATGGATTTGAGTATAAACAAAAAGGGGTTGATATTTTGTTGGCTTTAGATTTAAGTCATATTAAAGAAGATTATCCTCTTATTAAAAAAATTGTTTTGATTTCTTCTGATACTGATTTTTGTCCAATTTTAGAAGATTTAAATAAAAGAGGTACTGAAATTATTCTTTATACTTATTTTGATAGAAAAAGAGGTAGTCCTTTTTCTTTATCTAATCATTTGCTAAAAGTTTGTTCAAGATGGATTAAAATAAAAAAAGAGGATTTTGAAAATGCGAAGTAAAAATTTATTTTTAATTGGAATAGTTGTTTTGGGAGCGGCGAGGGCGTGGGTGGTTGGAGGGGTGAAATGAATAGTAAATTTGGACGAGTTTAGGAATTGTGGTTTTGGTAATTTGGGGTTTGGTGTGGGAGGTGGGGGTGAGTGCGTGGGATTTGGAAAGATTTATAAACATTCATTATTTGTGAATGATTATTCACTTTAAAGGAAAATGATTTCAAGAAATACCAAAAAAATAATCTTGTATTTATTAAAAAATTTTGAAAATAATAGTATTAATCAGATTTCTAGAAAACTTAATATTAGTGTTGGAAGTGCGTTTAAAATTCTTAAAAATCTTGAAATGAAAAAATTTGTTTTATCGGAAAATATTGGGAATGTTAAAAAATATTGGTTGAATTTTGAAGAAGATCAAACAATTAAAATTTGTGAATTTTTACTTATTGAAGAAAGAAATAATTTAAAAGGATTTGCCAAAATTTATTTTGAAGAACTTAAAGAATTTGAAAATGCAAATTTGATTATTTTGTTTGGTTCTATTTTAGATAAAAAAAGTTTTAATGATGTTGATGTTTTATTTATGACAAATAAAATTAAACAAGTTAATGATTTTTGTTTAAGTATTTCTAGATCTAGGAGTAAGCCTATTGTCCCTTTAATTTTGAAAGAACAAGATTTAATCAATAAGGTAAAAATTAAAAATGAAGTTATTTTGGATATTATTAGAAAAGGAATTGTGATAAAAGGGGAATCAGTATTTTTAGAGGTGATAAAAAATGCAAGATATTGAATCAAAATTTAATTGGTGTTTGAAAAGTGAGAAGAGAATGAAGAGGATAGTTCCAAACTTAGAATTATCTAGTGCACATATTAAAAAAGCGAAACATAATATTAAGGCGGCTAATTATAATATTGAGGGAGGATTTGAAGATTGGGTAGTTGCTCAATTGTATTATGCAGTTTATCATTCTTTTTTAATTATATTGTTTAGTAAAGGGTTTGAATCCAAAAATTATGAGTGTAGTATTAATGCAATTGAACATTTTATTGAAATTGGAGAGATAAAATTAGATAAATCAGTTGTTTCATTTATTAGAACTACTGGTCAAATGATAGAAAAAGATGCAAAAACTTTGAGAGAGGAATTTCAATACGGTATTAAAACTGAAGTTAATAAGGAAATTTTAAATAATTTGTTAGATAAATCTAAGAAGATTGTTGATGAAATTGAGGTAATGTTAAATGAATAGTAAATTTTGGATGAGTTTTGGAATAGTTGTTTTGGTAATTGGGGGTTTGGCGTGGGCGGTGGGGGATGGGAATTTTTTTCAAACAGAAAATAAGATTAGTGGAAATGTTGTTGAAGAGCAGGTTAATTCAAGTGTTGAAGAAGTAGAAGGAAAAGAAATTATTTCCAAGAGAACATATAGCTCTAAAACATTTAGAAAAAGTGGGGGAGGTTATAGAACTGAGATTTTTCCAGAAGATATATTTTTTTATGATGGAGAGCAATTTGTTGAATTAGAAAAATTATCAAATCCAAAACTTGAAAAAACAATAATTCCGGTTGATGATATTCCTGAAAAAAATGTTTTTGATTTTGGAATTTATGAAATCCATAAAGGAGTTAAAGTAAGTATTGAAAATGAGGAATTGGTTTTAAGAGATTTTAATAAGCAGTTTGTTCATTCTCTTGCAAGGCCTTTTGCTACTGATTATAATGGGGATGTTTCTTATGGAAATTATGTAATTTATTTTGATGAAAGGAATAAACTTCTTGATTTAAATGTTGAGATTGATAAAGAATGGTTGGAAAATGCTGAGTATCCTATTGAGGTTGACCCAGTTGATGGGCTTCCTTGTGTAGTAAATTGTTTTGATGGACCTTTTAAAGGGACTGTTAAACAAAATGGAGATGTTTATGATTTTGAAAGAGTAGATCTTCGTGCTTCTTTTTTAGGTAGCACAAATCTGAAAACTATTGGTAATACAGAATCTGGGCAAAATTCTTACAATTCTGTTTATAGGGGTTTTATAGAGTTTGATACTTCAGTTATTGATGATATTGTGGAAATAAGAGGTGTTGAGCTTACAGTTCCGTTAATAAGACAAAGTGGAACTCGTGCTATAAATGTTTCTATTTCAAGATTTAATGATACTCAAATAACAAATGAATCAAATTATCCAGATAATGAAACAGGAAATGAAGATTTATTTAATGATATTGGGCAGGGGGCAAATGGGTTGGGTTTTTATGTTGAAAATTCTACTTCTTTTTATAATGAGTCAGCAAATGAGACAAGTGTTGATAGGTATTTTTTGGGAAGTAATGCAGAAGAAGATTTGAAGGCAAATTTGAAAGATGATTTTTTTGCAATCGGGTTAAAGTCAAGTTATGAATTTTTGGGAAGTGGTGGAGAAGAAGGGTATTTAGAGTTTGCTGGAGAAATGGGAGAGGATAGTTATTACCCTATTAAATTAATTGTAGAACATGGTGAAGGTCCTTGTGACCCTGAGATGGATAATTGGGAGTGTAATAGGACTTGTAGTTTTTATTATGGGGATGACCCAAATCCTTCAGCAAAAGTGAGTAATGCTTATAGTTTTGATAGTGTTGGTGGGGGGAGGATTAATGTTTGGTCTGAAAAAGGGGATAAGGTTTTGGTTTTTAATCCAACTAGTAATTTATGGAGATTTTATGATATTGAAGATACAAATAATCCGGGATTTATTGAAAAAGTAGATACAGCTTATTTAAGTCCTTTTGGGAATGAGTATGGAGATTTGCATTGGTGGGAGGATAATAAGTTGCAAATAGTTCATAATAATGAAACTACTAATAGTGAAGACAAGTTTAAGGATAATTATACAGCAAGTTTTTCTCCTACTCACGGGTATTATAGTCCTTATCATGATAAGGTTCTTTTAGCAGATGGTTTAAGTTTTTATTCTTTTAATGGGAGTGATTTTCAAGATACAAGTTTGGGAGAGATTGGGTGTTTTGATTATGATTTTATGAATACAAGTGGTGATTTGTTAAATGTTGATTATGAAGTAAAGGATTATGATTTTGATTCATATATTTATAGTGTTGCAATGGATTCAAATGAAGCAGTTTGGGATGAGTGTGTTTATAATCCTTTTGGAAATGATGATTGGTATGTTGAAGAAGCTTATTGTAATGGGGCAAATGTAGATACAAAAAAGATTTTTTGCAATTATGGGTGTGAAGATGGGAAGTGTGTGCCTGAAACAGGGTATAAAGGGATTCAGAATTATTCAATTGAAGGTCCTGAAACAAGTATTTATGGAAATTGCACTTTGGAATTAAAAGGAGGTGTTAATTTTTGGTTCCGAACAGGATTCGGTGAGCAACAAATTTTTGTGTATAAAGGGGGAAAAATTTATTTAAGTGATAGTGCTGGATTTAATAAATGGGAAGTACGTTAAAAATTGGGTGAAATTTTGTTTTAATTATTATAAATTGAAATAGAAAAATTTATAAAGTATTTGTTTGTTAGGGGATTATGCAGAATAAAAAGCAAAATTTAACAAATAAGCTAAGAACTGGATTTAAAGGAGCTTTGTTAACTGGAGTTATTGGATTAAGTTCTTTAGGTGCTCAAGGACAGGAATATAGTTTTGATAATCCTCAGCAATATGTTGAAGTAAGAAATATAAATGATATCCCAAATAGTGAATATGCTCCTTTTACTCCTGTAAATGGGGGAGAGATTGATGATTCTCAGTATATGATTAATGATTTTTCTTATAAAACACCTGTTGAAGAAGGAATGGGTGAAGAAAATTATTTGGTGCATGGGGAAGAAGGCAATCTTGCTCGGGAATTGTTTGAAAATTTTACTAAGGAAACTGGAGATAATTATAATCCAAATCATCTTGTAGTAAAATTGGGTGAGGGGGAATTTAAGCCGGGAACTAATAGCCCTATTGTTTCAAGACCTACAAGATTTATCGGAACTTATGAAAATGGAGAACATTTATCAGAATTAATAACTGGGACAGGGATAGATGGGCTTGATGATGTTGAATTTTATGATTTGGTATTGCCTGGAAGGGGTAATGTTATTAGTTACCTTGGGACAACTTCAGAAGGAAGACCTGATGGAAGAATTGAGAATTGTATTTTAAAAGCTCCTTTGAATTATGATGGGATTGATAGTAATTTGGAGTTAAGAAATAATATTTTTGAATTTAGTGAAGGAGATAAAAGTCCTGCTGCTCGTGTTTATGGAGATTCTGGGAAAAGTTCTAAAGAAACTGTTTCAAATGTAGAAGTAAGGGATAATATTTTTTATGGTAATGGGGAAAATGTTGCTTTTGAGATTAAAGGAACTGGAGTTAATGCAGGTATTGAAGAGGGGAATAATTCTTTTATTAATTGGAGAACTGTTGTTCAGGTAGAATCTGATGAAAAATCTGGGGAAAATCCAGACCAATATTTTAAAGGGAATTATTGGGAAGCTCCTGTTGCTGGAAAATCAAAATATTCTACAGAAGTTTTGATTGATGAAGGGGCAATTAAGGAAAGACAAGTTGAAAATAATAGTGGTGGAGAGGTTTATGTTACCAATTTTCGCCCTGCAAGTCCTACAAGAGACCAAGATAATGATGGTTTAACTGATTTAGAAGAATTTGAGTTAGGGACAGATTCTTCTAACCCTGATACAGACGGAGATGGTTTAACTGATGGGGAAGAGGTTAATCAGTATGGAACAGACCCCTTTCATTTTGATACAGATTTGGATGGTGTTGATGATGGGGAAGAGGTTCAGTATGGAACAGACCCTCTTGATGAAATGGATTTTCCAAATATCCCTTTAAGTGGGGGATGGGGATTAACAGGTTTAGCTGCTTTGGTAGGTGGCTCTGGTGCTTTGGCTTTGAAAAAAAGAAATAGAAGAAGAGATTATAGGTAATTATAAAGTTTTTTTCAAATTTTTATTTAATATTCTAAATTTTCTTGATAAAAAATTCAGCAAATCAAAACTTTCTGTTTTGAGTTTTAAATACTGAAGAAAGTTAAATGTTTGAGAAATAGAATATCTTGTAAAGGATTTTTTGTTGATAAAGATTATTTGGGTAGGATGAATTTTTGATGAAAGAGTTAATTTTCTTAAAAAAGAAAAATATTTTTCAGGGATTGAAGTATTGGTGGCAAGATAAATTAAAGAATAAGGTTGAGGAACTACTTCCTTGTGTCAAAATAAGAATAAACCTTTAATGCTTTTTCTACTGCTTGTTGATATAGAAAAACTGCCACATAAATTTTTCTCCTTCAAGTTAGTTATGAAATTAAGAAAAAGAGTTTTGAGTTTAGAAAAATTTATAAATACAAAATGTATTCATATTGTATGCAACTTAGAATAAAAGATGAAACACATTTGGCAATGACTAAACTTAAAGAACAGCTTTTGCTGGATTCTTATGATGAAGTTATATGGCATTTTATAGAGCCTTTTCTTCCTTTATCTAAAGAAAGTGAGAGTTTGAGAAAGGAAGCTTTAGAGGAATTTAAAAAAGGAGAGACAATTTCCTTTGAAGAAATTTTGAAAGAAAATGAAAAAGATTGAGTTCTCTTCAAAAGCAAAAAAGAAATATTTTAAATTACCTTTTAATATAAGAAATTTAATTAATGTAAAATTAAAGGATTTATTAGATGGTAAAAGAATTGATATAAAAAAATTACAAGGTTATAAAAGTTCTTTTAGATTAAGAATTGGAGGGTATAGAGTTTTATTAGAGTTGAAAGAGGAAGTGTGGATTGTTTTTGATATAGATACTAGAAAGAAAGTTTACGGTTAAATTAGGCTTTGTTGAAAATCTAAATTTTTATTTGTTTTTGATTTTACATTTTCCCACTACAAGTTTCGACTTCGTCGAAAAACCCACCCTATATTCTACAGGAGTTTCCTAAACTTTTAGTAAAATCAAAAATTATCTTAACTTTTTCAACAAAGCCGTTAAATTAGAAAAACTTATAAACTTTGGTTAATATATATTAACTATGGTAAATATTAATAGACATAAATTAACTAATTTGCAAAGAGATATTTTGGATTTTTTATTTGTACGGGCAGGTCAAAGCTTTAATCAAAGATCTCTTTCTAAGTTTTTAAAAGTAAGTGCTCCAGCAGTTATGAAAGCTCTTCCTTTATTAGAAAAAAAGGAGTTTATAACTATTAACCAAGATAAAGAATCTAAACGTTGGAGCATTGAATTAAATAGAGATAATCATAAAATTTTACAATTAAAAAGAGCCAATAATCTAGAACAGTTATATCTTTTAAATGTTGTTGATTTTTTGGAAAAAGAATTTGCAGGTGGAACAATTATTCTTTTTGGAAGTTACTCAAGAGGAGATGATATATTTAATTCTGATATTGATATAGCAATTATTGGAAGAAAGAAAAAAAAGATAGATTTGTCTAATTTTGAAAAAATTTTGAGTAAAGAAATTAATCTTAATTTTTATGATTCATTTAAAGAAATGAATAAAAATTTAAAGGAAAATATACTTAATGGTATTGTTCTTGTTGGAGGAATTGAATTATGAAACCTGTTAAAAAATTTGAGGAATTTCTTAAATTGGGAATTGTTAAAAAACAATTTTCAGATAAATCAAGAGCAAAATTTTTAATAGATGAATCTCAACAAAATTATAATTATTTGATTATATTAATTGAAAAAATAGGAATTAATGAGCTAAATGCTAACGATTATGTTAAAAAATGTTATGATATTTTAATGGAATTGATTAGGGCTGAAATGTTTATTCATGGATTTAATGCTTCTGGTTTTAAAGCTCATGAAGCCGAAGTTTCTTATTTAAAAAATTTAGAATTTACAGATAAGGAAATTGGTTTTTTGAATCAGATTAGATTTTTTAGAAATGGAATGTTGTATTACGGAACTAAAATTGATGTAGAATATGCTAAAAAAGTTATTAAATTTACAAAACAAATTTATACTAAACTAATTAAGATTATTAATAAACAAATATGAAAGATAAAATAACAAAAAATTAGAGAAATATTATAATCTTACTGAAAAGATCTTGAGAATTGTGAAGAAAAATATTGTTAAAGAAGAAGGGGCGAAGGAAATTATTGAGATTTTGTAATCGAAAAGTTTAAATAATGTATTGTATAAGTTTATACAATGAAAAACAAAATAAATATTCTACATTATCCTAAGTTGGATTCAATTTTAGTAGTTGAAAAGTTAATACAAGATTTTGGAGATTATCCTACTCGGATGCAATTATGGAAGGCATTGCCTAAACAAATGCAGTATCAAACATTTAAGTTGATATTAAATTATCTTGAAAAATCAAATAAGATTATGTTTGAAGAGGATAAAATTATCTGGATTTTTCCAAACAATAAAAAATTAAATAAGCTGATTTCTGAGGCTATTAAAGTATGAAGGACAAAATTACTTAATTAAGTAAGGAGTTATTTAGGGTTAAGTTAAATATTGAATCTGAATTAAGCAAGGGAAATAAAACTAATCAAGATCTTTATTTTTTGATTACTAAAACTATTGATTTTTTGAAAAGTGGTAGGGTAGGTGAACCAATTTCTAAGAGACTTCCAATTTATAAATATTTTCAACAAAAATATGGTGTAAGTAATTTATTTTTAATTAAGTTAACTAAAGAGGCAAGAGCTTTTTATACAAATGTTGCTGGAGATGAATTAAGGATTTTACAGATTATTTTAGAGGTCCATCAATTACATAAAGAATATGAGAAAAAAGGAGGTTATACAAAACATTGAAATCCAAAATAACAAAAGAAAAGATTGAAAAATATTTTAAAACTACTGAAAGGGCTTTTGAAATTGTGAAGGAAAATATTGTTAAAAAAGAAGAGGCGAAGGAAATTATTGAGATGGCGGGGAATTATTTAAGTGATGCAAGGCATTTTTTTGAAAAAGGAGATTATGTTAATTGTTTTGGTGCTTTGAATTATGCTCATGGGTGGATTGATGCAGGGGTAAGATTGGGAGTATTTGATGTAGATGATGATAAGTTGTTTACTGTTAGGTAAATTTAAATATATAAATTTCTTTTTTTATTTATGAAAAAGGTGATTGTTTTAAGTTTGGGGGGAAGTCAGATTATTAAAGATAATAAAATTAATTTAAGTTTTCTTAAAAAGTTTAAAAAAATTTTGAAACAACATTCTAGTAGAAACATTTATATACTTTAAGCAATATAAATGTTTATTATGGAACAAATATGTTTATTTGAACAAAGTGTTTGGAAAGTATTTAGTGTTTTTTCTCAAGATCCTTTGAATATCCATTTTATTAAAGAAATTTCGCGAAAAATTAATTTAGCTCCGACTTCTGTTAAAAAACATCTTATTAATTTAGAAAATCAAAAAATTTTATCAAAAAAGAAAGGTGATAGATTTTTTGGATATATTGCAAATAGAGAAAGTAATGAATTTTTATTTGCGAAAAAAGTTCTTAATATTCATAATTTGTATGAATCTAAATTAGTTGATTATTTATATGACTTCTGTGTGCCTAATTCTATTATTGTTTTTGGAAGTTATTCAAAAGGTGAAGACATAAATGAAAGTGATGTTGATATTTTTGTAGAATCAAAATCAAAGAAATTAAATATAAAAAAATTTGAGGATATTTTAAATAAAAAATTAAATATCTTATTTGAATCAGATATTAATAGATTAAATAAAGAATTGAAAAACAATATTTTGAATGGATTTATTTTAAAAGGTTTTGTAAGATTAAAATGAGTTTGATAAAAATAACTCCGGATAAAGAAAGAGCAAAAAGTATTTTGAAAATGATAAATTTAATTGAGGATAGAATTAAACTTCAAAATAAGGAAAAAATGTCTGCTTTAATTATTTCAGATTATTATGAAATTATAAAAGAATTAGCTACCTCTGTTTTGTTGATTGACGGTTACAAAACTTTAAGTCATAAAGAATTATTTGACTATTTAGTTGATAAATATTCGGAATTTAGGAGTTATAATCATTTTTTTAATGACCTTAGAGTTTTAAGAAATAGGGTATCTTATGAAGGATTTTTTATTGATAAAGATTATTTAGATAGGAATGAATTTTTGATGAAAGAGTTAATTAATAAATTGAAAAAATTTGTAAAACTGAAATTATGAAATCCAAAATAACAAAAGAAAAGATTGAAAAATATTTTAAAACTACTGAAAGGGCTTTTGAAATTGTGAAGGAAAATATTGTTAAAAAAGAAGAGGCGAAGGAAATTATTGAGATGGCGGGGAATTATTTAAGTGATGCAAGGCATTTTTTTGAAAAAGGAGATTATGTTAATTGTTTTGGTGCTTTGAATTATGCTCATGGGTGGATTGATGCAGGGGTAAGATTGGGAGTATTTGATGTAGATGATGATAAGTTGTTTACTGTTAGGTAAATTTAAATATATAAATTTCTTTTTTTATTTATGAAAAAGGTGATTGTTTTAAGTTTGGGGGGAAGTCAGATTATTAAAGATAATAAAATTAATTTAAGTTTTCTTAAAAAGTTTAAAAAAATTTTGAAACAACATTCTAAAAATTATAAGTTTGTGGTGGTTTGCGGGGGAGGTTCGGTGGCGAGAATGTATATTCAAGGATTAAGGGAGATTAAAGCAAGTAATAAATTGCAGAGTTTTGCAGGTATTTCAGTTACAAGGACTAATGCGAGATTTATGAGTTATTTTTTTAAATTAGACCCTGAAAAAGGAATTCCACATAAAATGAAAGAAATTAAAAAATATTTGAAAAAACAGAATTTTGTTTTTTGCGGTGCATTAGGGTATAAGCCAAATCAAACAAGTGATTCAACTGCTTCTTTGATTGCAAAAAAATTTGGAAGCGAATTTATTAATGTTACAAATGTTGATGGGCTGTTTGATAAAAATCCAAAAAAGTATAAAAGTGCGAAATTTATAAAAGAAATTTCTTGGAAAGATTTTTTTAAAATGGCAAATTCTATTAAATTTTCCCCAGGACAGCATTTTGTTTTAGACCAAAATGCGGCTAAAATTATTTTAGAAGAAAAAATTAAAACTTATATTGTTGGAAACAATTTGAATAATTTAGATAAGTTGCTTTTAGGTCAAAATTTTAGAGGGTCAGTGATTTCTGGTTAATATTCTCCATCCCAATAAAATTTTGAGATTATTGGGTGATGCAATCTTTCTTCAAATTTATCCATAGTCATTGATTCTATAACAGGATTTGCAAGAGCATAATTCTTGGGAGATTTTGCCCTGTATCCCATTCCATTGTGTTCAAAATATTTATTAAAAAGTTGTTTTTTTAGCCACATTATTGAAATAATGTTTTCTTCGTTTGGTTTTTCAAATTCTGTTGCTTCTGAAATTGTTGAAAACCAACTACTTCCAAAATCTACTGGTTTTCCTTTTCTGTAAAGTCGCATTATTTTATTATTTGTTTAACATTTATAAAGTTTGTTTTCTTAAATAAGATATGGAATTGGTTGAGGGAGATTTGAAAGAAATTCGGAAAGTAAAAAATAAAAATGAAATTTTAGTTAGGGCTAAAGATGAAAATTTTAACAGAAAAGTTTTGGAGTTGGGAGTGGGACTGGTTTTTCCAAGAGAAGATAGTCCAAGAGATAAATTGAAGCAAAGAGATTCTGGTTTAAATCATGTTTTGTGCAAAATTGCAAAGGATAAAGATATTAAAATTGGGATTGATGTAAAAAAATTATTACAAGGAAATGATTTTGAAATTGCTAATAAATTTGCTAGGGAGAGACAAAATATTTTTCTAGTGAATAAATATGGTGTAAAATTAGTTTTAATTAATTGTTCTAAGGATAAAAAAGATTTGCAAAGTTTTTTTCTTAATTTAGGTGCTAATACAAAAATTGCAAAGTATGCTGTAGAGAATTGTTTAAAAATTTAATAATCTTGAATTTCGTCATCAAAAGAAACTTTTTCTTCTTTAACATTATCTTCAGATTCTTGAGAGTTTTCTGATTGTGACTCTGAATTTTCCTCTGTTTTTTGAGAGCCATCAAGGATTTCAAGTTTTCCAAATTTTCCGGTTGTTAATTGTTTTTCTCCTTGAAATTCATTTACATATCCATTTTCAATTTTAAGTATTGAGCCAGTTTTTACTTTGTCTACATCGTCGTTCCAAAGAGTTAATTTTATTTCTGATTCTCCGTCAGTTACTTTTGCATTGCAAAGTTTTAAATCTTTTCCATATTTGTTAATTGTTTTTGGTTCTTCCATAGAAGTTACAGTTACTTCAAGATTAACTTTGCCTTGTCCTGGTTGTAATTCTGAGATTTTCATCTAAATTCCTCTAAAACATTTTCTAAAGTTGGTTTATCCATATATCCACTTGCAAAGTATTTGCAATCAATTATGCTTGCAGGTGTTCCAGTTACTCCGTATTTATTAGCAATTTCTGAATTTTCGCTTAAAAGTAAAGCGTATATATTCATATCTGGATTTTCTTGTTGCATTTGTTCTAAAACAGGGAAATATTCTGTACACCAGCTACATTCTGGATGATAGAATATAATTAAATTATTTTCGCATTTTTGATATGATTCAAATTCTACAACTCTTTCATTATCTGTAGGGGTTGGTTTTTCTGTTTCAGAATTCAAAATTTGTTCTTTTACATTATCAGGTAGTTTATTTTCAAAAATAGACCAATCAACTTCTGCTTCTGAATTTTCGTTTGTTTCTGTGTTTTGTTCTAAATTATTTAAAGAATCAGTGTCTGTTGGCATTAATTCTCTGCCTTGAGTTATATAGCTTCCGTCTTGAGTGAAATATAAAGGAACTATATCTCCTCCAATATTTGTTGAAACAACATAAAGTCCGCTTGTTTCTGTAATGCTTTCAATATTTGCATCTGCATCCATTCCTTGCATCATTTGGTTTGTTACAAAATCCTCGATTTGTGATTCAATTTGATTATTAGATATTGCTTTTCCTGTTATTCCTCCTGAAGTTACTAAAAGCAAAACTGAAATTATTGCTAAAAGATAAGTTGCAATTGCCCAGTTGTGTTTTGGAATTTTATCTAAGAAATCTGTTAATTGATTATTTTGGTTTGGTTTTTTGTTTGGAGGGAGAGATTGAGAACTTTGTTCTTTATTTTCGGGAAAAGAATTTGGTTCTTTATTCTCGGGAAAATTATCTGATGTTTGGTTTTCCTCTTTTTTTATTTCATCTTCCATAGATGGTTTAATAAATTTCCATTTAAAAATATTTTGGTGCTATTATTGTTTAATGAATCTTTGTTTATTTTGGGTTGTGGATTTTGTTGGGGTTATAACAATCATTTTAAATATTTGGTTTTTTATGTTATTATATGCCTTATGATATTATTGTAGGAAGAGATGATGAAGACAAAAAAGTTTTTGGGAAAAAAGGGTTGATAAATCTTGGTAGAGGGTATGTTCATATGGGGCGTTATACAAGTTTGTCAAATCCTATTTATTTAGATGTAGCGAGGAGTCATGTAATGCTGATTGCTGGAAAAAGAGGTTCAGGAAAATCTTATACTTTAGGAGTTGTTGCTGAGGAAATTTCAAATCTTCCTGTAGATGTTAGAAGTAATATTGCTCCACTGATTTTTGATACTATGGGGATTTTTTGGACTATGAAATATGCAAATGAAAAAGATATGTTATTGTTGGGAGAGTGGAAGCTTAGCCCAAAAAAATTACCTGTTAAGGTTTTTGTTCCAATAGGGAAATCTCAAGTTTATAAAGAAAAAGGTATTCCTGTTGATTCTTCCTTTTCTATTAAAGTTAGAGATATGAAAGCTCAAGATTGGATTTTGATGTTTGGGATGAGTATTGTTGACCCTGCTTCTGCTTTAATTGAGAGAACTTTATATCACCTTGATTCTTTGGAGAAGGAGTATGATATTGATGATATTATTGAAAATGTTAAAAATTCGAAGACAGCGGGAAGTGAAAGGAATTCTGTGATTGGATTGTTTGAAGCTGCTAAAACTTGGGGAGTGTTTGCGTCTAAAGAAGATAAAGGAACTGATATTGATGATTTACTTAATCCTGGAGAAACTTCTGTAATTGATTTGTCTGTTTATTCAAGTGTTGGGGCTTTTAATGTTCGGGCTATGGTTATTGGTTTGTTGTCGAGAAAGTTGTTTAATAAAAGAATGTTGGCAAGGAAAATGGAAGAGGTTGAGGCAGTTAGGCATGGAGCTAATTATTTGTCTTTTCAATCTTTAAAAGAAACTCCTTTGGTTTGGATTTTTATTGATGAAGCACATGAGTTTTTACCTAAACAAGGGAAGACCTTGGCAACTGATTCTTTGGTTCAGGTTTTAAGAGAAGGTAGACAGCCAGGATTGTCTTTGGTTTTAGCGACACAGCAACCTGGAGAGATTCATAAAGATGTTATGACTCAGAGTGATATTATTATTTCTCATAGATTGACAGCTAAACCAGATTTGGAAGCCTTGAATTCAATTATGCAGTCTTATTTATTGACAGGTATTAAGAAAAGTATTGGTGATTTGCCAAATTTAAAAGGTAGTGCTGTGATTTTGGATGATAATTCTGAAAGGTTATATCCTATGAGGGTTAGGCCAAGATTTACCTGGCATGGGGGAGAAGCACCTACTTCTGTTAAAGCTGAAAAAGAAACATTTTAAATTAAAGAGATTATTGCTCCAATTATTGAAAACAATATTGGTAGACCTATGAAGATTCCGAAACAAACCCAAGGAGCTATACGAGAATCTTCTTCTTTATCTTCAATGATTCTGTTTATTTCATATTGAAGATATAAAAATTGGAAGAAAAATGTGAATAATGAAGAGATTTTTACAAAAGTTTCTTTATTTTCTAAAGCTTCATTTAAGATTTTTTTATATCTAAACGCCATTAGTAAGGTTGTAACTGCTAATAAAATAGACAATAGGAAATTAGTTCCAAAAAAAATTAAAAATGTTGCAGGAATTTCAGAGAAACTTGAAGCTGTTTTTTGAGAGGAGATTGTTATGTAAATATTCATTATAATTCCAGACAATAATAATAAAATTATTAAAGCCAATGCAAATATTGCAATGCCTTTTTTTGCTTTTGTTGGTGTTTCTAAATTATTAAATTCTTTAACTCTTTTTAGATACCAGATATAAGGATAAATCCCCATAGTTATTACTGATAAGAAAATAAGAAGTATAACGCTCTTTTTTTCAGGAATTTTTGGGTTGTTTTCCATTATATATTATTGGAAATATAGTTTTTAAGTTTATCTTTTGTTTTTTCTTTTTTTGTTCCAGTTATAGACAAAGTAAATGATTATTGGAATTAGGATTCCTATTATTAAAGCAAGTGTTGGGCTAAGTTTTGATTCTTCTTCTATTGGTTCAAAATTTTTTGGGTTAAAATAAACTTCTTTTTGAACTTTCCTTCTTTCTCCAATTTTATCTATGTAAAGAATATCTAATTTTATTTTTCCTTCTTTAGTAATTGCTTTTATTATTGCTCTATCATCTTCATTTGAATATATGTCTCCAATTATTTGCCTGTTGCTTCCAATTATTTTGATATTTTCTTGTTCAGGTATTTCTAAAGTTACTGCTTCAACATCGTATTTTCCTGTGTTTAATATTTCTAAAGTTAGTTCTTTTGTTTGTTGGGAATAGTCTTCTATGTGTATTTCAAAATCAACTCTTGCATCTTCAATAGTTATGTTAAATTTTTCTTGAAAATTGGACTTTTCATCTAATCCATTTTTTGCATATTTTACTTTTATTGGGTTTTTTCCATCTAAGGAATTTTTATCAACTTTTAATTTGTAAGGGGCTAAAAGAAATGGCTTAAATTCTTGTGTATGGGTGCTACTTTCAACAGTGATTTTATTTTGAGTTCCCTCGTCAAGTGAAAAAGGAAAATTTTCAACTACCCTAAAACTTACTTCACCGCATTCGGGGTTTTCTAAACCTGTTAATTGGAAAACAACATCTACATATTCTCCAGGGATTGCAGGGTAAGGGTCTTGATTAACCAAAGTAGCATCTAAAGAACATATTGCACTAGTAAAACTTACTGTGAGTATTGTTAGAAATAAAATTATAAACTCTTTTTTCATAATTTAATTAATCTTTTTTGATTTAAAAAGTTTTAGTATAGAAAGGAAAATATTTGTAGAGGATTTCTTTTCTTTTTGAATTTTGGGACAGGTTTTCTAAAGGTGTTTTGTAAAGTTGGTATGCGACTTGGTCTGCTAAATTTACAATAGGATAGATTTTATCAAAGTTTGGACCTGCTTTTATATGGATTTGTCTTTTGTCAAAACCGCAAATTTCTTCAAGAATTGATTTTGTATTTGTTATTTGGGTTCTTGAAGTTTCTCCGTCAATGAAAAGTCTTAATTCTGCATCTAAATTTTTTGCAAAATTTTCTCCCATTAAGCTTGCTGTGATTAAACCGGGGTGGAATTGTTTTTTTATTTGTTTGTAATAAAAATTGTCTAATAAAAGAAATGAATAATCTCTTGAAGAGTTAAATTTTGCAAAAACTGATGTTCTTTTTTGTTTTTTCCTTAATTTTGGAATATCTGTTAAAGCTTCTAAAGTATCTGAGGGTATATTTGAAAAAGCTATCGCATAAACTTCTGGGAATTTTCCGTGATTTGATTCATCAATTCCTGCGTAAATTGTTCTTACCATTTTTCGATTTCTTGGTAAACTCTTTCTGTCCACTCATTAATTATTTGTTTAAGAATTTTTCTTATTTTGTATTTTTGTTGGGATTTATAGGTGAAGTTATATCCTCCTTTTGGCAAATTTTTTTGATAACGAGTTATAATATTTTTTTCATGTAATTTTTTTACAGCTTTTTGAGCTGTTGTTGTTTGTAAGTTTGTTTGTCTTGCAAGTGTCTGGGAATCAAATTCTTTTTCGTTATTTTTAACAAAATGGAGAAAAATTTTGAAATCTGCTTTTGTTAAGTTTAGTTCACATTTTATTACATCTTCTATGTTAAAAGTTTTGCAGGCGAAATCTATCATTAAATTAGTATATTTTAAGGGTTTTTAAGATTGATTATATTGTATCTCTTTCTATAAGTCCTGGTCTTTCTATATCGCAATCAACAGATTTCCATTTTCCTTCTGAGTAAGAGTATAGATTTTGCCAAACTGCGCAGTTTTCTTGAGAATTGTTTGAGGGTTCTCCAAATTCCCAGTTTTGGTAACCTGATGAAGAATTGTTTACCCATTCCCAAATTCCTCCTGTGCCCAAATCAGAGTATCCTATCCAAAAGGAAGGGTAGCCATTATCTGTGTCTGCAAAAGTATTTAACAGCCATTGATTTTCTTCAGAATTGTTTATTACTGCTAGGTATCCTCCTAAATTTTTTGCTTCTCTTTGTGCTTGTTGCCAATTTCCTGGAGAGCCTATTGTGTATTGGTGGTTATTGTCTGGATTATAAATCCAATTGATTGTTGGTAAACCTGTTCCAGAGATTGGTTCTTGAGGCATTTCAGAAGGAGATGTATCATTTAGAGATGAAATACTGAAATCACAACCCAAAGTAGCTTCGCTTATTTTCTCTGCACCATCTACTAGTTTTTCTGTTAAATCTCTGCTATGGGTATAGCTTGCTGCACATCCTAAAAGAGCTTCTCCTGAAGGGAATGTTGCTGTATCTCCGACAATGCTTGCAACACATCCGGATAAACTAATTAGTCCTGCAAAATTGCTCAATAATTTTTTATTTTTAGTTATGTCGTGGATTGAATCGCAAATGTCTTCAGATGTTGTTTTTTCAAGATTTTTTTTGGGGTTTGTGATATAGTGTTTTGGGATTTCTAAATCTTTGGAGTAATCAATTTTTGAATGATAAATTGAAATTCCTGCTTTGTCTTCATCAAAGTATTCAACTTTTACAGCTGATCCTTCTGGATGTTGGACATAGGAAGGGTTTCCTAAAGGGTCTTGGAAAAGTCCCAAGTAATAGTCCCAGTTATCTTTGTCATTAATTACAACTCCTGAACTTCCTTGGTTATTGAAATAAAAGTCATATTCTGTGTTGTCTATTTCAAAATTTGCAGGATGGTGTTCGTTATTATTATCAATTCTCCCTTCAACTTCTGTTGTGGGTGTTGGGGTGGGTGTTGGTGAGGGGGTTGGTGAAGGGGATGGACTGTAAGGAGGGCAACCTGGAAAAAATGTAGAAGACAAAGCAAGGATTGTTGATAAACCAGCTCTTTTTATTGTATTCATATTTAATTAGAGAATCTGATATTTTTAATATTTTCGTCTTGTATTTTTTTGGAATTTTTTTCTAGAATTTCTATTTCTTTGGGGTTTTGAATTGTTTTGGTTGTTTCTTCTTGAAAATCCTTTTTTAAAATCTTTTTTTGGCATCCATTTTAGACTAACTTTTTCAATATAAGGGGGTTTTAATTCTTTAATTCCAAATTCTAAGGGCTCAACATTTCTAAAATTGTCGTAGTCTCGTTTTGAAACTATGTTTATAACTTTTCCTTCTTTTCCTGCACGAGCTGTTCTGCCAATTCTGTGAGTGTATTCTTCAGCATTAGCTGGTATGTCATAGTTGTAGATGTGGGTTACTTCTTTTATATCCAATCCTCTTGCTGCTACATCTGTTGCAATTAAAATATTTGTGTCTTGGGAGTGGAATTTGTTTAGGGTTTTTGTTCTTTTATCTTGGGAAAATCCTCCGTGAATGGGTGTAGAGTTAAATCCTAAGGGTTTTAGATTGTTTGCTAAAAAATCTACATTGTTTCTTGTATTGCAGAAAATCATTACAAGTTTTGATTTTTCTTGTTTTAATAAGTGGACTAAAAGAGAGAATTTTAAGTCAGGGGATATGTCGTAAAAAACCTGTTCTAATTTTTTTGGGTCTACATTTGTTTGGGCGGAGAGTTCTATTGGGTTTTTCATATATTTTTTTGATAAGTTGATTATTCTGGGAGGTAGTGTTGCAGAGAATAAAAGGGTTTGTTTTTGTTTAGGTATTTTTGAAATGATTTTGTTCACATCTTCTATAAAACCCATATTTAACATCCTGTCAGCTTCATCTAAAACAAGAGTATTTATTTTTGATAGATTGAGTGTGTTTTTTTGTAAATGGTCTAAAATTCTGCCAGGTGTTCCAATTACTATTTCTGCTGTTTTTAGTCTTTTTATTTGGGGTTCTATTGAAACTCCTCCATAGATTTCTACAACGCTTAATTCTTTTATTTTTGAAAAGTTTGATAGTTCTTTTTTAACTTGTTCTGCTAATTCTCTTGTAGGAGTTAGGACAATACCTTGCAATCCTTTGTTTTTTTCAATGTTTTTAATTAGTCCAACAGAAAAGGCGAAGGTTTTTCCCGAACCAGTTGCAGAACTAGCTATAACATCTTTTCCTTCTAAAATTGGAGGAATTGTTTTTTCTTGTATTTCTGTAGGGATTTCAAATTCCTTATCTTTTATTGATTTTAAGATAGGATTGTCTCTTCCTAGTATTTGTTCAAACTTGTTCATTTTTTTAGTGAGAAATAGTTAATATTTCTCTAACAAATTAATAATAAAATCTGTTTTTTCTATTTATTACTTAATTTAATTGAGAAGTTGTTTTATAAAGTTTTGGGTGTGTTTTTTGTGTATAGCCTAGGGACATATGTCCGTTGGTCGCACAGACTTTGTTCAATCCTTATCTTTAAATGCCCCCGCCTTCTCGCAACCCTGCTCGCCTTGATTCACCCCTTGTTTTCCTCCACTCGCAAAATTGCTCGGACTCGAACTTGTATGACCCCTATGGTTTCTTAACATTTAACTTCCCTTTCATTGAAATTGTCAAGCAGAGTTCTCAGAAGTTCTCGGAGAAAGAAGGATTTCACTTTGTTCAATCCTTATCTTTAAATGCCCCCGCCTTCTCGCAACCCTGCTCGCCTTGATTCACCCCTTGTTTTCCTCCACTCGCAAAATTGCTCGGACTCGAACTTGTATGACCCCTATGGTTTCTTAACATTTAACTTCCCTTTCATTGAAATTGTCAAGCAGAGTTCTCAGAAGTTCTCGGAGAAAGAAGGATTTCACTTTGTTCAATCCTTATCTTTAAATGCCCCCGCCGGGACTCGAACCCGGGTCAGAGCCTCGAAAGGGCTCTATGCTTGACCGCTACACCACAGGGGCAAAGACTTTGATTTCTTTTAGAAAATTCCTGGAGGAATTATCCAAAGCATCTAAAAAATAAATCGCAAAATAGTTTTTAAATCTAACTATCTTTTTAAATTTTGGGAGTTTTAATTGTTTGAGAATTTTTTAAATTTTTCAGGTTTTTGATTAATCCTACAACTATTTTAACTTTAATATTTTTAAAAAATTATCTCATAAAGACTCTAATAAAAGGAATTTTTCTTTTTTCTCCAGATAAAGAATAAATCTATGTTAAAACCCAAAGGATGATTACAAAAATTTGTAAAACTACGCCGATTCCCCATCCAATGATTGGTATCCATAATACTAATCCGGAAAATATTGATAAAACTAATGCAATGAGGCAATGAGAAATAAAATTAAAGATTGTTTAGCGTAAAAAACAACATATTCGTTTTTGTGCCAGATTAATAAAGAAATTACTGCTCCAATTAAACTGAAAAAAGTTGCTATGAAAGCTCCTAAGATTGATTGAGAATCTGTCTGTTTTTTATTAAAAGATTTGGCTGTTTTTTTATTTGTCTTTTTACTTGCAATTTTTTTGTTAGATTTATTAGAACTTTTCTTCACACTCTTTTTTGCAACCTTTTTCTTTGGCATAAAAGAATAAAATAAACATTCTATTTAAATGTTTGGAAAGTTATTTAGAAAAATATAAAATTAAAATAAAAAATAAAATGTGCAAGATTATGGTGGACAAAATTCCTTTAATTTTAAAATAGTCTATTTTTTGAATAAAATTAAATTTTAAACTTATCCAAGGAATTAATTGATCTAATATAAGACTTGAGCCAATAGCAAATAAAATTATTTCAAATTTGCTTAATAAATAAATAATTAAAGTTAAGATTAAAATTAAAAATCCAAAATGTATATGGGGAATATCTCGGCCTGATTTTTTTCTAATAATTCCTGTAAGTGTTTTTGATTTGTCTTTTTTTAGTTTAGTGCAATTAAAATCATGGAATAATGTTGTAATAATTCTAGTTACGATGAATGTTCCAAAAAAAGTAATTGCGAATAATTTTATCATTTTTTTCTGAGCCCACCCGGATTCGAACCGGGGACCTCACGCCGCGAATCTTTGATTCGCGAAGTTCCCCTTAATTCTGAGCCCACCCGGATTCGAACCGGGGACCTCACGCCGCGAATCTTTGATTCGCGAAGTTCCCCTTAATTCTGAGCCCACCCGGATTCGAACCGGGGACCTCTGGCTCTCTTAGGTCATCCTTAGAGAACAACAATCCTAATGAATTGTAGCCATATAAGACCAGCGCTCTAACCTGACTGAGCTATGGGCTCTTGATTTAAATAAAAATAAACAATATTTAAAACTTCCCAAAAATCCTAAAATGATGTCACTCATTAGGATTAAGATAAATTTAAAAATCAAAAAAATATTTAACAAACATGGAAGACGAACAAATAAACCAAGAACAAACATCTGGAGAATCTGAAAATGCAGATTTAAATGAAACTCCAGAAAGTGAAGCAGAAGAAAGTGAAGCTGTCGAAGTAAGTGAAGACGAATCAGAAAATTCAGAAGAAGACGATGACTCTGATGATAATTCAGATGATTCGGAAGACGACAGTTCGGAAGATGAATCAGAAGACGATTCAGAAGATGAATCAGAAGACGATTCAGAAGACGAAGAAAAATAAATAACTTCTCTTCAAATTTTTTTCTTTTTATTTTTATTTTTATATTGACTAGTAAGATTTAAAAACAAATAAACCCAAATTGTTTAAGTTGCCCTGGTAGTTAAGTGGTTATAATACAACCCTGTCGCGGTTGAGTCCCGGGTTCGATTCCCGGTCGGGGCGCTTTGAAATTTTGATAACGCTCATCAATGTCCTTTATTACTCCCTTGGGACGTTAAATGAGTAATGGATATACATAACTACAAAAGACAGCTTGAAAGAAATGTTGAGCTTATTAAGTCAAATAACAAAATTTCTGCTAAGAATAAACAATCGTGTATTAAATTCAGAGATTATCTTTTAAGTGAAGGAATTGGCGTCGCTAAAATTGGAAGATATATGTTAGATATTCGAACTTTTGCTTTAATTCTAAATAAGCCCTTTGAAAAAGCAACAAAAGAAGATTTAAGAAGAGTTGTTGCAGAGATTGAACAAAAAGAATGGTCTGCTGAAACAAAAAAGTGTTTGAATCCAAAATCTAAAAAAGGAAAGCTATATATTATATCTGATTCTGGGAAAATGATTCTTGAGTCTGCATTTAGGGTAAAATAAATTAGAAATAAGTTTTTATATCATGATTCTCTTCAAATAATATGGATAAAATATCTGAGAAAGAAACAAGAAAAAAATTAATTGATCCTATTTTAGAAAGAGCAGGATGGAAAGTTAAAGGACATTATGTAAAAGAAGAAATAAATCCTGTTAAATCTAATTTTCAAACTAAGGAATATTTTGGTATTGGATTAGGGATAGAAAAAGGAATTGATAGATTTATAGATTATTTATTATTAGATGAGGATAGAACACCTTTGGCAATTATTGAAGCAAAAAAAACATCTGTTAGCGTTGAAAAAGGAGAAATCCAAGCAAGAACTTATAGAAATGATATTGAAAAGCAAATCAAAATAAAAATCCCTATTTTTCTCACAAATGGAACAAGTTGGTATTATGTAGATGATTTAGACAGGAGAAGAAAAATCACATTACCTTTTTCACAAAAAGATTTGCATAGAATTGTTAGTTTGATGAAAAAAAGAAAAAATCCTGTTAATTCTAAGATTAGATCAGATATCCTTGACAGGAAAAGGGCGGTTGAAGCTGTTAAGGTAATTTTAGAGCATATTTTTCAAGGCCATAAAAGGGCTCTTATTAATATGGCTACTGGAACAGGAAAAACAAGGGTTGCTATGGCTTTAATTGATTGTTTAGTAAAAACAGAAAATGTTCAAAAAGTTTTATTTGTAGTTGATAGAATTTCTTTATCTAATCAAGCAAAAGAAAAAGGCTTTAAAAAATTCTTTCCTGAAACTCCAGTTTGTGAGTTAAACATAGAGGGTTTCTCAGATAGTGCAAGATTTTATGTTTCTACAGTTCAAACACTGATGTCTCCTCAAAAACCAAGAGGAAAATTTTATGAGAAATTTGGTCCTGGAGCATTTGACTTAATAATCTTTGATGAAGCACATAGATCTTATTATGATAAAAATAATGATATCTTTAAGTATTTTGATGCTATAAAAATTGGTCTTACTGCCACGCCTTCTTTTGAAGATTCGAGGAACACTTATGAATTATTTGGTTGTGAAAATAAAAAACCAACATATAAGTATGATTATCTTTCTGCAGTGAGAGATGGCGTTTTAGCACCATATGTTTCAGAGATTATTGAAACAAAAATCCTTTCTTTAGGAATAGAGGGTAAAACATTAAGTAAGGAATTGCAACAAAAGTTAAAAGTCCAGGAAGAAGATCCTGAACGCTTCCAAACTCCAGGTTCTAAATTTGAAAGATTATTTACAGATAAAAGGACAAATGAGTTAATAATTAGAGAGTTTATGGAAAGGTGTTATAAATCAGATGATAAAAGACCTTGTAAAAGCATTTTCTTTTGTGCGAGCATTAAACACGCTGAATCTATAGAAGCTCTTTTCCAGAAACTTTATCCTACATTAGCAAAAGAAATTAAAGTAATTACTTCAGACAGGGCACGCTATATGGACGAAGTTAAAAGATTTGGAAAAAGAGATAGTCCAAGAATTGCTTTATCTGTCGGTGTTTTAGATACAGGAGTGGATATTCCTGAAGTAATGAATTTAGTTTTCGTGAAACCTGTTATGTCTTCTATACGATTTTGGCAGATGTTGGGTAGAGGAACCAGAAATTTCTCAGCATGTGAAAACAAAGAATGGCTTCCGACAAATAATGAAGGTCAACACATAAAAGACAATTTTTTAATTCTTGATTTTAAATTTGGAGACTACTCAAATATACTTGTTCACAAATTACAAGATTTAAATCATAAAACCCCAACTTTAGATGCAAAAACAAGAATATTCTTAGAACAAGTTGATACTCTAGAAAAAAATCTTAATGAAAAAGAGAAAAGAATACTTGAAAAGCAAATAAAAGATACTGTTAAAAAAATAGACATAGAATCTCCTATGGTGGTAGAAAAGAAAGGGATTATTAAAAAAGTTATTTCATCTAAATTTGATTTAAAAGAACATATAAAAGAATTGAAAGATGAGATAGCCCCTTTGTTAATTTATTCTCCTTCTGAGAACACAAAAGTGTATAGTTTTATTTCCCAATGTGTTAAATTGTTTGATTATATCAAAACAGAGAATAATGATAAAATAGCAAAAGTTCAGGAGTATGTAGTTGAAAGGGCAGAAGCGATTTGGGATAAGAATCTTGATGCTGTAAGACAGAAAAAAGATGATCTGATTAGAATCCAAAAAGAACAATTCTGGGAAGAGATTACTTTTGAAGATGTTGATTTTTTAGTTAGAGATATTGCCCCTCTCATGATTTTTTATGAAAAAGAAAGAAAGAAAATGTTAAAAATAGATGCTCCAGATATAGTAGTTAAAGTTGAAAAAGAAATGATGCAGGTTAAAGAAGATGAAGATTTTAGTTATTTTATTAACAGCGATCCTCTTATGCAAAAAATAAAAAATGGCGAGGGAGTTACACCAAAAGAGATTATCCGAATAGAAAAGAAACTTAGAGAATTAAATCCTTCTTTGACTATTGAGAATATTCAACAGACTAAAGATTTTATTTCTTTTTTAAGAGAATTATTAGATATAAAGGGATTGCCAGATCCTCAAGAGATGATTAAATGGGAATTTGATAAATTTGTTATGGATAAAAATGAACATTATAATTCTCAGCAATTGAAATTTTTAAGATTATTAGAACAAGTTTTTGTAAGAGCAAAGCATATTGAATTAAAAAATCTTGCTGAGCATCCTCTTGCAGATGCAAGACCTCTGGATTCTTTCACTAAAAAACAGCTTGAAAAAATAGTTCAAAAATGTAATGGGTTAAAATGGAAATGAAAGAAGTTAAAAAATTCCTTGAAAATCTTAATCAAAACAATGTAAGTTTTGACCCTCATTTTTACAAAAAAATGGGTGAAAGACCTATAAGCGAAAGCATGGTGAGAAGTTTTTTATCACAAATAAATAAATTGGAAAAGATTGAAAAAGGAAAAACAGAAGATAGATTTAAACTTTGGTTTAAAATGAGTAGAAAATACTCTTTAGTATTGATAATTGAAATCGTTGTTTCAAAAGATTTAAAAGTTATAAGTGCTTGGAATAGTGATAGAAAATGGCAAGAGAGATTAAAACAATAGATTATGATTTTGAGAATGATATATTCTTTATAAATAATGGGGAAAAGGCAAGGGTATCCATAGATATTGGGGATTTTGTTCTTGACGTAAACCGCAATAACTTTATATGTGGTATTGAGATAATGGATGCAAGTGAAAATTTAGGCATAGACAAGAACACTTTAAAATCAATTAAAAGCATTAAAATGTCAATTAATTATAAAACAAACCATGTTTATGTGTTATTGATAGTTACTTTCAAAAAAGCAGGAAAAGAAGCAAATATATCAATTCCTTTAACTCTTAGCCTTGGACATAAGGAGCCAAAGAAAGAAATTTTGGAATATAACTAGTCAAAAGGTGTATACAGGTTTTTAGAAAAGATTTAAATACTCTAATTATCTGACATCTTTAATGGTAATAAAAGATAATCCTTTAAGCGGGGAAGAGAGGAAGATTGTTTCTACAAGATTGTATAAAAGTGAATTTCTTCTGTTAAAAAAACTCTGTGAAAAAGAGGAGAAGTCTATAAATGAGAAACTGAGAGAAATGGTAAGAAAAGAGATTGATTTGGAGGATGAAGAATGAGTTTGCTATCTTGGATTTTGACTAATTTGCATTTAATTGTTTTAGCCTTTTTTATTTACATGGGGATTGCATGGCTTTATCTTAAAATTGGAACTTTTATTATTAATTATTTATTTGTTCCTGCATTTTCTATATTCATCTTACCACAATGGTATTATTTACATAAAAATTTTGAATTAAATTCTAATAAAAATCATATTGCAATAATCTTATGTAATGATTACATGCCTGAAAAATTACTAATTTATAGACAAAATTTGAAAAAATTAGTTAAATTTTTTAGGAAGAAAAATTGGGCATATAAGATATATTTTAATACTGATAGAGCAAATCTTAAAAAAATAATTAATAATCCTAAAGCAAGGGTAATATATTTAATTGGTCATGGAAATAGACACGGGATAAAGTTGAATAATAAAGAAATGGCTTATTACTGCGAATTTGAAAAATCTCCAAAGAAAGATTTTATTGCTTTGTTGCATTGTACTCATAATACAGGAAAATCATTAGTAGATTATATTTCTAAAGATTCAACAAAAGCATTCATTACAAATAAAAAGATATCAACTTTTGGAGTGGATAAATTTTTTGATGAAGTAGTTAAAGAAAAAATTCATGGGAGACCACAATAATGGAACAAAAAACGCAAATTGAAATTTTAATAAGTAGCATATTAGCATTAATAATAAATCTATCATTTTCTTTTACTCAAATTTTGAGAGAGTCTTTAGAAGGTATACCAACCCTTTCTGGCTATGGCTGGTTACATCCTTTGCTTATCCTGTGTTTTTTTATAGCAGAAATTTCAGGAATATACGGAATTTTATTTAAAATATTGAATTTAGGAAAAGAGAATTAAAATGGACAAGAAGAATAAAGATAAATTTTCAGAACCAGAAAAAATAACATTTCAATTTGAAAAACTTAAAAAAGAGTTTGAAGATTTAAAAAAAGAAATAAAAGGGAGTTTTGATAAACTTTTTGTTAATAATAAAAGTAATCTCTATCATTATCTCGCAAGAGAAATAAAAAATGAATGCGATATTCAAACATTATTGGATTTTTTATATGACAAAAAAATTATTAGCCGTAAGGAGTTTTCGGAACATAGAGGCAATTCAAGATTATTTCAATCGTTTAAAGATGAGAATAATAATATTTACAAATTTGCTAAGTATTTCCAAGATTTAGAAAATAATTTTAATTTAGATGCAGTAGAAAACCCTTCTAAATTTGTTTCATACACAAATCTTATTTTTCAAAGAGATAGATTTTTGTACAAAAAAGAAAAAATGTTAAAGGAAGGATATGAAGAAGATTCGGATGCTATAAAACATATAGACGAAGCAATTAACGAATTAAATGAACTAATGGATAGGTCTGAACATTTCAACAAAAGAAAAATAAAGAATGAAGAATATTTTTTAAAAAAGGAGGAGGCTGAGGAAATTTACAAATCTTTTCTTAATAAAAAAGAAGAAATTTTAGAGAGAATTAGAGAATTACCTCTATTAGAAACTAAAATTCATCTTGAACCAGAAAATAAATCATTATACTATGAAACTATAAGTAATTATTGGTTTGGAAATTTTAATGCCTCTGTTTGTATGTTATCTATTTTTATTGAATCTTTTTTAAAAGAAATATGGTATTATAAAAAAAGAAATCATTATGAAGGAGAATTGTCTGATTTAATTAATGATTGTTGTGTAGAGAAATATATTTCTGGAGAGGAAAAAAAGTATTTACACCAATTAAGAGAATTTATAAGAAATAATTATATTCATTCTAATTGGCACAAAATAATTTCTGAAGTAGTTGTTCCTGTTTATTTGGTAGATTTAACTGGAAAAGAAAAACCTAAGCCCACTTACACAACTGCAGAAAAACTTCCTGCATTAAGAAGTATTGTAAAAACCGACATAGACAAAGAAAGAGCGAAAAGGTTAATCATTGAACTTGTTAAAATAATAGAAAATATAACTACAAGAAATTATGAATTTCAACAGAAAAAGAAAAAAGAAAATGAAACAACAAATACAAAAAAATAAAACTGAATGGAAAGAACTGGAACTTAAAGATGTAGCTCAATTTGTAAATGGTAGGGCATTCAAACCTTTTGAATGGGAATCAAAAGGAAAATTAATAATTAGAATTCAGGATTTAACTGGATCAATCACTAATCCAAATTATACAACTAAAACTTTTGATAAAAAATATCTTGTTAAGAAAGGCGACTTGTTAATTTCATGGTCTGCAACATTAGATGCGTTTTTATGGGATAAAGAAGAGGGTTGGTTAAATCAGCATATCTTTAAGGTTGTTCCAAAAAAAGAATCTATTTATAAAAAATATCTTTATTATTTTGTTAAAAAAACTATTCATCTTTTCTTAAAAGAAAGTCATGGCTCAACTATGAAACACATAACTAAAGGGAGATTTGAATCAATAAAAATACCTATTCCTTTCTCCAACGGCAAACCAGACTTGCAAGAACAAGAAAGAATTGTCAAACTTTTAGAAAAAGCAGAGGAATTAACTAACAAAAGCGAAAAAGCAGAGGAATTACTTGATGAATATTTGAAAAGTGTTTTTTATGAAATGTTTTATAATAAGGAGTTTGAAGAAAAAACAGGAAAAGAATTATTTGAATTAACATATGGAAAAGGTTTATCTGAAAAACAAAGAGATGGGGGAAAATATCCTGTTTATGGGTCTAACGGAATTGTGGGAAAACATTCAAAATTTTTAATTGAAGGTCCTGGAATAATCATAGGAAGAAAGGGGTCAATAGGAGAGGTTAATTATTCTAAAGAAAATTTTTGGGCTATTGATACAACTTATTATGTAAAACCCTTAAAGAAAATGGACCTTGCATATTTGTATTATTTATTAAAATTTTATAACTTAAAACTAAATAGTTCTACGGCAATACCTGGCTTAAACAGGAATGATGTTTACAGAATTAATTTTATAGATGCCCCCCTTCCTCTCCAACAAAAATTTGCCTTTATTGTTAAACAAGTTGAAAAAATGAAAGAACAAATAAACAAAACTAAACAAAATTCTGAAGAATTATTTAATTCTCTTATTAGTAAAGCATTTAGGGGGGAATTGTAAGATGGGTTATTATTTTCAAAGGATACGTAAAGGAGATCTTGAAAAGATGTATTCCAATACCACTGCACTCAAATATATTAAACAAAGATGTGAGAAATATCTTAAATCCACTATCAGAATGATAGCAAATGAATTAAATATTTTTGTTAAGCCTTATTGGACAAGTAAAACAACTTTTGGAAGTGTCTTATGCGATTTTACGCCCAATAAAGCAGGCCCAAGTATTATTGGCCCACATACTCCTTTATTTGATTTAGTTTCAGAAGAAATTGATTATTTAATTGTATCACGAACTATAAGCAGGAATTTTAAATATAAAACTCTCTCAAATGGGAAAAAAATTTTAATAGTTAATATATTAAGATTTAGGAAATTTATCCAAACTTTTTCAGATAAATATAAACGAATAAGATTATTTCTTGTTAAGGATCTCACATCTGAAGAAGAAGACATAATAAATGATTGGATAGATTTAAAACACACTAAAAAAGAAAATAAAAAATATATTTCTCCTGACGATATAATGGAGAATTTGCCACAAAATGATCCACAAACAGCATCAAGAATATTTACAGGGTTTATGAATTATTATCATAACCAATTGCATACGAATATTCCCTATTATGAAGAAAAATTAAAAGAATTTGAAGAAAAAGTTAATAATCCGAAGATTTCTGAAGATGAATTAAGAGATGAACTTAAAAATAATATTTGGATTATTGATTTTAAATATCAAAATATTAGCCAATTTAATTTAGAAAAAGAGGTTGAAGTTAAATTTGGAAAAGATAAGAAAGGGTACATTGATCTTTGGGTTTCCCGTTTTAAATCTCAAAGAGGAAAGGACATATTTATAGAGTTGAAACTTCCTTCTTCAAAAACAATTGTAAAACAAAGAAAAAGAGATGCAATAGGAGCACAAGTTGGGAGAGCAATCTCTCAATTAATACATTACATGGAATCTAAAAAAGAAGGTAATAGAATTCAGTTTGGTTTGGTAATAGTCGGAAAAGAACCGCAAGATTTTATTGAACTTTTTAACCAATATTTACATAATATCCAAGTAAAAAATTATCAACAACTCATAGATGAATGTAAAAGTATTATAAAGGTATTTAAGGTTCCACTCTCTGATTTAAACAAAGAGGAAACACAATAAACATGTTACACACAGAACTTAAATCAAAAATAAGAAAATTATGGGATAAATTTTGGAGCGGAGGAATTAGTAATCCTCTTCAGGCAATTGAGCAAATATCCTACTTAATTTTTATGAAAAAGCTTGAAGACAGAGACATTTGGGAAGAGCAAAACGCAAGATTAAAGGGAATTAAACACAAATCTATTTTTGAGGGAAATGAAGATTGTAAGTGGTCTGTTTGGAGTGAATACCCTGCTGACAAAATATTGCCTCATGTTCGAGATAGAGTATTTCTTTTTATGAGAACCCTTGGAGGAAATAATTCACATTATAATAATTATATGAAAGATGCTACATTTTCATTACCAACTGCTTCGCTTTTAATTGAGGCAGTTAATATTATCAACGATTTACATATAAAAGAACAAAACCAAGATACACAAGGAGATATTTATGAATATCTTTTGTCTGAATTAACAACTGCTGGTAAGAATGGACAATTTAGAACTCCAAGACACATAATTAAGATGATGGTTGAACTCTCAAAACCAGAATTTGGTGATAGAATTTTAGATCCTGCCTGTGGAACTGCTGGATTTTTAGTCAATGCTTATGAACACATATTAAAAACAAATAAAAAAAATGGTATTAGCACCTTAACTTATCAGAAAAAGAAAATATTGGATGAAGAATCCCTTTATGGTTATGATATTGATAGAACAATGGTTAGAATTGCAGTTATGAATTTAATGATGCACGGAATTACTAATCCAAATATAATTGGAGAAGATACTCTATCAAAAAGATATGATGAAAAAGGAATTTATGATTTAATTTTAGCAAATCCTCCATTTAAGGGATCTATAAATCAAAGCGAGAAATCTGATGATTTAACAATAAGCACAAGCAAAACAGAGTTGCTTTTTTTACAGCTTATGTATAATTCTCTGAATATTGGTGGAAGATGTGCTGTAATTGTTCCAGAAGGCGTTTTATTTGGTAATTCTAATGCTCATAAGTCAGTTAAAAAGCTGTTATTAGAAGAGTGTCGATTAGATGCAGTTATATCTATGCCTTCGGGAGTATTTAAGCCATATGCAGGAGTTTCAACTGCAGTTTTATTCTTCACAAAAGGAGAACCTACAGAAAAAGTTTGGTTTTACAAAATGGAAAATGATGGATTTAGTTTAGATGATAAAAGAAATCCTATAGAAAAGAATGATATTCCTGATGTTTTAGAGAGATTTAAAAAAAGATTCAATGAATGCAACGAGGACAGATTTGAAAAACATTTCTTTGTTCCTTTTGAAGAAATAAAAGAAAAAGGATGGGATTTATCAATTAATAGATATCGGAAAGAGAAAGAGAAAGAAGTTAATTATAGAGAAAGCAAAGCCATCATTGAAGAGGCTCAGAAAGAAATAAAAGAATTATTGGAGGGATTCAATAAATTAAATAAACTAAAACAAAAAGAGCGTTAAACAAATTCATGACGTGCGGTCGGGGCGCTTTGAAAAAGTATCACACTTCTCTTTAATAGTTGGGGGGAGTTTAGAATTAATAGATTTTATTGGAAGTAGTATTGTTCAGTGAATTTTTATTTTATTTTCTTCCCCCAATTCTTATGCCTGATTGCATGCTGTTTGAGTTTTTTTAGTATTTTTTGACATAATATCCATTATAATTAAGCTAGCAAAAATTAATGGAGTATCTTGACTTTTAATAATCTCAACATCATATAGTTTTGTTACTCCTTTTAATCCCAATATTTTTTTTGATTTTGCAATAGTTTTGCCTTCTTGGATAAAATCTGCTTGATAATTTTCTTGTATCAAATTTTTAGCATTCATTTTGATTGTTGTCCCTTTTTGTTTTTTTATCTTTGCTATTGTTAAGTCGTTTGATTTTTTATTTACTCCTAACGGGATTGTTGGAAAAAGCATATTGAATGCTGGTTCTTTTATCACTTTTGCATAATTGTTATTTTCTTTTTTTAACTCATAAATTTCGTAGGCAAATGAAAATTTTTTTCTTTTTATTGAAAAAATTTCTTTTTTATTTGAATCTATAAACTTATATCTCCAAAAAAGAGGGAATTTTCTTTTGCAAAAAAATAAATTTTTTCCAGAAGAATCTTGGACAGAATATTTTCCAAATATTTTTTTGCAAATTGTAAACTTCATTTTTATTTGATTACCTTTATGTATTTGGATAGTTATTATTAAATAATTTTTGGTTTATTAAAAATTTGGAATTTTTGTTTTAATTATCTTAATTCCTTTTTTCTTTGACTGATTTTGATTTTATTTGTTTGAATCTAAAACCAAAAATTACTTAAAATTTGGGGGTCTTTGTTATTTGCATAATTGTGTGTTAAATATTTTTTTGTGTTAAATACTTTGGATTAAAATGAATAAAGAAAATATGATTAAGGAATTGAAGAAATTTAATTTTCCAGATAAAATTATGGATGCTTTTGAAAAAGTAGATAGGAGTTTGTTTGTTTCACCTGAGTTAAAGGAAGAATCATATAAAAATGTGCCTTTACCAATTTTTGGAGGACAGACGATTTCTCAACCTTATACTATTGCTTTTATGCTTACTTTGTTGGAAGTTGAGGAGGGAGATAAGATTTTGGAAGTTGGTTCTGGAAGTGGTTATGTTTTAGCTTTGTTAAGTGAACTGAATAAAAATGGAAAGATTTTAGGTATTGAAAGAATAAGCGAATTGGTGCAAAGTTCTAAAGAAAAATTGAAAAATTATGAAAATATTGAGATAAATTGTGGAAATGCATTGAAGAAAATTGGTGATGAAAAATTTGATAGAATTTTAGTAAGTGCAGCTTTCGATGAATTCCCAAGTGATTTAGTTAATAATAATTTAAAATTTAAGGGAGTTTTAGTTGCTCCTGTTAGAGATTCTATTGTTGTTGTTAAAAAGGAATCAGGGGAGAATAAAATTCAAGAGTTTCAGAATTTTGTTTTTGTGCCTATTGTAAATGACTGATTTTTTATAGTTAAACTTAAATAATTTAATTACCTCAAATTAACATGAAAAATTTTAATATAAAAAAAGAACATGAGGCTATAAATAGGGAATTAATTGAGTTAGAGACTATTATAGATACCGAAGAAAATAATGAAGTTAATCACGCTAATTTATCCCATGTTTTTAAAAAATTGCATGATATGTGGAATACTCATGAAGATAAGGAAGAGAAGTTTTTTGAAGAGAATTTTTCAGAAGAAGATTTTCCGATTGAAAAGATGAAAACTTCTCATAGATTATTGAAGGGACATTTGAAGGTTATTCATGATGCAATAAAATCTGGAGATGAAAGTGAAATTATTGCTTCTTTAGATACTGATGGTAGAATGTTGGTTGATAAACTTCGGGCTCATATGAAAGAGGAAGAGGAGCTTCTTGATAAAATTAAATTATAGTTTAGAATTTAATAAAGTTTAATAATTTGTTTTTGTTTTATTATTTATGGTTGATTTAGATGTTCGGGATGAATTTTTCTTGAGAAACGGAAAAAGAGTTTATGATGTTAGAGAAGTTGGTAAGGGAGAGGTTTTAGGGGTTGTTGATCCTTTGGAAAAAAAGGTTAGTTTGAATTATGTTCAGGGAGTTTGTGTTAAACCCAGTTTTTTAAAATTTAGTTATTTTCCTTCTGTTGGTTTTAAAAGGCCTTATATTTCTTTTTACATTGGAGAAGATTCGGAGCCGAAAGGATATAAGTGTTTGACTGTTCTTTCTGAGAATATTTCTGGAAGAGGTTGGAGACCTTTAAAAGTTTATGAAGAGTTTTCAGAGGAACAACAAGAGGATCAAAGAATGTATTTGGAAAATATGGATGAGAAAGATCAGAAGAGATTTGAAAATCCTGAAAGAGTTTATTTGATTGAAAATGAATTTTATCAAAGAATGGGTAATTTAATTCCATTTGTTGAAGTTTGTTCGATGAATTTTTTGTTGCAATCAAGAGATTTTGGGAAGATTGAGGAAATGGTTAGAGAAGAAAAAGAAGATTTTAAGTTGTTGAGTGAAATTGCTGAAAGAATTAAAAAAAGGTCTAAGGAAATTGGAAGAGATTCATAAAATAAATTATTAAAGATATTATTCCAATTAAAAAACAATAGAATGAAAATAGCCAAAATTTGTCTTTTTTGATTATTATGTAAATTAGATTAAGGAATAGAATGCTTAAGAAAAAACAAATAATGAATGCGATTGCAAGAGGGATTGAAAAATAAGCATTCCCTGATTCTAAGATTATTGCACCTATTGATAATGGAATGAAAAGAAGGAAGGAAAATTTTGTTGCTTTTTCTTTTGAAATTCCTGAAAACAAAGAGGCAGAGATTGTCATTCCGCTTCTTGAAACTCCTGGAAATAAGGCTAATGTTTGAAATAAGCCAATGAATAGGGAATTTTTCAAATTTAATTTTGAAGATTTTACTGGGATTTTTGTTAGTAAAAGGATTGTGCCTGTGAAGAGGAAAGATATTCCTATAAAAAGAAAAGAGTTTAGGGCTGATTCAATAAAATCTTTGAAAAAAAATCCAAAAAGGGCGGCAGGGATTGTTGCGATTATTAAGTAGGCTAAAAGTTTATTTTGTTTTATTGTTGCGATTTCATAGATTTCTTTTCTTGTGAAAATTAAAATTGCAAGTAGTGAGGCAATATGTAGGATTGTGATTAAAAAAAGATTTGGGGAACCGATAAGATTTGAAAAGAAGGCTAGATGGCCAGAACTAGATATTGGGAGGAATTCGGTGAGAGCTTGAATTATTGCTAAAATAATTTCTTGTGACATAGATTTTTGCAGATAGCAAGCTTTAAAAATGCTCTTGATGATGGATAAATATGGCGTTTAAGATTAATATATCAGATAAAGGCAAAACCTATAAACTGGAAATTGAAAATGAATTTTTAGTTGGGAAAAAAATGGGAGAAAGAATTTCTGGGGGTGATGTTTCTGGAGAGCTTCAGGGTTATGAACTTGAAATAACTGGGACAAGTGATAAATCTGGTTTTCCAGGAAAAAAGGAAGAAGAAGGGTCGAATTTGAGGAAAGTTATGTTTACAAAAGGGCCTTTTTTGAGAAAAGTGAAAAATAAGGGAGTAAGAAAGAAGAAATCAGTAAGAGGAAACCAAATTGCTTTAGTAACTTCTCAGATTAATACTAAAGTTATTAAAGAAGGCGGGAAAAAGTTGGAAGAGGTTTTTAAGAAAGAAGAGAGTGAAGAGAAAAGTGAATAATGGATTCTACAAGTATTTTGAAGATTAGAAAAGATATTTTAGAAGGAATGGTAAATTATGCTTTGGGAGCTAATAAAGGATGGACTAGTGTTAAAGGAACTAATCCTGCTTTTAAACCTGGGACAGGGGATTTGATGATTTTTAATAGGATTATTGATGAATATTTGCCTAGTATTCTTGGTGATAATCAATTTGAATATACTAATGGGAGAATGATTGGGTTGAATTTAATGGTTAAGGTTTTTTATCCAAAATATTATTCTGATTTATAGAGGTTATTATAACTATTTGGTAGATTTCTTTTATTTAGAGCTTATTGATTTTCTTTCCAGATTTGATTAAAATATTCTCTTAAATTGTCTGCTATATTTTTTGAGTGAATTAAAATCCCTATCTTTGGATTTTTCCATGAAACTATTAAAACTTTATTTTTGAAAATGTCTATGTTACCCTGGATAGGAAAATTAACAAATTTTATTTCCATATGTTGTGCTTTTTTTATGAACTTTGTATTTTATTATTGGATCTGCAGAAGTTTTAGGTAGTAGCTGTTATTTAGCTCAAAATAAGAGTTTAAGGAAAGAATAGATTTACAGTATTTTAATAAATCTTTATAGTTTTAGAAATAATTTTGAATTTTTACACGAAAAGTTTAAATAATCTACTTATGTATATGTTTGTATATGGAAACAACAATAAGAATAAATCAAAAGACAAAATCAGAATTGGATGCATTTAGACAATACAAGAATGAAAGTTATGATGAATTAGTTAGAAAATTGATTCATCTAATGAAATTGTGTGAGAAACAGCCTAAGTTGAGTCAGAAGACAATTGTTGAGATTAAAGAAGCAAGAGAGAAAATTAAGAAAGGAGAATTTTATACTGAAGAAGAAGCTAAGAAAATTTTAGGCATTTAAAAGGTATAAACTTATTTTTGAAAAAAGAGCTTTAAATTATTTAAATAAATTAGACAATCAAATTAAAAAAAGAATTTGGATGAAACTTCAAGAATGTAAAATTGATCCTTTTAGATTTCTTGAACCTTTGGTTGAGTTGAGAGGGTATAAATTAAGAATAGGAAATTATAGATTGATTATTGATATTGAAAAGGATGTTAAGATTTTATATGTTTTGAAAGTGGGTCATAGGAAGAATGTTTATGGAAGGTAATTTACAATCATTAGAGTATTCCCAATGACTTTTCATAATTTTAGAAATAAGTTTGAATTTTTCAGGAATTTCTACTATCTTGCTTTTGACAAAACCTTACCCTCACCATATTCCTAATTTGTTCTTACACTTGTCTTTCAAAATTTTGGTTCTTTTATTTTGAGCGTCGTTTGTAGACGCCCCACCCTCTGGCAATTCCTAACCCCATTGGATTGCCCACTCTTGAAAGGGAATCAAAATTTTGTTTATTAAAATTAGCACTCGTGTTCGTCTTCTTTCGCCCACTAACTCTTTAGAGGTTGGTGAATTAATTAGTTATAGAAAAATAAATATTATGTGGTTTCACCAAATCTACCAACCCAAACATTTTTTAACAAAGTATTTCTTGAAATTTTATGGTAAAAGAACAAATTGATATTTCAAAGCTTCCGGTGTTAAATGTGGGTGTTGTGGGGCATATTGATCATGGGAAAACAACTTTATTGAATGCTCTTACTGGGAAGTTTGCTGATACTCATAGCGAGGAGCTTAAGAGAGGGATTACAATTAAATTAGGTTATGCAGATGTTATTCTAAGAAAAAAAGATGGAAAATATGGTATAAAAGAGGGAGAAGTTTTTAGGTATTTGACTTTTGTTGATGTGCCTGGGCATGAAATGTTGATGGCTACTATGCTTTCTGGAGCTGCAATGGTTGATGCTGCGATTTTAGTTGTAGCTGCTAATGAGGGTGTTAAACCTCAAACAAAAGAACATTTAATTGCTTTACAAGCTAAGAATATTAATAAAATCGTAATTGTTCAAAATAAAATTGATTTAGTTTCTAAAGAGCAAGCTTTGAAAAATTATAAAGAGATAAAAGAATTTGTTAAAGGAACTATTGCAGAAAATTCTCCAATAATTCCGGTATCTGCTGAACAAAAAATTAATATTGATAAAATTTATGAAAATTTATCCAGCATGGATATTCCTGAAAAAGATGAAAAAAGTGAACCGGTTTTTGTTGTTGCTAGAAGTTTTGATATTAATAAACCTGGAACTAAAATTAAGGATTTGCACGGAGGGGTTTTGGGGGGTGCTTTAATTAAGGGTAAATTAAAAGAAGGGGATGAAATTGAGATAAAACCCGGGAGGTTGGTTGTTGAAAAAAATCAAAAAAGATATGAAACAGTTAGAACAAAAATTAAATCTATTTTTAGGGGAAGCCATAAATTAGAAAAGGCAACTCCTGGAGGAAGTTTATCTATTGAAACAGAGTTGGATATGGCTTTGACAAAAACTGATTTGCTTTCTGGAACTGTTGCAGGGCTGAAAGGAAGTTTACCTGAAATTACGGATAATTTAAAGATTAAAGCCCAGCATTTTAAAGAGATTTTAGGTATGGAGGGGCATCAAGATGTTGAAGATTTTAAACCAGGGGAAATGTTGATGATGAGTGTTTGCACTTCGACAACTGTTGGAAAAGTTGTGAAATTGTCAAAAGGTGTTTTAGAAATGAATTTAAGTATTCCTGTAGTTCCTTTTGAAGGGGATAGTGTAGGTTTGGCAAGAAATATTAAAGGGCATTGGAGATTGATAGGGTTGGGAGAAATTGTTAGATAATTACCAAATAATTTAAAAAGATTAATTAATTTAAACTATTGGAGGTAAGATGAAAGACGTTAAATTTAAAGTTGCAATTGGTGTTATTGTTATTCTTACACTTGCGTTATTAACAGTAGTTGTTATAGCACCTTCTTTCCAAGGTTATGTTATTAACAAACAAATAGAAAGTCAGCAAGCAGCAGTTAATACAATAATACAGCAAGTAAATCAACAAGGTTACATTGTATTGAGTAATGATGAACAAACTGTTGTTTTAGCAAGAAACCAACAATTAGAGCAACAATTGCAAGAATCAGAACAAGGACAAAATCCTACAAATTTGGGATGAATATAAAAGAGGAAAATGAAAAAATTATTTTTAGTTTTATTTGCATTTTTGATTATTTTTTCAGTCGGAGCTTTTGCAAAATCTGTTTCTGAACCTGTAACAGGAGATGCAGAAGAATATGTTAAATCTTTTTTAACAAAAAGAGGAATTAGTGAGGAAGAGGTTAGAGATATTAATAAAATAAATCAATCAAAACTTCCTGAAAATGTTAAAATTAAAAAAATTGATAAAAATAATATTGGAATCTACGGGGTGAATTATACTCAACAAAATAAACCTGGGGAAGTTTATGTTGTAACTTATTCTACTAATGAATTTGAAAAAGTGCAAAAAAATATTGTTACAAATATTCAAAATTTGAATTTTGGTTTATCTGGCATAGTTAATGAATCAAGTTATTTGGAAAGTGTAACTGGTGTGGAAACAAGTGAAACTAAGGGATATGTTATGATGAGGGAGGGAAGTGTTACAGGAATTTCTACAAATCTTGATATTTCTGGAGATGGAGAGGTTGAATTGAAAGTTTACAAAAATGGAGAGTATACTGGTTTTAGTAATTTAATTGATTCATCAGATAAAACTCAAAGAGATTTTGATTTGCAATCAGAAAATATTATTAAATTTAAGAAAGGTGATGTGATTTCAGTTTATGCACAAGTTAGTGGTGAGGTGGATTGGGGGAATGCAATAACTATGGTTCAAACAAAAGGTTAAATGGCAAGAAAAATTTTACAAAAAAAAGAGGTTTTAAATAATAAAAAGCTTTTTTCTTATTTAGCTGTGTTTGTAATTTTGGTTCTGTCTTTTGTTGTTATTTATTTTTCAAATTCTATTGTGGGAAAGTCAATTTTAAATGTTGAATCTTTGGAAGATGGGGAAATGATTATTTCATTAAACAAGGGAGAGTTAATTCCTTCTGATACAGATATTGAATTAATTTCTAATGGGAAAACACAATCTTATAAATTATCTGATTTAGTTTCTGAGCAAGAAAATTCTGGAAAGTTTTTTATTAGTGATAAGCAAGTTTCAGGAAATGGGAGCGGTTATGGTTTGGTTGGGGAGAAGACTGTTTATCCCGAAGTTGAATTTACAATGAAAATAATTGAAGAATCTCAAGATTCTGGCGAGAGTTCTGGGGATAATTCTGTGAATGATACATCAAGTTCAGATAGTGGAGATTCAAATGATACATCAAGTTCAGATAGTGGAGATTCAAATGATACCTCAACCTCAAACTTGGGGGATGAAGAAAATCAAACTGAAGAAAATCAAACTGAAGAAAATCAAACTGAAGAAAGTCAAACTGAAAAAAATCAAACTGGTGAGGGTTCTTCTATAACTGGAAATGCAGTTCAAACTCAAGTCGATGTTGTGGAGGATGTTGTTTCAGCAAATTCTCCTTTTGAATATGAATTATCTGAAGGACAAAGTGCTGAAATTGTCTCTTCTGAAGAAGATGTGGAGCTTTCAATTTCTGATGGGATTGCAATTATTACAACTGATTATTCTGAAACACACGAAGGATTTGGTGAAGAGTTTTTACAAGATGAAACTTATGATTTAAGTATTGATTTAAATCCTTTAAATGTTAGTTCTGAAGATTTTTCTGTTAAATTGATTTACTCTGGAGAGGAAATTGAATCTTTTTCAAAAGATTCTGGAGATTCTCAAAATTCAGAAGATAATGAAACAGATAGAATTGACAATGAGACAGAGCTAATTGATAACGAGACAGAGCTAATTGATAACGAAACAGAGCTAATTGACAATGAAACAATTGAATCAAATTTAACAACTAATGAAACAAAAGATAATCAAACTTTGGAAAATTTAAGCGAATATGATTTAACAGAAAAAGAATCTTTTTTGGTTCAATCTAAAACTGGTGAGAAAAAAGTTTCAGTTACAAAATCTGAGATTGTGAGTAATAGATTGGTTGTAAGATTTGAAATTGGAGATTATTGGCTTGAAAAATCTTATAATCCTGATAGGGAAAATTTGGATGATGAAGTCAAACTTGATAGAGTTAAATGGATTAAACAAATAGCTAATTCTCTTAAGGAAAATTCTGAGAAGACTGAAGAAGTTGAAGAATATATTGGAGATTATTCTATTTAAACAGTTAATTTTAAATACTAATTTTAGTATTATAATAGTATTGGTATAATGAGTAAAAAAAGAGTTAAATTTGGTCAATTGAAAATTCAACAATTAAATAGAATTGCTCTTCCTAATTCTTTGTTGGAAAATCTTGGTTTGAAAAAAAGCGATGATATTGAAATTTTTTTAGATGTTGAAAAGGAGGAAATTATTATTAAAAAATCCAAAAATGATAAATAAAAAATTAATTATTTTAGTGATTTTTTTTGGGATTGTTCTAACTGCGTTTGTTTCATCTTTTCAGGGTTCTTCAACGAGTTATTCTAGTGATAATAAAATAGATTCTTTTTCATATGATAATTCTTCTTCAATAAGTTATAGTCAAAGAACTGTTGGAGGAATTGGGCTGGTTGGAGAGTATATTGTCGGAGCAATTCGTGGAAGATTTGGAATTTTGGGAGGGACAACTGATTATGATATTGAGATTAATTTAACATCTCCTTTAAACAATTCTATTTTGATAAGG
This sequence comes from Candidatus Woesearchaeota archaeon, assembly GCA_964467035.1. Taxonomy (GTDB): domain Archaea; phylum Nanobdellota; class Nanobdellia; order Pacearchaeales; family GW2011-AR1; genus JACPLR01. Next base: position 51,824 of record CAYXNX010000001.1, on the reverse strand, counting down.
GGGAGTGATTCTGTTGGTGGGGAGGATGATAAAGGGGTTGTTCCAAATATTGAAATTTTGGTTGCAAGAGTTTATGATTCTTCAACAAATTCGGGAATTGAGCAAGTTAGATGTAATTTTTATGAAAATTCTGTTCTGATTGGAACTAATGAAACAAATAATTCTGGACATTGTATTTTAAATTATGATAAAACTACGAAAGATGTGGGATATAAGAATTTTTCAGTTAATTATACTGTTTTATTTTCAGATCCATACACAAGAGTTACTAATTTTTCATCAGCTAATTCTCAATTAGAAAAATATTCCACTATTTTGACAGCTTTGAATACAAGGGATAATGGAAAATATTATGACGGAGATACTGCTGTTTTGGAAATTGATATCTCAAAAATTAATGTATCTGGGATTTTTTCTTATGATCCTCAAAATATATCTGCTAATGCTACTAGTTCGGCTGAGAATAATTTTCCGGAGGGAGAGGTTTATTATCCGGGAAATATTACCCGAATTTCTGAAGGAGTTTATCAAGCAAATGTATCAGTTAATTATAGTTTTGCAACTTTTGTTAGATGGGATGTGGTTTTGAGTGATGATGGTTTTGGTTCTTTTATTGGGAGTGCAGTTCACGCAGATAAAGAAATTTGTAGTGCAAATTTTGGAGTCTGGAGTTCTTGGAGTGCTTGTACTGGGGGAACACAAACAAGAACAAGGACTGATTCAAGTGGTTGTGTGGAAACTGAAACGCGCTCTTGTTCAGTAGAAAGTTGTTTTCCAGCTGGAACAAAAATAACTTTGCCAAACAAGAGTGTTAAAAACATTGAAGATATTGAAGTCGGGGATTATGTTTTAAGTTATCAAAAAGGAGAATTTGTAAAATCCAAAGTTTTGGAAGTTGAAAATCCTGTAAGAGATCATTTGTGTGAATTAAGTTTTGAAGATGGTTCAAAATTAGATATGACAAAAGAGCATCCAGTTTACACTTCAGAAGGTTGGAAATCAATTTCTCCTGTTCAAACATTTAAAGAAAATCCTGATTTGAATGTTGATGAATTAACTAAGGGTGATGAGGTTTTAACCCAGAATTCTTTTTATAAAAAAATTGATTCAATAAATTGTTGGGGTGAAAATATCCAAACTTATAATTTAAAGAAAATTGAAAATACATATAGTTTTTTTGCAGATGGATTTTTAGCTCACAATAAAGGGGGTTGTATTCCTCAATGGAGTGAATGGAGTGAATGGAGTGAGTGTATTGATGGAAATAAATCAAGAATAAGAACTGATGGATGTGGACATAATGAAACTGAATTTGCACCTTGTAATTTTGAAATTTGTGATGATGGTATAGATAATGATGGTGATGGGAAAATAGATTGTGATGATGAGGATTGTTTTGAAAGTCCTTATTGTAAAGAAATACCGAATGAGTTGGGAGGAAGAGCAAGCGAATGGGTTTGTGGAGAATGGGGAGAGTGTGAATTAGATTATAGTTTGCAAGATATTTTAAGGGGGAATCCTACTTTGGAAGGAGAGCAATCAAGAGTTTGTGAACATGCGTTTAGAAATACTTCAGTTCAGTATAGGTCTTGTAAAATATCAACTCCTATAAAAGCTAAGAAAGTGAATTGGTGTTATGAAGAGTATATTGAACTTTATAATGTTGAAACAGGCAATCTTGTAAGTAGAATTAAGGGTGATTCTTTAAGAGAAAACAGAAAATTGGATATTGGATTTATTGTTACTGAGTTTGAAGGGTATTGTGATTATTGTTTTGACGGGGTGAAGAATTATGATGAAGAGGGTGTTGATTGTGGGGGGAGTTGTCCAGAATGTGAAATAAGGGAAGATTATATTGACTATTGTTATTATCTTCTTTGGTTATTGTGGTGGATATTGTTGCTGTTATTAATGTATTTGATTTACAAATGGATTAAAGAATCAAGAGAAAAAGAGCAGAAAAAGTTTAAGAGAAAAGAGGTTGAAATGAAAAAACCTCTCTTGGTAAGAATAGTTGAAAGTTTGAGAAATGCTGGAAAGAAAGTAAGACTACCTTCAATTGTATTAAGGACAAAAAAGCCAAAAAAGAAATATAAAAAGAAAAAGTCAAAAGTTGGTTTCAAAGAAAAAGCTGTTGTTCCTTATAGTAGTTTAAGAAGAAAATTAAGAGATTGGAAGAATAAAAGATATTATGATACAGCTCCTTTGGAAAGAAGTTTGGGTGGTTTAATTAGAAGAAAACTTGCTGAAAGAAAAAAGAAAAAACAATATTTGGGAAGATTGAAGAAATCTAATAAAATTAAAAAGAGGAAGGAAAGACAAATTAAAAGACAAACAAAAATTAAAGCAAGGGAAGAAAAAATAAAACAGAAGAAAAAGAAAAAAGTTTTAGTTGCTGGCGAAAAATTAAAAAGAAAAACTGAAAAGAAGAATAAAAGATATGCAAAAAAAGAATCAAAGAAAATTCATAAAAGGATTAAAAAGAATAAAGTAAGGCAGGAAGAGATTTCGGATTTGAGAAAGCAATTAAAAGATTGGAAGGCAAAAGGTTATTATGATACAACAGAAATTCAGAAAAGACTTGATGAGCTTGAAGGGAAAAAGCCTTGGAAGTGATTATTTAACCAAAACAATTAAAAACAAAAAATACTAAACATTAGTAATAAAAGATGGTGAAAAAAACTGTTAAAAAATCTTCTAAAAAATTGCCTAAAAACGAGAAAGAGGTGAGAAAAGATTTTTATAATTTTCAGAGCAAGGTAAATCGTTTACAAAATATAAAAGATGAACTTGCTTATCTTAAAAGACATGATTTGGATGAAGGGTTTAAAAAAGATTTTGCTTTAATCGAAGCAAGACTTAAAGATACTACTGCAATTCCTGAAATTGAAAGAGAATTGAAGGATTTAAGAAAAAAAATTATGTCTAAGAAAAAAAAGAGTAAAAATTCTAGTAAAAAACTTGCTAAAGAGGTAGATGAAGTCGAGGAGTCTGTTGAAGAAACAAAAAAACAATTGAGTAATCAGATTAAAAAATTGAGAAAAGAATTTGAAGAAAAATCTACTAAAAAAAGGAAAGTAAATTCTGAGGTAGGTCTTGCAGTAGACGAAGAGTATAATGATTTTATTAGAAAAATTAAATTGGATTTGTCAGAAAAGTTTAAAGAAAGAGAAAATGAGTTGAATGCAGAAATTAAAAAGGAATTAGATGTAAGGAAGAAACAACTTGAAAATCATTATAAAGAACTTGAAAGTAAACTTAGGCAAAAATTTGATGATAAAATAAAAGAATATGGGAAAAAATCTTCTAAGCTTAGAATGGAGAAATCTTCCTTAGAGAAAAAATATCAAGAAAAATTCAATGAAGAATTGGAAAAAGAAGTTCATGATGAGTTTAAAAAAGAATTGAAGAAAAAATTTGAAAATGAAAAAGCTAAGTTAGATAGAGAATATGTTTCTCAATTAAAAAATAAGTATAGAAAAGAATTTGAAAATCAAAAAAAGAATTTGGAAAAAGAGCTTAATTCTAAGTTGAAAAAAGATCGTGAGCAAATTGAGAGAAGAAAACAAGAATTGAAAAAAGATTATGAAAAACAGTTGAGTGAGACAAAAAAAGAAACTAAGGCAAGGATTGAGAAGAGAAATCTTCAGAAAAAAAGAGAGCTGGGAAGAAAGATAAGGGATTTTGAAAAAAAGAAAAAGAATTTGGCAAGAGATTTGAATGAAAGATATGATGAAATGTTGAAAAAAGAATTGGATAAATATAAGAAAAAAATAAATGGTGAATTAGAGAACAAGTTTTCTTTAAAAATGCATTCTTTTTTGGATAAGCAACATGAAAAACAAGAAAAGATGATTGAGAGAAAAACAAAGGAATTAAGAGAATCTTTGGAGCATGAGCATAAAATTAATGAATCTTTAAGAACTAATTTAAGTGAAAAAGAGCATGAGTTGGAAAGAGAGAAAGAAAGGATTAGAGAATTTATTAAGCAACATAAAAAAGACCATCAAAAGTTAATTGAAGCTCAATCTAATTTAAAGGCACGTGAAGCTGCAAAATATCATCAAGAAAAAGAAAAATTAATTGATGCCCATAAAAAGGAAATTGAAAAACTTACAAAAAAATTAAAAAACCAATATCACAAACAATTTGAAGCAGAGTTTGAAAAACAAATTAAAGTGGAAAATCAAAAATTAATGGAAGAACTTGGAAAGAAAGAAGAAAAACTTAAGGATTTGAATTTTAGAGAAAGAAGAAAGCAAAAGAAAAAACTTGAGCAAGAATATCAAGAAAAATATAATAAAAAAGCGAGTTCTTTGACTAAGAAGATGCAAAAGTTGTTTGAAGATTATTTTAGGTCTAAAGCAATTGAACAAATTAATTCTGAAAAAAGGAATTTAAAAAATAAATTAATGAAATTAGAAATTAGTTACCAAAATAAAAAAGCAGAATTAAACAAGAAGGAAAAACAATTAATGGATATAGAAAAGGCGAAAAAAATGGAAATTGCTACTGAAAAAAAAGCTCTTGCTAAAAAAATGGAATTTTTCAAGAAAAAAGAAAATCTTAAATTAAAAGAAGAAAGAAAAAGGATTAAACAAGAACTTGCTAAAAAAATGCATCAGGAAATGGTGGAAGAACTTAAAAAAAGAGAGGAGATTATTAAAGAAAATCTTCAGAACTTGTTTGAAAATAAAATTAAAGCATATGATAAAATGCAAGAATCTGACTTGACAAAAAAACAAGAAGAACTTTCTAAAGAACTTGAAAAAAGGGCTAAAAAGTTAATTAGATAATATGAAAAATTTTTATAGAATTTTGATTATGGGGGTTATTGTTTTAGTTGGTTTAGTATTGTTTAAATATATTCCTATGCAGAATTATGGTAATGAGATATTATTTGATGCTTCTGCACATGTGGTGATTGCGATTTTTATTTTGTATTTGGGATGGTTTTTTATTCCAGATATAAAAAAACAAAAGAAACTTTATTTTTGTTTAAGCTTGTTGATTTTATTTTTGGTTTCAATTCAAAGAATTTATGTAGGAGAACATAATTTTATTGGGGTGTTGAAAGGAATTGGAATTGGGGTTGTGGGAATTTTAATTACAAATGTGGACAAATTGAAAAATTAGGGTCGTGTTTTTGTTATAATAAATCTTGGTCCAGCATGGGGGGAATCAATTGCTGTTAAAACTTGGTTGTCGATAATAGCTTTGAAAATTCCCCCAATTCTTGGGATTTTTGCTTCTTCAGAATAATAGTTTAATATTTCATTGATTTCATCTTTGTTTAAAATTACTCTTGTGGGGAATCTTTTAAATCCTTTTTTTATGATTATAAATTTTCCAGGACCAGGACATTCTATAACTGCAACAGATGGGTCTTGAATCATTTGTTCAACTTTGTGCAGGTTTTGTGTGTGGCGAGGTTGTGGAGTTTTCTCTTCTTTGGGCGTTTCTTCTAATTCAGTTGGTTTTTTGATTTTTGGAGATTGTTCAAATTTTTGTGTTGTGTTATTTTGTTCATTTGTTTTTAATTTAGATTCGTCATTTTTCTTTGAAAAATCAACATTCATACTTTCTTGCATTAGAATTTCCATTTCTTTTTTTAGTTTTGCCATCTTTTTTTTCTTTTCTTCAATTCTCTTTCTTTCCCAAGGGTCTAGAGAATTCATAAGAAGTTCTTTAGTAAATAATGCAAAAAATCGATTTTTTATTTCCATTCTAAATGTTGTGGGTTCTTTTTGGAGGAGATTGTTGTTGAGGTGGTTGAGGAGAATTTTTTTGATTAGACGGCCTCATACGTTCTTCCATTAGAGTTAGTCCTTTTGCAATTACTTTGTTTTGTTCAATTAATTTATCCAACTTTCCTAAAAATTCTTTGTCTTCTTTACTTATTTCAGCTCCTTGTTTTTCAGCAAATGATTTGGCAGAAGTTTCAAATATGCCCAATAGTTTTGACATTTCTGCAGAAAGTCCTTTGAATTCTTTAGTTAAATCTGATAATACTTCTTGCAAAACCACAAAATTTTCTAAAAGTAATTTTTCAACATCTTCTTTTTTCTTTTTAGTAGGACTTTTCTTACTCTTTTTATTTACCATATTTATATTAATCTAATAGAATTTATAAAGTTATTGTCGGGAAGAATTTTGGTTTGAGATTATAAATTTGAAAATTTTTTGTCGAGAAATAAAAAATATTTTTTAAGGTAACGAAATATTTATAAGTGTTTGATTTGATTTTAAATCACTAAATAAAAAATGTGAAAATGGCTGAAAAATATGTTTATAGTTTTAAAGAAGGAAGTAAAGATATGAAGGATTTGCTTGGGGGAAAGGGGGCAAATCTTGCTGAGATGACTTCTTTAGGTCTTCCAATTCCTCAAGGATTTACAATTACAACACAAGCTTGTCAAAAATATTATGAAGAAGGTGAGAAACTTTCTGACGAAATAAAACAAGAAATTGAAGAAAAATTGGGGGAGCTTGAAGAAAATTCTAATAAGAGTTTGGGTGATAATGATAATCCTTTGTTAGTTTCTGTGAGAAGTGGGGCTGCTCAATCAATGCCTGGAATGATGGATACTGTTTTAAACCTTGGATTAAATGACACAACAGTTGAAGGTATTTCAAAACAAACTGAAAATCCTCGGTTTGCTTATGATTCTTATAGGAGATTTATTCAGATGTTTGGGGATGTTGTTATGGGAATTAAAAATGAACATTTTGAAAATATTTTGGATAATTTGAAAAAACAGAAAGGGGTTGAATTTGATTATGAATTAAGTGTTGATGATTTAAAAAATTTAATTGGACAATATAAAAATTTGATAAATGAAAAAACAGAACAAGGTTTTCCTGATGATGCAAAAGAACAATTATATATGGCTATTGACGCTGTTTTTGGAAGTTGGAATAATGAAAGAGCTATTTCTTATAGAAGAATGAATAATATTTATGGTTTATTGGGGACTGCTGTTAATGTTCAATCAATGGTTTTTGGGAATATGGGGAGTGATTCTGGAACAGGTGTTGCTTTTACAAGAAATCCTTCTACTGGAGAAAATGAATTTTATGGAGAATTTTTAATGAATGCTCAGGGAGAAGATGTTGTTGCAGGTATTAGAACTCCTAAAAAATTATCTCAATTAAAGGAAGATATGCCTGAAATTTATGAGCAATTAGCTGAAATAAGAACTAAGTTGGAAAATCATTATAGGGATATGCAGGATATTGAGTTTACAATTGAAAAAGGGAAATTATATTTGTTACAAACAAGGAATGGAAAAAGAACAGCTGATGCAGCAGTTCAAATTGCTGGAGACATGGTTGATGAAGGTCTTTTAAAAAAGGAGGAAGCTTTGTTAAAAGTTGAACCTGAAGCTTTGGACCAATTGTTGCATAAAAGGTTGGATCCCGAGGATAAAAATTTGAAAGAAAGTATTGCTAGGGGACTTCCAGCTTCTCCAGGTGCAGCAGTTGGGAAAGTTGTTTTTAATGCTGAGGAAGCAAGATATAAAACTCAGGAAGGGGAAAATGTTATTTTAGTGAGAAATGAAACTTCTCCTGAAGATATTGAAGGAATGCATGCTGCTAAAGGAATTTTAACTGCAAGAGGAGGGATGACAAGCCATGCAGCGGTTGTTGCAAGAGGAATGGGTAAGTGTTGTGTTGCTGGTTGTAGTGAGTTAAATATTTCTGAAAAGGAAAAGGTTATTGAAATTGGTGAAAAAACAATTCGTGAAGGAGATGTAATTACTTTGGATGGAGGTAGTGGGGAGGTATTTGTGGGAGAAGTTAACTTAATTGAACCTGAGCTTTCTGGAAATTTTGCCAAAATTATGGAATGGGCTGATGAATTTAGAGAGCTTAAAGTTAGAACTAATGCTGATACTCCAAAAGATGCAGGAAATGCTCTTAAATTTGGTGCAGAAGGAATTGGTCTTTGTAGAACAGAGCATATGTTTTTTGAAGAATCAAGAATTAAAGCAGTTAGGGAAATGATTTTATCAGATACTAAAGAAGGAAGAAAAAGAGCTTTGGATAAAATTCTTCCTATGCAAAAAAGTGATTTTTCTGAATTGTTTAGAGTTATGGATGGTAAACCAGTTACAATTAGGTTTTTAGATCCCCCATTACATGAATTTCTTCCAAAAGAGGATAAAGAAATTAATGAGCTTGCTGAAGAGCAAAATGTGAGTTCTGAAGTTGTTAAAGAAAAAATTGAAAATTTGCATGAGTTAAATCCTATGCTGGGTCATAGGGGATGTAGACTGGCTATAACTTATCCAGAAATTGCAGAAATGCAAGCTAATGCAATTTTTTTAGCAACAGCTGAATTGTTTAAGGAAGGGAAAGAAATTGTTCCGGAAATAATGGTTCCTTTGGTTGGAAATGTTAAAGAATTTGAAAATCAAAAAAAGATTATTGAAAGTGTTGCAGAAAAAATAAAACAAGAATTGAATGTTAATTTTAAATATAAAATTGGGACAATGATTGAAGTTCCTCGAGGGGCTTTGACAGCTGACGAAATTGCAAAACACGCTGAGTTTTTTAGTTTTGGAACAAATGATTTAACTCAGATGACTTGTGGTTTTTCAAGAGATGATTCTGGGAGATTTTTGAAAGAGTATGTTGAAAAAGGAATTTATAATCAGGATCCTTTCCAAAGTATTGATAAAGAAGGCGTTGGAGAGATTATGAAAATTGCGATTGAAAAAGGAAAATCTTCTAGAAATGATATTAAATTAGGGATTTGTGGAGAGCATGGAGGGGATCCAAGAACAGTTGAATTTTGTAATGAAATTGGGTTGAATTATGTTTCCTGTTCTCCTTTTAGAGTTCCGATTGCAAGACTTGCTGCTGCTCAAGCAATTATAAAACAGAACAAATGAAACTTGTTTTTATAGGTCCTCAAGGAAGTGGTAAGGGAACTCAAGCAAAAATTGTTTCTGAAAAATTAAATATTCCCCATATTTCAACAGGAGATTTGTTAAGAAATTGCGAAGAAGAACTTAAAGAAAGAGTTAATTCTTTTATCAATAAGGGAGAGTTAATTCCCAATGGATTAATGATTGAAATTTTGAAAAAAAGAATTTCTAAAGATGATTGCAAGTATGGATTTATTTTAGATGGTTTTCCGAGGAATTTGGAGCAAGCAAAGGAGTTGGAAAAAAACATAACAATTGACAAGTATATTGAAATTTCAATTTCAGATGAAGAAGCTGTTAAAAGGTTATCTGGAAGAAGGAATTGTAATAAGTGTGGTGCAATTTATAATGTTAATACTTCGCCAAAACCTGAAAAAGAAGGGATTTGTGATAAATGCTGTGGAAAATTGTATCAGAGAGAGGATGATACAGAAGAAGCAATTAAAAAAAGATTAGATGTTTATCATAAGGAAACTGAACCTATTCTTGAAAATTTGCCTTCGATTAAAATTGATGGTGAAAAAAGTATTGAAGAAGTTAGTGAAGATATTTTGAAAAATCTTGGTTTATAATTTTAATTTTCCACTTTGCCAATCTTTTATTAGTTGGATTGCGACTCGAGGAATATTAATTTCTCCTCCTTTTTTTAGATATTTTCTTTTTTTCCCTATTTCTTCTATTATTCCTTCTGGAGTTTTTGGTTTTGTTGTTAGTTTGTAAAAATTATAGATTTTATTTTTGTTTTCAAAAAGTTCAATTATTTCGTGTGCTACAAGTTCTGGATTTTTTAATTTTTCAACATTTCTTGAACCAATTAATGCAAGTCTTGTTTCATCTGTTTTTTTAACTGGGATTATTCCTGGGGAATCTATTATTGAGATGTTGTCTCTTAAAGAAATCCATTGTTGGCCGTGGGTGGTGCCAGCGCGAGAAGTGACTATTGCTTTTCTTCTTTTTACTAATGAGTTTATTATGGAAGATTTGCCAGTGTTTGGATATCCCAAAATTCCTACTTTGAATTTTTGATTTTCTTTTCCTATTTTAAATAAATATTCTCTTAATCTTTTTGTTCCAATTTTTTCTTTTGATGAGATAATGAATGTCGGATTTAATTTGTTCAATTTTTTGAATTCTTTTCTTAATTGTTTTTTTGGAACTAAATCTGATTTGTTTAATATTAATATTAGTTCTTTGTCTTTTTTTTCAACTAAATCTTCGAGTTCTTTGTTTCTTGAAATTTTTGGCATTCGTGCATCTAAAATCTCGAGAACTATGTTGCTTTCTGAAATAATTTTTTCAATTACTTTCCAATAAGGAGTTATGTTTGTGTCTCCTATGACTTTTGGGCGATTGGCTTTAAAAGTGTGCTTTATCATTTTTATTAAAAGTAGAAAGAGGTTATAAGAGTTTTGTTAAGTTATTTCCTTAATCTTGGAATGTAAATTTCATCAAACCAAATTTCATCTTTGTTTGGTGTGAAATCACGCTCTTTTTTGAATTTGCCTAATTGATTGTAAATTTTCATTTTATCTTCGTTTGGGAGTTCTCCGCAAGTGCTTTTCATTGTAAAAACTCTATAATGGAGTCCTTTTTCTACTGGATTGCTGTCAGCGATTAGGTAACGTTCTTTTCCTCTTCTGAATTTTCTTGAATCTGAAAGTTGGTCTGAAAATCTTTGGGTTATTCTGTTTATTTCTCTGGGTTCATTAACAATTAAAATTGTCCAAGTATATCTTAGTTCAGTCTGTTCGTCGAAATCTGTTTCTATATTGTATTTAATTTGTCTTTCTATATTTTTCATTTTTTTGTTAAATAAATTTTATTTAAAAATTCTTTGATTGTTCTAAATCATAATTATTGGACTGTAACAACAAAAGGCTTTTGGTGTATAAAACAGAAGTAAAATGATGTCGTACAGTAAGGGATTCAAATTGAGGTGTATCAAACACGTTGAGAGGGGAATATCGTCTATACCTGTAGTTGCAGAGCTAAAGAATATTTCTAAACAAAGACTATATGATTGGCTTAAAGATTATTATAAGCATGGAGAATCTGCTTTAGAAAATAAAAAACCAGGGGCGGAGCCCCTGGAAATAAATAAAAAATTTGAACAATTAATATTAAAGGAATGGAAAAATAGAAAAAGAAGTGCTCATAAATTATGGTTGGAAATGAAAGCTAAAGGATATAATGTTTCAGAAAGACAGATTCAGAAAATTTATAGAAAACATGGATTTAATATGAATAAAAGATCAAGACCTTCTCAAATCAAATTTGTTAAATACGAGTGGCCTGCTCCAAACATGCTCTGGCATACTGACTGGACTCAATGCCCTTTTACAGGAGCTTATCTAATTGCTTTTATTGATGATTATTCCAGATTTATTGTTCATGCAGAATATTTTGCAAATGCGACGACGGAAAACACTCTGATAGCATTTGCATTAGCAATCAAAAGACACGGAAAACCAGATGCAATTATTACAGATAACGGAGTCCAATTTCATGTTCATGGAAAATTTGAAGAGTTCTGCAAAGATAATGAAATACATCACATATTAGGAAGAGTCCACCACCCTCAGACAAACGGAAAGATAGAAAGATGGTTTGGAACATACAAATTCGAATTCAAAGAAGGTGAAGATACTCTTGATTCATTTGTAAAGTTTTATAACGAAGAAAGACTTCATCAAGGAATAAATTATATTACACCAATAAAAAGATACAAAAGTCCAATTAATGCGGTTTAGTATATAAAAATTCTTTGATAGAAAAGAATATATAATTGTCTTTCTTTTAGAAAATATGTCAAAAAAGAAGGAGATTGAGAAAAAAGAAGATTCTATGCACGAGTCTGATGAGTTTGAAGATTTGGAAGATGAGGTTGAGGAAGAGGAAAAAAGAATTGATTTGGAAAAGTTGAGGAAGTTTTTTGGTGAAGGGGGCGAGGTTTCGGAGTTTCAAATGGCTTCTAATATTGAAGAAATTGGTGTGCTTAAAGAAGTTAAGGTGGGAGAACAAAGTTTAGAATCACAAGTTTCAGGGGTTAAAAGATTGGAAAGTGGGGAGGGGGATGAAATTGGTTATCGTGTTTCTCAAGAAGAGGAAAGGGTTTATGAAACTGGGGTGGATAAAACTCCGAAAAGACAAGAATTAATTGTTGGAAATGAAAGAAAAAATTATGTGCCTTCTGCAAAGGGGACTGAAGTTAATCCAAATCCTTTGAAAAGAGGAGATGTAAATTTAAATAATTCTGAAGGTGATTTTTCAACTGCAAGTTATGAGACAGGAGCTGATGTTGAAAAAATGACAAGGCAAGATGTTGAAAAAAGAAAATATGAAATTAAAAAGTAAGTTTTAAATAATTGGTTGATTTGGTTTTTAAGAGGTGAAAATGACAAGTTATACATATTATTATCCAGGAGGGAATTATGGATTAGATTCTCCTTCTGTTTCTACAGGATACCCGCTTCCTTCGAGTCAATTGGGGACTTCTCTTAGGCCTGATACTGCTGCACAGGTTGTTGAAGTTTCAAATTTGCTTAATCAGGGTTTTAAACAATTAGAGCCTGGAGCATTAAGTACTGAAATTTTTGACCAAATTCCTAAACAACATTTTGAAGAAATTAGGAGATTAGGAAAACTGGCTGATACAAAAATGAGTTTTCATGCGCCTATTCAAGGAATTGAAGCATCGGGGATTCAAGAGGGAAAATTTTCAGAATTAAATAGAGAAATTACTGAAAGAAAATTGCAAGAAGTAATTGATAAAGCCCATACTCTTAGCCCTGATAAGTCAATTCCAGTAACTATTCATTCAGCAAATATGGCTGGAACTGAATTTATACCTGGTGATGAGAAAGAAAGATTTAAGCCCTATCAAATTGTTGCAGTAAATAGGGAAACAGGAGAAGTTAAGACAGCTTTTAAAGAGGAAGAAAGAGCTTATCCTTCTGAAATTGCAGAGACAGGTAAGCCGATAAAGAAAAGTCCTGAACAACAACTTAATACTGTAAATGAATCGCAGTGGGTTCAAGCAGTCAATCAGTTGTTTGGATATCAAAAAAATGTTGATGAGGTTTTAGGGGATAGTTTATCTAATTTTGCAAAAATTATTCAAGCAGAAGAGCAAGGAATTCCTACTCAACAAGCATTGGAGCAAGCAGGGATTCGCCAACAGGATATTTCAAGATTAGATAAAGCAGATGTTTTTATAAATAATTTGCAAAGTTCTTTTGGTTCAGAATTTGACAAAGCATATAAATATTCTGATGAAGAAACTAAAAAAACGCTTAAAAAAATTGCAGAAAATTGGACAAAGGGAATTGAAAAAATGAATGAAACTGCTATTAAAGAAGGTTTGGTTAAACCTGTTAAAAATAAAGAAGGAAAGTTTTATTTAATGCCTTTGGAAGGTAAACAATTATCTTATAAAGTTCATACAGTTTTAAAAAGTAAAGAGATTCTTGAAAATTCATTAAATAAATTAAGAAGTGTTAATCCTCCACAAACTTTTCAAAAAGTAGAAGATTTTGCAATGGATAATTCGGCAAAAACATTTGCAAATGTTGCAATGCACTCTTACGAAAAATATGGTAAAAAAGATCCTTCTAAAGCGCCTATGGTAAGTATTGAAAATCTTTATTCAGGAATGGCTTATTCAAAACCTGAAGATTTTAAAAAACTTATTGATAAATCAAGAGAAAATTTTAAAAAACAATTAATGAAAAAACAAAATGTTTCTGAAAAAAAAGCTAATAAAATTGCAAATCAAATTATTGGGGTTACTTGGGATGTAGGGCATTTAAATATGTTAAAAAAACAAGGTTTTGAAGATAAAGATTTGGTAGAAGCGACGAAGAAAGTTGGTAAAGATGTAAAGCATGTTCATTTGACAGATAATTTTGGTTATGGGGATTCTCACTTAGTTCCGGGGATGGGGAATGTTCCTTTCAAGAAGCATTTAGAAGAATTAGAAAAACAAGGAGTTTTGAATAAAGAAACTATGTTTATAAATGAAATTCAAGGATTTGTAAATCAATTTAGGAAAAGTCCTTTTCCTTATCTATTGGAAAGTTTTAATTCTCCAGTTATGGCAACAGGGGAAGGTCCTTATTGGAGTCAGGCTTCAAATTCAGGAGGGAATTATATGCAGTTTCCGAGTGCAATGTTGCCTGAACAACATTTTTCAATGTATGGGGGTGGATTTTCAACTCTTCCAAGAGAACTTGGAGGGCAAGGAGGTGGTGGAAATGCATCAAGATTTTCAAATACCCCAAATGCTTAAGAAACGTTTAAAAAATGTGTTTACTAAATATTCTTATGGCAAGTTTTAATGTAGTTGTTGAGCAAGACGAAGAAGGATGGTTTGTTTCGGAAGTAGTTGAGCTTCCTGGATGCCATACTCAGGCCAAAACTATGGAAGAATTAATAGATAGAACTAAAGAAGCGATTGAAGTTTATCTTAATGAAGAGCCTTTTGAAATTTCTGGAAAGTTTATTGATGTTAAAAAAATTGAGATTTGATTATGAAAAAATTGCCTAAATTGACTGGCAAAGAATTAGCGAAAATAATTGAGAAATTGGGTTTTATTTATGTCAGAACGCGTGGGAGTCATATGATTTACAAACATTCTGATGGAAGAAAAACTACGATCCCTCATCATTCTGGAGAGGATATTGGTCCTGGATTGTTGAACAAAATAATCAAAAAAGATTTAGAAATTTCTAGGGAAAAATTTGAAGAATTAATTTAATGCGAATGTTTAAAAAATGTGTTTACTAAATATTGGTAATAAAAAGAGGATTTAATGGCAAAGAAAGAGTCAAAAAAAGAAATAAAAAAGAAATCGTCGAAGAAAAGTTCTAAAAGAACATCTAAAAAGAAATCTTCAAAAGTAAAAAAACAAAGAAAGATTGATTTAAGGGATGAAAAGGAAATTGCAATGGATTTTGCAGTAAAAGTTTATAAGAAATTTGATAAAATTGTTAAAGCGATTATTTTGTTTGGTTCATCTGCAAAAGGAACATCTCAAAAAGGAAGTGATGTTGATATTATTATTGTTATAGACGATGCTTCTATACAATGGGATCAGGAATTAATTGCTTGGTATAGGGAGGAGCTTGGGAAGTTGGTAAGGGGAAATGAATATACGAGAGAATTGCATATAACTACAACAAGATTGGTTACATGGTGGAATGATTTGTTAAAAGGAGATCCTGTGGTGATGAATGTTATACGGCATGGGGAATCTTTGATAGATGTGGGGGGTTTTTTTCAACCCTTGAAATCTTTGTTAATTCAAGGAAAAATTAGGTCAACTCCTGAGGCAATTTATACTGCTTTACAAAGAGCTCCTATTCATTTTAGAAGGTCGCAAAGTGCAGAATTAGGTGCTATAGAAGGATTGTATTGGGGAATGGTAGATTCAGCTCAAGCTGCTTTAATGAGTGCTAATGTTAGTCCTCCTTCTCCAGAGCATATTTCTGTTATGTTAAAAGAATACTTTGTTGATAATAAAATGCTTGATAAAAAATATCCCCAGTTATTTTCAGACCTTTATGAACTTTTTAAAGGGATTACTCACGGAAAAATTACAGATTTAAAGGGTGGGGAAATTCAAAAGTGGCAAGAAGTAACAGATGATTTTATCAATGTAATGGCGCGTCTTGTTAAGAAAATTGTTGAACAAAAAGAATAATTCTTCTTCGTTTTTTAGTTATTCTCTGGAGAATCATTACCTTGTCTCGATTCTGAAATAAGTTGTAATGTATATCCTTTTCCTAATGCTCTATAAATTTCTTTCTGCTCCTCATCATTTGCGTATGATAGATTTGTTCTTACATATCCCCTCATTTTATCATCATCAAGCCCATTGTTATCATCATCAAGCTCATTGTCAGATACAAAATTTCTTAAGAATTTCATCTGTTCTAAAGATTGTCTTGATTCCATTAAACTTCCTAATTCTTCTTGCCTTACATAAGGAAGTAATTCTTTGAGAACAGGATTTTCAATATTATCTAAATATTTGTTTACATCTTTCTTTTCAGCTATATCTTTCCATTTGAGATAATCTTCATGTGCTTCTACAATTCTGTCATGTTCTTCTCTTCCACTTTCAACTCCTTTTGTTGAAGTAACAACATAAGCTAATTCATTTCCTTTTATTTCTTCTAAAACACCATCTGGATTTCTTCCCACTATTTCTTCTAAATGTGAATTAATGTTTTTCAGTGCATTTGGAAGATTTCTATTTAAAATAGGAGTAACTGTTCTGTCTGGCAAATCTGATAAAGCTTGCATTTCTTGAGGAGTTACTTCTCCATCTTGATATTGTGTAATAACATTAAACTGTTGGTTAGAATAACTTACTTTTTCTCCATTGTCAACTTTATTTTTTGTTTGTTCAAGGTCTAAACTAGAAGAGCCCAAACTTACTAAACTTTGTCTAACTTCATCCTCAAGTGTCATTTTAACCTAATTATCTTAGAAATTTGGAGTTTATAAATCTTTTGGTAATATGTTATTTTGTAGTAGTAACAATTAAAATTCTTTCATTACTTCGTCTAAATCTTCTTCTGAAAGTTCTTTTTTAGTTTTTGAAGATTCAGGGGAGCCTTCAACTTGTTCTTGCAGTATATTGTTTTCATATTGGTAATATTGGTCATAAGGAACTTCTATTGCATCTTCTTGGGTTTCTAAATGATTTTTGTCAGGAGTTTGAAATTTTAGTGAATCTGCAACATAAGTCGGGATTTGGTTTTTATCTTTTTGTGAAGGCATAGGGGGTTGTTCGGGTTTTTTTTCAGCTATTAATTGTATTCCTTCTTTAAGTTCATTATTAACTTTTTGGTCAATTTCTTTCACTTGATTTTCAACTGATTCTTCATTTGTGTTTTCTGTTCTTTCTTCAGGTTTTTGGGTTTCTTTATCTTCTGATTTTTTTATCTCTGGATTTTTTCCTTGTTCTAAATCTAAAACAAATTGCGAAATTTTGTGCGCAACATCTGCATTAACTGAGATACTGTTTATTTTATTTTCTACTAAAAATTTTGCCATTTCTTTTTTGCTTCCTGCTTGTCCACAAATACTTGTTTCAACACCTTTTTCTTTACATGTTCTTAAAACTCTTTTTATTGCATTTAAAACTGCTGGGTGCATTTCATCATAAAGATATTGAACGCTTTCATTTCCTCTATCAATGGCTAAAGTATATTGGGTTAAATCATTTGTTCCTAAACTTACAAAATCTATTCCTTCTTTTATTAAATGTTTAATAATAAAACAAGAGCTGGGTGTTTCAATCATAATCCCTAATTTTGCTTTCATATCAAGTTCTTGCATAATTTTTTTGGTTTCTTTAATCTCTTCAGGCGAAATCACTTGGGGAATCATAATCCCAAATTTTTTATCAGGGTATTTTAAAGCTGAGTTTTTTATAGCTTTTAATTCTGCTTTGAATATGTCTTTGTTCTTTAAGCTAAATCTAATTCCGTGAAATCCCAACATAGGGTTTGGTTCTGGGTTTTTTGGAGCACCTTTTAAGTTTGAGTATTCGCTACTTCTTATATCAGAAGTTCTTATCCATATTTCTTTAAATGGTTGGGATATTTTTTCAATACCATTTTCTAAAATCTGGGTATACTCTGATAAATTATCTTCTTTTTGAAATCCTACTGGATGTTTTCCAGAACTTGCAATAATTCCTTCTAATCTTGTTAGGCCTATGGAATCGGATTTGGTTTTTGCAGCTCTTTCAGCAGCTTCAGGCAAATCTACTATAACTTTTATTTTTGTTTTTGTTTGAACAATTGGTTTAACCTCTGCTTTTACTTCTTTATGTTCTCCTTTGAAAACTTTTCCATTAAATCCATCTACTGTAACTGACTGGCCATCTTCTAAAGTTTCAGTAGCTGTGTCAGTTCCTACAATTGCCGGTATTCCCATTTCTCTTGAAACAATTGCTGCGTGAGAAGTTAACCCTCCTTCATTAGTGATAATTGCTGCTGCTTTTTGCATAGAAACAACCATGTCAGGATTTGTCATTTTTGTTACCAATACATCGCCTTTTTGGATTTTTCCAAGTTCGTTTAAATCATGGACTATTTTTACTTTTCCTGATGATATTCCTGGGGATGCACCAAGACCTTCTAAAATTGATTCCCCTTCAATTTTCTTTCCAGGAGCTTGGGTTTTTGTTGTAATTGGGCGAGACTGAACTATATAAATTTCTCCCCCTTCAATTGCAAATTCAATATCTTGTGGTTTTTGATAATGGTCTTCAATTTTAATTGCTAAATGAGTTAAAGATTTTATTTCGCTTTCTTCTAAAACTTGAGAACTACTAACTTCTGGTTTTAAGTTTACTTTTTCTACTTCTCCTTGAGAATTTCTTGTAAGGGCTATTTTTTTATTAGCTATTTTTTTATTAATTACTTCTAACTCTCTTGAAACTTCATAAGAATCTGGGTTTATTCTTCCAGAAACAATTCCTTCTCCTAAACCAAAAACACTTTCGATAATTATATTTTTATTTTGTTTTATAGGATTTTGAGAAAATATAACTCCTGATTTATCTGAATCAATCATTTTCTGAACTATTACTGCAAGTGCGAATTTTTCTTTGGAAAACCCTCTTTTTTTTCTATAATAAATTGCTCTTGCTGTGAATAAACTTGCAAAAACTTTTTTCACTTTTTCTAAAACATCATCCTCACCCTTGACTTCTAAATATGTATCTTGCTGTCCTGCAAAACTTGAATCAGCTAAATCTTCAGTGGTTGCGGAAGAGCGAATAGCAACAAAAATAGAGTCTTTCCCATGTTGTAAAATATTTAAAGCATCTGATTTTGCAACTTCTATAGTTTGTTTGTCTATTCCCAAATCCTCGTAAGCTTCTAAAATTTCTTCTTTTAAATCATCAGGGAGTTTGTGGGAGATAATTAATTCTCTTATTTTTTCTGACTTTTCAGAAAGTTCTGTTGAATTATTAACATCAATACTTTCTAAGATTTTGTCTATTTTTTCCCTAATAGATTGAACATAGTATTTGTAAGCATCAGTTGTTATAATAAATGCTGGGGGAACAGGGAGTTTTGAATTATACATCTCAGCTAAATTAGCTCCTTTTCCTCCTGCTATTTGCCCTGAAGATTTGTCTAATTCATAAAGCCATTTGATATATTTGTTACTCGCCTCTTTTTCCATGTAAATTAGAAAATATTTGGATTAATAAAGTTTATTATTGGATAGTTTTATTTTTTCATTTCAATTAAGAAAAGTATAGTCCCCATTAGAATAAAAAAAGATGCGAAAATTATTGTAGCTGAGTTGTTGATGTTGTTTGTTCCAATAACTGCTCCGAGGGAATTAACTTTGAGGCTTGCGAAAATCAAAACGCCAAAAATAAATGAGAATAAAGCTACAACTTTGAAAAATATTTTTGAATCCATAGATTAGATAGGGGAGTTTGGTTTATAAGTTTTATTGGGGGAGAATTTCTTTAAGGTAAATTCTTGATTTGCAAGGCAATTTTGATTTAATTGCTTTTAGGCTTTTTCTGATAACATCGATATTTTTTCTGTTTGTTGTTGCAATTCTTAAAATTGTTTTGCCTTTGTTTACCATTGCTGCTCTTCCTGCAGGTTTTCCAAATGCGTGTTTCATTCCAGATTGCATTCTATCTGCTCCAGCTCCGGTAAGCATTTTGTTTTCTCTTAAGATATGGTGCGGAAAAATTTTTACCTCAAAATAGAATTGGTCTTTAATGTTTCTATCTAATTTTCTCATAATTGATTGTCTAATTGCTTCTAAAGCATGATCTCTTATTTGGACATCTTCTTCTGAAATAATTTCAACCCATGTATCAAAATTTCCTTTTTGAAATCCTTTGACATTCCCCATGTGGAATTTTGAAATTTTGACTTGTGGTTTTGTTTTGATATAGCTTTTGCTACGCTTTTTTGAAACTCTTGTATTTGGGCGTGCGTATTTTTTTGAGTATGCTGAGCCTTTTCTTAATTTTGCCATTTAAAATTCTCCCCACATTTTGAGTTTTTGAATATGTTCTTTTTCCATTGCTTTTCCATTTTCAGTATTTTTGCAAGAAACAGGCATTTTGTTTGTATCTGATAATTGCCCGAAACATCTTACTATTGCATATGATTTTTTCCTATCTAAATAACTTTGATATCTTTCTAAGTTGCTCATATTTGTGGTGTCTACTATTCTCATTTTGTTTCTGTATTGGATTTATCTGGTTTTTCAGAATTTTTTAATTTTACTTCTTGAGTTATTGCTTGGCCTGGAAGGCCTTTTTCAAAAATAGCACGAACAAGTCCTTTGTTTCCGTGAGGGCTTGAAATTGTGCCTTTGATTTGTTTTTTGTCTTTTCCTTGTGAAGTCCAAACTACTTCTTTTCCTATGAACTTTTCTGCTTCGCTTCTATCTTTAGCACCAACATCTAGTAAAAAGTGTCTTGGGTGATATGTTTTTCTGCTTCTTCTGAACTGAACCACTATTGCTTCCATTTTTGTATTGGGATATGAAGAAAAAATGCATTTTTAAAGCTTACCTCTGAGAGTTTTTTATCAAAATTTATTTTATGGAGGATTTTTCTTATTTTTAGAATATTATTTCAAAGTCACCAAACTTTTGTTTTAAAAGTTCGAATATTTTTGGATTAATCTTTGTTTGTAATTTTCCTTTTTGTTCGCTGATTGCTTTATTAAATTCATCAATTGAAGAATCTTTAATTTTGTCAGTTATTTTTTTAATTGTTGAACCTTCGACCAAGAATGTTCCCTGATTTGTTAAAACTAATTCTAATCTCTTATCACCTATTACTAATTGCATTCTTGATTTATTAACAGCTACTAAATCACAACGCTGTCCGTAATCAATTAAATTGTTAATTAAAAATGTAGATTCTTTTCTAATATCATCCACTTCTTTTTTATCCAATTTTGTATTTTTCTTTGATTTTTGGGTTATTTTATCAATTTTTTTGATTAAATTAAGATATTTTTGGGGCATTTTGCCTTGTTTTACAAGTTCTTTGTTAAATAATTCAATAAGTGTTTTCTTTGATTTTTTGTTAAATAAGTTTTCTAATAAATCAAAAACCTCTTTATCAATTTGAGATATAACTTTTTTATTATAAACTTTTTCAATTTCTTTTCTTAGTTCTTTCATTCTTTTCAAATATTCTTCTGATTCTTTTACTAGAGTGTCGATTTCTTTTCCAGAGATTTCTTTAAGTTTTCCGTGTTCATAATCTTTGAATAAGCCAACAGCTTTTTCTAGAATTGTGACATATTTTTTTTCAATTATTTTTTCTTTATCGTAAAAAACTTCTTTGAAAACTTTTGGTGTTTCTTTATGGGTTGGTGGAGGGAATCCGTAAAGCATTAGAAGAGCTTGTGAAGGTGTCAAAATTCCATAATAGGAATCAATCATTGAATCCATTAATCTTCTATTAATCATCTGTTTAGTTTTTTCTCCTGAGCTCATAAACATATCAATAGCTTCGGGAGAGGGTTTGATTTTTCCCATTTGTAAAAGTAGTTTCCAAGGGATGAAAGTCCCTTTATCATAAAGAGGTATTCCATCTCGGACAAATGTAAACATTACAGGATTTGCATCTTTAACAGCGTCCCAAAATTCAGTTAATAAATAAATTTGGGGCTCTAGTTTATTTTTTGTTCCTGCAATTGACTGTGCCTCTGCAATGTATTGATAAATAATCCCTCTGAGTTTTTCTTTTAATTCTAATCTTGGCATGCGTTTTACATCTGTGTCATCAATAATGACAAAAACATCTATATCTGAATTTTTAGTTGCTGTGCCTCTTATTAAGGAACCAGCTATGACATAACTGGAAACATATTTTTCAAATTTTTTAATAACTAAACTTTTATGGATTTCTGCAACTCTTAGAGCTCCTAAAATTCCTTTATCATAAAGAGGGTATGACATTGCAATAGCTCCTGTTAAATCGTATCGAGAATCCATTGCAAAATTCCAAACATCAACTGGGGTGATGATATGTAGCCAGAGTTTGGGTTTTATATCTTTGCAAAATTGAAATATGTCTTCTTTTATTTTTTTGATATTTTTGAATTGGTCTTCAGGAATCATTACCATAATATGAACTCTTTTTTCGTTTTTTTCAGATTCGGGAATTGGTTCTTCTTCCTCGATTTTTGGAACATATTGTGGGGGAATTATTCCAATAGCTAAAGTAAATTTGTGTTTTTTCAAAATATAGTTTTTAACTTTATCAAGAACTTCTTTTTTTTGCTCAATTTCTTTTTTTTCTTGTTCAGAAAGTTTGGGCATATCCTCTTTAGGAATATACTTATCGTTAGAAAGTTCTTGTTTCAAATCTTTTGGGGGTTGGTTTGCCATTTTACTACTCTGAATTTAGGAAATAAGGTTTTATAAATTTAGGGGATAATTTGTTTAAAAGTGTTGCTATTTTTTGAATTTTGCAAGAATTTGTTTGTTTTTTTAAAATTTCTTTAATTTTTGGGAAAGAGCATTGTAAAATTTATTTAATTATTGATATGTGTAGGTGGTGGACAAACTTATGTTTTTTGTTATTTTGTTGCTTTAATGATAAAATCTTTTGGTTCAAATATATTTTATCGAGGGATTTTTCTAAATCTCTTTAATGGATAAATCTTTAAATAAGTTTTTCTTTAATATTGGTATAAAGATGGTGAAAAATGAAAAAAATATACTTGTTATATGTTGTGATTGCTTTATTGCTTGTTAGTTCGTTTGTTAGTGCAGAGGGGATAAAACAGGACTTGTCAGATATTATTTCTGAAACTCCAGCAGATGAAAATATTTCTGTAATAATCAATTTTAAAGATAGGCCAACACCTGCAGATATTAGTGTTATTAAATCTGATGGTGCAAATATTAAAAATAGATATAATATAATTAATGCTATTGCTGCACAAGTGCCTGCTCAAGCAGTAGATAAGATATCAAAAAGAGCTTCGGTTGATTTTGTTGAACCTGATTATAAAGTTAAATTAGTTCTTGATAATAGTGTTTCTCAAATACAAACAGATAATGTTTGGGAAACAGGAGTAACAGGAGAAGATGTAGATGTTGCTATTATTGACACAGGAATTCATGATGAACATCCTGCTTTAGATGTTGTAAATGAAATAGATTATACTGGTGAAGGGACAGACGATTTGCATGGTCATGGGACTCATATTGCAGGAATAATTGCTTCTAATGATTCAACTTATAAGGGGGTAGCTTATAACTCGAATTTGTTTAATATAAAAGTTTTAAATGAAGAGGGGAGTGGCTATGGTTCTGATGTTATTAATGGTATTGAGTGGGCAATGGATAATGGTGTGGAAGTTATTAGTATAAGTTTGGGAGCTGAAATTGATCCTTGTGATGGAACAGATGCAATTTCAAAAGCAGTTGATAAAGCTGTAAATCAAGGAGTTGTTGTAATAGTTGCAGCTGGAAATGCAGGACCTGATTCTGAAACAATAACTACTCCTGGATGTTCAAAATCAGGAATTACTATTGGTGCAGTTGATGATGATAGTGTTCCAAGTTTTAGTAGCAAAGGCCCAACAGATGATGGAAGAATAAAGCCAGATTTGGTTGCTCCAGGTGTTTCTATAACTTCAACTTGGAAAGACAATTCTTTCAAATCTTTATCTGGAACAAGTATGTCAACACCTCATGTTTCAGGAGTTGTTGCTTTATTATTAGAAGCTAATACTGATCTTAAACCTTCAGATATTAAAGAAACATTAAAATCAACTGCTTTGGATTTGGGATTGGATGAAAATACACAAGGAGCAGGAAGAGTTGATGCTTATGAAGCATTTTTAGAGGTTTTTGAAAATGTTATAAACTTGGAGGTGGAAACAAAAGAAGCGTCTAAAATAACTAATGATTCTGTTCAACTTAATGGGGAATTAATTAATATAGATAAGGATAGTGATGTATTTGTGTTTTTTAGATGGAGAGAAATTGAAAATTGGGTAGAAACAATTCCAGAAAAAATTAATGAAACAGGTATGTTTAGCAAGAGAATTGATGGATTAAAACCAGAAACAGAATATGAATTTAAAGCAGTTGTTCAGTGGGATGAGAATGAAAGTGTAGGGGAGGATATGACATTTACTACAGAGACAAGTTCTGAAGAAGACAAAGAAGATGATTTTCTGGGATGGGAAAAAAGAAGAGAGAATTTAGAGGCAAGAGGAAGGAAACCACAAGGAGTGGGTTATGGTCTAACAAGAGCATGGGAAAGAGTTAGGTTGGCTTTTGCTTTTAATGAAAATAGTAGAGCAAGATTGCATTTTGATTTTGCAGACAAAAGATTATCTGAGGCAGTTTTGATTTCAGAAGAAGATGAAGAAAAAACAAAAGAACTTTTAGAAGAATATGAAAAAAATTTGGAAAAGGGAAATGAGATTTCAAAATCTGCACAACAGGCTGGAAAAAACTTTTCAGATATAAACGGGGTTGTTGCAAGAGGAACAGTGGTTCATGAAGAGGTTTTAAGAGATGTTTTGAAAAAAGTTCCTGAACAAGCTAAACCAGCTATACAGAGGGCAATAAATAATTCTCAGAGAGTAAATAAAGAAATATTGGATACTTTTGAGAAGTCCAGACCAGAAAAAGTAGCAGAGATTCATTTTGCAATTGCTGAAAGAAATCTTAATAGGGTGAGGGAAAGAGCTGAGGAAGGAGAATTTGATAATGTTGATGAATTAATTAGAGAGTATGGTGAGAGGGTAAATAAGTCGAATAAAGCTATGGAAAAGGCAAAAGGAATTGGAAATAATACTACGGGTGTTGAAAAAATTGTTACAAAATCAAGTTCTGCTCATTTAGAAATTTTATCAGAAGTTTATGAAAAAGTTCCTGAGCAAAGTAGACAAAATATTGAAAGGGCAATGGGGGTTTCATCTAATGGGAGAGAAAAGGCAGTTAAATCTTTGAAAGAAAAAGATTCTTTAAATAATATTCCTGAAGATGTTCCTGTTTCAAATGAAGTAAGGGATAAAATGCCTTCAATTTCTAATGGAAGTTCTTCGCAAGGAAATAGGGATAATAATCCAACTTCACAAGGCGGTAATAATCCAACTTCGCAAAGCGGTAATAATCCAACTTCACAAGGCGGTAATAATCCAGCTTCGGGAATTACAAATAGTGCAAGTTCTAATTTGGAAAATCCTAAAAACGAATAATAAACTGTTTTAATTATGTCTTGGTTGTTTAGATATTATATTTTGGGATGTTGATATTGAAGAATGAACTTTGAAAATAATTGGATTTATTGAAATAAATTGTATAATCACATTCCTAAAGCTTTCATTGATTCATAGATAACAAATACTGGCCATAGAAAAGATTTTAGAACCCCTAGAACTCCAATCCAAAGAGTTGACGCTGTTGTTATATAGTAAACTAATGCTCCGATAAATCCTAATCCGTAAATTGCTCCAGAACCATTGCAAGGTATAGATTTTCTACTGCAATTTGTTTCTTTTTTTGCTTTTTTATTCACCATCTTATCTTTTAATAATTTAGTTAAAGATTTTAAATTTAAAAACTTGTTGGTGTTTTTTTGTGGTTAATTCATATTAACTAACGCTTAAAATCTTAAATACTGAAAATTCTTGGAAATAGATATAAAATGGAAGGAAAAAATAATTTTTTGTATTGGAGTAATAATCTTAATGAAGTAGAAGATGTTATACTTATGTGTTTTTTTCCTGAAACAGAAGAAATGGTTATTACTCAGATTATAAAGAGATCTGGATATTCTTATGAAAAAGTTAATACTGCATTAAAGCAATTGGAGAAGAAGGGAATTATTTCTTCAAAAAAAGTTGGAAGGGCTCTTGTTTATGTTCCTCATTGTAGGAATCTTTATTTGAGACATGGTTTCTATCATTATATGACTGAAAGACTTATTAATTTTGCTAGCAAATATCCTGTTTTATATAAATCTTTAAAAAATGTTTCAGAAGGTATTTTTGGGATAGTTTTGTTATTTGGAAGCTATTCTAAAGGAAATGAAACAAAAAACTCGGATATAGATTTGATGATTGTTTCAGATTCTGAAAAGGATTCTTTAGAAAAAATTAATGAAATAAAATTAAGATATAGTTTTAATATTTCGCCTGTTTTTATTAAAAAAACAGAGTTTCCAAAAATAAAAAAAGACAATCCTGAAATGTGGCAAGATATTAAAGAAAGTGCAATAATTTTTAATGGTAAGGATATTTATTATTATTTGATGTATGAAAATGAGTAGGACATTTTTTAAGATTTTATTTATCAAATTATTATAAAAAAGAATTTGGAATTTATTCAATAATTATTTAGTTGTTATAAAATTATCTTTTAAAAATATGGCCTCTAAGAATAGTCGAACAATTATAATTTTACAGCTTCAATCTTCAAACTTTCTAAGTTTATTCCTTGATACTGTCTTTTTGATATTTCCTTATCTTCACCCAATATCTTAACTCCAAATCCTACTTTTTTTATCATATTAATATAATCTTCTTTTTGAATTGCTCCTGCAACACAACCAGAGATAAGTTCTTCATTGCTCTTTTGTTCATCTGTTAATTCTCCTAAAAGAACTATATCAGAAACAAACATTTTTCCACCTTTTTTTAAAACTCTGTAAGATTCTTCAAAAACTTTTTCTTTATTTGGTGCAAGATTAATTACACAATTACTTATTATAATATCTGCAGAATTGTCTTCAACAGGTAACTCTTCAATATTTCCTAATCTAAATTCAGTATTTTTATAACCATATTTTTCAGCATTTTGTTTTGCTCTTTCTATCATCTCTTCTGAAAAATCAACTCCAATAACTTTGCCCCTTTCACCTACTTTTTTAGAAGCCAAAAATACATCAAAACCAGCACCACTTCCCAAATCTAAAACTATATCGCCTTCTTTTATTTTAGCCAATGCAGTAGGATTTCCACAACCTAAACCAAGATTAGCTTCAGGAACATTGTTCATTTCTTCTTCTGAATATCCAATACTTTTTGAAATTTTTTCAGAATCAGAGCAAGAACAACTGCAACAGCAACTATTGTTTGAAGCTATCTTAGAATAATTCTCTTTAACAATTGATTTTATTTTTTTATCATCCATTTTAATATTATAATATGGTCTTGAAGATGAACAGAACTTTTAAATGTTTGGAGCAGACATTATTGTGATTTTTCTAAACCAAAATAATAATTTTGCTTTCTGAGTAACTGAGCTGTTTAATTGATTATGTGAAGTAAGAGGTTAATTTAAAGTTTATTGTTTTGGATTCTTCATTTATAACTCCCCATTCCATTCTTTTAAAAATTGATGTAGGAATTCTTCAACAAACTGATATCTTTCTTTTGCAATTTCTTTTGCTTCTTTAGTATTAAACGTTTCAGGAGTTATTTTTAAGATTTTTGCGTGAAAACTATGTATTGTTGATTCTGAATGATAACCCTTATGAACTTTTCCAAAAGGAATATCTGGTTTGTATAAAGGCCTGTTTATTTTGCCTCCTGTTGAAAACATTCTTGCAATTGTTATTGCTCCAAGAGCATCGAGTCTATCTGCATCCTGCAGAATTTCAGCTTCTTTAGTTTCAGCTTCTATTTTTTTACTATGGCGATGAACTTTAATTGAATAAATAACTTGTTTTATTTTTTCCTCTGGAAAATTCATTTCTTTTAGTATTTCTTCAGCCATTTTTGAACCATGTTCTGCATGACATTCAATTTCATTGTTATCTTCTTTTAATCTTGCAACATCATGAAGTAAAGCAGAAGCTTTTATGACATCTAAATCCACTTTTTTATTTTTTGATAATTTCAATGAAAGGTTATAAACCCTTTCTGTATGATCAAAAGCATGACTTCCACCTTCTTCAAAATTGGATTGTATTTTTTCTCTTAATTCTTTGAAAAAACTTTTTTTTATCATATAAATTAATGTTTAAAGAGTTTTTAATGGTTTATATGTTTGAAAATATAGCCCTACCAAGAATCGAACCTGGGACTACTTGGTGTAAACTAATAGGTCATAAAAGTTATTTTTTTGATAGCACTTTTGTAATAGGTCTTGTTACACCGAGTTTGTGACCATTTATTATTTATAATTATAATCTTAAATAGTTAAGATTAATTGTTCACCTTAGCAAATCCATTAAAGTGAATTTTACCCTCTTCTTTATTAAAAACTTCTACAACTTTATATTTCCCTTTAGTCCATAATTCACCCTCTAAAACAAAGTGAGTTGATTCAACAATTATAATACTTGCAATAGGTTTTGATAATTGTCCTTCGCCTTTTGTTTCTAAAAGAGGTATCTCTCCTTCTAACCAATAATTTCTTTGACCTTTTTTTAAAAAATTATAAATTTCGCCTACATTAAGATTCTTGGGGATACACTCTTCTTCTTTTATTTTTCTTTCTTCAAAATTAGAAATATCTCTAAGTGCTAAATCTGGATTAAACTCAACTTGAATTCCCATTTTAAATATGGCCCCACCAAGAATCGGGCTAGAACTAAAGTTCTAACCTGCATTCCGAAATCAAAGATTTCGAAACACAAACTTACAGTTCGATTCAAATATAGCCCTACCAAGAATCGGGCTAGAACTAAAGTTCTAACCTGCATTCCGAAATCAAAGATTT
>CAYXNX010000001.1:20409-23077 GCA_964467035.1 Candidatus Woesearchaeota archaeon | reverse complement strand
CGAAACACAAACTTACAGTTCGATTCAAATATGGCCCCACCAAGAATCGAACTTGGGACTACTCGGTGTAAACGAGTCGTTTTACCACTAGACTATGGGGCCACTGCACCATTGTCTCCGAGAAGAACTTGCTTTTATTTGTTCTACTCTAGACTATGGGGCCACTGCACCATTGTCTTTTGGAAGATTTTTTATTAATCTACCTTAGACTATGGGGCCTTTAGATTATTAAAAATTGTTTCTTTTTAAAACTTACTTTTTATAGAGCTATAAAGTTAAAGTCACCCAAAAAAGTTAAAAAGATTATCTGATCCATTTTATCCCAAACTCTCTTATATAATTTCTTTTTCTTTTCCACTAATCCTCTAAAGTTCGTAAACATCCCTCCCTATTTCATAATCAAAATTCTTAATTTGTTGTCCGTTTTTTCCTTTAAATAAAGAAAGAATTTTAAATAACATCTAGTTTCTCTTTAAAATGAAAATAGGGAAATTAAAAACAAAATTTTCAAAATACAAGAAAACAGATATAATTTTTACTAATCATGCGGAATTACAAGCATTAGTTAGAGAAGTGGATTTGGAAGAAGTTAAGGAAAATATTGTCAATCCTGAAAAATTAGTTTATGCTAAAAAACAAGAAGCAAAATATGAAGGCGAAGAAAAGTATGGAGGCAAGGAAAAATACGATTGTTATTTTGCTTATTCAAAACACCTTTATCACAGATATGTTTTAACTATAAATAGAAAGATTATTATAGTAACGATAATTAAAATAAATAGAGATTGGCAAAAAGCAATAGGATAAAATGGAAAAATTTAATTTTAGTTATGATTTAGAAAGCGATGATTTGTTTATTTATTTAGAAGAGAAAAAATCAGCAGGAGCAATAGAATTAGGAAATTTTGTTTTAGATTTTGACAGCAAGGGAGATTTAGTAGCTATACAAATATTGAATATCTCTGAGATTTTAAACAGATTTTTTTCTAAAATCAAGGAAGCTTCAAAAATAAAGGAAGTAAGAACAGAGATAATTAATTTTAGAAATATCGAGGGAATAAAATTTAAAATAACTGCAGATGGGCAAGAAGAAACTGCTAATTTTTTAATTCCACATATTAAAGAAAAGAGTCCTGTTTTAAAGTATTGATTTTTTGGAGGGTTATTTTTTGTTGAATGGAGAGTTATTTAAAAATTTTTTAACTATTGTTTCTACTTCTAATTTTGCACTTTCTTTATCATAAAAGATTAAGAAAAAATGTTATAAAAACTTATTTAAAAGATGGCATTTATTTTACAGCCCACTTTTTATAGAGTGTGTCTAAAAAATAATTTAATAAATGAGTTTTTACTTTCCCAAATTTCTTTTGGGAGTTTCTTGCCTACTTTCTTCTAACCTCGCTTTGATTTTTGTTTGCTGAAAATTTCTTGTCGCGAAATCACTCGCCTTCGCTATGCTCGCCTTTTGCTTGTAAAAACTCATTAATTTTTGACACTCTCTTTCTTATAAAAAATAAAATAAAAAGAAAAATTATTTTTTAGATAATGAACCCCAATCTTTATTATAGAAAAAAGCGATTAACCATCCTATTATAAATCCGTCGATAAAACCATAAATTGCTCCGAGAATTGCACCAATTCCGGTTAATTTATATCCTAAAAATCCGTAAATTTGTAGAATAAAAGTATGCCAAATTTGAGCATAGTTTGGGTTGTAAATTCCTACAAGAGTCATAACAAAAATCATTATGGCGCAAACTTTTCCAACAGCAAAACCAAGCATTAATTTATTTAGTTTTAGATTCTGGCTTTTCTCAGATTTTTTCTTTACCATGTTCACCTCCTTTTATTTTCAAAGAGGTTAAAGATTTTAAATTTATCTGTTAGAATACTAATATTAATCTCTAAGAACTTTGTTTAAATGTCTTACTTTTTGGTTTGGAAAATTTTCCCTAAATGCGTGATAACTAACATTGTCATACATATAAGGTTTTAATTCGAATTTTTCTATTGTGTATTTTAGTAAGCTAGAATTTACTCGACATTTTCGTGCTAGCCATTCGGCTATTGTCCTATTGTCATGTTCATACATTGATCTGCTAGAATCATCTAATTCTTTTCCGTATTGTGCATGAGCTATTTCATGAAATAAATGTTTGTCTCTTTCATAAGGGGTTAGTCCTTGTTTTATGAAAATTATTTTTTTATTTTGATTACACCATGACTCTATTGGATCTTCTTTTACTTCCCAATTTTTTTATATTAAGAACCAAATAGATAATGGGGTTATGGGGTGATATTCTATTAAATCCCATATCTTTCTATGACAAGAAGGTTTATTGTTTTGTAACCAACTTATTTTTGTATCTAATTCTTTATAAGGAGTTGTTTCTGCGTGAAGAATGTATTTACTTGGATCCATAATATTATAATTAAAATAATTATTTATAAGGATTGCTGTGATGCGCGGACCGGCTAGAACTAAAGTTCTAACCTGCATTCCGAAATCAAAGATTTCGAAACACAGGAAATCGTGCTAGAACTAAAGTTCTAACCTGCATTCCGAAATCAAAGATTTCGAAACACAGGGAATCAAACGAGTTCGATTCATTTATGCGCGGACCGGCTAGAACTAAAGTTCTAACCTGCATTCCGAAATCAAAGATTT
>CAYXNX010000001.1:0-20309 GCA_964467035.1 Candidatus Woesearchaeota archaeon | reverse complement strand
AAGATTTCGAAACACAGGGAATCAAACGAGTTCGATTCATTTATGCGCGGACCGGGAATCGAACCCGGATCTCATCGTTGGCAACGACGAATTCTAACCATTAAACTACCCACGCTTTGTTGAAGAGGAGTTTTTGAAGTTCAAAGCTTATTAAATTGTCTATACATATTTATTAAGAAAATAGTTTAAATTATTTTTGTTATATAAAATAAGCAATTAATACTAAAATTAATCCTATAGAAAATTCTAAAATTCCTATTTTTGTTAAGGGATATTTTTTCTTTGCAATTTGTGAACATATTTTTTTAATTTGTTTTGGGAATGAAATTACAAATAAAGATTCAATTAGTGCTAAAATTCCAATAGTGTATATAACAATGTTCCATTCCATTTTATTTCTTATACTTGTTTATCTTTGTATATTATTCTTCGTCATTATCATCATAATCGTTGAGTTCTTTGATGAGTCTTTGTTGAGCTATTTCTTGTCTTTTTAGTTTTTCAGTTTCTTCTTTTATTGAACTGATTTCATTTAAAGATTCAAATAAAGTGGGGTTGAATTTTAAAATGTCTTTTTGTGTTAGATAACCTCTCATTTGTTTGTTTGAAATAACTGGAAGTCTTCTGATTTTCTTTTTGTTCATTTTTTTAATTGCTTCTTCTAATGAAGCATCTGGTCTAATTGAAATAATTTTTTTTGTTGCAACATCTTTTGCTTTAATTTTATCTATTTCTTTGCCTTTCTTTTTATAAAAAGCCCAAATAATGTCTTTTTCTGTTAATATTCCTGAAATTTTTTCATTGTCTTTTAAAACTAAACTTCCCACTCTTTTTTTAATCATTGTTTCCATACATTTGTGGAGAGAAGTTTCTGGTGAAATATGGATAAAATTTCGAGTCATTAAATCTCCTGTTTTGATTTTTTCGTTCATTTTATATTTTTTCGTTCATTTTATTATACGAATTTAAGTAATTTTTTATTTAAATATTCTTTTGTCTACTTTTTAATTAAACACAAAATGTAAACATTTTTAAATAAAAGATTTTGGTTTAATTAATGGGGTTGGAACAAGGTTTGGAAATTGGTTATTTTAAACCCCAAAATCTTATTGATTTTATAAATCGTAGATTTTTTGAAAAAAGCGAAGGGGAGGTAGATTTGGAGTATTTTGAAGAATATTCAAAAAGGGTAGATTATCCGTTTATAGATTTGTTTTGTTCTAAGGGAGAGTTTGTGTGGAGGCCTTATGAAGATTCTAGTTATGGGATTAATTTTGCTGATTTTAAGTCAGTAGTTAAAGAAGATTTTAATGAGCATAGTAGAATTTTGCAAAATTTGGATATTTATTTTAATTTTCCAGATTATAATTCAGATTGTTTTTTACCTACAAGTAAAATAAGTTTGAACACTTGTTTTAATGAAAATGGTTTTATTCCCTTAGAAAGACTAGATTTTGTTTCTAGATTTTCTCCAAAAATTACAAATTTGATGAGAGGTGCGGGCTTGGAAGCTTTTGTTTATCTTATTGATTCAGAAGAATTTTTGAAAAGTTTATTTCCGAATAATATTTTTTCATAATTATTGCCTAAATCTTCTAAAAATTAAATAGCAATAATTTTAAATATTGCTTTTTATTTATTTAATAGAAAAAGATGGTTGAAAAAGATAAATTAACAAGTGAGAAAGTTAAATTTTCAGGATTATTTGATTTTAAAGATACTTATCAGTTTGTTCATTCTTGGGTTACTGAAGAGGGTTATAGTGTTGAAGAAGAGAAATATCAAGAATCAATTAAGGGAGATAGTAAAGATATTGAAATAATTTGGAATTGTAAACTAAAAATTTCTGATTATTTTAGGGCAGTTTTGAAATTAAAATGGAGAGTTGTTGGATTGAAGAAAACAGAAGCTGAAAAAGATGGAAGAAGGATTCAAATGGATAGTGGAACTGTTGAAATAAAAATTTCTGGAATTTTGGAAAGAGATTACCAAAATAAATGGGATAAATCTCCAGGATTGAGATTTTTAAGAGGAATTTATGATAAATACATAGTTGAAGGAAGTTTGAAGGGTTATAGGGGAAAAGTTGTTGGAGATGTTGATGCTTTGGTTGAGGAAACTAAATCTTTTTTAGCTATAACTGGTTTGAAATAAATCTTATTAATGAAATCTGGGTTAGTTGAAATGAATTGGATAGATTTATTATATTAAATAATTTAAAAATAATTTGATTTATTATTTTATTTGCAACATTTTTGTTGATTCCTATATCGCTAAGTATAGTTTAGATTGATGGGGAATGCTGGACAGGACTACATATATTTTGGACAAGTTTAACTTCTTTATAGGGCATTTAGATGTGCTGAATATTTGGTGCCCTTGTTGTATAAATTTTTGTTTTTTTGGGTTCTTATTTAATATCTGGTATTGATTAAAATTAAATTTGAATAAAATAGACAAATATTTATATATGCAAGATTTTTTTTATATTCATGAAAAAAGTAGGTATTGTTTTGGTTTTAGGAATTTTGGTTATCTTGCAGTTTGTGGGAGCTTTAAGTTTGGATGTAAATTCAGACCCCATAACCAATACAATTTTGAATAGTGGCGAGCAACCAGCGGTTTTTGAGTTTAGTGTTAGAAATAATGATGATTATGAAGATTTTAAGATTTATACTTATGAAAGATTTAAATTGTCAAAAGAGAGGTTTAATTTAGCTCCTGGAGAATCTGAAACATTTAGGGTGGAATTTAGGCCTTTTGGTTCTATGAAGGAGAATCACGAGCATATTTCTGTGCCAGTTTATTTTAAAAATAGGGGAGGATCAAATCCTGTTATTGAGAAAGTAAGTATTGAGGTTGTTGATTTTGCAAAAACATTTAATTTGGGAACAAACACTATAACTCCTGATTCTAAAATGTTGAAAATTGATTTTTATAATCTAGATAATCTTGATTATGAAATGCTTGAAGTAAGTTTTTCTGCCCCTTTTATTGACGAGTATTCTGAAAGTTTTGAATTGGAGCCCTTTGAGAAAAAAACTGTTGAGATACCTGTTAATTCAGATAAGATTAAAAAATTGATTTTTGGAGATTATGTTTTATCTGCTAATGTTTCTTTTGGAAAACACGAGGCTTTTTTAGAAAAACCAATTACAATTAGTGAAAAAGCAGAAATTTCTAAAACCGAGGAGAGAAGTGGTTTTTTAATCCATAAAACGATTATTGAAAAAACTAATGATGGGAATGTTCCATCAACTACTAAGATTCAGGTAAAGAAAGGAATAATCTCAAGATTGTTTACAACTTATTCTCAAGAACCAAATAATATTAAAAGAGAAGGTTTAGAAATTTATTATATCTGGCAAGAGGAATTAAGTCCTGGGGAAACTTTTTCAGTTAGGACAACTACGAATTGGTTTTATCCTTTGTTGATTATTATTTTGATAGGAGTGATTATTTATTTGATTTATATTTATATTAACAAGCATTTAGTTATAAAGAAAAATGTTTCTTTTGTTAAAACAAAATCAGGAGAATTTGCATTGAAAGTTCGATTAAAAGTTAAAGCTAAGAAATTTATGGAAAAAGTAAGCATATATGATAGGCTTCCAGCAATGGCTAAACTTTATGAAAATTATGGTAGTCCTCCAAGTCAGGTTGATAAGAAATCCGGTAGGTTGAAATGGGATTTTAAGCACTTAGCAGAAGGAGAGGAAAGAATTTTGACATATATATTTTATTCAAAAATTAAGATAGTTGGAAAATTTGAACTTCCTCCAGCAACAGGAATTTATGAAATTCAGGGACAAATTCATGAGACACAATCTAATAAATCTTTTTTTCTAAATGAAACTGAAAATAAAAAACAAATTGAAGAAAATAAATAAGAAATTCTTTTTTGGACTAGTTATTATTCTTCTAGGACTTATTTTTTTAATTTTTTATCAAGGCTCAAGTAGTTCTTTAGATTATAAAAATTCTTTAGATTACAAAGATTATGAGATTTACGATATTCATGAACATATTGCTCAAGGGAATTTAGATACTCTTTTATATGCAATGGAAGAAAATAATATTTCAAAAACTGTTTTATTGGGGAGCCCAAAATATACATTGACTCTTAAGAATCCTGGGTTTGAAGATTTTGAAAGTAATAATGATTATTTAACGGAATTATCTAAATCAAATCCAGTTATTGCTTTTTGCACTATTGATACAAGAAAAGACAATTCTACAGATGTTTTAAAAAATTGTTTGGACCAAGGAGGTAAGGGATTGAAGCTTTATAGTGGACACTACGCTTCTTATTATGATTTATTGGGACCTTTGAATCGAAGTGAAGTTGTTCCGGTTTATAATTATTGTGAAGAAAACAATGTTCCTATTGTTTTTCACGTAAATCCTTACTATCAAAAAATAAAAAATGAATTTGAGGATGTTTTAGAGACATATCCTGAAATGGTTGTTGATTGTCCTCATTGGTGTTTGTCTTCAATAAATGATGAGAGGTTTAGACAATTATATGACGATTATCCTAATCTTTATACAGATATTTCTTTTGGTTCGCGTTTTGCACAGGAAGGTTTGGAGAGAATAAGTAAAAATCCAGATAAATATAGAGATATTATTTTGGAATATCAAGATAGATTTATGTTTGGGACAGATTTGGTATTAACAAGTGTTAAGTCTGAGAAATTTGCAACAGAGATGATTTCTTGTTATAGGAAGATGCTTGAAAAAGAAAGATATGAGTGCAATGTTGAGGGGATTAAAGAAGATTTTTCGATTCAGGGGGAATTTAATGGGTTGAATCTTTCTGAAGATGTTTTGAAAAAAATTTATAATGAAAATCCTAAAAGGTTTTTGCAGGGGAAAATTGCTTATTGAACTTTTTTGTTTTTATGAATGAACTGAAAAATAGAACAGAGTTTGTTCTACTAAATTCCAAATATCCCTCCACCCGGATTTGAACCGGGGATCTCTCGGGTTCTGCAATTTATTTAATTGAACATTCGACTAATCAGGTTTCATAGTTATCCTTCTGGAATCTCCACCTTAATTACTACAGCCGAGCGCTCTAACCACTGAGCTATGGAGGGTTATTAGTAATATTGTTTGGTATTTTATAAATTTATCTTATTTATGGGTTATAAAATTAAGGTTGCTTAAAAGGGTTAAAAATTTAAAATAATTTTATTGAAATTAGTTATTTTGGAAATTTGATGAATAGTTATTCTATGCCTAGTTTATTAAAAATAGTAAAATGGATTTAAAAAAATATTTTGTGCAGGGTGAAGTTGATGCAATTCAAAAAATATTGAAAATCTAAATATGTTAAAAGAATTCTCTGAGCGAGATATTTAAAAAAAATTTATTAAAGTTTAAATATCTTTCCTTTGTTTTTTGCTATTTATCGACAATAAAAAACTTTAAAAAGAACTTGTTTGTTTAAAAATTATACTTTGTATAAAAGAGGTCAAAAAATGTCTTATCAAGAAACAGATGAATCCAACTCTTCGGAGTTTACTGATGAAGAGCTTCTTAACGGTGCTACTTCTGGAGATACAGAATTCGAAGATTTCTATGAAGAAGACTTGGATTAAAATTTTTTCTTTTTTTCTTTTTTTTAGGTAAATTTAATAAAAGCTCATAAATTGTAAAAATTATGTTAGTTGGATTGATAGGAAGACCAAATGCAGGCAAAAGTACTTTTTTTAAAGCTGCGACTCTTGCTGAGGTGTTGATTGCAAATTATCCTTTTGCTACTATTAAACCTAATTCAGGTATGGCTTATGTTAAAATTAAAGACCTTGCTTCTGAGTTTGGGAAGCATTCAAATCCTCGTGAAGGGTTTGTTAAGAGGGATTGGAGATTTGTGCCTTTTGAATTAGTTGATGTTGCAGGGCTTGTTGAAGGAGCGAGCGAAGGGAAGGGGTTGGGAAATGAATTTTTGAATGATTTGTCAAATGCTGATGCTTTGATACATGTTGTTGATGTTTCTGGTGAAACTGATGAAGAAGGAAAACCTTTAACTGAAAATTGTCCTCCAAATAAAGATATTGAAATGATTGAAAAAGAATTGGATTTGTGGTATTTTGGAATTTTTAAAAAAGTTTGGAGACCTTTTTCAAAAAAGATAGAGGCTGAAAAAACTAATTTTTCAGAAGCTATTGCTAATCAATTTTCTGGGCTAAAAGTTTCTATTGGAGATGTTAAAGAAGTTGTTCGGAAATCCTCCTTGGATTTTTCTAAACCCTCTCAATGGGGCGAAGATGAAATGCTTGGTTTTGTTAGGGAATTGAGGAGAATTAGTAAGCCAATGGTTCTTGCTGCAAATA
The DNA here is from genome assembly GCA_964467035.1 of Candidatus Woesearchaeota archaeon. Lineage (GTDB taxonomy): Archaea > Nanobdellota > Nanobdellia > Pacearchaeales > GW2011-AR1 > JACPLR01. Next base: position 13,968 of record CAYXNX010000001.1, on the reverse strand, counting down.
AAGTTGATAGGCCTAAGGGCAAGGAAAACTTTGAAAAGATAAAAAAAGAATTTAATTATCCAATAATTCCTTGTTTTGCAGAAGGGGAACTTGCTTTAAGAGAAGCTGATAAGCATGGTTTGATTAATTATATTCCTGGAGAAAATGATTTTGAGATTGTTGGAGAGTTAAAAGATAAACAAAAAGTTGCTTTGGATGAGATTAAAAAATCTTTGAAAGAATTTGGAGATACTGGTGTGCAAAAAATTCTTAATAAAGTTGTGTTTGATATTTTGGATTATATCTGTGTTTATCCTGCTTCAGTAAAATTAACCGATAGTCAGGGGAGGGTGTTGCCTGATTGTTTTTTGATGCCTCCTGGAACTACTGCTTTAGATTTTGCATATAAACTTCATAGCGATATTGGAAACAATTTTGTTAAAGCAATTGATTTGAAAACTAAGCGAGCAGTTGGTAAAGAACATGTTTTAGAAAATGGAGATGGTATTGAGATTTTAACAAGATGATAATTTCAATAAGAGTTCATTCCTCTTCAGGAAGGCAGAAAATAATGAAAAAATCAGAAGGAGAGTTTGAAGTTTATTTAAAATCTCGAAGAGAGAATAATAAAGCGAATATTGAATTAATTAAAGTTTTAGAAAAATATTTTGGAAAACAGATAAAGATAAAAAGAGGTAAAACTTTGAATAAGAAAATTATTGAGGTAATAGATGGGGATTAAATATTTTGATGCTCCTGACTTAAAATGGAGAATGAAAGAAATTGCTAAAATTCTTGGAATGGGTTATTTGGACTTATCCAGGGTTGAATGTTTAAGAAGTACGGGTAGTTCATCAAAAAGAACTATTGCAAGATGTCACGCTTTAGGAAAATTAATGCAAAAAGCGATGAAAACTAAAGCATTTTATGCAATAGAATTTTTGGAAAGGTTTGAAAAACTTTCAGAAAAGGAGCAGGATAAAACAATTATTCATGAATTGATGCATATTCCAAAAAGTTTTGGGGGAGGTTTTAGGCATCATGATTTTGTTTGTGAAAAAAATGTTGATTTGCTTTATAATAAATATGTTTCGAGGAAAATATATGGATTTTCAGGTAAAAATTGGTGGTAAAAAAATTAAAATTCCTGAGGTTAAAAAATTAGGAACTTTTGGAAAGTTTAAAGGTTTGATGTTTTCTCGACGCGAAAAATCAAGAGCACTTTTGTTTGATTCTAGGGGAAATATTCATAGTTTTTTTTGTTTTTTTCCTTTTTTGATTTTGTGGGTTGATAAAGAAAATAATATTCTGGATAAAAGAATTGTAAAATCGTGGAAAATGAATGTTAACTCTAAAACAAATTATTCAAAATTTATTGAAATTCCTCTTAATCGACGGTATAACGAATCTTTGGATTTTTTCGTCGATTTCTCGTCGGAGAAAAGTTTAAAAAAGAAAGAAAACTAATATAGCTATAAAAAGGAGGTGAACAAATGGGAAAAGTTATCATAAAAAGCGCTGTTGAAAGGAAACCTGGGCACCTTTACTACGTTGATGGGAAAGGAAACGTTTGTGAAGCAGTGATGGCTCGTGGTGGAAAAAAGAAGAAATCCGCTAAGAAAAAAACAGCTAAGAAAACAACAAAGAAAAAAACAGCTAAGAAAACAACAAAGAAAAAAACAGCTAAGAAAACAACAAAGAAAAAAAAGAGATAATTTTGTTTGGGTTATTCTGTTTTTTATTTTTTATTTTTTATTTTTCAAAAGTTATTTATACTTTATTTGTTCTAGGTTTTTATGGCAATAATTTTGGGGATTGAAAGTACAGCCCATACTTTTGGGGTTGGTATTGTGAAGGATGAAAAGGTTTTGTCAAATGTTAAAGATAGTTTTATAACTGTTACAGGAGGTTTGATTCCTTTAGAAGTAGCGCAACACCATAAGAGTGTTGGAGGAGTTGTTTTGGAGAATGCTTTGAGTGAGGCAAAGTTAACAATAGACAAGATTGATGCAATTGCATTTTCTCAAGGGCCTGGATTGGCACCTTGTTTGAAGGAGGGTTTGGAGTTTGCGAAAAAACTTGCTAAGGAATTGGAGGTTCCTTTAGTTCCTGTGAATCATTGTGTTGCACATTTGGAAATTGGGAAAATGATTGGAGCAAAAGATCCTGTGATGTTGTATGCCTCTGGTGCGAATACACAAATAATTGCTTATGCTTCTGGAAAATATCGGGTTTTTGGGGAAACTTTGGATTTGGGTGTGGGGAATTTTATTGATACTGTTGCAAGGAATATGGGGATGGGATTTCCGGGTGGACCGAAGATTGCAGAGCTTGCTGAAAAATCCAAAAATTATATTGAATTGCCTTATTCTATCAAAGGTATGGATATTTCTTTGACTGGAATTCAAACTAAAATAAGCCAGTTATATAGTAAGGGGGAGGAAAAAAAGGATTTAGCTTATTCTTTGCAAGAAACTGTTTTCCCGATGTTGGTTGAAGCTTCTGAAAGAGCTATGGCTCATACTGGTAAGAAAGAACTTTTGATTGCAGGAGGGGTGGGATGTAATAAAAGATTGCAAGAGATGTGTGAAATTATGTGTAAGGATAGAGGGGGAAAATTTTTTGCTCCTGCAAATTCTTTGTTATTGGATAATGGAGCAATGATTGCATATCTTGGAGAGAATATGTTTAAAGCAGGAATTTTTTCAAAAGATATTGAGGAAATGGATTTTAATCCTCGTCAACGGACTGATGATATTGAGGTTAAATGGAAGTAATTGATATTGTGAATGAAAATCTCTTTTTACTTTTTTTCTGATTTGTTATTTTGTTATTGGGTGTTCTCTTAAATCATTTTGTGAAAGGGGAGATATAAAAATTAGATGTAGTTTCTAATTCTGGAAATGTTAAAAATTTTTGTCCTGACATTTTGTATAAGTTATTTGATTTTCACTATGTATTATATAGTATGGTGTTTCTGATTCTTTTTTGATTTTTCCGAAGCCATCTGGCATTTTGGGACTTATGTATTTTAAATTGATTTGAATATTGGGATATAAATCTTTAAAAATTGCAGTTCATTAATTATTTTATGAAATGTAAAAATTTTTTATTTTTCCTTTCACCAGTTTGTGATGTTAGGTCTTTTGAAAGTTCTTTAACTCCTGTTTTGAGATCTTATGGGGGAAGATTAGTTTATCCAGATTATGAAAGCCAGCCTATTTTAACAAGTTGTTTGGGACATAGGGATATGAATATGAATAGGGGAGTGGTTTATGATGTTTCTAATATTCCAAAAGAAGATTTTACAAAAATGATGAATTATTTATTGGAAGAGTCTAAAATAGTTTCTTATGAACAAATTAAAATTAACGAGCCGACTACTGAAAGAACAAGAGAAAGGGTTGCGTTTTTTTGAATTAACCGAATAATTTATAAACCCTTATAACAGCTTAGTTTTACCGATGAAGTAAATTACGGAGGTTCATATGGACTTCTATACAATTGTTGAAAAAGCAAAAAAAACAGGAAAATTAGAAAAAGGAACAAATGAAGTTACTAAGGCAATTGAGCGAGGCACTGCTAAGCTTGTGGTTGCTGCTAGTGATGTAGATCCAAAAGAGATTACACAACATTTGGCAATTCTTTGCAAGGAGAAAGGGATTAAATATGGGGAAGTAGATAGCAAAGAAAAACTAGGAATTTCAGTTGGAATTCCAGTAAAGTGTTCAAGTGTTGCAGTTGTTGAAGCTGGTGATGCTGAGAAAGACATTGCTAATTTATAACAGGAGGATAAATGCCACCTAAAAAAGAACAGAAATCTCAAAAGAAAGAAAAGATGACTTTTACTAGTGGAGAAGCTGTTCCAGGAGTTGTTGAAGAAATTATTGGGAGGACTGGATTTAGAGGGGAAGTAACACAAGTCAAAATTAAGGTTCTTGAAGGGAAAAATAAGGGAAAGACAATGAGAAGAAATGCCCAAGGTCCTATAAGGTTGAAAGATATTTTAATGTTGAGAGAAACTGAAATTGAAGCACGAAAAATTAAAAGTAAAGTTACAAGGGGGACTTATACATAAAATGCCTAAGTGTAGTTTTTGCAAAAGTAATTATGATGTTCCTCGAGGAATGACTTTTGTTTTACCTAATGGTGAAATTCTTTATTTTTGTTCTTCAAAATGTCAGAAAAATAAGAAGTTAGGTAGGAGAGGAGATAAGAAGAAATGGGTGACAAAAAGAAATATTTCAAAGAAAGAAGCTGAGGCTGAAGCAAAGCAATTAGCTCATGAAAGAGCTGAAAAAGCTGAAGAGAAAAAAGAAGCTTCTGAAGAATAAATTATGTTTGTCGTCGGTAAAATCTATTTCTAAGGTAGAAAAGTTTATAAACTAATTTGATTTTTTAGTGTTGTGAATTAGCTTTTTAGCGAAATTTCTCACATATTTCAAAATGGCAGAAAAATACGGTGCTAAAAGTATCAAAGTTTTGGAAGGGTTGGAAGCAGTTAGGAAAAGACCAGCAATGTATATAGGTAGCACTAGCAAGGATGGTTTGCATCATTGTGTTTATGAGGTTTTAGATAATTCAATAGATGAAGCACAGGCAGGTTTTGCAACTAAAATTGAAGTTATTTTGAATAAAGATGGAAGTGTTACTGTATTGGATGATGGGAGGGGAATTCCTGTTGATAAACACGAATCTGGATTATCAGCTTTAGAAGTTGTTATGACAAAACTTCATGCAGGAGGTAAGTTTGAAAATAAAGCTTATGAAATTTCTGGGGGATTACATGGTGTGGGGGTGAGTTGTGTAAATGCTCTTTCTGAAAAATTGATTGTTAAAGTTAAACGTGAAGGCAAGGTTTATCAACAAGAATATCAAAAAGGAGTTCCTAAATCTTCTATAAAAAAATTGTCAAAAATTGAAAAATCTGAAACAGGAACTGAGGTTACTTTTTGGCCAGATCCTGAAATTTTTTCTACTACTAATTTTGATTATGGGATAATTATTAATAAGGTTAGGGAGCTTGCTTTTTTGAATCCTGGAGCAAAGATAACTGTTAAGGATGAAGTTCAAGGAAAAAAAGAAACTTTTCATTATGAAGGAGGTATAGCTGAATTTGTTAAATGGATTAATCGTTCAAAAACTCTTTTAAATCAAAAGCCAATTTATTTTAAAAAGAAAGTTGATTCTACAATTGTTGAAGTTGCTGTCCAATATGTTGATTCTTATAGAGAAAATATTTTTGGTTTTGTTAATACTATCAATACTATTGAAGGAGGAACGCATGTTTCTGGTTTTAAAACAGCTTTGACAAGAGCAATTAATGATTATGCAACTAAAAAAAATATGTTGAAAAAAGAGAAACTTTCTGGGGATGATATCAGAGAAGGACTTACTGCTGTAATTTCTGTGAGGATTAAACAGCCACAGTTTGAAGGACAGACTAAAACAAAGCTTGGGAATAGTGAAGTTAAAGGGCATGTTGATAATATTGCTAGTGTTGCACTTTCAGAATATCTGGAAGAAAATCCTTCTGTAGCTAATAAAATTATTTCAAAAGCTGTGGCTTCTGCTAAAGCAAGGGAAGCTGCGAGAAAAGCAAGAGATATTGTGAGAAGAAAAAATGTTTTAGGATTTTCAGGAATGCCTGGCAAATTAAGTGACTGTTCTTCTAAAAAGAAAGAGAGAACAGAGCTTTATATTGTAGAGGGGGATTCTGCTGGAGGAACTGCTAAAAATGCAAGAGATAGGGAAACTCAAGCGATTTTACCATTGAGAGGGAAGATTTTGAATGTTGAAAAATCAAATCCTACAAAAGCTCTTTCATCTGAAGAGGTTGCAAATTTGATAACTGCTATGGGGGCTGGGGTGCAAGATAACTTTGATATTTCAAAACTAAGATATAATAAAATAATTATTATGACTGATGCAGATGTTGATGGGCAACATATTACTACCTTGTTGTTAACTTTCTTTTTTAGATATGTTCCAGAATTAATTGAAGGGGGTAATGTTTTTGTGGCAATGCCTCCATTGTATAGAATAAGATGGAAAGGGAATGACAAATATGTTTATAGTGAAGAAGAAAGAGAAAAGGAAGTTAAAAATATTTCTGGAAAAGCTGATGTGCAAAGATTTAAGGGTCTTGGTGAGATGGATTCTAAACAACTTTGGAATACAACTATGAGTCCAAAAACTAGGATATTGAAGAAGATTGCAATTGAAGATGCAATTAGAGCAGACCAAATATTTTCAATGTTGATGGGGGATGTTGTGGGTCCGAGGAGAAGATTTATTGAACAAAATGCAAATATTGCGGAGGTGGATGTATAAAAGAACTAAAAAATTCGTGTTGAGAATTTATCCTTGTGATACCTCTTAAAAATAGACAAACTTTTTTTGTCTTGTGGGGTTATAAAATAATAAAATGGTGATTAAAAAAACTGCAAAAAAATCAAAGAAGTATAAGTTAAAGTTTTGTCCTAAATGTGGGAGTAAAGATGTAGAAGTTCCTTTAGGGGCAAAACAAGGGATTTGGCATTGTAAGTCTTGTGATTATAAGGGAGGAGATTTTATTGAAAAAGAAGTAAGTGAAGAGGAGTTTTTAGCACAATTTGATGTTGGGGAAGATATTGATTTGGGAGAACCTAAAACCGTGGAGGAGAAAAAATCACACAAAGAAATACTAAAAGAAAAATTAGCACGAGGTGAAAAAGTATGATAGATAAAAAAGATTTTGAATTTTTGTATTTGGTTAAATTTATGAATTATAATAATCCTGAAGTTTTATCAGAAAATGTAGATATTTCCAAAGAGGAAGCAGAAGGAAAAATGAAAGAACTTGAAAAAATGGGTTTGATTGAGATTGAATATAAGGAAGAAGAAATTTATGATTCGCAATTAACTAAAAAAGGAGAAGAGTTTTGGAATGATGATAAATATAGTAAATGGAAAATTGAATTAGGATATTAAAATGGCAGAAGGAAAAATAGAAAAAGAAAAAAATGGGGACGAAATTGAAAAATTAGAGAAGAAAGATATTAATTTGGATGATTTGGGAAAAGATAGGACTTTGTTGACAGAGATTTCAACTGAGATGCAAAAAAGTTATATTGATTATGCGATGAGTGTGATTGTTGCAAGAGCTCTCCCAAGTGTTGAAGATGGGCTTAAACCTGTTCATAGAAGAATTCTTTATGCGATGAAGCAAATTGGTTTGGAAAAGGGTATGACTAAAAAATCAGCGAGGATTGTGGGAGATGTTATTGGAAAATACCATCCTCATGGAGATACTGCTGTTTATGATGCAATGGTGAGAATGGCTCAATCTTTTTCAATGCGTTATCCTCTTGTTTTAGGACAAGGAAATTTTGGAAGTATGGATGGGGATGCTCCAGCTGCAATGAGATATACAGAGGCAAAACTCACAAAAATTTCTATAGAACTTTTGGAAGATATTGATAAAGGAACTGTTCATTTTTTGCCTAATTTTGATAACTCTTTAAAAGAACCAGTTGTTCTTCCAGGTAAATTACCTAATCTTTTGATTAATGGTTCGAGCGGGATTGCTGTGGGTATGACAACAAATATTCCTCCTCATAATTTGAATGAAGTTTGCGATGCAATTATTAGATTAATTGACAAACCGAATTCAACTATTCAGGAATTGGTGGAGATTGTTAAAGGACCTGATTTTCCTACTGGTGGGACTTTAGTTGAAGAGGGATTAAGAGAATTGTATGAAAAAGGTAAGGGAGGTTTTACAATTAGGGGGAAGGTTAAGACAGAAAGTACAAAGAAAAAGGAATTAGTTGTGATAACTGAAATTCCTTACCAAGTTAATAAAGCTGATTTGGTTAAGAGTATTGCAAATCTTGTTAAAGATAAAAAATTGCATGATGTTTCTGATATTAGGGATGAATCATCTAAAGGAAAAGTTAGAATTGTTATTGAGTTGAGAAAAGGTGTTGATTCGAAGTTTACTATTAATCGTTTGTATAAAAGCACTAATTTGCAAACTAAGTTTAATGCTATTTTGGTTGCACTTGTTAATGGTATTCCTAAACAACTTAATCTTCGGGATATTTTAGAGGCATATATACAATACCGTAGGAAAATTATTAGAAGAAGAACAGAGTTTGATTTGAATAAGGCGGAAAAAAGATTACATCTTGTTGAAGGACTTTTGATTGCACAAAAAGATATTGATAAAGTTATTGAAACGATTAAAAAATCAAAATCAGGTGTTGAGGCAAGTGAAAGTTTGCAGACAAAATTTAAACTTACTAAAAAACAGGCAGATGCAATTTTAGAAATTACTTTGAAAAGTTTAACAGCATTGGAAAGGGAAAAACTAGAAAAAGAGTTTAAGGATTTGAAAGAACTTATTGAAAGATTGAAGAAAATTTTGGGAGATGAAAAAGAGATTTTGAAGATTATAAAACATGATTTGAATTATTTGAAGAAAGCTTATGGGGGTGATAGGAGAACAAGTATTGTAAAATCTGTGAAAGATATTGCTGAAAAAGATTTAGTAAAAGAGCAAGATGTTGTTGTAACTATTACTGAAAAAGGTTATATTAAGAGAATGCCTTACAAGGCTTATCATGAGCAAAAACGAGGAGGTAAAGGAGTTATTGGAACAACTCTTACTAGTGATGATTTTGTTCGAAGATTAATTACTTGTTCAACTCATGACCAATTACTTTTGTTTACAAAAAGAGGGAGATTGTTTTGGTTGAAAGCACATAAAGTTCCTGAAATGCAAAGAGCTGGCAAGGGACAGGCAATTGTGAATTTGTTAAATATTAAAGATGATGAGATTACTTCGGTGATGGCTGTTAAAAATTATGATGATTATCTGTTTTTGACAACTCAAAAGGGAATGGTTAAAAAAATTAGAACTGATTTATTTTCAAAACCAAGGATTACCGGAGTTAGAATAATCAATTTACCAAAAGATAATTCAGATAGTGTTGTTGGTGTTAGAAGGGTTGTTAATAATCAGGAAGTTATGCTTTTTACATCTCAAGGTCAGGCAATAAGGTTTAATTCAAACGAGGTTAGGTCTATGGGTCGGGCTAGTTATGGAGTTTCTGGAATTAAGTTTGGTAAATCTAAGGATAGGGTTGTAGGAATGGAAATTGTGCCTTTAGAAAATAAAGGGACAAATATTTTAACAATTACTGAAAAAGGTTATGGTAAGAGGAGCAAGATTGATGAATATAGAAAAACTGCAAGGGCTGGTAAGGGAGTTATTAATATTAAGGTTTCAGAAAAAACAGGCAGTGTTGTGACAACATTGGAGGTTGGTGAAAAAGATACAATTGTTGTGATGACTAAAAAAGGAATTGTTATGCGAACAGGGGTAAAAAATATGAGGGTGATGGGAAGAGCAACACAAGGAGTAAAAGTTATTAATTTGAAGCAAGAGGATAAGGTTGTTGATATTGCAGTATTAGCAGAGGAAAGTGAGATGGGCGAGCAAGAGAAATTGGATGTTTAATTTATAAAATTTGTTATAAGATTATTTAGCAATTAAAATGAAAAACAAAGAACTCCATGAAATATTAAAGCCTTTATTTGATGATTTAAGAAAGCATTATAATAATTCTGGTTTTTTTAAACCAATACTGGTGGTAGTATTTTTAATTATGCTTTTATTTTGTTTTATATTTGCATTAATTCCTAAATCTATTTAATTTTAGGGTTTTCAATTAATCTCCATCTTCTTTTCTTATTTTCTTAAAACCAGTGTATTTCCATAAAGCTTCTGGGATTGCGATTGAGTTGTCCGGGAGTTGAAAGTTTTCTAAAATTGCGACTAGGATTCGGGAGGTTGCTAAAGCTGTGTTGTTTAAAGTGTGAACTACTTCTCTTTGGTTATTTTTTCTTAAGACTTTTATTTCATGGTCTCTTGCCTGGTAATCTGTTATGTTTGAAAGAGACATTACTTCTCCGTAAGATTGAGTTGTTGGGCGCCAGACCTCTAAATCAGCGCTTCTGTGTTTCCATTTTGCTAAATCTCCAGTGCAGATTTCTACAATTCTGTAAGGAAGTTCTAAAGCTTGGAGAATTTCTTCTGAGTTAGAAAGGAGTTCATTATAAAGTTCTTCTGATTGCTCAGGAAGGCAAAAAATAAATTGTTCTACTTTGTTGAATTGGTGCGTTCTCCAAAGACCTTTTTCATTAATTCCGTGAGAACCAATTTCTTTTCTAAAACACATTGAATAAGCAAAGTATTTTTTTGGGAGTTCTTTTTCTTCAAAAGTTGTTTGAGTGTGCATTGCCATTAAAGCGTGTTCTGCTGTGCCTATAAGGACTAAATTTTCATCAGGAATTTCATAAATTGATTGTTCTATGTTTTCAAGACCTTCACTTGATTCTATGATTTCTTTTTTTATCATTAGGGGGGGTTCTATATAAACATAATTTTTTTTGTTCATAAAATCAATTGTAAATTTAATTAAAGCTTGATTTAAGAGTGCAAGTTTTCCTTTTAAATAATAAAATCCATTGCCAGATGTTTTGGCAGAATCGTCAAAACTTCCTAAATTTAGTTTTTCTATAAGTTCGACATGGTTTTTTATTGGGAAAGAGTGTTTTATTGGTGTGCCATGGCGTTTAATTTCTGGATTTTCACTATCGTCTTTTCCTCGAGGGGTATGGGGTGAAATTATGTTGGGAATTTTTCTTAGTAATGAATCTCTTTTTTGTTTTGTTTTTTCAGTTTCTTCCTCTATTTTTTTAATTTCGTTAGGGATTTTTTTTGCTTTAGAAATTAATTTAGAAACATCTTTTTTTTGTTTTTTTTCTTCATTTATTTGTTGAGATATTTTATTTCTTTCAGCTCTGAGGGAGTCAGCTTGGTATTTCAGTTTTCGCCATTTTTCATCTGCTTCAAGGATTTTGTCAATTTCTTCTGGTTCTTGACCTAAACGCTTTTGATTTTCTTTAACAAGTTCTGGATTTTCTCTTAATAAATTGATATCTAACATATTAAAAGAGAGGTAATGAGCTATATAAATTTTTTTAGTTTAGCGTTTGCCTTTGGCTCGCTGATTTTGTAAGATTTTTCTGCTTTTTGTTTTAGAATATAAATGATTTTAAATCTGTGTTTAATCAAAAAATTATGGAGTTTGAAAGAAAATTATCTTTATTTGTGGCTGTTTTGGTAGCTTTAGTGATTTTTATTGTTTCAAATATTGTAATTGTTGGGGGTTCTGGAGAGGGAATTGACTTAAAGCCTTTGGTTTATCATTTTTCAATTTTCTTTTTTCTTGGAATTTTTGTTTTTTATTCTGTTGGAAAAAATAAGAAACTATTTTTTATAGCACTTTTTGGGGTTTTGGTATATGCTTTTTTAGATGAAGTGCATCAGTTTTTTATTCCTTTTAGGGCATTTGCTTGGAGTGATGTTGGAATTAATTTTTCTGGAATTTTTGTTTCTATGATGGTTTATTTAGTGTGGGGTTATTGGGAAAATTTTAAGGATTTTTTAGAAACTCAAAAACCACAAGATTTATAAATTTTAATAGAATCAAAATTTGTAGATAAAATGCAAAGAACAGAAACAGGTAAAAATGATGGAGAAGGAACAAGATTAACTAACTTAGTTGGTACTAAATTAGTTGGTTATAGGGTGGATTCAGATACAAATCCTTTTTTGTTAGTTGGGGTTCTTCCTTTTTATCAGATTGAGGATGGTAGGGTTCTCGATTTTTCTCAAGATGATGGTCATGGTTCTCTTACTAAATATTTAATTTCTTATGAAAGGTTTAATGAGTTGGTTGAAAATGGAGAAGGAAAAAAATTGGAAACTCCTTTTGATTTTAGAGAAGGATATGAACTTTTTGTTAGGGAGGGAGATGTTTTTTATTTATCTTCTAAAGAAGCTGATGAAAAAATTATTGATTATTCAAAAGAATTTTTGGAAAGAGCAAGACAGGAATTTGAGAAGGGAGAATATGAGTGTGCTTTAGAAATTGCAAAGTCAATAGTTGAATTGGGATATATTCCTGGAGAACAAGCATGCAGACAACGAGATGCTTTGAAGATAGGAAGAGATTGTTTTGTTGCTCTTAAAAAACCTGAAGGATGGGTTGAAAGAGTTGAAGGAGATATTCGGGATTTAGAAGAAAAAATTTCTAGAGATGAAGAAACTTCTAGTTTGAAAAACCAAAAATCTTAAAACTAGTTTATCTTAAGTATTTTATCACCACATTGGCTGTGGTGATTGCACAGTCCTCTCGCGGCGAGGGCTGTGCTCTTTTTAGTTCTGTTTGTTTGGGCAATATGTTTTTTTGGTTTTCTGTTTTATACAATAAGGTTTTTAAACCATTTTTCACCTAAATATTTATGGCTCAGACAGTTAGAATTAAATTGAGTAGTATAAGTATTGAGCAATTAAATGAGATAGCTGGAACTATAAGAAATATTGCTCAAAAAGCAGGGGTTAATCCTCGCGGACCTATTCCCTTACCTACTAAAAAATTAAAAGTTACAACTAGAAAATCTCCTTGTGGGGATGGGACTGCAACTTTTGATAGATTTGAAATGAGAATTCATAAAAGGGTTTTAGATCTTCCAAGTAATGATAAGGTTCTTCATAGTATTATGAGATTGGCTATACCTAAAAGTGTTAATATTAAAATAGAGATGAAAGGATAGTTTTTTGAGCATATATTTTTTAAAGGTTTGTTTTTGTAAGTTTTAAATGGTAAATGATGCTTTGTTTTTAACTTTTGAAGGGGGCGAAGGTAGTGGAAAAAGCACTCAGCAAGAACTTTTTTCTGAATGGTTTGAAGATAATTATGGGCAGTGTGTTGTTACAAGAGAGCCAGGAGGAACTAAAATAAGTGAAGAGGTTAGGGAAGTTTTGTTAAATCCAGAGAACAATATGATGGGGTATAGGTCTGAACTTTTATTGTATGCAGCTTCTCGTGCTCAGCATGTTGAAGAGTTTATTATTCCTAATTTAGAAAAGGGAGTTAGTGTTCTTTGTGATAGGTTTCATGATTCTACAACAGTTTATCAAGGTTTTGCAAGGGGTTTAGATTTGGGATTGATTAATAATCTTAATAATCTTGCTTTAAGGGAGTGTATTCCTGATTTGACATTTTTAATAGATATTCCTGTTGAAGAGGGTTTAAGGAATGCAGGATTGAGGGGTAAATTTGATAGAATGGATCAGCAAACAAGAGAATTTCATGAACGAGTTAGGCAGGGTTATTTAAATTTGGCTAAAAATGATAGTAAAAGATTTGCTGTTATACCTTATGAAAAAGGCGAAGAGAAAGTTTATTCTAAAATTAAAGAAGAATTTTCTAAAAGGTATTTATAATTTTATATCTGAATCAGGTATTTCATCAGAGTGGCAATCTAAACGACCTTCTTGAAGGCATTTCCAGCAGGTATGAATTCCTGTTTCGTCTTTGACAATTCCTTTATTTTGACATATTGGGCAAACATATTGTTCTTTTTCCATAAATAATTTAATTGTTGGAGGTTTTTAATCATTATTGTAGTTGTGTGAAAGGGTTTATAAAATAAATTTTTATTGTTGTGTAAAGTCACTGTCGTATAGCGTAGGACACCAAGGTTTCCTAACGCATCACCTTCCTTTAGGTTACTATGCTTGTTGGCTTCATTCGCTTAATGGCTCATTACGCCACCGTCGCATAGGTCGGATTAAAAATCCTTACTATGCTTGTTGGCTTCATTCGCTTAATGGCTCATTACGCCACCGTCGCATAGGTCGGATTAAAAATCCTTACTATGCTTGTTGGCTTCATTCGCTTAATGGCTCATTACGCCACCGTCGCATAGGTCGGATTAAAAATCCTTACTATGCTTGTTGGCTTCATTCGCTTAATGGCTCATTACGCCACCGTCGCATAATGGTATTGCACGGCCTTGGAGTGGCCGGTCCTTCGGGGCTCCCCGGTTCGATTCCGGGCGGTGGCGGTTTTATTTTATTTTATTTTATGG